>CAYXMH010000006.1:0-121938 GCA_964466115.1 uncultured Rhodanobacteraceae bacterium | reverse complement strand
TCGTGGCTAACGCCAAACCAACGCAGATCACTGATTCAATGCATTTAACCTTGATCGTTTTCATGTCGCCACCCAAGTCATTATTGATGTTACTTACTCTTATATAAGTGCGAAATTTGGCGGCTAAAGCGGACACCTTATATTGGAAAAGTTTGTAAAAATTTGAAAACCAACCCAATCGATGAGTGACGCGTGAACCAATGTGCGCGAATTTGAACGTCTTCGATTGCACTCTTGCATATTTCTATTTAATTCGCCCAAAAACCAGCGGCACACTTACAACAAGTTCAACAGAAACGAAATCAGAGAATAGCGAAGCACATCTAAAACAGGGGCGGCGAGCGCGGTCCTAGTTAGCCGCGATGCGGCAACATTTCGCTGAGCTCGTAACACATCACCGCAAGAAACCCGGCCAGGCCCAAATACATCGCGCCGTATTGCAAACGCAGTTCCGCAGAGGCCTCGTAATAGCCCGGTGGATGGGCAGCAGAAGCCGCGGCATTCTTGTTGCCAAAGAACTCGCGCCACACTTGCAATAAGTTCGGTAGCGCCAAAATCAGAATCAATATCAGCATTGGGCTCGGTCGCCAGAAAAATAAACCCAACAACAGGGGCGCCCCAATCAGCCAGATCTTCGGCGACAAGATCGCAACGATGCGCCCGCCATCCAAGGGTGATAATGGAATCAAATTAAATAAATTGATCATAAAACCCGAGTACGCCAGCGCCAGCAATAAGTCACTGCTTTCAGTGCGCGCTAAGTAATAGCAAACCAATGCCCCTAACGTACCGGCAAGCGGCCCCGCCATCGCGACATACGCCTCGGTCGCAACATTCATCGGTTGCTCCTTCAATTGAATCCATGCGCCGACAAACGGAATAAACGTCGGCGCGCCAACATCCAGTCCTTTTTGCTTGGCGGCCAGGTAATGTCCCATTTCGTGCACGAAGATCAACAGAACGAAACCCATCGCGTAAGGCAGCCCAAATATCCAGGCGTAAGCGAACACCGAGATAACCATGCTGCCGCAGGTCAGTAGGATTTTGCCGAACTTGCCGGCTTTGAGTAGGAGGAGGAGCGCTTTAAGCATGGCTAACGCGGGTGTTAAGACGTCGGTCGCAGACGCTACCATGTTCCCTTAGGGACGCAAAGAATGGATCGTAGGGCGGGCCTTGGCCCACCGCTTTTACCCAAGCATCCCGGTGGGCCAAGACCCACCCTACAGGTCGGCAATAAAATTGACGGCGCGTACGTAATTCAGTCGCTATACTTGGCCGAACTCTTTTTGGTAGCGAATCATGAATCCACTGCGATTGTTTTACACGTCACTGTTTTTATCGGTTTTATTGCTCGCTGGTTGCGGCAATAAAGGCAACTTGGTGTTGCCGGACAAGGATTCGTCAAAGAAGGACACCCCAGCGAAAGCGGCATCGGCGCCAACGGACAAAACCTCTTCCATCGAGGCGCATTGAGATTTCATTGATGATTTATCTTAAACAGCAGGAATCAACGATGGCAGCGACGCAACCGTGAGTTTGCACTTTTCCAAAATGCATGGGTTGGGCAACGACTTTGTCGTGATTGATTGCCGTTCACGCCCCTTGGATTTAACCCGCGCCGAGATCGCGCAACTGGGCGATCGCCACACCGGCGTTGGTTTCGATCAATTGCTGACGGTTGAGCCGGCGAGCGATTTAAGCTGTGCGTTTCGTTACGGTATTTACAACAAAGATGGTTCCGAAGCTTCGCAATGCGGCAATGGCGTGCGCTGCGTGGCCGTTTGGCTGGCGCGTGAGGGTGAAGTCGGTGTGGGTGCGGTGCGTTTGCAAAGCCCGTCCGGCCCGGTGGTGGTCGAGATACTGGATGGAAGCACGGTGCGCGTCGATATGGGTGTGCCGGATTTCGATCCCAAGGCGATTCCGTTGCGCGTTGACAATGCCGATACCAACTACCATCTGGATATCAATTCCGATCTGGTGACGCTCGGCGCCGTTTCGATCGGTAATCCGCATGCGGTGCTGGAAGTGGACGATTGTGCACAGGCGCCGGTCGGCACACTCGGCGCGCGCGTGGAACGCAGCCCTTATTTTCCGCAAGCCTGCAACGTCGGATTTGCCCAAATCGTGGATCGCACGCACATTCAATTGCGCGTCTGGGAGCGCGGCGTTGGCGAGACGCAGGCCTGCGGCAGCGGCGCGTGTGCGGCGGTTGCCGTTTTGATACAGCAAAATAAACTCGATCCCACCGTGCGCGTTACCTTGCCGGGCGGTGACCTTGATATTCATTGGGATGGCCCGGGTCACCCGATTTGGATGACCGGCCCGGCGGCGTTTGTATTCGAAGGAGACTGGTTGCCATGAGCGAAATATCGATCAAGGAGGGATTAAGCGCCACGGAAGTCGCCAGCTATTTGCGGCGTCATTCGACGTTCTTAAAAGATTTTCCCGATATTGCGTTGAATTTGATACTGCCGCGCGAGCAGGGTCCCACCACCTCTTTGGCCAGTTATCAATTGGAAGTGTTGCGCGAGCACAATCGCGAGTTGACGCGTCGCCTGCACGATTTGATCGACATTGGCAGCGATAACGAACAACTGATGCTGCGCGTGCACTCGCTGACATTGAGTTTGATGCGCGCGACATCATTAAGCGAAACCGTGCATCGAATCGCAGCCGGCCTCACCGAAGACTTTCAAACCGAACTGGTGCGTTTGGTGCTGTTCCGTGCCGATGCCGATTTACCCGATGTGGAGTGGCTGATTCGCGCGCCGGGAGCCGCGGCCGATCTGCCGGTATTTAGCGCATTCCTGACTCGCAACGAGCCGTTGTGCGGTCGCCTGCAGCCGGAAAAACTCGACGTGCTGTTTCGCGCCGCCGCTTCCGATGTACGCTCTGCAGTGCTGCTGCCGATTACCGAAACCGGTATGCTCGCCATCGGCAGCCGAGAACCCAACCGCTTTCATCCCGGCATGGGCACAGTGTTTCTAAAATTGATTGCCGAAGCCATCGCGGTGGCAATCGCGCGGTTTCCCAAATCGGGATGAACCGATGACGGTGCCGTTGGACGCTGCCATCAAACGCTATCTTGAACATCTGCGGGTGGAGCGGCGCTATGCGGTTGGCACCATCACCAACTACGCGCGTGAATTGAATTATCTGCTGCAGTTTGTCGAGCCTCTGAATCTGCGCCATTGGCGTGAGTTGCGCAGTGAATCGCTACGCCAACTGGTAGCGCGCGAGCATCGCCGTGGACGCGAAAGCGGCAGCTTGCATCATCTGCTCTCGGCGTGCCGCGCTTTTCTGCGGTTTTTAGCGCGCACCGGTGAGATTCCATCCAACCCGGCCGATACGGTACGAGCACCGCGCTTGCGCCGCAAGTTGCCGCAAGTATTGGATGTCGATGAAGCCGCCGCCTTGGTCGAGATTCCAACCGATGGCGCCGACGCCATTCGCGATCGGGCAATCCTGGAGTTGTTTTATTCCAGCGGCTTGCGCAGCGCCGAGTTGGTCGGATTGCACTGGCGCGACGTGGATATCGACGAGGGATTGGTGCGCGTCACCGGTAAAGGCTCGAAAACCCGGGTAGTGCCGGTGGGGGGGAAAGCGCTGGAGGCCTTATTGCAGTTGCGTGCGCTAACATCCCCCGGCAGCGGCGATCCGATCTTTTGTGACCGCCACGGCAGCCCGATGAAACCCGCCACCGTTCGTGCGCGCATAAAACGCTGGGCAAAATCCCAAGGTGTACACAAGCGCGTCTATCCGCATTTGCTGCGGCACTCGTTTGCCAGTCATGTTTTGGAATCGTCCGGTAATTTGCGTGCAGTGCAGGAAATGCTCGGTCACGCCGATATCAGCACCACACAGGTTTACACCCACTTGGATTTTCAGCATCTGGCCAAGGTCTACGATGCGGCCCATCCCCGCGCGAAACGCAAAAACAAACCTTAACCGCTTGTATTTTGCGCAATCGCCCCTAACTTAGTCGGTTCCACAGTGTAAGGGTTTCTCATGCAGTCATTTCACGGCACCACGATTGTCTCTGTGCGCAAAAACGGCCAAGTTGTGATCGGTGGCGACGGCCAGGTTACGCTGGGCAACACCGTAATGAAGGCCAACGCGCGCAAAGTTCGCCGGCTAGGCAAAGGCGATATTCTGGCCGGATTTGCCGGCGCCACGGCCGATGCATTCACGTTGTTTGAACTGTTTGAGGCGAAGCTTGAAAAGTACGGTGGAAATCTCACCCGCGCGGCGGTCGAACTAGCGAAAGATTGGCGCACCGATCGGCGTTTGGGGCGCTTGGAAGCGCTGCTTGCCGTAGCGGATAAGGACGCTTCTTTGATTATTTCGGGCAATGGCGATGTGCTGGAGCCAGAAAACGGTTTGATCGCGATCGGCTCTGGTGGCCCGTATGCGCAAGCGGCGGCTAAAGCATTGTTGGAGTACAGCGATCTTAGCGCCCGTGAGATAGTCGAAAAAGCGGTGACGATTGCCGGCGATATCTGCATTTACACCAATCACAATATTACGATAGAGCAACTGTGAGTTTATATGTCGGAAATGACACCAAAAGAAATTGTTAAAGAATTAGACAAATTTATTATCGGTCAAAACGCCGCCAAACGTGCGGTGGCGATTGCGTTGCGCAACCGTTGGCGGCGCATGCAACTCGATCCACAATTGCGCGATGAAGTCACACCAAAAAACATACTCATGATCGGCCCGACCGGCGTCGGAAAAACCGAAATTGCACGGCGCTTGGCGCATCTTGCCAACGCTCCGTTTATCAAGGTGGAAGCCACCAAGTTCACCGAAGTCGGCTATGTCGGCAAAGATGTCGAACAAATCATTCGCGATTTGGCCGATACCGCGGTAAAAATGGTGCGCGAGAAAGCGAAAGCCGAGGTGAAATCTCAGGCCGAAGATCGCGCCGAGGACCGAATCCTGGAAGCGCTGCTACCGCGCCGACAAGGCGCCGGGTTTTTAAATGAACCGGAAGAGCTCGATGCACGCGATCTCGATACGCAGCAAAAATTGCGCAAACAACTGCGCGAGGGAACGCTCGACGAGCGTGAGATCGAAATTGACGTGAACATGAACATTGGCGTGGAGATCATGGCGCCTCCCGGCATGGAGGAAATGAGCTCGCAATTGCGCGGCATGTTTCAATCGTTGGCCGGACAAAAAACGCAAAAGCGCAAACTCAGCATTAAAGCCGCACGCCCCTTATTGATTGAGGAAGAGGCATCGAAGCTCATCAACGATGAGGAAACCAAACAAATCGCCCTGGAAATCTGCGAGCAGAACGGCATCGTTTTTCTCGATGAGATCGACAAGGTCTGCCAGCGCTCCGATTGGGGTGGGGCCGGCGTCTCGCGCGAGGGCGTGCAACGCGATTTATTGCCGCTGGTGGAAGGCTCCACCGTTTCCACCAAGCACGGTATGGTAAAAACCGACCATATCCTGTTTATCGCTTCGGGGGCTTTTTCCATGGCCAAGCCATCCGACTTGATTCCGGAATTGCAAGGCCGTTTTCCGATTCGGGTGGAGCTATCGGCACTGACGACCGACGATTTCCGGCGCATTCTTAGTGAGCCGCATAACGCGTTGTCCAAGCAATACACCGCCTTGCTCGCCACCGAAAATGTCACCTTGATGTTTGCAGCATCGGCAATTCAGCGCTTGGCCGAGATTGCGTTCCACGTCAACGAACGCACTGAAAACATCGGCGCACGCCGCTTGCACACGGTGCTTGAGCGCTTGCTCGACACGTTGTCGTTCGACGCCCCCGATTGCGGCGGTGAGAGCATCACGATTGATGCCGCATACGTCGATAAACATCTCGGCGAATTGGTCAAAGACGAAGACTTGAGCCGTTATATTTTGTGAGAATCAATCTGTGACCACTACGCCGCGCCCGATCGATATCCGCTTGCACCGCGCTTCACATTTACTGGAAGTGAGTTTTGACAGCGGAGAAACATTCCGGCTGCCGTGCGAGTATTTGCGCGTGCACTCCCCGAGTGCCGAAGTGCAGGGCCATGGTCCCGGGCAACGCATACTGCAAACCGGTAAGCAGCATGTGAACATCGATGCGATTGAGCCGGTGGGCAATTACGCCGTATTGCTTAAATTTGACGATGGCCATCAAACCGGGATTTTTACCTGGGCCACGTTGTACGATTTAGGCAAACAGCAGCCTACATATTGGCAGCAGTATTTGGATGCTTTGGCGGCTGCAGGTCACGTTAGAAGCTAGTTCCAATTTAATAGGCACAGCATCAAGGTTTTGAGAAAACCGTTCATGCTGAGCCTGTCGAAGCACCGCGGCGTTTCCGCTCACCCAACGACCAAGCTCAGGGCGAACGGAAACATGAATGTCTGCGGAAAAATGGGAATTACCAACCCCCACCACCGCCCCCGCCACCTCCGCCACCCGAGAATCCACCCCCGCCAGAAGAACTGCCGCTGAGTCCCGATGAAGAGCCGGGCGAGCTTGCCGAAGAGGCAATCGCACTGCTGAATGAGGAGCTGAAATTGCTGCTGAATTGCCCAATGTTGCTGGCATTCAGCAGCATATTGCTTTGATACCAGCCCATGTTTGCCATGGTCGTTGTGTCGTTGGTAGGAAGTGTCGCGGCAAAACGATCACCCCACGTTTTTTCTACCTCAAGAGCTAAAGCGTAAGGTAAGAATTTCTGGAACTGCTCCTGCGTTAATGGTGGCACTTGTTGCAAGGCCAATTCGTCGCGTTCAGCCACACCAAGATACAAACGCAAACCCTCGATGTGATCCAGCAGTTTGCGCCCCGCTGGGGTTGGCGCTTTTAACCAACCTGAAAACGCAAGATTGGTTAGCACGATCAACAGGAACACGCTGGCGGCAAAAAGGCCGATGGCATTGCCAAGATAAGCAACACCAATAATGGTTAAGCCAAGCAGCAGCATTGCCACCAGTATTTTAAAAAAACGCGCGATACGGCCACGCGCCAAATTTCTGCGCCATGCAACCAAAGTATCCAACCCTATAAACCACGCGAATGCGCAACTTAAGCTTAATAAACCCATCAATGCCATCTGTAGACCAAAATTAATCGATCCGGATGCGAATACCATCGCGACCACGGTCGCGATGCTGATGAGCACGCCTAACACCAACTGACCGCTGTTGGTTTGGAAATTGACATCGCCATAATCTTTGGCCAAGCGCTTGGAATGCTCCAACAAGGCGCGCCCAATGATGGGGTGCTGATCCGGTTGCAACGTCAGCTCAACGCTTAAGCCAAGCAAGTTGTGCAGCAGATCGGCTTGGGCCTTCGGTAAGGTAGCGTCGCGATAGTTGGACTGGCGAATCAATTGATAAACGCCGTTTTCCTGGCGAATGGCCATCGCGCCACGCACTGATAGATCGACGAGATCGGCGGCGAAGCAGCGAGGGTCGTATGCCATGCGCTCAACGTAACGGATTGCCCCCGGGGAAATCCCCGCTGGCGCGTCATAGCGCGGGAAAATAACGCCGCGTTTCGGATCTTGGCCGACGGAGCGCCAGCTGAAATAATAGTAGATAAGGATTAAAAGCCATCCAATTGCACCAATCAGAAAACTGAGATTGTCACGCAAAAGCCAGTACGCCTGCTGCGAAGCAGTGGGCGGCACTACAATGTTTTTGGGAAACCCGACCGCAACGGTTAACCCCTGCTTCGCATCCAGTGCACGCGTGGTTTCAATTTCGACATGCGAAGGACCATCCGCCCGTATTTTGAAATTCTTCCCTTGCTCACCCTGCGCTCCAGTGTAGCCGGCCAACGTCATTTTTTCCGGCGCGACGTTCCCGGGCAATTGAACTGCGGCGCTGGCATGGTCGATCGCAAAAGCCCAACCATTACCGGTAACGTTCCAATAAAGCTCATCGTGATCGGCGAAAAACCCGAGCTGGCGGGTCGTGCGGTAACTTAATGTGTAAACATGCTCGCCGGTTGCGACGTGCGTCGTTTTGCTGCCGAGATAAACGCGCACGCCATTCGCGAACGATTCGGCGTGCCAGGCTTCAAAAGCCCCATCGCGTTTCGCATCCAACGGAGTAAAGTCGACGCGCACGCGGTTGCCGTGGCGGTCGCGATAATCCGTTGGAAAATCCCGATAGATGCCGTGATTGATGCGGTTGCCTTGCGCATTAACGCGAATCTGCTCAGTCACCTCCATACTCGCGTCGCTATGCACTTCGATGTCGCTGTGAAAATCGAGGATGCGCTCATCGGCATAACTTGATGAGACGCAGAAACGCATCAACAACGCGACCGTGGCACCGAATGGATATGCGCGAATTGTCATATGGATGGACCCTGATGATCTTGTGCGTCGAAAAACTCGGCCGAATGAAAACCGAATAATCCCGCCAGCAGTAATTCGGGAAAATGTTCGATGCGGGTATTGAATTGCCGCACCGCGCCATTGTAAAAACGACGTGAATATTGCAGGTGATCCTCGACATCGACCAAATCGCGCTGCAGTTTAAGAAACTGCTCGTTGGCCTTAAGCTCCGGGTAGCGTTCCTGCAATAGCAATAGCCGACCCACCTGCGCACCCAATTGATCCTCCAGCGGCGCCCGGTCCGCGATCGAAGTTGCACTTAAGGCTCGGCTGCGCAGTTCAGTGACGGCGGTCATCGTGGCGCGTTCGTAGTCGGCATACGCCTTGACCGTGCTGACCAAATTGGGAATCAAATCATGGCGGCGCGTGAGCTGCACATCGATGTCGCTTAAGGCCGCGCGCACTTGATTGCGGTCGGCGATAAGGCGATTGAAGATTAGAACAGCCCAAACGCTTAAGACGCCCAAAACCCCTATCCCGATTGCATTCATTTTTAGTATTCCAAAGCATTTTTGACGATTATCATGGCATGTCAGCTGGCGAACAATCGATAACTGGGTAAGATGGCGCAGAAGACTGAGCGGATACGAATTTATGGCGAAAGAATCCACCACCCATTTCGGCTACCGCGACGTACCCGTTGCGGAAAAGCAGAAACTCGTCGACGAGGTATTTACTTCGGTCGCGGAAAAATACGACCTGATGAACGATCTTATGTCGTTCGGCATGCACCGCTTGTGGAAGCGGCATTTTGCCGCAACCAGTGGTGTTCGATCCGGGGACCACGTGCTTGATTTAGCAGGAGGCACCGGGGATATCGCCGCTTTGTTGCTGGAGCGCGTCGGAGACAAAGGACACGTGGTCTTGGGCGACATCAATGCGGCAATGCTACATGTTGGCCGGAATCGATTGTTGGATAAAGGCCATGTGCGCAATATTGAGTACGCACAGTTGAATGCGCAGGCTTTGCCATTTCCCGACAAGAGCTTCGATTGCGTGACGATTGCTTTTGGCTTGCGCAATGTCACCGACAAACCGCGCGCGTTGTCGGAAATGCATCGCGTGTTGAAAATCGGCGCTCGTTGTTTGATTTTGGAGTTTTCGCAGCTGCGCGCGGAAATGTTACAACCCCTATACGACTTTCACTCCTTCCAAGTGTTGCCGCGCCTTGGCCAACTGATTGCCGATGATGCGGCAAGCTATCAATATCTCGCTGAATCGATCCGAAAACACCCGAATCAGGAAACCTTAAAGGCAATGATGGAAAACGCCGGTTTTGAGAGTGTGGATGTGCACAATCTCGCGGCGGGCGTTGTGGCAATTCACTGCGGTTATCGCGTTTAGTGAAACTGCTTGGCATATCGGCACCCCGCTAATTTCTTTTACGGTGACTTCTGGCGGCTGAGTGCGTCTTAAAAAGCTGGCATACTGCACGTTTTCACCCACCGATTCTTTCTGTATGAATGTATCCGCATTGGTTGCTTTTTTGGGTTTCGCCATGTCCACCGATAACGCCGTTGCCAGCGCCGATCCGCACTCTTACGCAGAGCCCGCGAAAGTGCGCGTGACGACGCTGAATCTGGATCTCACTGTTTCGTTTCCGAAGCATCGTTTGTCAGGCAGCGCGGAGCTGTCTCTCGATTGGCTGGACAAAGCGGCGCGCAAGCTGACACTCGACACCCGCGACCTGGTGATCGAAAAAATCGAGGCGGCCAACGACGCGGGAAAATTGGAGCGTGTGGAATTTACGTTGGCACCGCGCGATGCCACTCTCGGTTCCGCCTTACACATTACGCTAAAACAGCAAAGCCCCAAGGTCCGTATCGCTTATCACACCGTGCCGGAAGCGTCCGGGTTGCAGTGGCTTGATCCGCAACAAACCGCCGGTAAAAAATCGCCGTTCATGTACTCGCAATCCGAAGCCATACACGCGCGCTCTTGGGTACCGCTGCAGGACACGCCGGCGGTGCGTTTTACATACACCGCGCGCATCCGCGTACCGAAGGCGTTACGCGCGGCGATGAGCGCAGACAACGACCCGAAACATCCCTTGAACGGCGATTTCCAATTTGCCATGCCACAGCGCATTCCGTCGTACTTATTGGCGCTGGCGGTTGGTGATCTGGCTGTTAAAGAAATTGGCCCGCGCAGCGCGATTTATGCGGAACCGGGCACGGTTGAGGCGGCCGCCAAAGAATTCGAAGACACCGAGAAAATGATCCGAACCGCCGAACAACTGTACGGACCGTATCGTTGGGGTCGTTACGATTTACTGGTATTACCGCCGAGCTTTCCTTTTGGCGGCATGGAAAACCCGCGCTTAACCTTCGCCACGCCGACGGTCATTGCCGGCGATAAGAGCTTGGTTTCATTGGTCGCGCACGAGTTGGCGCACTCCTGGTCGGGCAATCTGGTAACCAACGCCAGCTGGCAGAACATTTGGCTAAACGAGGGTTTTACCACCTATGTACAAGGCCGCATTGTGGAGGCGATTTACGGCAAAGAACAGGCAGATGAGGAATTTATCATCGCGGTTGAAGAATTGAAAAAAGAACTGAAAGACATTCCGGAACCGGATCAACGCCTATTGCCCGATCTTAATGGCAGGGACGCCGACGATGGTTTGAGCGATATTCCCTACACCAAAGGCTCGTGGTTCCTGCAGTTGCTGGAACAACGCTTCGGGCGCAACGTGTTCGACTCATTCTTGCGCGAGTACTTTGATCATTTCGCGTTTCAAAGCATCACCACGCAGCAGTTCGTCGATTATTTGAAAGCGAATTTACTCGATAAACAACCAGGGAAAATGGATCTTGCGGAGGTTGAATCCTGGATACACCAAGGCGGCATCCCCAGCAATGCGCCGTTGCCCGAATCGGCACGCTTTAAAAAAATCGACGCCAACCGCAGAGCTTGGCTTGCCGGCGATTTATCAGCGCCGGCGCTTAACGATCAGCGTTGGACCACGCAGGAATGGCAATATTTTTTGGATTCGTTGCCTGACGTCTTGAATCAAGAACAGATGGCGGCCCTGGATCAAGCGTTTCATTTGACGGGGACCAAGAACGCTGAAATCGCGTTTCGCTGGTATCGATTGAGTGTCCGCAGCGATTACAAAGCGGCATACGCAGCCATGCAGGCACATATGCTGAAAATTGGCCGGCGTATCTTGGTTGTGCCATTGTATGAGGCGCTAGCAAAAACGGCGCAAGGCAAAGCCCTGGCGCTTGCCATTTATAAAAAAGCGCGCCCTGGATACCACCCGATGACGCAAGGCTCGGTGGATAAGGCGTTGGACTTAAAAGCGCCCGCGTCGCACTAAGCGTTTATTCCGGCCCTAACGCCGCCAACTCGCGTTGCGCGGCGCTAAGCCATTCCTTTTCCTTGCGTCGGTAATAGCGCGGCGCCAATTTCGCGCGCTTTAACATGCTTAAAAAAACCTCGCGAGCCTCACGAAAACGTTCCTGTTTTCTCAATAACAACCCATACCGATACCGCGCTTCTTCGCCGGGGTAGCTGGTGGCCAATGCTTCGTATTCCGTGATCGCCATCTTGGCATCACCCAACTCTTCCAACGTTCGCGCATACAACAAATGGGCGTCGCTGGAATGGTAGTCCGGGTTGGTTTTGATCAGCTCTTCCAGGCTTTGCTTGGTGCCTGCGAAGTCGTTCATGCCGCTTTGCGCCTTGGCCAATCCCAGCAGGAACTCTGGATCGTTGTCGTGAATTCCCTTCAAGCAGGACCGAAACAAATCGGCGGCATTGCTGAAATCACCCAATCGCAAGCACTCATTCGCCAACGCGCGACGATTGGCGACGGTGTCGGTAACCTCCAATTGCTGCTGAATATGCCGGCGCTGCCGTTCCGGATCAAATGTGTGCAATACCTGCCGCGCCATTTTTCGGCTACGTGGATCGTTGCGTAACTCCGGCAAAATCTGTGTCACGAAATACACCGTGCAGCCAATGCCAGGCAACGCTACGATGATCCAAATCCAGTAAAGTTGACGCCCGCTGCGCACCACATGAATGGCGCAGAGAATCTGGATGGCAAGGGTGGCGAGAACAAGAATAGGCATGGAAGCAGCACTGAACCAAACTCTAGCCCATGATACTGCCTTTATTCCGGCGCAAAGCGCAAGCCCGAATGCAACTTAGCCTGGCGGTGAATCACCGGCAAATTTCACCGGCGTGGCTCCGTCCACCTTCCCGATCGTGGCACTATCGCTGACAAAAAGCTCGACTTCGCGTTTGAAAACCAAAGTGCCTTCGATTACGGCATGGGGCCCGATCACAATGCGCGGCTTTTTCTCCTCACCCCAATGAAACCAGCTGCTGCCATGCGATTTATCCACCAACAATCCGCCTTCGACACGAGCGTTTGCGCCAATCGTCACATCGCCCGAAACCGTTTCAATACCACCGCCCACATGCGCCGCCGCAAGTTTGATGCTGCCGTTGACATTGGATAAGCGTCCGCCGACATCGACTCCTGTGGTGAGACCAATCGATCCGTTTACAGTTTCAACCGTGCTGGTAATGCGTGTTTTCTCGCCAACGACAATGCCACCGTTGACCGTTTCCAGCGAACCGATCTCGGCATCGCTGCCGACATTGATACCGCCATTGACCGTTTCAGCGTTTTTCGCATGGGCTTGATTGCCAATATGGATGCTGCCGTTGACCGTGGACAATGCCCCGACCGACGCATTGGCGTCCACGCGAATGCTGCCGTTTACTTTTTCGATATCGCCGTCGCTGCCGTAAGCGCAACTGGCCAGTAACACGCTAAATGCAAATAATCGGGACCTGGACTGCATGACTGGTTCCTCAGTATGGCGTGGGAGAATGTCACTTAGATGCAGCTGGCGCGTAATTGGTTTAATTAGCCTCGACAAAAAAACCGGCGCGATTGCGCTACCATTGCAGGGTTTATGGGAGGTACCCCTGTGTCGCGACCGAAACCCGTTTTATTGCTGATTCTCGATGGCTGGGGCCAACGCGAAGCCACGGAAAACAATGCCATTGCGCAGGCCAATGCGCCGAACTGGCGGCGATTGCTGAAGGAGCATCCGCATAGCTTGGTAGAGACCCATGGCCTAGCGGTCGGCTTGCCAGACGATCAGATGGGCAATTCGGAAGTCGGGCATATGAACATCGGTGCCGGTCGTGTGGTGTATCAGGACCTTACCCGCATCGATGCCGCGATTTCCGATGGGAGCTTTTTTCAGAACACCGCATTATTAAAAGCCTGCGCGGGGGCCCAATCGAGCACGCTGCATGTATTTGGTTTGTTATCCGTGGGCGGTGTGCATAGCCACGAACAACATATTTTTGCCATGCTCGACTTGGCCGCGCAGCGCGGGGTAAGGCGCATTGCGGTGCACGCATTTCTCGATGGACGAGACACGCCGCCGCAAAGCTCGCAGCCCAGCTTGCGCAAACTGATCGAAAAATGCGCCGCCATCCCTGGCGCGTTCATCGCCAGCGTTAGCGGTCGTTATTACGCCATGGACCGCGATAAACGCTGGGAGCGCGTCGTATTGGCGTATCAAGCAATCGTCGAGGCACAATCGGAATTCCATGCCGACAACGCGCTCGCCGCTTTAGCCGCCGCCTATGCACGCGGCGAAACCGATGAGTTCGTTAAACCCACCGTGATCGGCACTGGCGCGAAAATCAGCGACGGCGATGCCGCTGTTTTTATGAACTTCCGCGCCGATCGCGCGCGCGAATTAAGCCAAGCACTGGTTGTACCGGGATTTAGCGGATTTGCGCGACCGCGCCCGTTTGCGCTGAACGCTTTCGTCACGCTCACTGAATACAGCACCGACTTACCTGTCAGTGCCATCGCGTATCCGCCGCAATCGATGCACAACACGCTACCTGAATATTTGGCCGCCCAAGGTATAACGCAGCTGCGCATTGCGGAAACCGAAAAATATGCCCATGTCACCTTTTTCTTCTCAGGAGGGCGTGAACTGCCGTTCGCTGGCGAGGAGCGCATTTTGGTGCAAAGCCCGAAAGTCGCGACTTACGATCTTCAACCGGAGATGAGTTGTCCGGAGCTGACCGATAAGCTGGTGAATGCGATCGAAAGCGGCCAATTTGATTTTATTGTGTGCAATATCGCCAACCCCGATATGGTTGGCCACACCGGCAAGCTCGATGCCGCGATTAAAGCCGTTGAGGCCGTTGATCAGGCCCTGGGTCGCATTGAACCCGCCATCCGCAAGGCCGGCGGTGAAATGCTGATCAGTGCCGACCATGGAAATCTAGAACAAATGCTGGCGGAAGACGGCCAACCGCACACGCAGCACACGGTCGGCCCCGTGCCGTTGGTGTATGTGGGACGCAAGGCACATTTGCGGCAAGGCGCTTTGCGCGATTTGGCCCCCACGGTGCTTATGATGATGGGGCTGCCTAAGCCATCGGAGATGACCGGCACGAGTCTGATCGAGTTTCTTGCTTGATGGTTGCACGATGGAAGTCGCTGCTGCTGGTGCTTGCCAGCGCCGTGGCAGTTGCGCAAAACGATGACGCGCAACGTGCTGCGCAAGAGGCACAA
Source organism: uncultured Rhodanobacteraceae bacterium (assembly GCA_964466115.1). Taxonomy (GTDB): domain Bacteria; phylum Pseudomonadota; class Gammaproteobacteria; order Xanthomonadales; family Rhodanobacteraceae; genus Pseudolysobacter. The sequence continues at coordinate 107,004 of CAYXMH010000006.1, read as the reverse complement.
ACCAAAGAGAAGCTGGAGCAAGTACGCGCTGAAATCAAAACCATTAGCGCCGCGGCCGTCGCAATTCAGGCGCAACGCAGCGACCAAGTCACCGCTCTGCGCGATCAAGAATTGAAAATCGCGATGCTGACGAAAGCGCTGCGAGGCGTAGAGCAAAAGCTTAGCTCCCAACAAAATGACCTTAATAAGCTCGAACAGCAACGCGCTGGGCTGAATCAAAAACTTGAAGTGCAGCATGAAGCACTCGCCGCACTGTTGCGGTCGGCGTACGCCGCGGGACGGAATGAAGAGCTCAAATTGTGGTTGGCGCAAGACGATGCAAAAACCATTTCGCGGGTGCTCACCTACCATCGTTATTTTCAAACCGCGCAAATGGATCAAATCAGCGCAGTGCTCAGTAACTTGGCGCAGCTTGCCAAAATCCAAACCGAGATTGAGGAACAAACGGCAACGCTCACCGAAACCCGCGAAATGCACGCCAAGCAAATAACCGAATTAAGCGCGGATCGCAAACAACGCGAACAGGTGCTGGCCGAACTCATGGCTCGACTCAAAGACCAACAAAGCCGCCTGCTCGCCTTGGACAAGGACGAAAAAGGCCTTGTGGACTTGTTGGAAAAACTGCGTGATGTGTTTGCCGACATTCCTAAGCAAATCGCCGGAGCCGAACCGTTCGCGCAATTGCGCGGTCGACTTGACTGGCCGTTGCGCGGATCGGTCAAAACTCTGTTTGGTGGCAGCGACGACAATGGAAGCAACAGTCAGGGATTGCTGATCGAAGCGAAATCGGGCAGTGACGTGCGCGCTGTTTCCCATGGGCGCGTTGCATTTGCTGATTGGTTGCGCGGGTTTGGGTTATTGCTGATTATTGATCACGGCGACGGTTATCTAACGCTGTACGGTTATAACGAGACCTTGTTGAAAGACGTTGGTGACTGGGTCAACGCCAACGATGTCATCGCCAGCAGCGGCGCCAGCGGTGGAACTAAGACGCCGGGGGTGTATTTTGAGTTGCGCTATCACGGAAAACCGCTGAATCCACGGCCTTGGTTAAAACCGGCTCCGGCAAAACCGTCTTTGCGCTGAGGCTTGTGCGCAAGGCCAGCTATAATGAACGCGTCTTTGGAGGACATGTCTATGCTACGTCACATCGGATTTATGCTTGTCTTCGGGATTATCCCGATACAGACGCGTGCGGATGCTGCACCCACACCGGTAACCGCCGCTCGCGAGCCGGTTAGCATTGAAGACATTCGCGCCTTCACTGCCGTGTTCAACCTGGTTAAGCAAGCCTATGTCGAGCCGGTCGACGACAAAACATTAATGCAAGCGGCCATTCGCGGACTTCTGGCCGGGCTTGATCCGCACAGCGAATATCTGGATCAAAAACAGCTCGAAGAATTGACCGAAGACACCAAAGGCGCTTATGACGGGCTGGGTTTGGAGGTGCTTGCGGTTGACGGGCTGCTGCGCGTGATTGCACCGATCGATGATACGCCAGCCGAGCGCGCCGGCATTAAGCCCGGCGACATCATCACTCGCATCGACGGCAAGCCGATCAATGCCGAGAATGCAAACGAAGCGGTCAACCTGTTGCGCGGCAAGGCCGGTAGCGAGGTCACGTTGCTGTTGTTACACGAAGCAACCAGTGTACCGGTGGAGATGAAACTGAAGCGCGAAACGATTCGCGTCGCGAGTGTGCGCATACGGCAGATTGAGCCCGGCTACCTTTATATGCGCATTGCGCAATTTCAATCGGAAACCGGCGCCGAGTTTAAGCGCAAACTGGAGCAGTTTCGCGCCAAGGCGCAGCCGTTGCACGGCGCGATTTTGGATTTGCGCAGCAACCCCGGCGGCTTATTGACGGCGGCGGTGGAGATCAGCGACGATTTTCTCGATGCGGGTGTGATCGTCACCACCAAAGGGCGTTTAAAGGAGGCCGATCTTAGCTTTAGCGCAACCAAAGGTGATTTGATCGACGGCGCACCGTTGGTAATCCTAATCGACAACGGCACGGCCTCGGCCGCGGAGATTGTCGCCGGCGCGCTTAAGGATCACCACCGCGCGTTGATTATCGGTCGACGCAGTTTCGGCAAGGGTTCGGTGCAAACGGTTTTGCCGTTGGATGAACATCGCGCGGTAAAACTGACCACCGCGCGCTATTACACGCCGAGCGGCACCTCGATTCAATCCGAAGGCATTCATCCAGACATCGAATTGGCCGATTTAAAGCTCAGCGTGCGTGACGCGGCGCCAAGCCTCATCACCGGTGAGCGCGATTTACCCCGGCACCTTAAGGGCGAGCATGAAAAAGACAAGAGCAATCCTCACGACGCGGCTAATCGTGAATCGATTGAGGACTACGCATTAAACGAGGCTTTAAACGTGCTCAAAGGCATGGCATCGCAGCGCAAATCGTTACCCGCAAAATCGGGCTGACAAATTTCAATGAAATCACGGCTTATTAGCTAATTGCGCAACTTTCGCACAATGGCCTGCCGCGACAATAGGGCGAAAGCAATACCCATCACAAAGCCGGCGATATGCGCCCACCAGACAACAGCGCCAAAGGCAGGACCCACGAAGGTGAACAGCAGTTGCAACAAAATCCAGAAACCAATCAGTATCGGCGCGGGAATTTTCACGAATTCCAAAAACAACCCAAGCGGAAGCACCAAACCCAATCGCGCGCGCGGGAATAACGCCAAGTAGGCTCCCACAATTGCTGAAACGGCACCGCTGGAACCGATAATTGGGGCATTGGCCGAGGCTAACGTGAGCGCTCCGACCAAATTCGCGCAAGCGCCGCCCACTCCAAACAAGATAAGAAAACGCCAGGAACCCAATACCCGTTCGGCCGCGAGCCCGAAGACCATCAAAAACAGCAGGTTGCCGGTGAGATGCTGCCAATCCGCGTGAAAAAACAATGCCGTTATTAAACGTAAGCCGCGGCTCCATGGCGTGCTGCCGTCAAACAGTTTAGCCGGTACCGTGCCCCATTCGCGCAACAGCAGCAGGCGTTCATCGATCGCAGTGCCAGCCACCCAAAAAAAGGCCGCTAGGCATAACGCAACGATTGCAATGGTGGCCCATGGCAAACGCTGCTTGCGCCGTTGCTCGACGCGGACGAACACCGCTTAAGTACCGCTACGCGGCACGATGAATTTCTGCCCGCGAAATTCCAGAACGATTTCGTTCGGGCGAATTTCCCGCAAGGTAAGCTCGGTGTTTAATGCATCGCCTTCAATTTGCCGGGCACCATTGATAATCACAAAACGTTGCGCCGGCTCTGGGGCATACACGTGCATGCTGATCTTTATCCCCGGCAAATCCTTGCGCAGCCCATACGGCAGCTGAAAATACAACGGTAAAGTGTTTGCGTCAGCCGCAGTGGTTGCAATTGCACTTGGCGCAGTCGCGGAGGGAACCGGCGCTGCGGGCGGTGGGCTCGCGCTTGATGCAGATACACGGGTCGGCTGCGTGGGTGCAGGTTTTTCGGATGTCGGCGCATTGACTGACGTCTCACCGGCCAAAGGTAAAATGGCGGCATCCTTAAGGGCGCGGGCTGTACCTGGGTTTGCATCACCTTGCGCTTTATCATCCACTGCTGGTTCTGTTTCATGCTCCGTCGTTGTCGCTGCCAACGTTTTTGGCGCATTGGCGGTGGTGCCTGGGGCGGTTTTTAGAAGGTTCGGATTCGGTACGGTTAGAACACCGGTGTTTTGCATTACGTTTGGCGGTAACGTTGGATTTATGCTTGGCATGCGCTCAGCGGCACTGCTGCGTGCCGTAGGTGCAGGCTCACGCGAGATCGGTTTAGCAGCGAGGTTGCGCGGCGCGGCGTCCGGACTGGCATTGGGAATGGCCGCCGGAGGGGCCCCCGCAGGTGCGGTAGTGTCCGCGCCAGTGGCGATCGGGGCGGCGGGCTGCGAGCGATTCATCCACCACCAGCCGATAATAAATGCCGCCACAATTGCCGCCAGCAACCCTGGCAATGGATTGCGCCGACGCCGCACCGGCGTGAATGGCGTATTGATATTCGGCGCCCCGCCAAGATGGCGCCGGGTCTCGGATTTTTTCAAAGCTTCAAGAATAAGAGACATTATTAATTAATCCACATTGCGTGACAAATGAGGGCCGCTTGTGTCGAGCGCGCTAAGCGCAAACAAAGTTTCCGGCCCGACGATGCCATCTGCCGCGATGCCATAAGCAAGCTGCAGCGTACGTACCCGCTCTTCCACCATGGTGTCAAAAAATGCCGGTCCTGGTGTGCTGGCTGCGCTATTGTCCAACGCCGCCAGCCGCTCCTTCACCCATGCCACCGCAGCGCCCGCATCGCCTTTGTGCAAGGTAAGCGGGATTTGCGGCGGCAGCCGCCAAACCGCCACAAACTCACCGGTCCAAAATTGCGCCAATGATTCTCGCTCTATCTCCAGCGGTTCTGCCGCAAAGTCCAACTTAACCTTGTGTTTATCGGCACCTAACAATAGCGCATAGGAGCGCCGTCCCTCGTTTTCCAAGACCAAAATCAACGGGCGATCAAAACGCAATAATTGTTCGAGCGAACCATGTCCATGCAAGCAATTCAGACCAGGAAATACCACCGATTGACAGCGAATCGCGTCTTTCACCGCCACGTCACCGGAGTTGACCTGCCACCGCGCCAAAAGTTGCGTCCACGCGTTCAGTTCGGACTCGGCGGTTTGAGCAAGGCGCTCGCGCAAATGCTGAATCGCGCTATCCGGTTGCGCAGGCATGACGGGCGATGCCACCGGGGCCACAACCTGTACCGGCTCGGGAGCGCGCAAATACAGGGCGAGCGCGAGAGCGAGCAAAACCACGGCCGCTACGCCTACAAAAACACCATAACGGCGCACCCAATAACGCGCATGACCCGGCAACGCTTCATCGGCGGCGCGATCGACCAGGCGTTCACCGATCATTTCCTGCTCGCGCGCGAAGCCGGCCATTAAGGCGCGGTCGGCAATCACGTTGACCAGCCGTGGAATACCGCCCGAGCGTTGATACAAAGCGCGCAGCCCCAATCGCGTAAACGGCAACCTTGCACAACCTGCCACCGCCATGCGGTGACGCACGTAGGTTTCCGTTTCATTATTGTTTAACGGGGTAAGGTGATAGCGCGCGGTAATGCGCTGGGCCAGCTGGCGCAATTCCGGTTTGGCCAACACGTCACGCAATTCCGGCTGACCCAGCAAGATAATTTGCAGCAACTTTTGCGTCGGCGTTTCAAGATTGGTCAGTAGCCGCACTTGTTCCAGCGATTCAATCGATAGATTCTGGGCTTCGTCGATGATCAATACCACGCGCAACCCTTGCGCATACGCATCCAGCAGATACGCGTTTAACGTATCCACCAATCCTTTTAAACTGTTGCGCTTGCCCGCGATATCAAGCTTCAACTCCTCGCACAGTGTTTCCAGCAATTCAACCGGGGACAATTTGGGGTTCAACAACAAAGCAACGCGCGTGTGCTCGGGCAATTGCTCCAACAACAACCGGCACAACGTGGTTTTTCCGGTGCCGACCTCACCGGTGAGCTGGACAAAGCCGCCACTGCCGCCCTTGCCAACCCCGTAGAGCAAGTGCGCCAACGCATCACGATGGCGTTCGCTCAAATACACATAACGCGGATCGGGCGTGATCGAAAAAGGCGATTCTTTAAGGCCGTAGTATTCCAGGTACATAGCGGGACTTTACCTGATTGGCCGTGAAGGCTTGGTTATTAACCTAATCGCACTATACCGATATCGCAGATTCGAGACGATCCCACATCAATTTTCAAGCGTCAACAACGAGGCATTACCGCCGGCCGCCGTGGTATTGATCGTTAACGTGCGTTCCGTGGCAAACCGCAACAGATAATGGGGTCCGCCGGCTTTGGGGCCGGTGCCGGACAACCCTTCGCCGCCAAACGGCTGCACCCCGACCACCGCACCGATCATATTGCGGTTAACGTAGCAATTGCCCACTTTTGCCCGGGTGGCTATGGCTTGTACGGTCGAATCAATGCGGCTATGGATGCCAAGCGTAAGGCCGTAACCGGTGGCATTCACTTGCTCAATAACCGCGTCCAGATCCTTGGCTTTGTAGCGAACCACATGCAAAATCGGGCCGAACACTTCGCGTTGCAGCTGCGTTAGCGAATCGATTTCATAAGCGCGCGGTGCCACAAATGTTCCATTGCGGGTGGTTTCCGGTAACTTCACCGCCTTAATCAATTTTGCTTCTTTGTCCATGCGCGCAGCGTGGCTCTCAAGCATGCGCCGCGCATCTTCATCGATCACCGGGCCTACATCGGTTGCCAACAGTCCGGGATCGCCAACCACCAACTCGTCCATCGCCCCGCCAAGCATGGCGATGACTTTGTCGGCGATGTCCTCCTGCACCAACAACACCCGCAAACACGAACAACGCTGACCGGCGGAACCGAAGCTCGACGCGATGGCGTCTTTCACCAGCTGCTCGGGCAAGGCTGAGGAGTCGGCGATCAGCACATTTTGCCCACCGGTCTCGGCAATCAAGGTGCCAATGGCCGCATCGCGGGCGGCCAATGCGCGGTTGATCGCCCGCGCCGTTTCGGTCGATCCGGTAAACGCCACGCCGGACACGCGCGGATCGCTGCACAAAGCGGCCCCGACCGTGGCGCCATCGCCCGGCAGCAATTGCAACACGGCTGGCGGAACACCGGCTTCGTGCAGCAATTGCGTGGCTCGATACGCGATCAAATTGGTTTGTTCGGCCGGCTTGGCGATGACGGCATTGCCGGCGACCAACGCGGCCGCAATCTGTCCCACAAAAATCGCGAGTGGAAAATTCCATGGGCTGATGCAAGCGAACACGCCACGGCCGTGCAAAAACAATTGATTCGATTCGCCCGTCGGTCCCGGCAAGGTTTGCGGTTGTCCAAACTCTTTGCGCGCTTGTGCCGCGTAATAACGGCAGAAATCGACCGCTTCACGCACTTCGGCGATGCCGTCGGGCACGGTTTTACCGGCTTCGCGCACACACAAGGCGATCAATTCCGCGTGGTGCGTCTCCAACAAATCGCCCGCGTGCTCCAGAATCTTCGCGCGCGCGGCGGCTGGCGTTTGATCCCAGCCGGGTTGCGCCGCGTTTGCGTTTTCCAACGCTTTGCTAACGATCGCCGCGTCGCTGGCGATCCACTCGCCAACCGTGCGATTGCGGTCGGCGGGATCAGTAACGATGATTGGCGCCGCCTTGATCACCGCCCCGGGAACCAGCGGTGCGGCGCGCCAGGGTTTCACCGCGGCATTCACGGCAGCGCTTAAGCTTGAAAGTTCGTCGTGGTTCGCAAGATTGATGCCCATGGAGTTTTTCCGGGATTCGCCATACAAATGAAGCGGCAGTGGAATACGGGGATGCGCAATCGAGTCGAATTGCCGCACCACCTCGCAAGGATCGGCAATCAATTCGTGGATCGGCAATGATTCATCGACAATCCGGTTTACAAATGAGGTATTTGCGCCATTTTCCAAAAGGCGCCTAACCAGATACGGTAATAAATCCTCATGGCTGCCAACAGGTGCGTAAACACGGCACGGCACATTGAGGTTTTTTTCGCCGATCACTTCCGCGTACAAATCCGTGCCCATGCCGTGCAAGCGCTGAAACTCGAACGGGCGCCCTTTGGCGTAGTGATGGATCGCGGCAATGGTATGCGCGTTGTGGGTGGCGAATTGCGGGTAAAATAAATCATCGTAATCAAGCAGCCGTTTGGCGCACGCCAAGTACGACACGTCGGTGTTCGGTTTACGCGTAAAAACTGGATAACCGCGATGACCGCCTTCTTGCGCGCGCTTCACTTCGGAATCCCAATAAGCGCCTTTGACCAATCGTGTACACCAACGCTGTCCGCTACGCTTGGCTTGATCAGCCAACCAGTCGATCAGTGCCGAGCAGCGCTTTTGATAAGCCTGTATCGCTAAGCCAAACCCGTTCCAACCGGCCAGTGTCGAATCGGCGAATACCGCGCCGATCACATCCAACGACAACTCCAGCCGATCGGCCTCCTCCGCATCGACCGTCATGCCGATGCCATTGCTCTTGGCCAGTTGCGCCAATTCCAGCAATTTCGGCGTCAACTCCGCCACTACGCGCGCGCGCTTGGCAATTTCATAGCGCGGGTGCAACGCGGAGAGCTTGACCGAAATGCTCGGCGCATCAATGACGGATTGGTAAGGCCCGCGTGCGCCGATCGCCCCAATCGCCATCTTATAGGCTTGGTGATAACGCGCGGCATCGGCCGCCGTCAGCGCCGCTTCGCCGAGCATGTCGTAGGAGTATCGATACGGTCGATTGGCTTTTTCCTGCGAACGACTCAACGCTTCGTTGATGGTTCGCCCCATCACAAACTGATGGCCCATAATCCGCATTGCCTGGCGCACCGCCAAGCGCACGACCGGCTCGCCGCTGCGCGCCACCAGCCGCTTCAACGCGCCGACAAAATTGCGCTGGGTTTCCTCAGCCAACGAGACCAATCGGCCGGTCAGCATCAGTCCCCAGGTTGATGCGTTCACCAGCACCGATGCGCTTTTACCCAGATGCGACTCCCAATTCGCCTCACCGAGCTTGTCGCGAATCAGCGCTTCGGCCGTCTCCGTGTCCGGAATGCGCAGCAGCGCTTCGGCCACGCACATCAACAGCACACCCTCTTCGCTGGACAGATCGTACTCGCGCATAAACGATTCGACCGCGCTCTGCTGGCCGGTTTTCGCCCGTACCCGCGCCACCAGTTCGGTGGCCCGCGCCAACACCAGATCGCGCTCAACCGCTGGCAGCAGCGCCTGCGCAAGCAGCCCGGCCACGACATCGGCTTCATCCGCGGCATACGTCGCGTTTAGTTGTGTGCGAGCTTGGTCTACGACGGCTGGCAGCTCAGAGCTTAGGATTGCGGTCACGGAAACGCTCAAGGGTTGCGCGGAACTGCCTAGTGTAATCAGTGGGTGGCGGCAGGCCAAGCGCAAGTGACTGACTCGGCCTTACACAAAGGCTCCACCGCGCCTTATTTTTCATCGGTGGGCCGCATGCAATTAACACTAAAAAAACCACTGCGCCCCGCAAAAAGAAGTGCCTATGCCACGCTAAACCAAGCCAGCAATCCAGCATCCACCTCTACCCGGGCCGTCCATTTTTGTCCTGCTCGGTAGCTTTGAATATCCCCTTAAGGGTCAGCGCCCGAGCAAGGTTTTGCTCTTGAGGGCGGTTGCGTGCGGGGTTTACGAGTACGTTTCGCAGTATCGACCATTGCTACCGGACCCAGTGCAGCAAAAGCGGCTTCTTCACTCATGGCTTTAGCAAGTTTTTTCACTTGTGCCGGAACCCATTTCGGAAACGCGGTTTCCCGGTTGATGTGATGCCCGGAAGCCGTGTGCACTTCACGCACTCTGGCAATTCGATCCGGCGGGAATCGACTTGCGACGCGCACCAAAGCCGGCCAAAGACGGCGGTGCACGAAGGTGACCTTGCCATTGATAAGGCGACAGACAAGGATAGTTTCGGACTCGTTTACAACCTTAAGGGCTGCAAAGATTTGCCTGCCTTTGGGATGCGCCCACCAATTGCCTTTTACGGTTTCTTTGGCGATCGCGTCGATTACTCGCGGAACCGGGCCTTTTGCGGAAGCCAACACCACCCCATGCCTATCGATAAAGCCCAACACCTCATCAGGAGTCATATAAGCTCAAGTAATTAAGAGGGGAACGCGCGCGCCTTCTTCAACTTAAAAATGAATCAGGGACAAAACGAGTAACCGCTACGATAGAAGGATGACGCCGATGATCGCCGCCACAACACCAAAACACCAGGCCCCGACAATGCTGCGATAATGCCCTGAGCGGTGCATTGCCAGCAACAAATAGCCCGGTATAAAAATTGACAAAACCCCTTTAATGACACTCAACCTGAAGCTAAGAAACGCCCCCACCAGTTGAGAAACAATGGTAACGAGAAAACCGCTTACGATTAAGAATTTACCTAAGTTTTGCATTTTGTTGCAGCGTACCCGAATAGCCCCATAACAAGGATCAGCACCAGCGCAATTAACCCGGCGCTCACGCGAAGCTTTTCTTGCGATTCCTGCGTCGGGAACATCTCCAAAGAACCATAGATTAGGTAAACCATGTCCAGCAGCAGTAGCGCCGCCGTGCAAACAATCATCCATTTTTTTCGCATAAAGCCTTTCGTACCGTTGTTTTGATCAGCCCGCAACACCATAACCAAAGCCACGCGGCCTGCACAGCCCTCGCAAAGGCGCTTGCGCCCGCCGCGAGTCCTTGCCCCTTATGGTCGGACTCACTATCATCTGCAGGTTTTATGCACCCGCGACATCCCGATTGAGCGGCAGCCGATGGCGCCGAACGCTGATTTTGCCTTGCAGCGGCTTATATATCGAGATTGGCGCGGCAGTCATTGGATTTGGTAAACCCGCTTTCAACGGCGCCTGATCAACCGGCGCACTGATACCGCATTCATGCTTTAAGGTGATAGTAATGAAATCAACAGGACTTTCGCGAGTTAAGCCGGGCTTGACGGCCGCTATGATGGCGGTGAGTGGCATGGCATTGGCCAATCCGCAGCGCTGGCAACTCAATATGACCCCGGGCGTGACGGAAACCTCGCGCCAAGTGTATGAAATGCACATGATGGTATTTCTGATTTGCTGCGTCATTGCGGTAATCGTCTTTAGTGCGATGATCATCGCCATGGTCCGCGACCGCAAATCCAAAGGCGCGGTTCCAGCCAATTGGAGCCACAACACCAAGGCCGAAATCGTATGGACGGTATTGCCGGTGTTGATCCTCATCGGCATGGCGGCGCCGGCCAGCAATGTGTTGATTAATCTCGCCGATACCAATAAATCGGACATGACCATTAAAATCACCGGTTACCAATGGAAGTGGCGTTACGATTACATCGATTACGCGGGCAAGAACCCTGGCGTGCATTTTCTCTCCAAGCTTGATGCCGACAGCGACAAAACCCGGCAGTTGAAATCGGGTTTGAATCCGATGGATGTCAAAGCCGGCGATGAAAACACCTATTTGCTTAATGTGGACAAGCCATTGGTAGTGCCTATCGATACCAAAATTCGCTTCGTAGTCACCGGCGACGATGTGATCCATTCTTGGTGGGTGCCTGATCTTGGCTGGAAAGTGGATGGAATTCCCGGAATCATCAACGACGCCTGGACCAAGATTCACGATCCCGGCGTGTACCGCGGCCAATGCGCGGAGCTGTGCGGTCAGGATCACGGCTTTATGCCGATCGTGGTGAAAGCGGTGCCGAAAATTGAATTCGAACAATGGTTGGCCGCGCAACAGGCAGCGACACAACCCGCGCCCGCCGCGACACCTTTAACAACACCACCCACTCCCCCGCCCGCGCCCGCCCCGGCGCAAGGCTAATTCATTCTTGTATTTGCGCAGAGGTTAAGGTCATGGCCACCGAGGTCGCTCATCACGATTCCCACGATAGCGGAGATCATCACGATCATAAGCCGCACGGTTTTCTCAATCGTTGGTTGTTCACCACCAACCATAAGGACATCGGAACGCTGTATCTGATTTTCTCGCTGACGATGTTCATCATCGGCGGCTCGTTCGCGATGGTGATTCGCGCCGAGCTGTTCCAGCCGGGTTTGCAACTGGTGCAGCCGTATTTCTTCAACGAAATGACAACGCTGCATGCGTTGGTGATGATTTTCGGCGCGGTGATGCCGGCTTTCGTCGGTTTGGCCAATTGGATGATCCCGCTGATGATCGGCGCGCCGGATATGGCGCTGCCGCGCATGAACAACTGGTCGTTCTGGATTCTCCCGTTCGCTTTCACGTTGTTGCTAAGCACGCTGTTTATGCCAGGCGGTGCACCGGCTGGCGGTTGGACCATGTATCCACCACTGGCCATTCAGGGCGGCAACAGCGTCGCGTTTTTGATCTTTGCCGTGCATTTGATGGGTATCTCCTCGATCATGGGCGCGATCAACATCATCGCCACGATCTTAAATCTGCGCGCGCCGGGTGTGGATCTTTTGAAAATGCCGTTGTTCGTTTGGACCTGGCTGATTACCGCGTTTTTGCTGATTGCGGTAATGCCGGTGTTGGCCGGATCGGTCACGATGCTGCTGACCGATAAATACTTCGGCACCAGTTTCTTCAATGCGGCCGGTGGCGGCGATCCGGTGATGTTTCAGCACATCTTCTGGTTCTTCGGGCACCCTGAGGTGTACATCATGATTTTGCCGGCGTTCGGCATTGTCTCGGAGATCATCCCCACCTTCGCACGCAAGCCGTTGTTCGGTTATCAAGCGATGGTTTATGCCACGGCCTCGATCGCGTTTTTGTCCTTTATCGTCTGGGGACACCACATGTTCACCGTCGGCATGCCGCTCGGTGGCGAGCTGTTCTTCATGTACTCAACGATGCTGATCGCCGTGCCCACCGGTGTGAAGGTGTTCAATTGGGTGAGCACCATGTGGAAAGGCTCGATGAGCTTTGAAACCCCAATGTTGTTCGCGATCGGCTTTGTTATTTTGTTCACCATCGGCGGATTCTCGGGCTTGATGCTGGCGATTGTGCCAGCCGATTTCCAATACCAGGATACCTATTTCGTCGTCGCACATTTCCATTACGTGCTGGTCACCGGGGCGATTTTCGCGATCATGGGCGGGGCTTACTATTGGCTGCCGAAATGGACCGGATTCATGTACGACGAAACCTTAGGCAAAATCCATTTCTGGTGGTCGACGATTTCCGTCAACGTGCTGTTCTTCCCGCAGCATTTCCTAGGCTTAGCCGGAATGCCGCGACGCATTCCCGACTACAACGTTGCGTTTGCCGATTTCAATATGATTTCTTCGGTCGGCGGTTTCGCCTTTGGCCTGGCGCAGTTGTTCTTCGTCTACGTGGTGATTAAATCGGTACGCGGCGGCGCTCCCGCCACGGCCCAAGTGTGGGAAGGAGCCCACGGGTTGGAATGGACCGTGCCGTCACCGGCGCCGCACCATACCTTTACCATTCCCCCAATCGTCACAAACAACATGCTGGCTCATGGCGATATCACGCACTAATGAAGCCACAGCTCGCCAATCCGGAATCGAATAAGCAGCGCGCATCCGTGCGCCACACGGTAATCGTCTTGGTAACGGTGATTGCAGCGGTGTTGTTGTTGTTTTTCTGGAGTGTCGGGGCTTCGCGGTAATGCATACTCCGGATGCCAACGGAAAGCGAAACCGGCGCGTGTTAAAGCTCGCGGCACTCGTCTGCGGCTGCGCATTTTTATTCGGATTCGCCCTGGTTCCCATCTACCGCATTGCCTGCGTGCATGTATTCGGCATTAAGCTCGACCCGAATGCGGCGAATCAAGGCAAAGTGGCGGCGTTTAAAGAAGACGATACGCGCCTGGTCACGGTTCAATTCATCTCGAACGTGAACAGTGCGCTTACGTGGGACTTCCAACCGGAAGTTGGAAGCATACAAGTGCATCCCGGCAAATTGACCGAGGTATGGTTTGATGCAACCAATCGCGCCACCAGCGCCATTGTCGGTAACGCAGTGCCAAGCATTGCCCCGAACATCGCATCGCTGTATTTCAATAAAACCGAATGCTTTTGCTTCACCGAACAATTGTTGAATGCCGGCGAATCGCGGCGCATGCCGGTGCGTTTTATCGTCGACCCGAAGTTGCCGCAAGAGATTCAGGCGCTAACGTTGTCCTACACGTTTTACAATAACGAACTGGCCACTCAACGCGTGGCGCGGCAAGTTGCAGCGGCAACCCCGGCATCCTGATAGAATTATTTAACCGTTTGGAATTTTAATTATGTCTCAGGCGCAAGGTGCTTATTACGTCCCGCATGGCAGCAAGTGGCCGATTTTGGGCTCGATTGGTCTTTTCTCTACCGTCATTGGTTTCGCCAACTGGATGAACGATAGCCAAGCGCTCGGTAAGCCGCTGGCCGCTTTTGGTATCGCGTGTTTGTTGGCGATGATGTTCGGCTGGTTTCGCACCGTCATCGGCGAATCGATCCGCGGCGCTTATAACACGCAGGTTGATACCTCGTTCCGCATGGGCATGATGTGGTTCATCTTCTCCGAAGTGATGTTTTTCGCTGCGTTTTTTGGCGCGTTATTTTATGCCCGCGCGATGTCGGTGCCGTGGCTTGGCGGTGAAGGCGATGGCGCGCTGACCAACTATTACCTGTGGAGTGGCTATACGCCAGCGTGGCCGACCAACGGCCCGGCCGCAATCGGCGGTGCCTTCCGCACCATTCCGGCCTGGGGTGTGCCGCTGTTAAATACACTCATTCTGCTGACTTCGGGTGTCACGATCACGATTGCGCACCATGCCTTGCGTGCCGGCAATCGCAAGCAACTGTTGATTTGGCTAGCAGCCACGGTCCTGCTCGGCGCGACGTTTTTGTGGTTTCAAGCGCACGAATACATCGAAGCCTACACCGAGTTGAATATGACCTTAGGTAGCGGCGTGTACGGCTCGACGTTTTTCATGTTGACCGGCTTTCACGGTATGCACGTGACCTTGGGTGCAATCATGCTCACCATTATCTGGCTGCGCTGCGCCCGCGGGCATTTCAGCAAAGACCAGCATTTTGGGTTTGAGGCGGTGGCCTGGTATTGGCATTTCGTCGACGTGGTTTGGCTTGGCTTGTTCCTGTTCGTCTACGTTTTGTAGGGTGGGCCTTGGCTCACCGAAGTCTCCGGCGATAAACCGGTGGGCCAAGGCCCACCCTACTTTCCAATGTCGTGCGGTTTGATTAGTCCGGCATAGATGCCAACGATCACCAATAGGATCAACATCACCGACAAACCAATGCGCCAGGTCAACGCCTTAACGGTGCGGTCGGTTTTGCCCTTGTCGGTCATCATGAAATACAAACCGGCGCCAAGGTTGTAGATGATCACCAATAGAACCGCGACAATGGCAAGTTTGGTCATAGCTAGTCCCCAACAGCAAAGCGCTGTGCTCTCGTGATTATATCGCGATGAGTTTACGCCGCTGGCAGCCGGCTTCCAACCTGGCCTGGATTTTAGTGGTGACGGGGCTCGCATTGTTTGCGCGTCTGGGATTTTGGCAATTGGATCGCGCCCAGGAAAAAACGCAAATGCTTGCAGCATTCGAAGGCGCCGTGTCGGCACCGCTGCAGGAATTTAAGGCGATAAGAGACAGCGCCGCCGCTGACCATTACCCGCATGCCCTGGTGCACGGTCATTTTGATGAGCATCATGGCTATTTGCTCGACAACCAGATGCACCACGGGCTTTCCGGCGTTCAAGTGTTCGCAGTTTTTTTAATTGACGGCGATGAGCGCGCATTACTGGTGAACCGGGGCTGGCAAAGTCGCATCGGCACGACGCGCGCATTACCATCGCTCCCCCCATTGCCATTGGGCGAGGTCGAATTGCATGGTTTATATGTACCATTCCCTGGCACGGGCATCCGGTTGGGCGCAAATGCGTTGCCGAGCCAAGCGCAATGGCCAAAATTGACGACCTATCTTGATTCTGACGAGCTGAAAGCGGACATTGGTCGTGATCTGTATCCCCGGCAATGGCTGTTGGATGCGGAGCCAAACTCCGGCTTGGTACGCGATTGGGTCCCGAATGTAATGCCACCGGAACGCCATCGCGCTTATGCCGTGCAATGGTTCGCCTTGGCCGCCACCTCGTTAATCCTTTTTATTGTGCTGCATTATCGTAAAGTGGACAAAAAATAATATGAACTCGCGTACGGTACGGCGTTTACAACTGTTGGCGGTTTTTCTGCTGTTTGCCGCGCCGCTGTTAATCGCATTGCTGTTGCGCGCCGAACACTGGCGCCCAAAGCACACCCGTAATTTCGGCAGCCTCATTGACCCACCGCAGGATGTCAGTGCTGCGCGCATCACCCTATCCGATGGCGGTGCGCTTACTTGGCGCGATCCCAATCGGCAATGGACTTTACTTGCCATCGCAAACGGAGCTTGTGCGCAACAATGCCAACTCAAGCTCGACCAGCTTAAGCGTGCTCGCCTGACGTTGAATCAAAACAGCGAACGCTTGCGTATCGTCTATTTAGGCGCACCGTTGCAACCCGCTTTAATAAAAGAGCTTGCGCCGTTAATGATGGGTAACGATGAAACCGACCGCTTCGCCTCCCTGCGTCCTAGTCAACCCGATGCATTGGCGGCGGCTTTGGTCGACGCCAATGGATTTTTGATGCTGGGTTATGCCGCTGGCTTTGATGCCAATGGGCTACGTAAAGATCTCGCACGCATGATTCGTTAACCACTATGTTTTTTTCCTCTCCTTTATCCGGATTTGCCCGCTTGGCGTGGTTTGCTACTGCACTAGCCTTGGTGGTCGTTGTGTTTGGTGCATTCGTGCGCTTGTCGAATGCCGGTCTAAGTTGCCCGGATTGGCCCACTTGTTATGGCAAAATCGGATGGCCCACCGAAGTTCGTGAAATCGCCGCCGCCAATGCCGCGTTTCCCGATCGCCCGGTCGAAAACAGCAAAACCTGGCGTGAACAGGGCCATCGCATGCTGGCCGGCACTTTGATTTTGGCGACCTTCACTTTGGGCATTTGGGCGTGGCGGCGCCGGAACGTCTCGGGCCAGCCGTTGCGCACGCCGTTGCTGGTGGCCGCCTTGATCGTGTTTCAAGCGTTGCTTGGGATGTGGACGGTCACATGGAAATTAAAACCCATCGTTGTGTTGGCGCATTTATTGGCCGGGATGACCACGTTCTGGTTATTGGCCTATTGCGCATTGTGCGCCAGTGAAATTGCCCGCATTGAACCGATCGCCGGCCGCAAGCTAAGGCGCATGGCGCTATTTGGGGTGATGTTGCTGGTTGCGCAAATCGCCTTGGGTGGCTGGACCAGCTCCAATTACGCCGCGCTGGCGTGTGGCACGGATTTTCCGCTGTGCCAAGGGGAATGGTGGCCGAAAACGGATTTCCAAGAAGGGTTCGTGCTGTGGCGCGGCCTCGGATTCAATTACGAGGGTGGCGTGCTCGATGGCCCGGCGCGCACCGCCATTCATCTGGCCCATCGCCTCGGCGCGTTGTTGGTGTTCGGCCATTTGCTGGGGCTTGCCATCGTAGCGATCCGCGGGCGCGAAGCTAAGCTTGGTCTAACGATCGCGGGATTGCTGTTATTGCAGATTGGACTTGGAATCAGCAATGTGGTGTTCGCGCTTCCCTTAACCATTGCAACTGCGCACAATGCAACCGCGGCATTGCTCATGTTCGCATTGCTAATCGTGTTGGCGCGCACCCGCGCTGAATCAACGCCTTACCTTAAATGAGCAAACTGTTTAATCAATACCTCGAATTGACCAAACCGCGGGTGGTCGCACTGATTGTGTTCACTGCGGTGATCGGCATGTTTCTCGCGGTGCCCGGCATGGTGCCGTGGCGGCCATTGGTTGCGGGCACTGTTGGCATTTGGCTTGCGGCGGCCTCAGCGGCGGCGATCAATCATCTGATCGATCAACGCATCGATCGCATGATGGTGCGCACTGCGCATCGCCCGCTTGCGACCGGAACGTTAACCTCAAGGCAGGTGTTTTGGTTTGCGCTCATCCTAGGCGGCATGGCGATGGCCATATTGGTGGTGTGGGTCAATGCGCTAACCGCGGCACTCACCTTCGGATCATTGATTGGCTATGCCGTGATCTACACCGCCTATCTAAAACGCGCCACGCCGCAAAACATCGTGATTGGCGGTTTGGCCGGTGCCGCGCCGCCGGTCTTGGGTTGGACGGCGGTCACCGGGCAGTTGCATCCTTACGCCTTATTGCTGTGTTTGATTATTTTCGTTTGGACGCCGCCGCATTTTTGGGCACTGGCGATTTTTAGGCGGGAAGATTATTCGCGCGCCCAAGTGCCGATGTTGCCGGTCACACACGGGGTCGAGTACACCCGCTGGCACGTGCTTTTTTATACCATTTTGTTGCTGTTGATTACGTTATTGCCTTATCTGACCGGCATGAGCGGGATGTTTTATCTTGGCGGGGCGCTGGTGTTGGGCGCGGGCTTTGTCTATTACGCAATTGTTTTTCTCAATCCGCCAAATGAACAGTTCGCGATGAAAGTATTCAATTATTCCATCATTTATTTGATGGCTTTATTTGCCTTCTTGCTGGTCGATCACTACCTCGATGCGCCGATGCTGCACCCTTCCGCCCTGCCATTGCAGCGCGTAAGTTAGCGTTCCGCTTTAATCGTCTCCTGCATAAATCGCTTCATCGCATCGGCCACCGGCAGCGGGGCTTCTAAATGCAAATGGTGATTGCCGGGTAGCCGCAATACTTTAAGCTGCGGGATGACCTCGATGCGTGCTTGCATAAGCTGCGCACTCACGAACGGGGCCGAGGGCTCCGCCAGTACCAACAGCGTCGACGTCTTGATGCCGCGCATTAAATCGATCACCTGCGCTTCGGTATGGCGAGTGGGTGAAGGCAGGGTCAACCGCGGATCGGACGACCAACTGTAACCGCCCGCCACTGCCTTCAAACCCCGCGAGACGAGAGCCTCGGCGGCCGGGTGCGATAAGTCATTTGCTTGCGCCCGAGCGGCGATGGCTTGTTCAATATCGGTGAATACCCGCAACGCCTTACTCGAGCTTTGCGCGCGCTGCGCAAGCGCGCGTTTCAGTTGCAGCAGTGTTTGATCGGCTTCGCCGCTTAATGGCCCCAGCGCTTCGATTAACAACAAACACTCGACGCGCTCAGGGAAGGCCGCCGCGAATACGCTTGCAATGGCCCCACCGAGTGAATGGCCAAGCAGCGTGAACCGCGACCATCCCAGCGCATTGACGACATCCCCTACATCGTCCAAATAATCCATGTAGTGATACCAGGTGCCGGCTGGCCGGTGATCGGACAAACCATGGCCGGGCAAGTCCAACGCCACGACATAGCAATCGGACAAAAGTGGAGCCAGCCGATCGAACGACGCGGCATTGTCCAACCAGCCGTGCAATGCCAGCACGGGCGGTTGCAGGGGACTGCCCCAGGCTTTGGCGGCTAGACGCTGATGCGGCAACTCCAAAGTGAATTCAGTTACGTGCATGTTGCATCCGATCGTAGTTGGCTGCGGTTTTCGCCGCCTTGGCCGCGGCTAATTCCGTTGACCATTGTGGATTGAATTCGGGCCAGCCTTGGCCATGCATTACGATCAAGTCAGCCAACGCTTTAACGTGATCACTGGTGGCATTCAATGCGGCAATGTATTCAAAACGTTCCCCTCCGGCGGCTAAGAATTGCGCTTTGCCGGCAATCGCGATTTCTTCGAGTGTTTCTAAACAATCGACGGCAAAGCCAGGACATACCATTTGTATGTGGCGCACCCCTTGCTGCGCAAGCGTACTTAAAACGTCACCGGTATACGGCTTAAGCCAACGCTCTCGACCAACCCGCGACTGGAAACACACCAACCACTCATCCTGCGTTAACTGCAAGCGCTCCGCCAACAAGCGTGCACTGGCATGGCACTGACAGAAATAGGGGTCTCCGGCGCGGAAATAGCGCTCGGGAATGCCATGAAACGACAACACCAACCGCTGCGCACGGCCGTGCTCGCGCCAATGCGCTTGAACCTGCGCTGCGAGCGCTTCAATATAGCCCTGATGATCGTGGTAGCTGTTGATAAACCGCAATTCCGGTGGCCAGCGCCAGTGCTGTAAAGCGCGCGTGAGCGCATCAAATGCCGAACCGGTTGCGCTCGCCGAATATTGCGGATACAAAGGCAACACCAGCAGGCGACGAACCGATTCGTTAAGCAGGCTTTTTAGAACTCTCTCGATGCTGGGCTCGCCATACCGCATGGCGGACCTGACCAAAATTCGCCCGGAATAATCGTGCGCCAAATGTGAGCTCAGTTGCTCGGCCAAAGCTTGTTGCTGAACTCGCAAGGGCGAACCTTCAGCGGTCCAGATTTTCGCGTAGGCACGAGCCGAGCGAGCTGGACGAATGCGCAAAATCACCCCATGCAATACCAGCCACCAAAGCCATCTCGGCGCTTCGATGACGCGTGGATCGCTTAAAAACTCGGCAAGATAAGGCCGCACTGCCTGCGCAGTGGGAGCCTGCGGAGTGCCGATATTCACCAATAGCACGGCCGTGGCGGGGATAGCCGCATGTGCAGGAGCGGAATTGCCAAAATACTTTGGAGTACCAAGCATGCGATATTGCACCTAGGGCTGATGGAAAGGGATGATCAAGACGCAAAATTGGGCAGAATAATTTCTTTTAAAAACAAATACATGGGATTTTTTCTGGCCTGTAATTGCGGATTTTTTTAGGCGCAAGGATGGTTAAACCTCTAGCGCTTTGTTCACAAAAATAAAGCTGTTAGACTGATCAAAGCTCACGCACGTTGAAATGAGCCGACGATTACTAAAAGAATTACACAGATAAGGGACCGCAACAATGTGCCTGCGAAGCCGTAGCGCGGTGGTGTTGATGCTTACTTGGCTGAGCCTAGGCTCCGCCATGGCCGAGCCGTTTGGCTATGGCGAGGCGTTTGATGAGCTGTATCGCATTGATTTGGCCAATGGCCACGCCCAATTTCTCGGAGTCGCAGGTTCGTTCGGGTTTCAGCGCATTAGCAAACTCGAAGGTTTAACGTATTCCCCGGATGGCACCCTTTATGCCATCTCAGACGGATTAAAAACTTTATTACGGATCGACCAGACCAGTGGCAGCGCCACCGTTATCGGCAGCGTTTCCCCCGATGCTGATTTAAGCGTATCGGCACCGCTCGACCCGGCCTTGGCGTTTACCTGCGATGGCCGGCTTTGGTTGGCTTCGGCAACCGCCGGCAAACTCTGGCAAATGAACCCCACCACCGGAGCGACGACTCTGGTTGGAACCTTGGACTACCAGATCACGGGTTTGGTGGCTCGCGGCAATGAGCTGTTAGGCGCCGGTAGCCGTGGCGATGAGGGCCTGTATCGCATTGATACCACCACGGCGAATGCCACTTTAATCGGCCGCTTTGGGGCTACCGTACCCTACGTGGATTCGGTCGGCCTAAGTTTCGATGCGCAAGGGCACCTATGGGCTGCGCTCGATTACATCCCGCCAGAACCTGGAACACAGGCCCGGGAATGGAGCGATTATGCGCAAATTGATCCCAATACCGGTGCGATCCAAATCCGCGGCCAGATTACCGGCCCCAATCGATTGCAATACGTTGGTATTAAAGGCTTGGCGGTTGCGCCACCGATTTGTACCGCAGGAACTCCTGCGCCAGTATCGTTGCCTTCCTTGTCGTGGCTAGGTCTTATTTT
The DNA here is from genome assembly GCA_964466115.1 of uncultured Rhodanobacteraceae bacterium. Taxonomy (GTDB): domain Bacteria; phylum Pseudomonadota; class Gammaproteobacteria; order Xanthomonadales; family Rhodanobacteraceae; genus Pseudolysobacter. Next base: position 85,674 of record CAYXMH010000006.1, on the reverse strand, counting down.
CCTAAGTTTGCTGCTGGTTAGCGGAACTGCGCTTAAGCTTCGGCGTCCAATAGCTTAACCAATACCCCGTATTTGGCATTTCCAGTAACGCTGGGTTTGCTCTGTCGGCAACATTCGCATCAAGTCATCCGCGGGATTGCAACGACGACTTGGCAATAATCCGTTCACGAAGGAGTCAAAAATGAAACCGTTCGGTTGCATGGTAAGCATGGTCTTCGCGTTATTCAGTTTGAGCTCAAGCTATGCGCACGCGGGCGAAGAGGAAACGCGCCGGGCCCATAATGCGGTAAATGTGTTGAATGAAATCATGCGCGCGCCGGATAAACGTATCCCCTCCGATATGCTATCGCAAGCCTATGCCATTGCCGTGATTCCCGACGTGATCAAGGCCGGCTTCGTCATTGGTGGCCGCCATGGCCTCGGCCTCATTTCGGTGAAGAACGCCGATGGTATTTGGTCCAATCCCAGTTTTATCAGCATGACCGGGGGCAGTATTGGCTTTCAAGCCGGCGTGCAATCCACCGATGTTATCTTGGTGTTTCGAACCCAGCGCGGCGTGGATAGCATTATCCATGGGAAATTCACCCTCGGTGCCGATGCCTCCGTTGCGGCAGGCCCGGTGGGGCGTGAAGCCAATGCCTCTACCGACGCGCAACTTAAAGCCGAAATCTATTCTTATTCGCGCTCACGCGGGTTGTTTGCCGGCGTGGCTTTGGACGGTTCGGTACTTGCGATTGATCATGACGCCAACGGTTCGGTATACGGTGAGGACGTCACCCCGCGCCGAATTTTTAGCGGCGGGATCAGCAAAGTACCGTCCGCAGTTGTAGACTTCCGAGATCGTTTAGAGGAATACACCGCGAAGTGAGGGAATTTCGGAAATTTGGCGCGTCTTGATTGCGGAGTAACAATATGGGTGGTTTAAGCATTGGACATTGGCTGATCGTATTAGTGGTTGTCGTATTGATATTCGGCACCAAGAAACTGCGCAATATCGGATCGGATTTAGGCGGTGCTTTGCGCGATTTTCGCAAAGGCATGAACGATCCAGACCCAACGCCGCCCAACTCGCAGCTAAAAGCCGATCCACCTACCACTACCCCAACCGTTGAGGGCGAAAACAAGCCGTCGAAAATCATCGAGTAGGCAAGGTTACGATGTTCGATATCGGCATGGGCGAAATTGCATTAACGGCGGTGATTGCGCTCTTGGTGCTTGGCCCCGAACGTCTTCCGGGAGCGGCTCGCACGGCGGGTAAAATACTGCGCAAAGCGCGCAACAGTTGGCAAAGTGTACGCAGCGAGATTGAACGTGAGTTGGCCGCGGAAGAAATCAAACACAGCATCAAACAGACGACTGAGGCAGTGGGGTCCTTAAATCCAGGCGAAACATCACTCAACAAGCCAACCCATTCCCCGAACGAGTCATCCGGCATCAACACCGGCTCAGCTGTGGCAGGTCCCGATGAGCGACATTGAACCGGAACAATCGTTTCTTTCGCACTTGGTTGAGCTGCGGGAACGGCTGCTGCGGGCGATAGCCGTGCTTTTGGTTCTATTAATGGCCTTGCTGCCGTTTGCAAATCGGCTGTTCACTTGGCTGGCTGAACCCTTATTGCTGCGTTTACCGGCTGGCGGTCAATTGGTGGCAACCGAAGTGGCATCGCCATTTTTCACGCCAATGAAGCTGGCGTTTTTTGTCGCCCTATTTCTTTCTATGCCATTTGTGCTTTATCAAGCCTGGGCGTTTGTTTCGCCAGGTCTGTACCGATCCGAGAAGCGTTTGGCGGTGCCGCTGTTGGTGTCAAGCGTGGTTTTGTTTTATGTCGGCTGTGCGTTCGCTTATTTTTTGGTTTTACCTGCGGTTTTTGCTTTTCTCACCACCACCGCACCGCAGGGCGTGGCGATCATGACCGACATTGGCCGCTATCTCGATTTTGTACTAGTGATATTTTTTGCTTTTGGCTTGTGTTTCGAGGTGCCGATTGCCACCGTTATTATCGTGTTACTCGGCTGGACCACGCCCGCGCAGTTGGCAAAGAACCGGCCTTATGTTTTTTTGGGAGCGTTTGTCGTCGCAGCGTTTCTAACCCCACCCGATGTGTTATCACAGACGATGCTCGCTATACCCATGTACGTGCTGTATGAGCTTGGCGTGCTCGCGGCACGCATATTGGTAAGGCATTCGACCGATGAGGAGTCGAAAGCCGCTTAAGTTAGGCGTTTATTGCCCCCATTTCCAAAAAACAACGGCATTTCCACCTCACGCTCACGAACCGGACGAGCTACTGGTTTATGCAGTTTTGGTCAACTAAACGAGCAAGGTTTTTTACGGCCGCTGCATATTGTTTACAATTCGTAACAAATGATTATCGCTAAACTGGGTTTTCTTTTTTACGCAACAAGGTATAAAATGGCATGGCAAGTGTTTGTCTTTTTTTTAATCTTTGATTGAGGGTTTGTCTAATGAAAAAGTCCACCGCTGATATGGAAGATACGCGCGATGCCAGCCTGCGTGTCTCCAAGCGCATGCGTGATAGCCTGAAAGCCGCCGCTGCGGTGATGGGTCGCCCGCTTTATGATGTTACCAACGAAGCCATTAACAGCTACCTCGCCGGTGTAAAACTGGGCGATCCGCTGGCCAGCCTTCGCAAAGGCGGCAAGGGCGCGCGCAAGTAAGCTTAAGCATACCTTACGGGGGCGCATAAGCGACTCCGGCAAGTAAGCATCAAGAAACGGCCCTAATGGGCCGTTTCTTATTTAAGCTTCGCAATTTCGCCTTAAAGCGCTTTCCATGGTGGTGTACCTGGCGAAGCGGGCCAGTAGCTGTCGAGATTGCGAGCACGCAACTATCTCGCGTAACAAAGCAGACGTGTCTTGGCCCTCTGTCTCAAGTTCGGCTCGACGCCCCTCGATATAACCACGCATTGCGGCAGTGCTAAATTCCGGATGAAACTGCACACCCCAAGCACACGCACCAAAACGCAGCGCTTGGTGCTGATCTAAGTCAGAACGCGCCAATAAGGTTGCCCCGATTGGAGCTTCGACTACCGTTTGCTGGTGGGTCGCGTGGGCATTGAAGCCGTGGATCAAGGGTGCAAACAAAACGTCGTGCGCGGACGCAGCGCACGACGTTATCCTGACCGTACCGATTTCCCGACCGTGCGGGTTGTAATCCACGCGGCCGCCCAAGGCATGCGCTAGCAGCTGATGTCCATAGCAAACCCCGAATAAAGGAAGCGCCTCATCCATCGCTGCGCGAATCCAACCAGCCGTTTGCTCGCTCCAATGCTGGCGTTCACTCACCATGCTGGCCGAACCCGTAATGATGGCGCCACGGACGGCACTTGGAATCGGCAAGGATTCACCAATGTCTACACGACAAATCCGTATCTCATCGTTCGGAACTTTTAGTGCCAATCGAAACCAATGCGGAAAATCACCAAAGCGTTGGCGCAATTTGGGCAATGTGGTTCCGGTTTGGATGATCAAAAGCGGGCGCGGCATGCTGTTCCGTTTACTCGATCGGTGGTAGCACGCTGATCACCTCGGGAATCGTCGTCACGCCGCGCGCGACATGCATGGCCGCACTAACGCGCAGCGGCCGCAAACCTTCGGCGAGCGCCGCTTCATTGAATTTTGGTAAATCCAACGCGGCTTGCAACATTTGCCGCAAGCGCGGCGTAATGCGCAGCATTTCATAAATGCCGGTGCGGCCTAAGAACCCGGTTTTGCGGCATTCCAGGCAACCCTTCGGCCGAAATACGCGCTCTGGCAGCGGCAATTGCCAACGATGCACCAAGGCGTTCCAGCTGTCGGCCTCGACGGTCCCTTCCGTTTTACAATGAGGGCACAGCGTGCGCACTAAGCGTTGCGCCACAACCCCGGTAAGCGTTGATTGAATGAGGTAATGCGGCACGCCCAAATCCAATAGGCGGATCACGGCACTAACCGCATCGTTGGTGTGCAGGGTGGACAGCACCAAATGCCCGGTCAACGAGGCTTGCACCGCCATCTGCGCCGTTTCAAGATCGCGGATTTCACCAACCATGATGATGTCCGGATCTTGCCGCAACAACGTGCGTACACCAGCGGCAAAATCTAGATCGATCGCTGGCTGCACCTGCATTTGGTTGAATTCGGGTGAGACCATTTCAATCGGATCTTCCACCGTGCAGACGTTAAGATCCGGTGTTGCCAGATATTTCAGCGTCGAGTAGAGCGTGGTGGTTTTACCCGAACCGGTAGGGCCGGTCACCAGCACAATGCCGTTGGGTCGATCGATCATTTGCTGCCAAACTTCGCCTTCGCTTTGCGAAAAACCGAGCTGCGCGAACTCACGAACGACGATATCGGGATCAAAAATACGCAGGACGATTTTCTCGCCGAACGCCGTCGGCATCGTTGATAACCGCAGCTCCACCTCGCGACCACCGGGTGAGCGGGTTTTAATGCGCCCATCCTGCGGGCGGCGTTTTTCGGCGACATCCAAGCGCCCTAAAATCTTGATGCGCGAGGTGACGGCGGTCATCACCGGCGTCGGCAATTCAAACACCTTATGCATTACACCATCGATGCGAAAGCGCATATTGCTCATGTCGCGGCGCGGCTCCAGATGGATATCGGAAGCACGCTGTTCAAATGCGTATTGCAACAGCCAATCGACGATATGCACCACGTGGCGATCGTCGACACCGATATCGCCGGACTTACCAAGCTCGACCAATTGCTCGAAATTAAGAATCGCGCGGCCGTCGTTAATGTCGTTCTTGGCATCGCGCGCTTTTTGGATCGAGCGCTGCACGCCGTAAAATTCGGTGAGGTAACGATTAACATCCAGCGGATTGGAAACAACGCGCTGAATCTCGCGGCGCAAGATGTGCGCTAGATCGTGGATCCAGCGCGTATCAAACGGCTCAGCCGTCGCAAACACGACACTGAGCTCGTTTACGGCAATCGGAAGAATCTTATAGCGCTGCGCATACGCCATCGAAATCACTTGCGTGACGCTGGCCGTATCGATCTTCATCGGATCGATCTTCAAATAATTCAACCCGGCCTTTTTCGCTAGCCATTGGGTTAATACCTCAAGACTCAGCGGTTTATCGGGCAGCTGCGCATTTGCGAGCTTGAGGTTGGCGATAATCACCAGGGGATGCAATTCCAGTTTGCTGCGCGGCGTACGGGCATCCGCGCGCACGCGTTTGGCGTCCTCCTCGGTAATCAAACCATCGGATAGCAGCGCCACCAGCGTTTCTTCAAGCTCCAGGCGGCGCAGCAGGCCAAATGCTGCAGCCGTAGGTTCATCACGGCGTGGGGTGCCAGGAATTTTGCTAATCGTTGCCATAAAACGCCTTGGGATTCGCGTCGACACCGTTATACTAACGCGCTTTTTATGCCAAACCGTGAATCCGATGCCAGCCCTGACATTTCAAGACCTCATTCAGACCCTTAACCGCTATTGGGCCGAGCAAGGCTGCGTGCTGGTGCAATCGCTCGATACCGAGGTTGGCGCCGGCACCTTCCATCCGGCGACCTTTTTGCGCGCGCTGGGGCCGGAACCTTGGAATGCCGCTTATGTGCAGCCGTGCCGGCGCCCCAGCGACGGCCGTTATGGCGAAAATCCGAACCGTTTACAGCATTACTACCAATACCAGGTGGCAATGAAGCCATCACCCGACGATATTCAGGAACGTTATCTCGGTTCATTGAAAGCCTTGGGTCTTGACCCCTTAGTCCATGACCTGCGTTTTGTTGAGGACAACTGGGAATCGCCAACGCTGGGAGCCTGGGGACTGGGTTGGGAGGTCTGGTTAAACGGCATGGAAGTGACCCAATTCACCTATTTCCAGCAAGCGGGCGGGTTGGAATGCAAGCCCGTGCTCGGTGAGATCACCTACGGCCTGGAACGGCTCGCGATGTATTTGCAAAACGTCGACAACGTTTTCGATTTGGTCTGGACCCGCGCCGCGCATGGCGTGGTCACCTACCGCGATGTGTTTCATCAAAACGAAGTGGAACAATCGGCTTATAATTTTGAGCATGCCAATACTGAAGCTCTATTCGCCTGGTTTGATACGTGCGAGAAAGAAGCATTGACATTGGTTGAGTTGAAACTGCCACTGCCAGCGTACGATCAAGTCTGCAAAGCGTCGCACGCGTTTAACCTGCTCGACGCCCGCCGCGCCATTTCCGTCACCGAACGGCAACGCTTCATCTTGCGCGTACGCACCCTGGCGCGAGCGGTGGCGCAGGCGTATTACGCACAGCGTGAGACATTGGGATTTCCCGGTCTAACACGCGGGGAGAAGGCCCATGGCTGACACCGCGCCACTCCTGATTGAAATCGGCACCGAAGAATTGCCACCAAAAACATTGGATGAGTTGGCCAGCGCCTTCGCCCACGGCGTTTGCGAAGGGCTAAAGAAAAGCGCGATCCAGGTGGCGGTTGAAGCAGTCAAAATCTATAGCACGCCGCGGCGCCTGGCCCTGCTCATACCCAATGTCGTACTGACGCAGCCCAGTCAAACGCAAGAACGCCGCGGGCCGGCGTTAAGCGCGGGCGTTGATGCAAACGGCCAACCGAGCAAAGCATTGGCGGGCTTCGCCGCATCTTGTGGCGTGACGATTGCGCAATTGGAGAAACTTGAAACCGATAAAGGCGCTTGGTTTGTCTACCGTGCACAAATTCAAGGGCAACCCACCGCTGCGTTGCTGCCTACGATTATTTCAAACGCATTAAAAGCATTGCCGATTGCAAAACCGATGCGTTGGGGCAATCACGATTACGCGTTTGTGCGACCGGTGCATTGGATCGTGATCTTGCTAGGGCAGGCGCTGGTCGAAGGTGAAATCTTCGGTATCGCTAGTAATCGCTTTTCGCGCGGCCACCGCATTCATCATCCGCAACCGGTCGAGATTAGCAAACCGGAAGCCTATCTGGATGCGCTGCGTGCGGCGAAGGTGCTAGCCGATCCGTTAGAGCGGCGTGAACGCATTCGCAGCCAAGTTGAGGCTGCTGCCAAGTGCATTGGCGCTACGGCCCGCGTTCGCGACGCCTTATTGAACGAAGTCACCAATCTGGTCGAATGGCCGGTCGCGATTGCTTGTACGTTCGATCGTGAGTTCCTGAAAGTGCCGCAGGAAGCGTTGATTACAACGATGGAAAGCAATCAAAAGTTCTTCCCGGTATTTAATGAGGCGGGAAAGTTAACCGAACATTTTATCGGCGTTGCGAACCTCAAGAGCGCTCAGCCGGATGAAATTCGCAAAGGCTACGAGCGCGTAATCCGGCCGCGCTTTGCCGACGCGAAATTTTTCTTCGATGAGGATTGCAAAACTCCGCTATACGCCAATTGCGAGGCATTGCGTAAAGTCACCTATCAGCAACAACTCGGTTCCGTATTCGATAAATGCGAACGCGTGGCCAAACTCTGTGCGGTGATCGCCAAAAATTTGGGTGTCAACAGCGCGAACGCTGTGCGTGCCGCAGAGTTGTCCAAGTGCGATTTAATGACGCGCATGGTCGGCGAATTTCCCGAGCTGCAAGGCGTGATGGGGCGTTACTACGCCAGCATCGGTCCGCAACCGGAATCGCCCGATGTCGCGCAAGCGCTGGATGAGTTTTACGCGCCGCGATTTGCCGGTGATGCGATTGCCTCAGGCGAAACCGCGCGAATTCTTGCTGTGGCGGAACGTTTGGATACGTTGACCGGTATTTTTTCGATCGGGCAAAAGCCGTCGGGCAATAAGGACCCTTTTGCGTTGCGGCGCGCGGCACTCGGACTGGCCCGCACCTTGATTGAAGGCAGCATGGAGCTCGATTTAAAGACCGCATTTATAGAAGCAAAAAAACTCGCGAATGCGCACTCGGTAAGTGAAAATTTTACGGATGAGCTCTATGCGTTTGTTTGCGATCGCCTACGCGGTTACTACACCGACCAAGGCATCCGCAGCGATGCATTTGAGGCAGTACTCGCGCTCGCGCCGGGCACACTGATGGATTTCAACCAACGCATCCACGCCGTCGTTGCATTCGCAGCGTTGCCCGAAAGCCAAAGTCTCGCGGCTGCGAACAAACGCATCGGCAATATTCTAAAGCAGGCCGATGCGCCAATCGAAACCAAAGTGGATCCAGCGCTGTTTGAATCCGACGCGGAATCCAGATTGCATCAAACGATGGAAGCCACCACCACCGCCATCGCCCCTTTGACAACCGATCGCCGCTACGTTGAGGCACTGCAGATTCTGGCGCAATTGCGTGAGCCGGTGGATGTCTTTTTTGAAAGCGTGATGGTAATGGCCGATGATAAAGCCAAACGCAATAATCGCCTCGCAATGCTAAGCCGGTTGCGTAATCTGTTTTTACAAATCGCCGATATCTCTTTGCTGCAAACGACCACGTAAAACGTTAATTCAAAAATCATCAGCTCATGCGAACGCCACTGTCATTCCCGCTTTCGCGGGAATGACCAGAGCTCAAAATTAATTCCCGCTGAATGCAATGCTGCGAACGCTTCCGCGAAGTAAACCGTCGACGCACTGATCCGTTGTTTTTGGTTGCAAATCCAACCCACAACGGAGAACAGCAATGAAAGCGTTAGTAACCCTTGCACTAGTAGTCGGTTTTTGTGGCACCATAAATGCCTATGCAGGTCCTTTAAGCGAAATTTCCGCACGCCAAGCGCAACAACAAAATCGCATCAGCCAAGGTATTGCCAGTGGTGCGTTGACCCCTCGCGAAGCAGCCGTCTTAGAAACGCGTGAGGCACGCCTCAGCCGCATTGAGGCGCGCGATCTTGCCGACGGCCGATTATCACCACGCGAAGCATGTAATTTAAATTGGCGGCTCAATCGCACCAGCGCGGCGATTTATCGCGATAAACACAATTGGCGTTATTGGTAATAATGAAGATTAAGGAAGGGCGCGATTAAGCGCCCTTCCTATTTCATATTGCGTTGACGAAAATTATTTCCCCGCCGCAGCTTCTTCGATTTCTTCGGAAATCGGGCTGGCCACCGGTTCTGCAGCAGACCGCGCCCAGCGCTGTTTGCCGCGCAATTTAGGCTCTGGTTTAGCGCGCGGTTTACGTGCTTCAGGGGCCTTGATTTCAAACTCGGTGCTGCTTTCACAACCGTTCAACGACAGTTGCAGGGTGTATTTACCGGGCAGCGCAAACAAACGCTGATTCAATCGCACCGCTTCGGCAATCGGAGTTTTATCCAACGCATAAGGCTCCTTCAAATCTTTGTCATTCGCAAGCTTGGTGCGTTCGGCTTGCAGCGCCAGAGTTTTATCGAGCAATAAATCCCACTCGTAACTGTTGGCGCCACGCTGTGCGTCGAATTTCAATACTTGCAACGCATTCTTATCGGCATCAAGCACGCTCAGCGTTGCGGCACCAGCTACTTTAGCCCAATAGGTGCCCGTTAATTTCGGCAAATCGGCCGACTCATCAAACCACAGCGCCGCACGCGCTCGCCAATCGCGCTCGGCTTGAATGTCCTCGACCGGAAATAATTTCACCGTTTCATTTTGCACCGAGGCATTGCTTTCCTGCACCGGCAATACGTCAAGAATCCAAACGCTGCGACCGTGGGTGCCAACAATCAACTCGCGCTCGCGCGGATGAACCGCCAAATCGTGCACCGGCACGTTCGGTAAATTGCTTTGCAGCCCTTGCCAGTGCGCGCCACGATCGAGCGATACGTAAACACCGCGATCGGTGCCCACGTACAATACGTTTTCATTGACCGGATCTTCACGCACCACGTTGATCGCCTCGGCCGGCAAGCCTTTGGCGATATCCGTCCAGCTTTTGCCAAGGTCCTCGCTGCGATAAAGATACGCGGTGCTATCGTCATCGCGATAGCCGTTCTTTGCGATATAGACCCGGTTGCGTTCGAAATGCGACGCTTCAACGCGGCTAACCCAACGCACGGGCAAGTTTTTTCCAACGTTACGCCACTGCACACCACCATCATCAGTCACTTGCACCGCCCCGTCATCGGTGCCGACCCAAATCAAGCCAAACTGCTTTGGTGATTCGCTGATGGTGGTAATGGTCGCGTAGGGAACATTACCGCGCTGTTTGGCCTGCGTCAGGTCCGGACTGATCGCCGACCAGGTTTCGCCCTTATCCAGCGAACGAAACAGTCGATTGGCGCCAAAATAGACGATGTCTGGTTGATGCGATGATAAAATTACCGGGGTGTCCCAGTTATAGCGCAGCGGTGTCGCTTTAATCGCCGGGCGCGGGCGCACTTCATGGTTGCCGTTCGGTCCACTGCGTTTGTAGTAGCCGAATTGATACCCGGTATACACCGTGGCGTTATCGCGCGGATCAACCGCCACATACATGCCGTCGCCGCCGCCGATTTCTTTCCAGTCTTGCCCGAGCTCCCACTGCGTTTTGCTCGAGCCTTTGTAGCTGCCGTTGTCTTGCAAGCCACCGTACACGTTATACGGATCGGCCATGTCGTAAGTGATCGCGTAGAATTGGCCGAGCGGTTGCGCGTCCAATTTAAGCCAAGTTTTACCGCCGTCGTAACTGACATCGGCACCGCCATCGTTGCCGACGATCATGCGTTTTGGAAAATTGGGATCAATCCATAATTCGTGATAATCCACATGCACCTTCGGCTGGTTCAACCCGTGCCAACTCTTGCCGCCGTCTTGGGATTCGATCAACGGCAAGCCTTGCGCATATACGTGCTCGGCATCGTCCGGAGCGACGCGGATTTGACCAAAATAATACCCGTAGGTGTAGTCCACCTCGCGCAAAAGGGATTCGTTGGCGCGGCGCCAGTGTAACCCCGCGTCATCGGAGCGATAAATCTCCAGACCTTTGATGTCGGTGTCGAATAGCTGCGCATTGGCATCGGTCAGCTTTGCCAACAAGTCCTTTAGTGTGAGCTCGTCGCTCTTCACCATTTCGATCAGTTTTTTTGCGTCGAGATTGGTGTCGAGATCATTGCCGCGAATGAAGCTTTCGATCGCTTCCGGATCCTGGCGCAAAAACTCCGCCTTGCTCATTTTTTTTAAACGCTTGGGCGTCAAAGCTTGGTCGCCAAGGTCCCATTGCTCTTCCGGCAACGGCTCCCAATTATCAACGCTGGCATAAACGGTATCGGGTTTACTCGCGGCGATCGCTAAACCAATGCGGCCCACTTTTTCGTGCTGCGGAAATCCGTTACTAAGGCGCTCCCAATGCTCACCGGCATCGGACGATTTGTAGATGCCGCTGCCTTTGCCGCTTTCGGTAAATTTCCACGGGCGGCGCGAGCGCTCCCATAGGCTCGCGTACAGCATCTTGGAGTCGCGCGGATCCAGCACCAGATCGATCGCTCCAGTCCATGGGGTTGCACCGTGCAGCACATGCGTCCAAGTTTTGCCGCCGTCACGGCTGCGAAATACCCCACGTGCGCCGCCTTCGCTATAGAGCTTGCCCAGTGCTGCAACATAAATGGTATTGGAATCGGTTGGATCGATCACAATCCGCGCAATGCGGTCGGTTTGATCAAGCCCCGCGGGATTGAAGGTTTTGCCGCCATCGTCGGAACGAAATAAGCCCATTCCGCCATAAGAGGAGCGCGAGGAATTGGATTCCCCGGAGCCGATCCAAACCGTTTGCGGATGCTGGGGATCGACCGCAATGGCGCCGGTAACCATGGTCGGCAAACGATCCGATAACGGCTCAAAGCTCACGCCATTATTGCTGGTTTTCCAAACCCCACCGGTGGCATAGGCGACGTAAAAGGTATAAGGCTCGTTCGGTACCGAGGCCACATCCACGACGCGTCCACCCTGCACGGTCGGGCCTATGGAGCGCCACTTAAGACCGTTGAATAATGAATTCTGATCGAGATTCAAATGCTGCTGCCAAGCCGTCCAGCGCGCATTAGAAGACGTGCCGTCAGATGGTTTGGCCATTTCATTGGCGGTCGCGTTAAATGCCACCGCTAAAATTGCAATCAACGTACAGAGAGTATGGGTCGGGCGCATGATGAAAGGTTGAAGTGAATGAAGCGCACACCATAAATCGGCGCACGCCTGATTACCAGCGTCGGAAGTCACCTTGTCCTCACCGACAGCATCACATACCGAGCGCTTCATTGTGGAATCATTTATTGGAGCTTGGCGGTAAGTTATCCGCTGCACAAACGCGACCATCCGCACCGGTTTGAGTTACGATATGGAGGCAGAAATGGCCTCAGCGATTGCCGCATAAGCGCACAGGGCAAATACGCGCTTGCTTTGCTGATTGGGCTGTTACTATAGACTTCAAGGATTCATTTTAAGGATATTCATCATGCGTAAGCTTGCGGTTCCTGTGTTAACTGCGGTTTTTTATCTCGCTGGCTGCAATTCCTCATCCAATAACGCGTCGGCGCCGACACCGCAGGCACCCGTTATCACCAGCGTAACCGGCACGGTAACGTATCGACAACACATCGCTTTAAGCCCACAAGCCCGGCTTGATTTGCAGTTGGTCGACGTATCGCAGTCCTCCTATGTGGTGGCACAAAAAACCATGACGTCGGTGGGCCAGGTTCCAATCAGCTTTGAGCTCTCATTTGATCCCGCCAAAATCGTCGATAAAGACATTTATGTGCTTCGCGCCGTCATTACCGACGGTGAACATCGTTTTATTCCAACCTTGCAATACCCGGTGTTAACGAAAGGGGCAATCGCACGCGTAGAAATCATCGCCAATCCGGAAACCACCGCAAGCGAAAAATTAAAGAGTGAGTTCGGTAAACTGGAAAACCTAATCGGCGGAATGAAGCGCGTCACGGGCGAGCGGGAAACCGATGACCTTGCCGTTGGTTGGGATGGATTTTTCGACAGCGGCGATTTGCGTTTTGTGAGGGAGAACACCGATCGCGGCGATAAGGGGCGCACCAACGTTCGCTACGCCTATCAAAAAAGCGGCCAGCCGATGATGGTGATAAAGGAAGAGCTTGCCGCGGGTTCAACGCACCCCTATTCCATCACCCGGGTGGGCTGGAATGACGCCGGCGAGTTGGTGTTGAGAGAAAAAACCGGAAACGATGCCGAGGTATCGGCAGAAGAGGCAAAAATTTTGTATGAGGCGGCGAAGAACGCGGCGACTTTGGCCAATTTGAAAAAGAAAAAATAACAGTACTTGTGCGCAGCTAATTTAAGCTGCTCCAAGTTCACGTTGCTAAAAAAATCTAACGTAGCGCTAACCGGCCTTGAGCGGTTTCTTGGGCAAGATCCGAGTTGAGTACCATGTTAGGGTCGGAAGGAACTGCATGGGCCTGAGAGTGGTTGGAATAGGTAGCCCAAGTGGGTGAGTAGTTCTCAGCTTGGTTGCCCCAAGTAGTCCACCCTTTGCGTGGACCACGACCGAAAAGCTCGAGGTAAGGGCCAGGGCTACACGCCTCAATAAGACCGTATTGTTCATCCGGTTTGCGCGAGTGCTCTCGCTTCATGGCTCTGATGATATTGACCTGGCTTCTTCCAGGCGCAAGCGTGCGGACATTTTTCCCGCGCACACCGAACAAAATGATTTCAGTTGTATTGCGGAAGTAAAAACCTACTCCTCGCCCGTCTGGACCACCATCCTTGCGCACTTTGTGCCAGATGAGATTGCTTTTGTACGAAAACCCCCATGCCCGCAATATGTCCAAGCCTTCAGGCAGCAACGCATTGGGAACCCACAAATAAAGATGAGCGGTTTCTGCGCAAATGCTCGACACAGGAAGTTCGGCAATTTCGTTGAGTTTCATGGTGCTGTAGCGGTTGAGACGCTTATGTTCTGGCGAAACTTTGCCGGTTTTGTTCTGAAACTGCCACGGCGGATCAGCCAATATTGTTTTGAAACGCTCTCCACCGGTTTTTTTCAGAAGATCTTGTAATGGAGTCATTGTGGCCAATCCGTTATCAATTTGGGAGTAATGCCCAGAACCAACACTGGACAACCGCCGTTTCGTCCGGCACGCATACGGTAAAGAAGTTTTCCCATCCATGTGGTGCTCGCACCATACTTCGGCATGACGCCGAGGTTCTTGAAAACATCGTTGAGGCTCGCACTGCGCGTCAGCAAGACAGCGGCACTAATTGCCCCCGCTTCGTGAAATGCACGAAAAGCGTATAGGTCACGGTCAAAGGTCTGATCTTTGCTATTCCATTCAAGGTCAAAGGCAACACCATTTTTGACGAAATCAACTTTATGACCGTCAATGAAATTATCAAGGCGAGTCTCAATTTTCTTGATGCCAGCATCGGTTTGCGTTTCGACGGTGATGATGAGATCACCATGAATTCGTGTTTCAAACCATCCCAGAGGACGAAGCAGCAAGGCGAGACGCTTTGGAATCTGAGATTCGTTACCGCCCCTGCTAAGAATGTCCGCCGTTGTCAGACGGAACTTATTCAGGGCAGCGATAAGTTCCGCGAATTCGACAGGGCAGCCTGTTGCAAGAACCTCCGCAGCATGGCGGTAATTGTGGACTTCGTAAGTTTCGAGGAAGTCGGCAGGGAGATAGTTGGCCAAAGGCATATGCGAAGGGTACCTTTCCGACACCAATTCAGCAATGGAAGACCTTTAATCCCTAACGTACTTTGCCAAGCAACAGGGTAGCGCCGCTAAAAAATGTCCGGTCGTGCGCCGTGCGATCCAACGCATAGGCAAAACCGGCGTCCAGCACCACGCGCTTCGAAAGATTGCAATTGACCGCGCCCAGCGTTTGATGAACGCCGGGTTCACCGCGTTGGTGGCTGCCCGAGAACTCAAATGCCAAGCCCCAGCGTTCAGTGAATTGCCGGGATAGGGCACCGGCCCAGGTGGTTTGCCAATGATCGGTATTGGGGAACTCATCCCCTTGATAATTCATGCCGGCATTTAAATCCAAGTGCAACGCACCGAAATTGCTGCTGTAAATGCCGTTCGTTACGAAACTGGTTTTATGCTCACCCAGCCCATTTTTTGAGGTTGACATCAAAGGCCCGAACTCAATACCAATACCGCTGGCCGCGTTAAGCGCATGATGCAATTTCACCAGTACAAAAGTGTCGCCAAATCCAGAAAGCGATAGCCCAGCGAGATCGGTTTGCGAGATAAACGCATTGCCACCGAGCACCACCCCAGCATTTTCGCTGAAAGCATACTTTAGTAGATACGGCACGCCATCGGCACGCGAACGGTTTGCACTGAAAGTGCGTTGGGCACCGATTTCGGCCTCTAGATAACCCGGTGCGGATAGATCGGCTGGGTTTGATACGGTAGGGCGGTACGGCGTGGCGTTTGGATCAGCATCCTCATCCGCGCGGACTTCAGCGCTGGCAAACAGTGAAAGCGCGAGCAATCCGATGAGAGAAAGCGTCATGGGTTTTTACTATCAGGCGACACGACGTGAAGCGCGACGCTTAAGATGCACCAACAGGAGCGATATCGCTGCAGGCGTCACACCGGAAATACGCAGCGCCTGGCCGATCGTTTCCGGTTTCACCCGCTGCAGTTTTTGCAGCACTTCGCTGGAAAGCCCGCTCACCGCCGCAAAATCGAAATTACCGGGAATGCGGGTGCTCTCATTGCGCAAATGCCGCTGAATCTCTTCGTGTTGGCGATCAAGATAACCGGCGTATTTGGCTTGCACTTCCACTTGTTCGGCTACTTTCACATCGGTCACCGCATCGCCAAATCCCGGAACAACACTCAGTTTTTTGTAGTTGAGTTCCGGCCGGCGCAGCAAATCCAAAGCATGGGTCTCGCGACTGATGCTGACCCCAAGCACGGTTTCAATCTCTCGTCCAAACGCATTTCCGGGCGCGGCCCACAGATTTTTTAAGCGTGCAGTTTCACGCTCAATGGCATCACGTTTTTGGCAATAGCTTTGGTAGCGACGATCGTCGACGCAACCCAAGCGGTGACCCACTTCGGTCAAGCGTTGATCGGCGTTGTCTTCGCGCAATTGCAGCCGGTATTCGGCGCGCGAGGTGAACATGCGATACGGCTCGGTGGTGCCGTTGGTGATGAGATCATCAATCAATACACCGATATACGCCTCGTCGCGACGCGGACTCCAGACCTCTTTGCTTTGCGTTTTAAGCGCCGCATTGATACCGGCGACCAAGCCTTGCGCGGCGGCTTCCTCGTAACCGGTGGTTCCATTGATTTGCCCGGCGAAAAACAAACCCTCGATCGACTTGGTTTCCAAGCAGGCTTTCAAGCCGCGCGGGTCGAAATAATCGTATTCGATGGCATAGCCAGGACGCGTGATGTGCGCACTCTCAAATCCGACTATCGATCGCACCAAATCCAGTTGCGCGTCGAACGGCAACGAGGTGGAGATGCCGTTGGGATAAATCTCGTGCGTGTTCAAGCCTTCCGGTTCGATAAAAATCTGGTGCGCGGCTTTTTCCGCATAACGAACCACTTTGTCTTCAATCGAGGGGCAATAGCGCGGCCCAACGCCTTCAATCTTACCGGTGTACAAAGGCGAGCGATCAAGCGCGCCGCGGATGATATCGTGGGTGCGCTCGCTCGTATGGGTGAGCCAGCAGCTGATTTGCCTTGGATGATCGTCGCTGTGGCCTAAGAACGAAAATACCGGTGCAGGATTATCGCCGGGCTGTTCGGTTAAATGGGTGTAATCGACCGTGCGCCCGTCGATGCGCGGTGGCGTGCCGGTTTTTAAACGCTCCACCACGAACGGCAAATCGCGCATGCGTTCGGCCAATTTCATCGCCGGTGGATCGCCGGCGCGCCCACCGCGGTAATTCGAGAAGCCGATATGGATCAGACCCGCCAGAAAAGTGCCCGCGGTCAGTACCACGGACGAGCCAAAAAACCGCAAACCCATTTGCGTTAACACGCCAGTTACGCGCCCGCCTTCCAAAATTAAATCATCAACGCCTTGTTGAAACAGGGTTAGATTCGGCTGGTTTTCCACCAGATGGCGAATTGTCGCTTTATACAGTATTCGATCGGCTTGGCAACGCGTGGCGCGCACCGCCTCGCCCTTGGAGCTATTGAGCGTGCGCCATTGAATACCCGCACGATCGGCCGCGCGCGCCATAACTCCGCCCAATGCATCGATTTCCTTTACCAAATGCCCTTTCCCAATCCCGCCGATGGCAGGGTTGCAACTCATTTGGCCAATGGTTTCGATGTTATGCGTTAGCAGTAAGGTACGCGCGCCCATTCTTGCGGCAGCCAGCGCCGCTTCGGTACCGGCATGCCCACCGCCGACGACGATCACATCGAAACGTTGTTGAAAATTCATAAAGTCATTCCGCGAAACACGATGGCACGGCTGCAAAAACGTAAAGCCTCAAAGCCGTGCATTCTAACTTAGCCAAGCCGTAACGGCACAGAACCGCGGATTTTTTGCCAAAAATCATGCCTACTCTGGATTTAGAGAAGTGAACCAGTGCATGAATTTACAATTGTTATCGTGCAAAAAAATGCTTTTGGCGTCTATTTGTGACACAAAACGTCACTTTGCACATTCCAATCCCGTGTGTTGTGGCGGGTTTGGCAATAACACCGCTGGCATAGCTTCTGCATCGATTGAAAACAACAAGAACCGGGAGGGTGCCATGATCGCAACCGCAATTGCACTAACCATAGACCCCTTATTTCTCCGTCACGATTTGATGATCGAGCTTAGCCGACTGGAAATGGCGATTGAGGATATGCGCTCGAACAACACACCTTCCGATGAACCCGCGCTTGAACCGCTAAAAATTCGCTTGGAATGCATCAACGAAGCACTCAAGCAATTACCGGACAAGTATTGATTTATAAAATGCACTCGCTTTAGCTTGGCACTCTACCGACGCGGATACTGCGGGCATTGAGCCTGCCTTGCTAGCCTGCGAATGGCAAGGTATGGTTCCTGCCTTCCTTAGCTTTTCCTTAAGCCCTTGATCCCATGACTGCGGACTTAGAAACACCCACGCTCGAGGCAATCACGCGCGCTGCGCTGCGCATTGATCAATACATTTACCGCACACCCGTATTGCAGTCCGATCACCTGAATCAACTGACCGGTGCCAACCTGTATTTCAAATGCGAAAACTTGCAGCGCAGCGGCGCATTCAAGTTTCGTGGCGCGTGCAATGCCGTTTGGTCGTTGGATCCAATGACAGCCAAACCCGGTGTGATCACCCACAGTTCTGGGAACCACGGTGCGGCGCTCGCACTTGCCGCGGGCACGCGCAACATTCCCGCACATGTGGTCATTCCACAAGGCTCGGTGCCCTCGAAAATCGCCGCGATCTCGGCCTATGGCGGAACGGTGCACCTATGCGAACCGACATTGCAAGCACGCGATGCGACGGCACAACGGGTATGCGCGGAAACCGGAACGCATTTCGTGCATCCCTATACCGATGCTGCAGTAATTGCCGGGCAAGGAACAGCCGCTTTGGAATTGTTGCAGGACATCGCTGATCTTGACGCAATCATCACGCCAGTCGGCGGCGGCGGTTTGATTGGCGGCACCAGCATCGCCGCCCAGGGAGGTTTTCCCAAGATAGCGCTATATGCGGCGGAGCCGGAGGGCGCTAACGATGCGTGGGAGTCCTTGCGCCGCGGTGAACGCGTGACGACGCTCGTACCAAACACCATTTGCGATGGTTTGCGCGCTTTGATCGGCGCAATCAATTTTAAGCTGCTGCAGCAATACCGTGTCACGGTTTTGCCGGTCAGTGACACTGAGACCCTGCAGGCGATGCGGCTGGTATGGGAACGCTTGAAATTGGTGATTGAACCCTCCAGCGCCACGGTAATGGCAGCCATTTTGCGCTATCGCGAACACTTCGCCGATCAACGTGTCGGTGTTATTTTGTCCGGCGGAAATTTGGACTTGCATCAATTGCCTTGGTAAACCCACTGCCATGGATAAAAAAATACGCTGCAGTTGGGCGGCCAGCAGCCCGCTGGAGCAGGACTACCACGATCACGAATGGGGCGTGCCACAGCACGACGATCGCGCTTTATTCGAGTTATTAAACTTAGAAGGCGCGCAAGCAGGGTTGAGTTGGCGCACGGTGTTAAGCAAGCGCGAAAACTACCGCACCGCATTCGCAAATTTCGACATTGAGAAACTCGTTCGATTTGACGATCAGCGCTTGGAAAAACTGCTGTTGAATCCGGGGCTGATTCGCAATCGCCTGAAAATTTTTACGGTGCGCAAAAACGCGTTTGCGGTCCAGCGCGTTATCAACGATTTTGCCAGTTTAGATGCGTTTTTATGGTCTTTCGTAGCAGGCAAGCCGGTGCAAAATGCTTGGACCGAGAAATCTCAAGTCCCGGTCAGCACGCCAGCGTCGGAAAAGATGAGCAAAGCCCTGCAGCGCTATGGATTTGGTTTTGTCGGACCGACGATTTGCTATGCGTTTATGCAGGCCACCGGTATGGTCAACGATCATGTGGTGCAATGCTATCGCCATCGCGCATGCCGTTAATTGCAATTCAACGCAACGCACACCCTGCTGATCATTAACGCTGTCTTATACGCAAGTGCTCGACCGGAAAACTGGCAATCTCTCCATCGTCTGAACGTTGCGGTTGACCGGGCTCAGGCGCAAACGCGTGCGCGTAAATCACTTCATACGTGGCCGGCAATCGACCCTCGTGACGCCAGTATTCGTATGCGTCATACACCTGTTGCAGTCGCGACTTGCCGGTTAAACCACGGCTGCGCGCCGCATTCGCATTGTTGGCGCCGATCGCCTTCAAATCCTGCATCAGGTTTTGTGCGTCGGGATAGGTGAGGGTGAAATGTTCGGTATCGAGCACCGGATCGCGAAACCCCGCCGCCATTAACGCATTCCCGATTCCTTGAATGTCGATAAACGGGCTGATGTGCGGTTTGGCGTCCACGCTCGCCCACGCGCTGCGCAATTCGTGCAAAGTGTCTTGTCCAAAAGTGGAAATAAGCAATAACCCTCCAGGACGCAACACGCGGCGAAATTCATTGAAAACCCGGGTTAGATCCTCACACCACTGCAAACACAAATTGCAAAACAGCAAGTCGACGCTGCACTCCGCAAGCGGCAAGGCAGCCACATCGGCGCACACTCGGTGGTAAGGCTTCCACCAGCCACGATGCCGGCGCGCTTGTTTTAACATCGGCAATGCAAAATCCAATGCGATGACCTCGGCATGCCGATAGCGCTTGCGCAATAAGGCCGCGGTGTGCCCGGGCCCGCAACCGGCGTCCAACAACCGCGCCGGCGGCGTTTTTAATAAATCCAAACGCTCCAGCAACCGCGCGGCCACCTCGCGTTGCAACACCGCGTGGGCTTCATAGCTTGCGGCCGCGCGGCCAAACGCTCGGCGAATCTGCTCGTGGTCGAAAACCGGCGTCATCGATTCAATACCCCATCCGCAAAAGCGCCGATCGCATCGGCCACCGCTTGCGCGTGCTGAATAAAGGGCGCATGCCCGCTCGAAAATTCAAGATAGCGGCCCCTGGAGCCTTGTTGTGCTGCCCATTGCATTGCGTAAGGTGGAATTAATCGATCGCGTCGCCCCGCGATCCATAAACTTGGCAGGTTAAGCGTGGCCAAGTGGGGACGAAAATCGGCCTGATCGAGCACGCGCAATCCATCGTCTAAGGCCTGCAGTGTAGGCTCCCCGTGCGCAAATACTTGCGCTTTCAAATCGCGTAACTGCGCCCGCGCGTCTTCGCAACCGTGTACCTCCAATGCGAGAAAACGCTCAATGGTTTGGTAATAATCGCGATGCAAATCCGAACCGAATTGCGCAAACACGTCGTGCGCCACGCCGTGCGGCCAATCCGGACCAATGACAAAACGCGGGCTCGCCGCAAGCAATACTAAGCCTTGCACTTGCTTAGGTTTGTTCTGGGCAGCCTCTAAGCACACCAAACCGCCGAGAGACCAACCGATCCAGATCGCCGCTGGCACCGCGGCAGCGATCTCATTCGCGCAAGCCACCAGTGAAAATGGTTCGGTGCTATTGCGACTGTAACCATGCCCCGGTAAATCGACCAGATGAATTCGAAACCGGCTTTTAAGATGCCGGCTTAACGGCGCAAAGATACCGCTGTGCATGGCCCAACCATGGATTAATACCAAATCGGGGCCATCACCTTGCGTTTCTATGTACATTCAACGCATCCCTTACGCGGCCGGGATAACTGCGGCCGTTGGATTTTATCCAACGCATTCAGCAATCGATCAACGTCAGTCTCGTCATGCGCCGCCGAAAGGGCAATGCGCAATCGGGCGCTGCCGTGCGGTACGGTAGGTGGACGAATCGCACCAACCAAAAACCCCTCTTGTTCCAATTGCAGCGATGCGTGGATTGCAGCTTCGGTTTCGCTTAGGATCAACGGTTGGATTGCGCTGCTTGAATCGTTGACTGGCAAACCCAGTTGTTGCGCACCGGCACGATACCGCGCGATCAACGTTGTCAATTTTTCGCGTCGCCAGGATTCCGTGCGTATCAGCCTTATGGCCGTACTTGTCGCCGCTGCAAGCGCCGGCGGCATGGCGGTGGTGTAAATGTACGAACGCGCCGATTGCAATATGGCGTCGATCAGTGCCGCGTTGCCGGCCACAAACGCACCAAACGTGCCTAAGGCTTTGCCAAACGTCGCCATCAACACCGGTACTGCATCTGCGTTAAGAGCGGCTAACGCGAGGCTGCCGGCGCCTTGTTCACCGAGCACCCCTAAACCGTGCGCATCATCGACCATCAGGGTGGTTTTTTCTTGTGCACATAACGCTGCCAATTGCGGCAGCGGCGCGGCATCACCGTCCATGCTGAAAACGGCATCGGTTGCGAGCACGGCATAAGCCTCAGGCCGGCTGGCCAGCTGCCGTGCCGCCGCGGCAACGTCGGCGTGGGGATAGCGTTTTAATTGCGCACCTGAGAGCCTAGCCCCATCCAGCAACGAGGCATGATTGAGTTTGTCTTGCACGCACACATCGCCGGTTTGCAATAAGGTCGATAACACGCCGAGATTCGCCATATAACCGGTAGAAAAAACCAGCGCGCGCTCGCGCCCGGTCCATTGCGCCAGGTCCTCCTCCAGCGCGGCGTGTTCGGATCGATGGCCGCAGATCAAATGCGCCGCGGTGCTGCCAACACCCGCTGTGTCCGCCGCGGCCTTCAGGGCACGGATGATTTCGGGATGATTGGCAAGCCCGAGATAATCGTTGCTGCAAAATGAAATCAATGGTTTGCCATTGATCCATACCTGTGGCCCATCGGCACGCTCGACCACGCGCAAACGACGACGCAACTGTGCTCTCGCTCGCTGCAGTTGCGCGGTGGCTAGGCGATCAAGGATTGATGGACGTGACATGATCTAATGACACCATTCCCAGAGCATTTACCGCGCGTAAGATGAGAAAATCAGGCTGCCGCAGAGGTTGCCTTATCAGCGCTTGGCTCTTCACAAATATCCGCATGCACCGTATCCGACGTGTGCGTGATCCGCATCGGCTGAATGCCAAGGCGCGCGAATAAGCGTTGATCGTGCTCGGTATCAGGATTGCCGGTGGTCAACAACTTCTCGCCATAAAAAATGGAATTGGCACCTGCAAAAAAACACAACGCTTGTAACTCATCGCTCATTTGCGATCGGCCGGCCGAAAGTCGAACCATGGCGTGCGGCATTGTTAAGCGCGCAACGGCGATGGTGCGGACGAACTCCAGCGGATCCAGCGCATCGGCGCCATGCAGCGGTGTACCTTCCACTTGCACTAAATGGTTGATCGGCACCGACTGCGGATGCTCGGGCAAATTCGCCAAGGCCTGCAACAATCCGGCGCGCTGGGCGCGCGTTTCACCCATGCCAATAATGCCGCCACAGCAGGTCTTTAAACCGGCTTGACGCACATGCTCTAAGGTATCTAAGCGATCCTGATAATCGCGCGTATGGATGATCTCATTGTAAAATTCAGGCGCACTGTCGAGATTGTGGTTGTAATAATCCAACCCCGCCGACTTCAACCGCTGCGCCTGTGTTTCGGTCAGCATGCCAAGCGTGGCACAGGTTTCCATGCCGAGCGCCCGCACCCCATCAACCATTGCCGCCACCTGCTCCAGGTCCTTATCCTTCGGCGCGCGCCAGGCGGCGCCCATACAAAAACGGGTGGCTCCGCTCTCCTTTGCTAATTTTGCTTTTTCTAATACGGCCTCCAACCCCATCAGTTTTTCCGCAACCACTCCGGTAGCGTAGCGCGCACTTTGCGGGCAATAAGCACAATCTTCTGGGCAAGCACCGGTTTTTATCGACAATAACGTGGATACTTGTACGCTATTCGGATCGTGATGCGTTCGATGCATCGTGTGCGCGTGAAAGAGCAGTTCGTTAAACGGCAGGTCAAACAACGCACCGATTTCCTCGCGCGACCAATCGTGTCGAATGACGGGTTTTGATAGAGACATAGCAGAATGTGTGTTCGGTTAAAGTGCTCTGAGTTTGGCCAGGCCATAGGAGGCTGTCAACTTGAATTGGCGCAATAAGGTTTACGCCTTCGGACGACGCGTGCAATTCGCATTATTGCCGGCGCATTGCCTGTTGTGCAAAGCCACCACCAAGGACACGCGTGATCTGTGCAGCGCCTGCGCGGCGGAAGTTACGCGCAACCAACCACGTTGCCCGCGCTGCGCCTTGCCATTGCAACGCGAGGAAACGATGTGCGGCGTCTGTTTGCGGCGACCACCCCCGTTTACGGCCGCATGGGCGCCGTTTTGCTATGGTTATCCATTGGATCAATTGGTCGCGCGCTTCAAGTTCGCGCGTCAGCTTGCCGCGGGAAAGGTCTTGAGCCAGCTGATGGTAGACCGAGCGCTTGTGGAAAAACCGCAAATTCCCAATCTATTGATTCCGGTGCCATTGCATGACGGGCGCTTGCGCGAGCGCGGCTATAACCAAGCCTTGGAGTTGGCCCGGCCATTGGCCCATGCACTCGATCTGATGCTGGACCCGACTCTATTGATCCGCACGCGTGCGACCTGCGCGCAGACGGGACTCGATGCAAAAGCGCGCCGGAACAATGTCCGCGGCGCATTTGCCGTTGTACCGAATAAGGCGATACCGGCGCATGTGGCCTTGGTCGACGACGTGATGACTACCGGAACTACACTGCGCGAAGCCACGCGCGCATTGCATCGAGCGGGTGTGGCGCGGGTGGACGTATGGGCGTTGGCGCGTGCGCCAGCGCCACGAAGCTAACGATGGGCGTCGCCAAAGCTAGTTTTGCGGTTCGATTTTGAGCTCATCGACGGTAAAAAAGTTGTCGATTCTGGTCGTGTAAAATCGATACCGATGGCCGACCACGATGCCGGATTTGATCGGGCTATGAATACGGAACTGCACCGTCTTCCCGATAAATTCAGCCGAATCCGTCGCTTCGACTTTCGTTGAGACCAGCCAATTCTGCGTGGAGGATTTCGGCAACGCCGACGCGGCCAGCTCAGTAACGGTGCCGATAAAAACAAACTCTTCGCCCGCCGGTGAAGGCGGCTCGGCCGCATAAACCGCAGGATATGCAAGCAGGGAGGTTAAAAAAACGCTTAGGAAAATTCTCAACGTACCCATAGTTTTCAATTGTCGGAAGAGGTTTATTGAAGAGCGTAATGTAAGGCAATTCCGGTGAATAACACCAATCCAACCCAGTTATTGTTGCGAAACGCAGCGAAGCATGCGTCGCGCTCACGCCCACGTATCAGCCATTGCTGATAAACAAACAAGCCGCCCGCAATCGCCACGCTTGCGAAAAACGGCCAATGCAGGCCCGCTCGAGATCCAACCAACACCATGGCGAACAAGAATGTCGCCATCAATACGCCGAGAATGGCTCGGTCGGCGTCACCAAAAAGAATCGCCGTTGACTTGGCGCCGATGCGAATATCGTCATCCCGGTCGACCATCGCGTATTGCGTGTCATAGATCGTGGTCCACAGCACATTGGCCAAGAACAAAAGCCAAGTTAACTGCGTCAGCTTACCCGAAACGGCCGCGAACGCCATCGGAATCGACCAGCCGAATGTGGCGCCAAGATACACCTGCGGCAGGTGCGTATAACGCTTCATAAAAGGGTAAGTAACGGCGAGCAATGCCCCGACTAACGACAACTCAATCGTCAATCGATTGGTAAACAACACCAGCAAAAAGGCCGCCGTGATCAAACCCAAGAACACGCTTAGCGCTTCCCGCGGTTTCACCTTACCGGTCGCTATTGGTCGCTCTCGCGTGCGCGCCACGTTCGGATCCAACTTACGATCGGCGTAATCGTTGATAACGCAACCGGCACTGCGCATCAAAAACACGCCCAGCGTGAAAATGACCAATTTCCCCCAGGGTGGGAAATCCGAAGCCGCCAGCCATAACGCCCACCAGGTCGGCCACAGCAATAGCGCCATGCCAATTGGCTTATCCACTCGCGCCAGCAGCGCATATTGCCAGGCACGCTCGCGCACGCGCGCCCAGTCAATGCGTTTAAGCGCAACCAATGGATTTAAGGGGCTTCCCGACACCAAGCGTTGCGGTCGCTTGGCGTTACTGGGCGCAGCGGCGCCGCCACCGGATTGAACCGCCGCTTGCTTAGGCGGGCGCTTATTCGCCGGGCGTTTGGCAGCAGCAGCGGCTGGTTTGCGTGCAACGGGCCCACTCGGCGATTTAGCCGTAGCGGATGGGCCACGAGAGGTGCGCGGTCGGCGCGGGGGCTGAACAGTATCGGTCATCGTCTAAGTGTAACGGTAGCGCAGGCATTGCAGAACCGATTGCGCAAGAATGCGAGCGGAAGACTGCGCTTGGCGTGGATAGCCTCCCCCGTACCGCCGCCGCGGTCGCCAGCAACCCGAATCCGTGCCAAAATTAGCGGTAAGTGTTCGTAGCTTCGGTTCTCGAGGGTCGCCATCCGCGGCGCGAGAGCGAGGCCCAAGCGCGACGGACGTCCTGCCAAGGCGGGTTCCGTGCGAGAATCTTCATTATGCGCTCGTAGCTCAGCTGGATAGAGTACTGCCCTCCGAAGGCAGGGGTCGTGGGTTCGAATCCCGCCGAGCGCGCCATCTTCAACATCCTTAAAGTGCGGCGTTATCGTCGTGCATTTCGCGCTGGATGAGTGCGCGTTTTTTAAAATTTGCACGAAGTCGCCCTGCAATGACCGCATCAAACCGATAATGGCGTCTTGATGTGCCTTGGCATAACGCTTGCGTGCTCTCCTGCGCAATTCATTCCGTTTAGGAGATTCTCATGAAAAAAAACTGTTTTTATTTACTCGCCGCGGCATTCCCCTTATTGGCAGCGGCGCAATCCGGGGGTATGGGCCTGGCCGCATCCGCGTCGGAAGCGGATGCCACATTCGTGCAACAGGCGGGAGCGGGTGGTTTGGCAGAAGTTGAGCTCAGTAAAATCGCGGTGAAGGAATCCCCCACGCCCGCGGTGCGCGAATTCGCTAAGCAAATGATTGATGACCATAGATTAAACAATAAAGATCTGGTTGATCTGGCGAATAAAAAACATTTTACGACGGCCATCGCGATGGATTCGATGCATCACGACCTGATGACGCAATTGCAGCAAAAACACGGAGCAGATTTGGATGTGGCGTACATTGCGGCGATGCGCAAAGATCATGCCGATATGATTGCGCTGTTCGAACACGCCAAAAACTCTGCCGCAGATTCGGACCTGCGGAATTTCGCCGCTACCACCTTGCCGGCTCTTAAGAAACACCTTGAAATGGCGCAGGGATTGGTTCCGAACTCCTAGCCAAAGTGATGTGGTTTGGCGCGGCTTTCGCTTTTTCTCAGGAGGAAGTTGGCCAACTTCCTCCTTGAAGCCCAGACCTTTGGTATTTTTTGCCGTCAACACCTCCCCACTGCGCCATTGTCTTGGCGCTGTTTTCCCTGCTTCCGCACCTGTCCCAAGGTCGCTATACTTACAGGCTGCCTTTATCCGATTGCATGACCCAGATTCAACCCTTAAGGTGTCTTTGTGACTAATCCTGTAACCAAAACCGACCTGGTGTTCCTTAAACATTTCTCGATGGTGATCGGTGTTTTAATGCTGATTACGGTCGGTTTGATTGGATTGGCATTGGTTCTTTATGCCAAACACCCGCCACCGACCAACCCGGAGCAAGCGCAGCAATTAGAAGCGCGAATTGCCCCGGTGGGGGCCGTTTATGCGGGAGATACCGGCCGGGCCGCCATCGTTGCGGCGCAAGAGGCAGCAAAAAAAGCGGCGGCGGCACAGGTCGCTTATGGTGGCACCTTGGACGGTAAGACGATTTTTGGCAATTTATGCCAAGCCTGCCATTTAAGTGGGGCGGGCGGTGCGCCTAAGCTTGAAAAAGCCCTGTGGGCGCCACGCGTTGCCCAAGGAATGGATACCTTGCTGCAACACGCTATTGCCGGATACACCGGCAAATCCGGATCCATGCCGGCACGGGGCGGTAATCTGGCATTGACCGATGCGCAAGTGAAAGCCACCGTTGAATGGATGGTGGCGCAGGTGAAATAAGCGCCATTTGCAGGGGTTTCCCACGCATACGCCGCCGCAGGGCGGCGTTGTTTTTTACGCCAAGAATCATTCGCCAGCTTTACATTGTCCCACGGTGCAACCGATGCCCAAGTCCGATGTGTTGTTGCCAGACACCTTCCCTGCCACGGCCGTCTCCGGGATGGTATGCGGCCCTGCCGGTGTCCTTGAGGTACAAATTGATGTTCCCGAAGCCGAACACAGCGCCGTAGCCATCGTTTGTCACCCGCACCCGCTACACGGCGGCAGCATGAACAATAAAGTGGTGACCATGATCGAGCGCAGTTTGCGCGAGCTCGGGCTGGCAACCGTGCGGTTTAATTTCCGCGGGGTGGGGGCCTCGCAAGGCGAGTACGACGACGGCAACGGCGAGACCGATGATCTATTGGCCATTGCGCAATGGGTTCGCCAATCGAGTCCGCAAGCCGACCTGTGGCTGGCCGGCTTCTCATTCGGTGCTTACGTGGCGGGACGGGCAGCGGCGCTGTTGCCATTGACGCAGCTCATCATGATTGCCCCGCCGGTCAGTCGCTGGGACTTCGACCAAATCCGGGTCCCCGCTATTCCGTGGTTGGTGGTGCAAGGCGAGGATGATGAAATCGTTGATTCGGGCAAAGTGTTCGCCTGGGTGGATTCGTTATCCCCACCACCCAACTTAGTGCGCATGCCGCAAACCGGTCATTTTTTTCATCGCCGCCTGATGGATTTGCGCGGTGCACTGAAAAACGCGTTGCGCGCCAACCTGCCGGCGGCAAATACCGCTTAAGATGATTTGAGCATCGCGCCAAATGACCATTGCGGGCAACCCAAGTACCCACTACCAACAAGGCGTTAACGCCGGACGTTGGCAAGACGATGTGGCGCAACGCCGTGTTTTGGTCGAACTCGATCGCATCCACCAGGCATTGGCTGCGACTCCCGCCGCCCATTGGTGGTCGGCACTGCTGGCCCATAAACCCAACGGTTCCGCGGTCGCCGGTTTATATCTTTGGGGCGACGTCGGCCGCGGCAAGACGTTTCTTATGGATTTGTTTTTTCACGCCGTTCCGCTTGAGAAAAAACTGCGGCTGCACTTCCATCGCTTTATGGGGCGCGTGCATGCGGAGTTAAAAAAACGGACGGGGCGTGAAGACCCGCTAAAAGACGTCGCCACCCAATTTGCGGCACACGCGCGCCTGCTGTGTCTGGACGAGTTTTACGTCAGCGACATTGGCGATGCGATGATACTTTCGCGTTTGTTGCAGCATTTGTTCGAACAAGGCGTCACCTTGGTTACGACGTCCAATACCGCCCCCGACCAGCTTTATCGCGATGGCCTGCAACGCGCGCGGTTTTTACCGGCCATTGCGTTGATTAAACAACATTGCCACGTGCTGCCATTGCAGGCCGATCAAGATTACCGCTTGCGTGCGCTAACTCAAGCGCCGCTTTATCAATACCCTTGGGGTGACGCAGCCGAGCGTGCGCTGGCCGCGTGCTTCGAGCGCATTGCCCCGGGGCGGCGCCATTCAGAGCACGAGATCAACGTCAACGGCCGCGCGATACCGGTCAAATGCCGCGCCGATGGCGTGATCTGGTTCGATTTCGCGGCGCTGTGCGACGGCCCGCGCGCGGTGGCGGATTACATTGAATTGGCGCAGAGCTTTCATTCGGTGGTCATTTCCCATGTTCCACAATTCACTGCGACGCTGGAAGATCAAGCGCGGCGCTTTGTGAACTTGATCGATGAATTTTACGACCGAAATGTGAATGTCGTGCTATCCGCGGCCGTCCCGATCGTCGATTTATACCAAGCCGAGCGCTTACGCACTGAATTTGACCGCACCCTCAGCCGGCTGATCGAAATGCAATCCACCCACTATCTGGCGCGCCCGCACAAACCCTAAAGCAGGGGCAAATGAGCCCCTTTCGCATATCCGTGAGTACCAGGCTTTTCCTAGGCCAGGTACAATAGCGGTTTTACCTTAACGACTTATCACCGGAGAGTCCCGATGGCCGAGCCCATTTTCAATCCGCCCGCTGGCGGCGCCAAAATCACCATTCAAAACGGCAAACTCACCGTGCCTGAAAACCCCATCGTGCCGTTTATCGAGGGCGATGGCACCGGGGCGGACATCTGGCGCGCATCGGTGCGCGTATTTGACGCGGCGGTGGCAAAGACCTACGGCGGCAAACGCAAAATCCATTGGCTGGAAATTTACGCCGGCGAGAAAAGCAACACTCAATTCGGCACTTGGCTGCCGGAGTCGACCGTGCAGGCGTGCCGAGATTATTTGATTTCGATTAAAGGGCCGTTAACCACCCCGATTGGCGGCGGCATCCGATCGCTCAACGTGGCCTTGCGCCAAATGCTGGATTTGTACGTTTGCCTGCGCCCGGTGCGTTGGTTTAAAGGCGTGCCCTCACCGGTGAAGGACCCCAGCAAAGTCGATATGGTGATCTTCCGCGAAAATTGCGAGGACATTTACGCCGGCATCGAGTTTGAGCAAGGCACCGACGCCTGCAAAAAATTCCTTACGATGTTCAAAGAATCGTTTCCTAAGGAATATGGAAAAATCCGTTTTCCGGAAACTTCCGGCATCGGCATCAAGCCGGTCTCCAAAGACGGTTCCGAGCGCCTGATCCGCTCCGCCATCGAATACGCAATCGCCAATAAACGCAAGAGCGTTACCCTTGTGCACAAGGGTAATATTATGAAATTCACCGAGGGCGCCTTCCGTAATTGGGGTTATGCCTTGGCCGAACGCGAATTTGGTTCTAAGGTTTACACCTGGGATCAATGGGAGCGAACCAAAGCAGCCAAAGGCGAGGCGGAAGCCGCCGCCGAGCAGAAAGCGGCACTCGCTTCCGGCCGGATCTTGATCAAAGACGCAATCGCCGATATCACGCTGCAGCAAGTGCTGACGCGCCCGGACGAATTCGATGTCATCGCTACCTTGAATTTGAACGGCGATTACCTTTCCGATGCGTTGGCGGCCCAGGTCGGCGGCATCGGCATCGCACCGGGCGGCAATATCAATTATGTCACCGGACATGCGGTATTCGAGGCCACCCACGGCACCGCACCCAAATATGCCAATTTGGATAAAGTCAATCCTGGATCGGTGATTTTATCGGGCGAAATGATGTTGCGTTACATGGGCTGGACCGAAGCGGCCGACGCCATTATCACGGCAATGGACAAAGCGATCGCGAATAAAACCGTGACTTACGATTTCGCGCGCCTGATGGATGGCGCGAAAGAAGTGAAGTGTTCGCAGTTCGCCGATGAATTGATCAAAGCATTTTAATGACAATGCGCTGCCCGAATGGCTTTCTTATCGAGGATAGTATGAAAAAATCCCTAGCTTGTATGATTGCGTTATTGGCGTTAACGGCGTGCCAGTCCGAGCAAACGCCACCCGCTTCCAAAAGCGGGGCGACGGCAGCGGATCAACCGTCCACCCCAATTCCGCCGAAAAGTGCCGATCAACTGTTCGCGGAAAAACTCGATGCCGTCATTGCTGGTGACTGGCGCTCTGCCGCCAATAAAGCGCGCGATCGCTATCGGCATCCGAAAGAGACGTTAACGCACTTCGGCTTAAAACCCGGCATGGCCGTCATCGAAATCATGCCGGGCGGCGGCTGGTACACCGAGATTTTGGCACCGTTGTACAAGGGCAACGGCAAGCTGATTGCGGCCTTGGCCGATCCAAATACGATGAATAACGACCGGGCCAAGAGTTACCTGGAAAACGGCAACGCGGAATATCGCGCCAAGTTAAGCGGCGACGCATCCCACTACGGCGATGTCGAAGTCCGCTCGTTCGCGGTCCAGAATCCAAACCTTGGCGCCGACAATAGCGCGGACGCCGTCGTCACCTTCCGCAATGTGCACAATTTTATGATGTGGAACGACGATCAAGCGATGTTCCAGGCGTTCTTCAAAGTGTTAAAGCCAGGCGGCGTACTCGGCATTACCGATCATCGCGCCGCTGCCGGCTCGGATATCGCAAAAATCAAAGATTCCGGTTACATCCCGGAAGAATATGTCATCAAGCTCGCCACCGACGCCGGTTTTGTGTTGGAAGGGAAAAGCGAAATCAACGCAAACCCGAAAGACACCAAGGATTACCCGAGGGGTGTGTGGACCTTACCTCCAACCTTAACCGAAGGCGATAAGGACAAGGACAAATACCTCGCCATCGGCGAATCCGATCGCATGACCTTAAAGTTCGTTAAACCGCACAGCGACGCGATTTTTAATCCGACCGAAACCCGAAAAGCACCGGAGACGGAACAGTAAAGCATTTCATGTCAAACCAAAGTGAAAAGGGGTAACCGGGGTACGCGTTAGCGTACCCCGACAACGATATATCCTTTTAATAAACACGCTGGCAAGGTTTACCACAACGCTCCTGTGGGACCGGGATCGTAATTGTCATAAATCCCCTTAAGTCCAACAGCAACTGGAAGTACGCTCAGAAAAGGTAGCGCTGCCCTAAGAATTTGGCCTCTGGTTATTACGATGCTTCCGATAGCTACAACGCCTATCCCAATTCCCACTAAGGCAGGGACATTCGGCTCAAACCGCAATTGAGGATCGGTGTTTTCCGGTTGGGGTAACTGCTTAAGGCGATTTAAAATTTCCCTTAACTCAGCCGCCGTGGCTTTGTCGGGTAAAGTAACCCCCAATCTTTCAGAACAGCCGCGAGTATTGAAGTTATTAATTCCTTGTACAGCACGAGTACCGGTGGCTTGCCAAAGACGATCAATTTCCATGCCTCGGAGTGACCATTCCTCAAATTCCGCATCTGTCATGGCGTCACCCAACTCTTCTAGTTCTCGCCAACGTGCGTGGTTATTCGCAACATTTGTGTCACGCTGCATCATCTCATAGGCTTCTTGATTTCGCAGTATTTGCTCTAAATACGACAGACAATCGGGGCCTGTGTCCGGCTCTGGGAGCTGATCGTAATCCATCCAAGCGTGTACCGTATCTTGTTCACCAACCAAACCCGAAGGATCGGTGAGGTTATTGGGATTGTTGAAGGTATAGGCGTATAAGTTTTGTCCGCCGTGCTCCTTGATCGGATCTTGGCTGATAAACCGGCCGATGCTGGGATGATAAACACGGTGATGCGCCAAATAGAGATTGGCACGTGGCAACGGCAGGTAATTGCCATAACCAAACGGATAATCGCTCACATCGCTCATGCCAATGCGCGGGTTCGGTTCCATCGCTCCGCTTGGATGGCGGGTGCGCCGCGCCTTGATATTTCCCCAATCATCATAAATCAGCTCATCCAACGCTTGACCATTCTGGTTCGCCAGTCCAATCACACTCCCTTGCTGATCCCTCAAGAACAACGTCGTCACACTGCCGCTGACATTCCCCATCCCATCGTAGCTATAACTCCTCATCCCATCCGCGTTAAAGCTCTTCAACAACCGTTGCGTGGGTGTATCCCGAATCTGCCTTAACTCGTTTCCCATCCACACATAGCTCAGATCTTCGCTGACCCTGCCATTCCCCGTTTCCACTTTGCGCAGCAAGTGACCGTCCGCCGCATAACTCAGCGCACTAAAATTCGCACTCCCAGGATACGTGATTCGATTCAGATTCCCCTCCGCATCCCACGTGTATCGAATCGCCTCTCCCTTCTCACACCGCGTCGGATCTTGCGCCAACCGACCCATCCGGTCATGACCTTGCTGATCTTGGTTCGCACACTCAATCACTCGATCGTTCAACCCCCGCTCCCTATAACGGCTCAACCGGTTGCTCCAACCAAAGCCCATCTCCTGCTTCGCCAGCACCCCTTCCATTCCCGCCGCATCCAACTCATACACCCCCGTCCGGTTTCCCTTCCCATCGTAGTGATACGACTCTCCACTCTGATACACCCCGCTCCGATACGTCTGACTCCGATTCAAATGCCCGTACCGGTCATAGTCGTATTCCCGAACCGTATCGTCCCAATACCCACTCACCGTCTTCAACTGCCCCGTGCTCGCATACCTAAACTCCCGACTCACATCCATCGGCATTGGGTTGCCCAACCCATCCAGCGTGTATGGACTGTTACCACTCAAGTAATACCCCTTCGCCTTCAACGCGCGCGCATGCGCTCCTCCCTCATAACGCCGCAGCACCTGATACGCTTCCGCTCCCTCTCTCCCATCCAAGTTGTATGACAATCCCTTCACTCGACCATACTCCCCTCCCGGCCTTGGTAACGTCCCATCGATTGGCTCCAAACCGCCCATCCGATCGTTCGGCACCGCCTCATACTCCGGTTCCGTACTCAAAACTTCCGTGTCGATTCGCTTCACCCTGCCATAGCGCCCAAAACTCACGCTCATGTACGGCTCCAGTCCCGACATCCGCGTGTCGCTCATCCGCCACCCTTCCAGCCTTCCCCGCGCGTCGTATCCCGACACCGTCGTCGTCACTCGCGTCCCTTCCACCCCAAGATCCGTGAACACCGCTTCGTCTTGACTCAACAACAAACTTGGATCGTCACTCCGATACTGGTAGTGACTCACCCGTCCGTTGTCCGTCACACTCAATATCCGTCCATACGGGTCTATCCCTCGCCCATCTCCGTATCCCAGCGTAACTCGCCTCGCCACCATGCCACTGGCGTCCGTCACGCGCCGCTCCAACACTTTGCCTTCCCGGTTGTACGTGAATTCATGCCGTACTCCCAACGCATCCTCCACGTAACCAATCCGCCCCGAACGCGCTTGGTAACTCAAACGATTCACAACCCCATCTTGTTGTTGCCGCGTCACTACACGCCCGCCCACGTCATAACTCATCGTCACCTGCGGCGCCAGCTCTCCCTCCTGCGCCATCGTTGCTACACCTCCCGACGCATCGTACGTCACCCACGTCAGTCCCTGCGTCGTCCTCATCCCTTCCGGGTTGTCCGTCCGGTACATCCCCTGTACCCGCCCTATCCCATCCACTCCGTACAACACCCAATGCCCACTCCCGTCGCTCACCGCACTCACATGCAGCGCTTCATACTCGTAATGCGCTTTCAGCTCTCCATCCACCCTCTTGTCCATCGGCCGACCAAACGCGTCCATCCCTTCCCACGTCGTCGTCACTCCATCGACCTCCTGCCGTTGCACATACCCTTGCTCTAAGTGCACGCGGCTCACTCGGCCCATTCCATCCACCGCCGTGACCTCCTCATTCACCAACACCGGTTCGGCCGACCCCTCCGGATACACACTCATGCTCCAGCTCACCCGGCTCGTCACCCGGTTCGGGTTGGCGCATTCCGCCGCCTCTCCCCCCAACCCCACTGCCATGCTTTGCAATGGCACACTCGTCGACATCCGGTAATACGGCGCCTGCTCACTGTAGCTATGACAGGTCACGTTTCCTCTCGCGTCCTTCCTCCACAGCACCTGCCTCCGATCGTTGTAGCCCATCCGCAACACTTCCGTCCCGCCGCCGCTGCGCTCCAGCCCTCCGATTCTCACCGACTCCACATCGAGCCCATTCCCCAGATAATTGATCTGCGTTCTTCTTCCCTGCGCATCCCATATTCTTACCGGCTTCCACTGATCGTTGTATTCCACGTAATTCGTCTGTGTCTCGATCCCCGCTTCCGTCTCCACCGCTTGGGCGCTCAGACCGACCACCCCTTTCACTTCCGCTGACCCATACCCACGGTTCGTTCCACTCGCACGATATTCGTTCTCGCTCTGCTGGTTCGGGTACCCCATCCATACCCAACCCTCTTCCACCGCATGCGTGGCCATCACCAAACTCGACAACACCACACCGTCCTGACCCGGTGTGTGATCGTGCAAGTAATGCGTCCACACGGCCTTGTCTAAATCCAATCGACGGGCAGGGTTTCGAACCTCCACTCCCCCCAATCCCATCGCTTGGATCGCCTTCGCACTCCAGTAAAAACTGTTCCGATACAAAAGCTCATTCGTAATCAATCGATTCCGATCCCGGAGCAATGACCAAAACGCATCGTAACTCCCACTCACCCAGCTCGGCTTATCTCCCACCACTTCCGGGTGCTGCGTGGTCAAATACCGGCTCATCCACAACTGCGACTCCGCGCTCGGCGTACTGAACACCGTCTCAAACCGCTGCAGCTGTCCAATCCCGTTCTCCACCACCCAGCCTTTCTTCAGCTCCGACCCGTCTCGCTGAAAAATCCGGCTGTATCTCGTCACTCCATATGGCCCCACTTCCGTCTCCGACACCCGTCGGTACAACGGCCGCGTTCCATCCTCTACTTGCCCTGTTTCCGTCTCCAAATCCCCCAAGCACGCTCCGCTTGCCGTCAACGCTCCTCGACGCAATGCCAGCGCTCCCGTGTCGCTCACCAAACCGCCTCCTCCGCACGCATACCGAATCTGCGATTCCACTCCCACCGCATCCACCAAACTCACCAGGCGCATATAGCCCGATCCCATCAAAACCTGGCTTACGTATTCCGGACCTTGATTCGCATTTGTCACTGCCCCCCTTACCACTCGCGCTAAATCCCGCCAACGCAATCCCGTCAACGCATCTTCATAATCAAACCGCCAGCGCTGACCTCCCGGACCTACCCACGACGTCGGCAGCACCCTCAATTTCCTCTGCCATGGCAATGCCCCGCCCACCATTGGCAGTACTTCACGCCACGCACGCCTTGTCTCCTCATCCAAACTCGCATCCGAAAACGCCTCTCCCGCCAAAGGCTCTGTATCTCCGTAGTACAACCGCACCGTCAAACCATCCGCTCCCACCAACCGTTCCAGCCTCATCACGCCATGTCCTAGCTCGTACCTTACCTCCAGCGCCATGCCCGCCACGTCCACCCTCCCGCTCAGCCACGCCTCATAACCTCCTTCCACCGGTCGGATCTGCCCGTACACCTCTACTTCCCCATCTCCCAAACTCCTCACATACGCCCGCCTTCTCTCCTCCAGCGGCCTTGCGTTCAACAACTCTCTCACCTTGTCGCGTGTCGCTCGGGTCAACCCCCAACCCAACGGCAACTCCCCCTCTCCGACCTTCAGCAACACATCTCCATTCACTCCATGGCGCTCGTACTCACACGCTTGGGCGCTTGCGAATGCACAACTCATTCCAGCAGGCAGCCGATGTATCTGATACCCGCCCGATCGCTCATACAACCTCACCAATCCCCGCTCTACATCCGAGCTCCCTTCCCCACCCTCCGCCGTCGTCACATATCCTGCATATGTCCCTTGCCATTCCCCAAAGTTCGTCACTCCCTCCTTTAACCTTCCCTCCTCTTCAATCAACCGAACTCCTGTCTCATAACCAGGACCATACACTGGCTCTAACGCCAGCCCGTTATCACTAAACCCCAGCCCCCCTTGGCTACCCAAAAACTCGTATCCAACCGCATGCCGACTCTTCTGCTTAATACACACATTCCCCTTCTGGCACTCTCCCCCTCCCGCCATTGCCTCGCTTATACCCATAACACTCATTAACGCCAGCATTAGGCAAGCAAATAACTTTGTCCTTTCAAGCAACATACGCATTTCTCTCCGACCAAATCCTTCAACGCACACTGCATCGCTACTTATCCTTTAATAAGTGCGAAATATAGGGCCAAATGCGGACTGAGAAATTGTGACAAATTGTTGCCTACAAACCAGAATTATCCTTCAGGGTCTGCCGATTGCCGTCAAATATATGGCCACAAAAACTGATTGCCCAAATTTAGCTAGGCGCTATAAACGCGAGGAACTCGCTAAAATCGACGCAGCAATATCGAAGCTACTGTTACTATGCTGCAATATGTATCGGTTCAAACATGCACTCATCTGCGATGACCCCGCTCTCGGCATATCACCCGGCCACATCAAATGCTAATGCTATTGAACAAACCCTACGGTGTGCTTTGCCAATTCACCGATCCCGGTGATCGCCGCACGTTGGCGGAATTTGTGCGCGAGCCGAATATTTATCCCGCCGGTCGGCTCGATAGCGATTCCGAAGGTTTGCTGATGTTAACCGACGATGGCGCCTTGGCGCATCGCATTACCGATCCACGTCACAAACAAATGAAAACGTATTTGGTGCAAATCGAAGGGGTGCCGATGGAATCCGCCCTCAATCGTTTGCGTGCCGGCGTAACCCTGAATGACGGCCCCACGCTTCCGGCACAAGTGGAATTATTGCCGAAAGCGCCGGGTTGGTTGTGGCCGCGCAACCCACCGATTCGGCATCGCCAATCGATACCCACCCACTGGTTAAAGCTTCAAATCGGTGAAGGCCGCAATCGGCAAGTTCGCCGTATGACCGCAGCGGTTGGTTTGCCGACTTTGCGTTTGGTGCGGATTGCGATGGGCGAGTATGAGTTGGGTAATTTGCAGCCGGGGCAGACTCGTTTGTTAATGCCCTAATTGGGATATGGATAGGAAGATGATGCGTGAGTTTTAAAGATCACTTCTCCGGTCACGCCGATATTTATCGCCAAGCGCGGCCGCACTATCCCGCTCAGTTATTCGCTTGGTTGGCGCGCCTTGCTCCCGCTAACACACAGGCTTGGGACTGCGGTTGTGGCAATGGTCAAGCGACCGTCGCACTGGCCTCGCATTTTCGGCATGTCATCGGTACCGATCCCAGCGCGGCACAAATAGCCAATGCTGCGGTGCACGCCAACGTGGAATATCGCGTTGAGTCGGGCGAACAATCTTCCTTGCAAAACGCGAGTGTGGATTTGGTAACGGTGGCACAAGCGCTGCATTGGCTCGACCTTGATCGCTTCTATAACGAGGTGCGGCGCGTACTGAAACCGCACGGTGTTATTGCCGTGTGGACGTACGCCGATTGTTGCGTCGATAGCGCAATCGATGCGATCAAAAATCGATTGTATGAAGACGTGCTCGGCGAGTATTGGCCGCCGGAACGCCGTCTGGTGGAAGCGGGATACGCCACGTTGGCTTTCCCTTTTATTGAAGTGGAAACCGAAAAATTCGATATGTTGGCTAGGTGGGATGCGCAACAATTCTTGGCCTACTTACGCTCCTGGTCGGCGACGCAGCGTTATCAAAAAGCCATCGGCACCGATCCGGTTGCCCTTGTAGAAGAAGAGCTTCTAGCGGTTTGGGGAGATCCGCTAATCAAACGCGAAGTACGCTGGAAGTTAGCTATGCGGGTGGGTCGAATTTAGCGGTTGGTCAGCTGGATTTCGATGCGCCGATTTTTTGCATAGGCTTGCGCCGTATCGGCGGCATCCAGCGGCTGAAATTGCCCAAACCCATTCGCGGCTAAACGGTTCGCCGGAATGCCTTGCACTACCATGTATTTCACAATCGCCACGGCGCGCGCGGTGCTCAGTTCCCAGTTTGACGGAAAATGCTCGGTGTGGATCGGGCGCCGATCAGTGTGGCCATCGATGCGCAGCACCCAATCGATGCTTGAGGGTATTTCGGCGGTGACTTCCTTTAAAGTATCGGCCAACTTCGCAACGGCGGCTTGCGCATCATTGCTAAGATCGGCCGAGCCGCTGTCGAATAAAATGTCCGAGGGAACCATAAATCGATCGCCGACGATCCGCACATCCGCGCGACTGCCCAAGGCGTCTTTCAGTTTGCCGAAAAACTCGGAACGGTAACGCGCCAGCTCGTTGACTTTATTGGCCAAGGCCAGATTCAATTGTTGGCCAAGGTCGGTGAGTTTGGCATCTTTGGTTTTGATTTCCGCGCGAGCCACGCCTAAGGCGTTGGAGAGTTCGTTGAGCTGGTCACGCACCGCACTCATCTGGCGATTCAACAGCTCGATTTGCGCCGCGGATTGAGCATTCAGCTGCGTTTTGGCAACCAATTCCGTTTTTGATTGATCCAATTGCGCGGTTAAACCGGCCACTTCGCGCTCCAACTGCTGTTTTAGCTCCGCTAACGCATTAAGATCGGTTTGCAATTTTGCCGCTTCGGTTTCGCGCTCGCTCAAGGACTGTTTTAATGCATCGCGTTCCGCGCCGGTTGAACCTAAGGTGACGCTCAGCTCCTTAACTCGGGCATTAAGATTGGCATTGTCGCTCTGAGCCAATGACAACGTTTGCGCCAGCTGGGCAATCTGCGCATTTAAATCGGCCAGCGCTTGGTTTTTTCCCGCCAGCGTTTGCGTCAAAACGTATTGACCGATGGCAAAGATCAACAGAACGAACACCAAGACCAGAATCAACGAGGACAAGGCGTCGACAAAACCCGGCCAAATGTCGAGGGTACGACGCCGTCGGCGCGCGAGCGTGCTCATCCGTGATGGGCTCGTTTACCATCCATGGCAGCGGAAATCGTCCGCGACAACAAACGCAGTTCGTTGCGTAAGTCTTCCGAGAGTTGCGCAATGGGTGCATCGCTGTGGGCCAATGCGCGCAGCAAGGTTTTAAGTTCATCTTGGGTTTCGTTTTGAACGTGACGCTCTCGCGCTTCGCGACTTAATAAGTCGGTCAAGCGCGCAAGTTGCGTGTTAAGTTCGCCCAATTGTTCGTTGCTGGTGCGACGTTCACGCTCATTTTCCACAATGGCGCGCTGCATGCGCTCCAGGCCATCGGCCGTTTGTTCGAGCAGGGCCTGTACATACGAGGGTATCGCGGCATCGGTTTCCAACGCCAACGCGCCACCGGAAAGGCGCGTCATTCCCGCCAGCCATTCCTCCAACTCATTGTAAAAGCGATTTTGCGCGTGCCCCGCTTGCAGATCAAGAAACCCAAGCACCAAGGAGCTGGCAAGTCCGAACAGGGAGGTTGAAAAGCTGGTGGCCATACCGTTGAGCGGCTGTCGCAAATTCTCCTTCAACGCATTAAACATCGCCACCGCGTCGGTTCCTACTCCCAGTGATCCGATGATCTCCGCAACGGAACGAATCGTGACCAACAGCCCCCAAAAGGTGCCGAGCAGGCCAAGGAAAATCGCCAACCCGATCAGATAGCGGGATAGATCTCGGGTTTCTTCTAGGCGCAAATAAATGCCGTCGAGCAACGAGCGCAATGCCGGAGCGCTCATGCTGAATTTACCTCGCTCACGCCCCACCAGCATCCGCGCAATCGGTTGCAGGAACGTGGGTTTATGCGGTAGCGGACGCTCCGGGTCCGAGCGGCGGAAATCCTCGATCCATTTTACCTCCTGATTCAACAACAGCACTTGCCGTAAATTGACCAAGATACCGGCGCACAACACCGCAAGGATAACGCCATTAAAGAAGGGGTTCGTGGTAAACGCCGCCAGCAAATGCGGCGCCAAAAGCCCTGCAAGCGCCGCCACTAGAGTAAGAAAACCAAACATCCAGATGAAGATGCGAGTGGGTCGGGTCATGAAGGTAATTGAGCTTCGTTAAATGCGTTGCAACTGCGACCGGTGGCGGGCTCGTTGGTTCCTTGCATCCGCATATAAAACTTAACCGCGCGGCTTTGCACGTGCCGTTGGTTTAGCGCTCCACGGATCATCGGGCCACGGGTGTCTTGGATAGCGACCCTTCAATTCCTTTTTTACCTCGGGGTAAGTGCGTTCCCAAAACCCGCGTAAATCTTGCGTGACTTGAATCGGCCGCTGTGCGGGCGACAACAAATGCAGCACCACCGCGACACGGTCTTTGGCAATGCGCGGCGTATCAGCCAAACCGAACAGTTCTTGCAGCTTTACCGCAAGTGTCGGCGGTTGGCCGATGTGGTAAATCAGGCGTCGCTCATTTCCACTGGGCACGCGAATGGCGACGGGCACTTGCTCATCCAGCTGGCGGCGTTGTGAATAATCGAGTTGCGCGCTGAGTGCTTTGCTGACGTCATCACCGCTTAATGCAGACAATCGCGATTTGCCGACCAAATAGGGCGCTAGCCATTGCTCGAGGGTGTCCAGCAAAAACGCGTCGGATACATCCGGCAAATTCAACTCCGGGCACCATTCTCGTGCGCACATAATGCGCGTGCGCAGTTGGGCTGCCTCCTCGCTCCACGGCAGGGCGCTAAGACCAAGCTCACGAACACCGTTCAATAACAATGCTAAACCGCGGGAGGAATCGAACGTCTGCACCGGACGCTGTTCCAATATCAAATTGGCGAAGCGCCGCTGTTCGAAGCAGTCAAGCGAGCGTGTGGTTTCATTAAAACGCAGCACCGAATCATCGATGAAATGGCGTGCAAATTCCCACTCTAGAACTGCAGGATCAAACGGGGTCGCCGTCAAAATCAGGCTATCGCGTTCTTCAAAGCGCAAATCAAGAACAACCAACCAAGGTTCTCCGTATAAAGACGTGTTCTCATGCAATCGCGCGCCGCGGCCATTGCTGAGTTGATAGCGCCTGGGGTTGCCTTTATCTTGCCGCGCAATGCGATCGGGATAGGCATAAACCAGCACATTACCGAGGGTCAATGCATCCTCTAAGTTCGCTGCGGCTGCAGACACACCTAGGCGCTGTCGCCAGCCGGTTGCGGCTTGATTCAATGCCGCCAAGGCGGCTGGGTCTGCTTCGCTGTTTCGCCTATTGCCAATACGGAACGCGTTTAACGCTTGCGCGCGCTGGCGAAAATCATCGCTGCGCGACGCCGCGCCGCGCAACGGGTTGCGGCCCTCGAGCAAGGCCAAGGCATCGCATACCAGTGCCTGCTGCTGCTTGGCAGCGCGCAGGGCAGCGGCGGCCAAGCGCGGATGGGTGCCGATGGCCAATATCTTACGACCGACTTCGGTGAGGTGCCCTTGATCATCCAAGGCATCCAACAGAGACAGCAAATCGCGCGCTTGCGCCAAGGGCCCGGATGGCGGTGGATCCAGCCAACGCAGGGTGTTGCTGCCCCAGGCGGCAAGCTCTAATGCCAACGATGCCAATTCCACTTGTTCAATTTCTGGCTTTAGGGCGCGCTCAAGACGTTGGCTTTGCGGCCATAGGCGATAACACGTGCCGGGTGCGACGCGTCCCGCGCGGCCGGCACGCTGGTCGGCTGAGGCTTGTGAAATCGCAACAGTCACTAATCGAGTAAACCCCGATTGCGGATCAAACTTAGGTTCACGCGCCAATCCCAAATCAATGACACTGCGAATGCCGGGCAGAGTGACGCTGGATTCCGCGACGTTGGTCGCCAGCACCACGCGACGTTTGCCATCGTCATCGATGCGTAACGCGGCGTGTTGTTCAGCAAGCGATAATTCGCCATGCAATGGCACCAGCTCAATCGTTTCAATTGCGCTTAATGCATTCTTGGCTTGGTCGATCTCGCGCCGTCCGGGTAAAAACACCAGCACGTCGCCAGTGTTATCGGATAATGCTTGAAGCAGTGTGCGCCGCAAAAAAAATGGCCAGTCCTCTTGGGCCTTTGCCGGTGGATACTCGATGCGCACCGGAAAGCTGCGACCCATGCTGGTGATGCGCCGCGCATCCAACCAAGCGGCAATGCGCTCTCCATCCAAGGTGGCGGACATTACCACCAGGCGCAAGTCCGATCGAAGCGCGGCCTGGATATCCAAGGCCAACGCCAGACCCAGATCGCTATGCAAATGCCGTTCGTGAAATTCATCGAAAACGACAGCGCCGATACCGGAAAGCTCCGGATCGGATTGAATCATTCGCGTGAGTATGCCCTCCGTTACCACTTCAATTCGC
Source organism: uncultured Rhodanobacteraceae bacterium (assembly GCA_964466115.1). Taxonomy (GTDB): domain Bacteria; phylum Pseudomonadota; class Gammaproteobacteria; order Xanthomonadales; family Rhodanobacteraceae; genus Pseudolysobacter. Next base: position 42,591 of record CAYXMH010000006.1, on the reverse strand, counting down.
GTGCGCGGTGAAATCTTCGCTTCAAAGCGGATGCGGTAACCGACCGTTTCTCCAACGTCTTCATTCAGTTGCTGGGCCATAAATTCCGCAGCACTACGCGCCGCAATGCGGCGTGGCTCCAGCACCAGAATTTTCTTATCCGCCAACCAGCCCTGATCCAGAAGGGCCAACGGAACTTGAGTGGTTTTGCCGGCGCCAGGCGGCGCTTCTAACACCAAGCGGGTTTGCCGCGACAGGACAGTTTTGATATCCGGCAGGCACGTATGTATTGGAAATTGCAATGCGATTTCGGACACGTGCGTTGGCATCGGATTTTGGCGGCACTTAAGTTTGCCTTACTTAAGGTTCCGCTGCGAGGTTCGACAAACGCTTCAGCTGTGTACATAAATTGCGAACCGCAGAAAAGTCGATCCCGCCACTGGGGCGGGATCGGATGCAACTGCGCAATTGCGTTATTCGCAGGTCAAGCTGTTGATATTGTAATTGAGCAAGCGCGACCATGTCCGAACGCCCGTACCTGAAGGCCCGGAGAACGTACCGGTATTGCCGTTATAAGCGAAGTGCATGTGGCCGCAATCGGTAAACTCAAACTCCACGTGTCCCCATAGGGTTCCAGTCGCAGCACTGCCGAACGCACCAGCAAAACCACCGTTGCTATAGTAGCCGGTGGGTACGGTGACGAGACGCGATCCTGGACCTGTTGTATCAACAAGGGCGCTGCCGAACAACCAATAAGGGATTCCAATCGGATCGTAGGTGAACCATGCGAACGTGAAAGCCCGGTGGCTAGCATCGCCGGGAATCTCCAATACCGTGACAAACATACCCTCACCGCTGTGGGCGGGATCGTACCAGTTTCCGCTCACATACCCAGTGATCGGCAGCGGTTGATAACCGTAGGTGTAGGATGCTGGGTTATAGGCCGGAAAGGTGAAGTTGGTATACCGGCTTGCGCCACCAGAGAAATTGTCAAGGGTTAAGGTAAACGCCTGGTTATAATTAATCGTCGCAAGGCCACTGTAAAAATTCTCCAGTGCGAAGATGGTGCTTTCGAATATCGGGCTATTTGCCTGCACCATGGTAAATGTTGTGTTTGGATCCTCGGCTAAACGAGCAGCAAACGTGCTCGAACCTTGCTGCACCGTCACTCCCGGCATGGTTGGGTACAGCGTTCTATTGCCATTCATGCCCGCAGCACGGTCAATTTCCATAACGGTTGCCGATGTACCGCTGCTGCACGCTACCCGCCATACTGAAACGTATACGTTCTCCGTATAGCTGCATTCCGCCGTGGGCGTACCTAAACAAGCAACCGGGTCGCCCAATAAGCGCACGGTGCCCGAGACGAGCGGGTCGCCAGCGACAAGACTGTTAAAAGGCAAGCCATCGCTTAAGCAGCTGGGCGGATAAGACCTTCTGACGTTGGCAACCAAGTCCTTTTGCTGCGACATGGAGCCCGCGGCGCTGGTTTGTGAGTGCGCAGGTACGGCATTCAATTCGGCAATCTGGTGATTATAAGTGGCGATTCTGGATAGCCGCTCAGTGGCCTGCGTGGCAGAATCCGCGTGCGCTGCCGCAACTAGGCACGCATTCGACAACAATAAAGCCATCGTAGCGGCCGGAAGAAACTTCGTACACCTGGACTTCAACATAACTTGTGCTCCTTGGACGTATTCGACTGCAAAATGCAGGCTGGCGCAGCATGCAGGGGCGTTAATGAATCGGTGGTGAATGCACATTGCGACAGATCATGGCGGTGGACAGTTATACAGGATGTCCGATAATAGCAGTTCGTTGTTTGTAAAAGAATTATCATGCAGCTTATCGACATCGGCGCCAACCTAACGCACAACTCGTTTCAGCACGATCTTAATGCCGTGCTGACGCGCGCCCGCACGCACAATGTGACGCAGTTGGTGGTTACCGGTGCCAGTCGCGAGGGGGCGCAAGCCGCTTATGCCCTGGCGTTGGCCTATTCTGGCGTCTTATACAGCACCGCTGGTGTGCATCCGCATCACGCCAGCGAATTCGATGTTGAAACCGAGACATGCTTGCAAGAACTTTTAACCCACCCGGAATGCTTGGCGGTAGGTGAAACCGGGCTGGATTACTATCGCGATCTTTCGCCGCGTTCAACGCAACGGTTTGCGTTTGAGCGCCAATTGACCATGGCGGTTGACTGCGGCAAACCGCTATTTCTTCATCAACGCGACGCGCACGCCGATTTTTTGGCATGCCTTAATTGCGTAAGGGACAAGATTTCGCGCGCCGTTGTGCACTGCTTTACGGGAAATAAAAAAGAGCTTTTTGATTATCTGGATCGTGACTTCTATATTGGCATCACCGGTTGGATTTGTGACGAACGCCGTGGCTTGCATCTGCGCGAATTGATGCGCGAGATTCCAGCAAGCCGATTGATGCTGGAAACGGACAGCCCGTATTTACTACCGCGCAACATCGAACCGATGCCCAGCCACCGTCGCAATGAACCGATGTACTTGGCACACATCTGTGCCGAAGTTGCGCGAGCGCGCGGCGAGGCATTAGACATTACCGCCACGACGACGACTGCTGCGGCCCGCGCATTCTTTGGTATCCCGGCACCTGAATAAAAAGGCGTTTACGCTTAACTAGTGCCCGACAAACTTAAGGCACTTTCTTTCCACCAAACACTTTCTTCAACAGCGCACCAACGGCGATAACGCCGCCAATTAAGATTTTTTTCGCCGCGAACAGCATGGCGATCAACTTGGTGAACAACCCGGCTTTCGCTGCTATCGCTCCGGCGACCAACGCCCCGATGCCGTAAGCGGCAATTTTATCGGTCGAGGAATTAAAATCGGTGTAGCGGTGCCCCGCATCGAATTCCGTCAACGCCAACACCTTTTGCATCCCCTGCTCCACGGTTGCCAGTTGATTCATGCCGGCGATCGCATTAAGGCTAAGATAGCCACCGCGGCCGAGCGCGCGAATATCGTAATTCAGCGTGTGTTGCGCTGAGTCGCGAAACTTCAGCTCCTTTGCCCAATACAATTTGTTCGCATCCTTGTCGTAATGCGGTTTGGTTGCCCAGCCAACCAACTCGATGCGCCCATACCCCGCCTTTTCACGATCGGCATTGGCCTCTAAGGTGTCGGTCTGCATCTCTTTGAGCAATTTGTCGTAATCGATTTTCGCCGCTTCCTCATCCGACACATAACCGTCATTGGAATACGTGATTACCACCGCCCAAGAAGCGTCGTCCGCCAGGGAGTTGGTCGTGGGCACCAACATGCCAAGCACATCGGGATGCGGTGGGTTACCCCAAAGGTCGGTAAGCACGCGCTGCGCATCCGTTGCATCCAAATAGCGAAACTCCGGCGTGAGTTTGAGCGTGGCGTCGGCCTTCGCAACATGGATATCGCCGATTTGGAAATGCAATGAATCCAAAAACGCTTGGATCTTCGCATCCGGGGTGGCCTTTTCTGCATGTGCCAACCCAAACCACAATGCGCCAGTGCAAAGTGCCGCGCTAAAAACTCGATTGATCCTTCGTTGACTCATGGATTTCTCCATTGGAATTAACTGCGCAACCCAACCCCACGTTCCAACAGGAACAGACTGATCGCGGACAACACCACGACCGCGACACTCATCACAACATACGCTGTGACGAGGCTCACATCGCTAACGCCCAACAAACCGTAGCGAAACGCATTCACCATATAAAGAATTGGGTTGGCCAACGAAATCGCCTGCCATGGCTGCGGCAGTAAATTAACGGAATAAAACACGCCGCCGAGGTAGGTTAATGGCGTCAGCACAAACGTGGGCACAATGGCGATATCGTCGAATTTTTTTGCATAGACGGCATTGATGAACCCCGCCAAAGCGAATACCACGGCCGTGAAAAGGACGGTCGAAAGCATAATCCATGGATGGTACAGTTGTACTTTGGTAAAAAATAACGAAATCACCAACACGATGGCGCCAACCATCGTTCCACGCGCCAGCGCCCCTAGGACATAACCCAATAAAATAACCCAACTCGGCATTGGCGAGACCAGCATTTCCTCGACATAGCGCCCGAATTTCGATCCGAAAAAGGAAGAGACGATATTTCCGTACGCGTTGGTGATAACGCTCATCATGATGAGTCCCGGCACAATGTAGTCGATATAGGCGATATCGTGATCCATCGCGCCAATGCGGCCGCCGATCAATTTGCCGAAGATAATAAAATACAACGTCATCGTAATCGCCGGCGGTACCAAGGTCTGACCCCAAATGCGAACAATCCGTGCTATTTCACGGCGTACGATGGTGTGCAATGCAATTAAGTTGGCACTCATGCACTGGCCTTCGTGGGTTGAGTAATCAAACGCACAAACAGCTCCTCGAGCCGATTGGTCTTATTGCGCATGCTCATAACCGTAATTCCGCGCTCCGTTAGGGCCGTAAATAACGAATTAAGATCGTGGGTGCGCGGCATTTCCGCTTCCAGCGTATGTTCGTCGACTTTGGTTAATTTTACGCCCGGTATTTGCGGAAGCTCACTCATGCTATTGGTATCCAACACCAGCGTTTCCACATCGAGTGTGGCCAAAAGCCGCCGGACACTGGTGTTTTCGATGATGAGACCCTTATCGATGATGGCGATGTTGCGGCACAACTGCTCCGCCTCCTCCAGATAATGGGTAGTTAGAATGACGGTCGTGCCGGCTTGATTGATGGCGCTGATGAATTTCCACATCGACCGGCGAATTTCAATATCAACGCCAGCGGTGGGCTCATCAAGAATTAGCAACCGTGGCTCGTTCATCATTGCGCGCGCAATCATCAGGCGGCGCTTCATGCCGCCGGATAAAGTACGCGAGGGAACAAAGGCTTTATCCCATAACGCCAGTTGTTTGAGATAGCGCTGCGCACGCTCCGCCGCAAGCTTGCGCGCAATACCGTAAAAACCGGCTTGGTTGACGCATATATCAAACGGCTGTTCAAACTGATTGAAATTGAGCTCCTGCGGCACCAGTCCAATTAAGCGCATGGCATCGCTGCGATTAAGATGAAGGTCCACCCCGAAAATGCGCGCTTGCCCTGCGCTTGCGTTGACCAACGAGCTTAAAATCCCGATCAAAGTGGATTTACCGGCGCCATTCGGACCCAACAGAGCGAAAAAATCGCCTGGCTGCACCGTAAGCGACACCCCTTTCAGAGCGGTAACCCCTGAGGCATAGGTTTTATACAGATTGCTGACTTCGAGCGCGGGTACTGAGTTCATAGCTGCGCAATTGAATTGGGGCCGGTAGTATAGCGACCTTCCCACGGACTAAATGGTCGTTTTGCAAAAACTGACTTCGCGTGGCTCACATCTTTAACCCCGTTTAAATACATGGCCGAACATTTTTCGTTGCGTCTTGTTTCCAGTTATATGCTCGCCCAAGCCGTGCGCCATATGGCGTTCGAGCGCGTGGACGGGCAACTCATTGCTTTCCTACCCGGGCAATTTGTGCAAATTCATTTTAGCTTGCCCGATGGTAAGCCGACCAAACGCAGTTATTCGATAGCAACCATCGGCACTCAAGACGGCACGCCGGTCAAACAGCTTGAGATGGCCGTTTCCTATGTTGAAGGAGGAGCGGCAACCCTACTGCTGTCCAGCCTGCAGGAAAACGGACAAGTGCAAGCAAGCGGCCCTTACGGGCGTTTTTGCTTGATGGAAACCGATACCAATCGGCGTTATCTGCTCGTTGGTACCGGAACCGGCGTGACACCTTATCGGGCCATGTTGCCGCAAATTCGCCGTTTAATTCAAACCCGCGGTTGTGAGTTTGTTTTGTTATTTGGTGCGCGCACCGAAGCCGAGCTTTTATACGGCAAGGAATTCGAGGCGTTTGCAGCCGCAACCCCGGGCTTTCGGTTTCATGCTTGCTTCAGCCGCAACGCGCGCAGCGTGCCGCAACCCGACGATCGCATCGGCTATGTGCAATCGGTATTGGCTGAATTAAAACCGGATCCAGAACATGACATCGCTTACCTGTGCGGCAACCCGAACATGGTTGACGCCAGCTTCGCACTGTTGAAAGAGACGGGACTGCCTACCACCCACATCCGCAGGGAAAAATACGTTTCTTCTAAATGATCACGATCAACGTTCATTGCGCGGCGTTGCTTCGTTTTTAGATGCGCATAATTTCTTAACGCTTACAGAAGGTGCGTTGCGATGTTTACGAGTCTGCTGATAAGTTCATTACTCGCGGCGGCGTCCCCCAAATCGACAGCCGATGAGATAACCATTGGCGAACTTACGTTCAACCGTTGCGAGCTAACGCGCCCACGCAGTAATGAAACCACCGCCGCTTTTTGTGCCCCATTTTCAGTACCGGAAAACTGGGATGCCCCGGAGGGCCGGAAAATTGCGTTGAAGTTGGCGTTGATTCGTGCGCAGTCGGATTCGCCAAAACCCGATCCCGTGGTATTTCTAGCCGGTGGCCCCGGGCAATCCGCCACAGAAACCTACCCGGCGATGGCTGGCGCTTTCTCCATATTGCATAAAAATCGCCATATCGTATTGCTCGATCAACGCGGAACCGGTGGCTCAAATCGATTGGAATGCAAGGTTGTAGACAGTGCTGCCGTTGAGCCAACTGCCCCTGATCTTGACCGTGCAAGACAACTCACCGAATCGTGCCTAAAAACGCTTGCCGAACATAATGACGTGCGTTACTTCACTACCTCCGACGCCATACGCGATTTGGAAGCGGTACGCAGCGCACTTGGTGGTGTGCAATACAATTTACTCGGCGTGTCTTATGGAACACGGGTGGCGCAGGCTTACTTGCGCCGCTATCCGAGCGGGGTGCGCAGCGTGGTATTGGATGGGGTGGTCCCGAATGAGCTGATCTTGGGCGAGGAATTTTCTATCGCATTGGAAAATGCCCTTAAGTTGCAATTCAATCAATGCAAGAAGACAGCCGAATGCGCGAAACGCTTTGATGACCCTTACGCCACCTTGTACCGTGTGCGTGACCGGTTGCGCGATCATCCGACCAAAGTCACCATTCCGGACCCGGACAATTTTCAACCCATTCAGCAAACCTTGAACGCCAACGTGTTGGCCGGGCTAGTGCGGATGTTTGCCTACAGCACGGAAACCTCGGCGTTATTGCCGCTAATGCTCGATCGCGCGTTGCAGGACGATTATGTTCCGCTGCTGGGCCAATCCAAACTGCTCAATGGCGAGCTTGATGCCAACATCACTGGCGCCATGCAGCTGACCGTTATCTGTAGCGAGGACGTTGACCGGCTGACAGAGCGTCCGCAGGACCGCGACACCCTACTCGGAACAACGATCGCGGATGCACTGCGTGCAGAATGTTCGGTGTGGCCGCGTGGTGCCGCACCCGCTGATTTTCATACCCCGATCCAATCGGATAAACCCATGTTGTTGTTATCTGGCGAATACGATCCCGTAACCCCGCCACGCTATGGCGAACAGGTACTGCAAGGCCTAAGCAATGCGCGACACCTGGTGGCGAAAGGGCAAGGACATAATGTAACGCCGCGCGGGTGCATTCCGCGACTGCTCGCAAAATTCACCAACAGCCTCTCTCCCAAAGAATTGGATGCCACCTGCCTTGATGAGCTTGGCCCGGTCCCGGCGTTTATCGATTTCAATGGGGCCGGACCATGATTGAAGCCAAAAATTTGCACAAAGCATTTGGTTCGCTGCGCGCGGTCGATGGCGTATCGTTTACCGCTGTTGATGGCGAAATTACCGGGCTGCTTGGTCCCAATGGCGCAGGCAAAACCACAACCCTGCGCATGTTGTATACCTTAATGCGGCCAGACTCCGGGCAAATTGTCGTTGACGGAATTGATGCCGCGCTAAACGCCGAAGCGGTTCGGCGCCGGCTTGGCGTACTGCCCGACTCCCGAGGTTTGTATAAACGCCTGAGCGCCAGGGAAAATGTGGAATATTTTGCAAGATTGCATGGACTTGATACCGCTACCGTCAATGTGCGGACGGAAGCCTTGCTTCAAGCATTGGATATGAAAGATATCGCCGCACGCAAAACCGAAGGTTTTTCCCAAGGCCAACGCGTTAAAACGGCCATCGCCAGAGCCTTGGTACACGACCCACGCAATGTGATATTGGACGAGCCCACCAACGGCCTTGACGTGATGGCCACACGCACCATGCGCGGATTTTTGAAACACCTGCGCGAGGAAGGACGTTGCGTGCTGTTTTCCAGTCATATCATGCAAGAGGTGGCTGCCTTGTGCGATCGCATTGTTGTAATTGCGAAAGGCCGTGTAGCAGCCTGCGGCACTGCGGATCAATTGCGTGAACTTACCGGGGAATCGAATTTGGAAGATGCTTTTGTCAAAGTGATCGGTACCGAAGAGGGGTTATTGGCATGAAATCGCCGATCGTTGTCGTTTTCTTGAAGGAAGTTTTGGAAAACTTGCGCGACCGCCGCACCGTATTGAACGCGCTGGTGATGGGACCGTTACTGGGTCCTTTATTGTTTGCCGGGATGGTTTCGGTGATGACCAATCGCGAGCTGGATAAAGCGGAAAAAAGCTTGGAGGTATCGGTAATCGGCGCTGAGCTTGCGCCAAACTTGGTCGATGCACTGCAGCAACAAGGATTAAAGCTAAAACCGGCGATAGCCGATCCAGAGCAAAAAATCCGCGATCAAGACGAAGAGGTGGTGGTGCGCATCACCAAAGATTTTGCAGAATCCTGGAAAAAAGGCGAGCCCGCGCAGGTGGACCTTCTCTACGATAGCTCGCAACGCGATGCGTCGTCCTCGGTTGACCGCGTGAGCAAAATGCTAGAGCGTTACAGCCGGCGTACCGGCACGATGCGCTTGGTCGCCCGCGGCATCAGTCCCCAGGTTATTACACCGCTCGTCGTTGGTGAACGCGATTTATCAACGCCACAGAGCCGCAGCGCATTGCTGTTTAGCATGCTTCCGTATTTTTTAATCATCAGCGGTTTTATCGGCGGAATGTACCTGGCCATTGACACCACCGCCGGAGAGCGCGAACGGCAATCGTTAGAACCACTGCTGATCAACCCAGTTGCGCGGTGGAAAATCATGGTCGGCAAACTGTTGGCGACTTTTGCTTTTGCGATGGCGAGCTTGTGCCTGGCATTACTCGCATTTGCATTCAGTGGTTACATCATCCCAACCGAAAAGCTGGGTATGAACCTGCATTTGGGGCCGCATTTTGCGTTGTTGGCGCTGCTCGTGATGGCGCCTTTGGTGCTGCTTGCTTCGGCTTTGCAAACCTTGATTGCGGCATTTGCCAAAAGCTACCGGGAAGCGCAAACCTATCTTTCTTTGCTAATGCTGCTGCCGATGTTACCCACTTTGATGCTGGCAATGCTTCCGCTTAAAGCGAAGTTATGGATGATGACGGTGCCTTTGCTTGGTCAACATTTATTAATCACCAAATTGGTGCGCGGCGAGATGATTAGCGGCGTTGATGTCGCCACCTGCGTGAGCTGCGGATTTGCCATTGCGTTCATCGTCAGCGTATTGACAGCACATGTTTATCGAAGTGAACGATTGGCGATTTCTAGCTAGCCAGTACATCGCTTACCGATATTAATTGCTCCCCACGAGAGTACGCCCCAGCGCTATTCGGTGCGGTGATTTGCCACCAATGCGTAGCTCTAAAGATGCCTCCAATTTGCCTGGCGGAATCTGATCTCTCGGAACAACCACACGGAAGCCGACCCCGTTAACCGCCAAATCGAGTGAGCGCCGCACATCTGGCCGTAACATCGGCGTGCAAGGATAATGCCGATGTTTCCACATTGTGCTTAGTACTAATTGGACGTCACGCGCAGCCGTAGTCACTACATCTTCCGGCGCCGCTGCCCATCCTACGACGACAAGCCCATTTTCGTTATCCTCCCAAGTATCCACATTGGCTAATGGTTTTGTGGGATGGGCTGGCGCTTAATTCAGGGGGGATGTCGCAAATTGTAACCGACTAAGCCCTTGTCCAATGCGTTGCGCTGAGAAATTTTCACCGTTGTAGCGGTGCGGCAATAATTGTCCGGTACGTAGATCACGAACGTCTACCAAGTGAAATAAACCTTCAAGCGGACGTGAATAAAGCGGCACATACCAAACGCAGTCAGCGAAAAAATAATGGGTTACTTGGCTCCAGCGAGTGAGTTTTGGATCACGCCGTGGCATGCCTCCGTGAACCAGATTAGACGACCATACAAAAGCCTCGCCTGGCTGTGCACGCAACTCGACCCGCTCCAATCCATTCGCCGTCATTAAGTCGGAAATCGTCCCGGGATATTGATGATTGAAAAGATCGTCTGGGTTTAATCCCTTTACGTTGATGTCTTCCGGATAAAGCTGTTTCAGACGGTGTGAGCCAGGATAATAGAACAAAGGGCCGTTGTCGGCTTCCACTGGATCAAGCGCGATCCAGACGCCACACATAAATCGTTCCGGCATTGAATTAAATAAGATCGCATCGGAATGATTCGCCTGCTGACTGCCATACAGGAAGTGCAGCGTTTGAAAGGGTATCGGTGCGCGGCCATATAACAGCTGCAGCGCATCCAGAACTTCCGTATTAAGCGCCGCATCGCGCGCTGCATTCGAGTGTTCCCATGCATCTTGGCGCCGGTAGTAACTGACCGGACCCTCCGGCTGCGAAGGATCAAACAATGGAGTAACCTCGGTCTTAATGGCTGCAATCGTTTGTTCATCCAAGACCCTTCCCAAACTGACGAAGCCATCTCGACGGTAGTTGGTTATCAGCTTTTTTTGCGCCTCGGTTAAATCTGCCCGAGCGGCAATTTCCGAGTTGAGCCAAGGGCTCTCGGCAAACGGGAAATTGTAATGCATTCCAGCCTCCTAACAGCTTCGCTGGTGTGAACGGATTGAGAGTATAAGACCGACGATCTAATGCAACAAATCGGGTTTCGTAAATCGTTCGATTAGAGCCATTCCTTGGCTTTAAGATAGTCGGATAAGCGGGCCTCTGCGGTATTCGGCGCCGCCGTATAACCGTATTCAAAACGCACCCGGGGTGGCATTGACATTAAAATCGATTCAGCGCGGCCACCGGATTGCAGGCCAAACAGCGTGCCGCGATCGTAAAGCAGATTGAACTCCACATAACGGCCGCGACGATACAGCTGAAATTCGCGCTCCTTGTCGGAAAAGGAGGTGTGTTTTCTTTTTTCTACGATCGGCAAATACGCATCCAAAAACCCATCGCCCACTGCGCGCATAAACGCAAAACTTCGCTCAAAGCCCCACTCGTTAAGATCGTCGAAAAACAAACCACCGACGCCGCGCGTTTCATTGCGATGCTTTAGGAAAAAGTAATCATCGCAAGCGCGCTTATATCGCGCATAGACGTCAGCACCAAATGGCGCACACAAATTTTTTGCAACACTATGCCAATGCTGAATATCTTCATCGAATGGATAAAACGGCGTTAGGTCGAATCCACCGCCAAACCACCACACTGGACTGGCATTTTCCTTTTTCGCCTCGAAATAACGCACATTCATGTGAGTGGTCGGAACATACGGATTGGAAGGGTGAAGCACCAACGAAACACCGGTGGCTGACCATTGGCAACCCGCCAATTCCGGCCGGTGTGCAGTGGCAGAGGCAGGCATGGCTGTGCCAAGGACGTGTGAAAACCCAATACCGGCTTGTTCAAAAACCAAACCATTGCGCAACACTCGGGTACGCCCCCCGCCCCCTTCCGGACGGGTCCACATATCTTCGGAAAATCTCGCTCCGCCATCGCATTTTTCCAATGCAGTGCATATGCGCTCTTGAAGATCACGCAGCCAAGTAGTCGGATCAGTGTTCATGATTTCAGCCATCTTTGAGGTAAACGGGGGAACTAAATATCTTAGCTATCGTCCATTGTAATCCAAGGTTTTAATGAATAAGCCGCTGGTGTTTCAAGATTCCTTTTGATCTATCGTTGCTTTGCAGACCATCCGTGTTAGCCAGAAACCTGTATATGAAGTAATACGGCGCCCATATAAATGCTCAATTTCATCCGAAGGTCGTTGTACACTGTGGCTTAACGATGGCGTCTAAAACGCGTTTGAGGATGTTTTGTGATTGGTTGTAGTCTGCGAATTCCAGGTTTGCATTTGTGCTTGGAGGTAGCCACATGGCCGAATTGAACCAGCGGCCCCCAGGCAAAGTTTTTGTTGTCATTCCCGCGCTGAATGAAGAGAAAGCGATACGCGCTGTGGTCAGTTCTGCGTTATCGCACTGCCCGGATGTGATCGTGATTGACGATGGTTCCAGCGATGGGACCAGCGAAGCGATTAAAGATCTCGCAGTGCACCGGATTCGGCATCCCACACCCATGGGCAAGGCATTGGCGCTTAAGGATGGATTTCGGCTCGCACTGGAAAAAGGCTGCAGTGGCGTGATAACCATGGATGGCGACGGTCAACACAGTGCCGATGACATTCCTCGCTTACTGGCGGCGGCGGCCCACTACACCCGCCACATCATCATCGGAGCCCGATTGTTGCGTCGCAGCGCCGCTCCCGGAGCCCGCCGTTTCGGTAACGGCACAGCCGATTGGTTTATCTCTTGGGCCTGCGGTCAAAACATCGTCGATACCCAAAGCGGTCAACGCTATTATCCACGCGTGGTATTGGAGTTGGCGCAATCGATGTCGCATTCCGGGTTTGTTTTTGAAAGCGAGATTTTGATTGAAGCCGCCTGGCGTTTGGGCGTCCGCACGGTTTCCGTACCCATTGAAACGCGCTATGAACCGGACGCGCGCGCCAGTCATTTTCGACCCGTGCGCGACATCAGTGGCATTACCCGAATGGTGGCCGGCCGCTTGGCGCGCCGCGGGTTTATGCCCGGAAATTTCTTGAGCGCGCGGCGCGAACCGGCCATCGTGATTGATCCTACGGCACACTGAAAGACGTGACCGTTAATGCCGCTGCTCCTATGAACGAGATTGTGCCATTACCGGCGTTGCAGGTTATTTATGAACGGGCGACGCTTGCAAAACTGCTGGATGAGCCCGGCGTTCTGGCGGTATTCGGTTATGGAAGCGCGGCACCGGCAGCAAATCACGATCCTCGTTATAACCTCATTGCGTTGGAGCCGGCTGTGGCGCCCGCGCCATTTGAAGTTTGGCGCGTGCCTGGGACAATAAGCTGTGGCCGACAAGGGCTGGTGCGTTTTGCAACCGATGGTAATTACCTATTCGGGGCACTTGAATTGGACGAAACCGACCACGGTGGAATTATGAGCGCGGCGGCGGCGGCCTATCGCCTATTAAGCTCATTCTCCAACGCTAGCGCATACCCAAATGTTTTGCGCATGTGGAATTATTTTTCAAACATCAATGGGGGCGTTGATGACGCAGAACGCTATAAGCAGTTCTGTGTCGGGCGAATTGCGGGAATGGGAGACACATTTGCGCAAGGCTTCCCCGCCGCCACCGCGATCGGCCGCTTGGATGACAGTCCCACGTTACAAGTGTATTGGTTGGCTGCACGCATTCCTGGTGTTGCCCTTGAGAACCCTAGACAAATCAGCGCATATCATTACCCGCGTCAATATGGGCCAACCGCACCGAGCTTTGCACGCGCCATGTTGGCACCTTGTACGCCCATGCAGTTGCACATCTCAGGCACTGCGGCGGTTGTAGGGCACGCATCGCAACATAAAAACGATGTGGACGCTCAATTTGGCGAGATAATGACGAACCTCGACACCTTATTGGGAAAAGCCGTGTCTTGGGGGTTACCCGCTCGGTTCGGAGCAAACAGCGCATTAAAAGTTTACCTACGTCGACCCGAGTACCTTCCTATCATTACCGAATGCATCCGCAGACAATTGCCCGCCGATTGCAGAAAATTGCTGTTATACGGCGATGTCTGCCGCAACGAGCTCTTGGTGGAAATTGACGGAATTCATGGTGCTGTTTGAAAATCCGCTGAGTTGCCCGCTTTTAACTGAACGCCGCCTTAGCAGAAGCGCCGTATGGTGCAGTGCGATATGAACCAATTCACAATTCAAGCGCTTACACACGCCAAAATCGTTTAAACGTTTACAAACACGCAAGGGTCTGTTCAGGTTTCGGTGTTAGAATTTCTAAACTTTTTAACACGCGCGCTGCGCTTGCGGAGTCTGCTATGAAAACACAAATGGGGCATTACGACATCGTGGCCGAATTAGGCCGCGGCGGCATGGGTGTGGTCTACAAAGGGTTTGAATCCTCGCTCAATCGTTATGTGGCAATCAAAGTGCTGGCCGATTCGCTCGCCCACGATGAGAGTGTTAAAGAACGCTTCCTGCGCGAAGCGCGTAGCATGGCAGCGTTAAACGACTCACACATCATTCAAATTTATTTTATTGGCGATGATGCCGGTCAAGCGTACTTTGTCATGGAGTTCGTTGAGGGTGAGGCACTGTCGAATGTGCTCAAGCGCGAAGGCAAATTGAACATTGAGCAAGCGGCAAAAATCATCCATCAAACCGCGCAAGGTTTGGCCAGTGCACACGACAAAGGCGTTATCCACCGTGATATCAAGCCCGGCAATCTGATGATCACGTCCAAAGGCGCGGTCAAAATTGCCGATTTCGGTATCGCTTTAGTAACGCACGATTTTTCCAAAAAACTGACCTCCACGGGTGAATTTGTCGGAACCCCAGGTTATCTTTCCCCGGAAGTATGTCTGGGTAAACCGGTCGATCAGCGCTCGGATATCTTTTCTCTTGGCATCGTCTTGTTTGAGATGTTAACCGGCAGCATGCCGTTCAAAGATGAATCGCCCTTGGGTCTGATGTTGGAAGTTGTTCGCGCAGATATTCCAGACGTGCGCCAGCTCAACGACAAAGTGGATCCCGATATTGCGCGTATTTTGGTCAAGATGATTGCGAAAGAGCCGACCGATCGCTATCAGAGCTGCCAAGAGTTAATCGCCGATCTCGGTCAACACCCATTGGTGGCCAAGGGTGGGCCGATTCTGCTGCAAACCGCACTTTCGCCGGCCGCAGCGACGGTGATTGGCGCTAAAACTCCTGTATCCGGGGTAAAATCCTTGCCGCCCAGCAGCCCGCAACCGCTGTCGAGCGCACCAACGCACATCACCCCACCGATGGCGCAAGCCGCCGTTCATCAACCGGTGTTGGGACGCCCGCAACCCGCCCGCAAGAGCAATGCCCTACCCTTCGCCATTGCGGCGGCTTTACTCCTGGGCATTGGCGGTAGCGTATATGCGTTTCGTGACCGCATTCCTTACCTAAACACGTTGGTTCCCAACAATACGGCCGAGGTTAGCGTCCCTACCAATACACCGACGACTGCTACCACCCCGGCTGCGCCACCCGTGGTTACGCCAGAAACCAACGCCAACTCGAACCCAACCGCCACGGATACGACCACCGTTGCGTCAAATATCGACACTAGCGCCCCAAATGCTAATAATGCTGCAAATGCAGCAACCGTAAACAACACCAATCAAGTTGCGTTAGCGCCAGAACCGGCGCCGGCGAGTCAGTCGAATGAGCCAGCCGCGCAAAGTGAGGACGGCCCGGCGGCGCGCGCTTCACGCGTCGGCCCATTACGCGAACTGGCCGCGGCGCGCGCCGCGGAAAGTGAACCGCAGCAATTGGCGCGCAACACCGAACCGCGCCAAATCAGCGAGCCGGCTGCCCCACATATTCCGACAATTGCGGTTATTGCCGCTGGCGATTCGGTGGTGTCGGAACCCGCTGAGCAATTGATCGAAGAAACCCTAGGACGCAATGGGTTTAATTTGGTTGATCAAAGTGTCATGCCGCGGGTGCGTCACTTGCTGCACGGCGAACATCCCGATTTTGGATCAGTAATGCAAGCGTTGAATCGCACTGGCAAAATTGATGTGGTGGTATTCGTGCAAGCACGCCCAGTCGGCACGCAAGAGCTGACCTACTACGGGCAAAACTCGACACTGTATACCGTCCAACTCTCGCTTAAGGCGTATCACCTGCCGGGGCGCGAAATGCTGGGCTCCGGCTGGAACGAGCAGATCAGCTTCACGTCGCTTAACGCCAACGAAAAAGTGCATGAAGCGATCGAGCCGTTGATGGGTGAGGTGGCGGACAAATTGGCCGAATACCGCGCACGCAGAGGCAAACGCGGATAAAAAGCATCGAACTGTAGCAGCTGAAGGAAGCCTTTTGGCTGCTACAGCAAGGTCAAATTCGCATACGCCAAAACCAACCATTTTGAGCCATCGTTAACAAAATTCACTTGCACCCGGGTGTGCGAACCGCTGCCTTCGCAATCAACCACCACACCCTCACCAAAGCTTGCATGATTCACGCGCTGCCCAAGCTTCATTGCCGAATCCTGCACTGCCGAATACCCAGCATACACAGGGCGAGTGATTTGCACTCGTGATCGTACTTCCTGAATTAACTCCTGCGGCAACTCAGTAAGGAAACGTGACGGGCGGTTGTAGGTTTCCTGGCCATGCAGGCGGCGCGATTCGGCATAGCAAAGAACCAATTGATGGCGTGCGCGGGTAATTCCAACGTATGCCAACCGACGTTCCTCCTCCAGACGCTGCTGTTCGTCGATCGATTTCTGGCTGGGGAACAGGCCGTCTTCCATACCCACTAAGAACACGCGTGAAAATTCCAATCCTTTGGCCGAATGCAGGGTCATTAATTGAACGCAATCTTCCCAAGCCTCTCCCTGGGTCTCACCCGCTTCCAGCGCCGCGTGGGCAAGAAATGCCGCCAATTCGGACAATCCAGCGGAAACATCCTCAGGCGTTAATTCAAAACGGCTGGCGACATTGACCAGTTCGTCCAAGTTCTCGACCCGCGATTCGGCGCTGCCGCGCGAATCTTTTTCGTAGAAATCGCGCAACCCACTGCGTGCGATCGCCTGTTCCATCTGCTCGGCCAAGGTGACGGCGACGCAAGAGTTTGCCAACTCTTCAACTAACGAAAGAAATGCCTTCAACGCATTTTTTGCACGGCCGGAAAGACCTTCACTTTTAGTGGCGGCAGCGGACAGCTCCACGACCGCTGCATCCCACAACGTTCGATTCTCCGCGCGCGCGCGCTGGCGCACTTGATCAAGGGTGCGGTCGCCAATCCCGCGCGGCGGCGTATTTACCGCACGCTCGAATGCCGCATCGTCATTGCGATTGGCTATTAACCGCAAATAGGAAAGCGCATCCTTGATCTCGGCGCGATCAAAAAACCGCAATCCGCCGTAAACACGATAAGCAATGTCGTGTTGAATCAATTGCTCTTCAAACAATCGCGATTGAGCATTAGACCGGTAAAGGATTGCGCACTCACTCGCTTTGTTGTCGTGTTTTAAATAGTCGCGAATGCGTTCGATAACGAAACGCGCTTCATCCTGTTCGTTGTAGGCGGCGTAAAGCTGAATCGGCTCGCCCGGATCGCTGCTGGTCCACAGTTGCTTGCCGAGCCGGTGCGGATTGTTCGCGATAATCGCATTTGCGGCATTAAGTATCGTGCCTGTGGATCGATAGTTTTGCTCCAGACGAATGGTTTTCGCGCTCGGGAAATCGCGCAAAAAGTGCTGCACATTTTCCACCTTGGCCCCGCGCCAGCCATAAATGGCTTGATCGTCATCACCGACCACAAATACCTTGCCGCTGTCTCCCGCCAGCATGCGGATCCAGGCGTATTGAATGCTGTTGGTGTCTTGAAACTCATCCACCAACAGGTGCTGGAAGCGATTGCGATAATGTTGCAGCAATGCTGCATCCTGCAGCCACAGTTCATGGGAGCGTAATAGCAATTCGGCAAAGTCAACCAAGCCGGAACGCTGACAGGCCGCCTCATAAGCGCGATAGATGTCCAACAATGTGTGGGTAAGCGAATTGCCTCCGTGCTCAATGGCATCCGGACGTCTGCCCTCATCTTTGGCGTGATTGATAAACCAGGCGGCTTGCCGGGCGGGCCAGCGCGCCTCATCCAGATTTAAACCTACGATGATGCGTTTGATCAGACGCAGTTGATCATCGCTATCCAGAATTTGAAAAGTTTCTGGCAACTTGGCTTCGCGCCAATGTTGCCGCAGCAACCGATGCGCGATCCCGTGAAACGTACCTACCCATAATCCACGCGCATTGAAATCGATTAAGCTTTCGCAGCGTGCACGCATTTCACCGGCCGCTTTGTTGGTAAACGTGACCGCCAAAATAGCATGGGGTGAAACACCCTCGACGTTCAGCAGCCAACCGATGCGATGAACCAACACCCGGGTTTTCCCGGAACCGGCTCCGGCTAAAATTAAGTGGTGATCCAATGGCGCGCTGACCGCGTCGCGTTGCGCGGCGTTTAGGGAATCGAGTAAATGGGAAACATCCATCCTCTAATTGTAACGTTCTGGTGATCGATTGCCGTTAAATTGAAATTTTATTCGCGGGCGTCCATTCTTAAGGTCATGCGATTGCGTTTATTTGCCGTGCTTGGACTGTTACCGATTCCCTCGGCGAGCTCAGCCGTTGAGACTCCTTACTATCAAGTCGAGTTGGAGATTCCCGCCGAAACGCTCAAAGTTCAACTTTGTCTGCCTCAGTCCCATCCTTATATCCGATTTGCTGCCGACTCCGAATGGGCCAAACGTTATTTGACCGAACTCAAGCGCCATTCGGATCGTGAGTTGGTCGAGACGAAGGGCGCCTGGAACGCAACATCGTGGCAAGCCGGCGAGTGCTTAAGCTACCGCGTCAAACTCGGTGAAATTGCCGATGCGCACAAACCAGATGTTGGTTGGCGAATCGGTTCCGATTTGGTCAGCTCGCCGCAATTGTGGTTGTTGCGGCCGGACATCGATGCCGAGCTGGACATTGAACTTAAACTGCCACCGGATTGGCATATTTCCGCGCCTTGGCAAGCGCTACCCAATACCGACGGCCATCGTTTCCGTATTGGCAATACACCGGCCAATTGGTCGGCTGTCGTAGCTTTGGGGCATTTTGAGGAACAACGAATTCCGTTAGCCGACAGCGTGCTGCACGTAGCCATTCTTCAAAGCACAGACGAGAAACAAAGGAAACTCATGCTATGGCTGCGCCGTGTAAGCCAAGCCGCATTGAGCGCTTATGGAAAACTTCCGATGGCCGATGTGCAAGTACTGATCCTTCCTGTCGGTGAGCAGGACAAAGCCGTCGTCTTCGGCCAATCGGTACGCGGCCAAGGCCATGGTTTGCAATTGTTGGTCAATGCCAATCGCCCGGATTCCGAGTTCGCTTCCGACTGGGTCGCCGTGCATGAGCTCAGTCATTTATTCCATCCATACCTTGGCGATCGCGGGCGTTGGTTGGCTGAAGGTTTAGCGAGCTACTATCAAAACGTGTTGCGCGCGCGCGCCGGATTAATTACGCCATTACGGGCCTGGGAAAATTTGGATGCCGGATTTCAACGCGGCAAGCAGCAGACCTTTGACGAAACCCTGAACGATGTGACACAAGGAATGGAACATACGCACATGTTTATGCGTGTGTATTGGGCCGGTGCCGCCTATTGGTTGACCGTGGACGAAGAGCTTCGCCGCACCAGCCACGGACAGCTGAGCGTGGATGAAGCGCTGCGGCGTTTTCGCGATTGCTGTTTACCGAGCAGGCGCGAATGGAGCCCGCAGGAGTTCGTGACCAAGCTCGATGCGTTAATCGGCAGCGGCGTATTTACGGATCACTACCGCGAATTTGGCGGTGCGAAGCAATTTCCAGATATGCGTAATTTATACAAAAACCTAGGGATTGAACCGCACGGCGCATCATTGCGCTTACTGAGGACGCCGAGGCCTAAAACGACTCGCGACACCATCATGGCGCCGCGCTGACTGTTTGAACATTCTCAATGACCCAAAAAAATTGCCCCAGATGCTTAGGGGGAAGCACCCGGGGCGGGTGGAGACTGATCTGGGGAGAAATCAGCCCCCGGGGTCCGCTTAAGAAGCGAACCGGGCGCCGTTGCGTGCGCCCAGTAGAAGAGACCTGCATTGCTAATGAAAGTTTCAAGGGCATTCAGCTTCCATTCATGTGGTTTTAAATCAATCAGTTATAGACGAAGTTTCTTCTTAGTGGGCCTCATCCCAGTTGCTCCCATGGCCAATATCCACGATCAACGGGACTTTTAGTGCAGCTGATCGACTCATTCGCTCACGAACACCGGTTGCAATTTCCTCCAGACAGTCCTCACGCACCTCAAAAACCAACTCATCGTGTACCTGCATAATCATGCGCGCAGGCGCGCCAGAGGATTGCAGCCAAGTGTCAATACTTAGCATCGCGCGTTTGATGATGTCCGCCGCTGTGCCCTGCATCGGGGCATTGATCGCGGCGCGCTCGGCACCCTGACGTTGATTGGCATTGCGCGAATGAATTTCATTGAGGTACAGGCGCCGGCCAAACACCGTTTCCACATAACCATCGCGATGCGCCTGGGCGCGCACCGACTCCATAAACGCCTGCACCCCCGGGTAACGCTCGAAATAGCGCTGGATATAGGTTTGCGCATCGCCTCGTCCGATGCCAAGTTGCCGCGCCAAACCAAATGCGCTCATCCCATACATCAGACCAAAATTGATCGCTTTGGCCGCGCGCCTCTGATTGGCGTCTACGCTATCGGGGGTAAGGCCGAACACTTCAGCCGCAGTGGCACGATGGACGTCCAAATTGTTTTGGAAGGCGCTGATCAGCCCCGGATCTCCAGATAAGTGCGCCATAATACGCAGCTCAATTTGGGAATAATCCGCCGCCAATATTTTATGCCCTTCCGGCGCAATGAACGCTTGCCGAATGCGCCGGCCTTCTTCGGTGCGAATCGGGATGTTTTGTAGGTTTGGATCGCTTGAGGACAATCGACCGGTAGCGGCCACCGCTTGATGATAACTGGTGTGCACCCGTCCCGTATGGGGGTTTACCTGCGCCGGTAACCGATCGGTATAGGTTGAGCGCAATTTTGCCAATGTTCGGTAATTGAGGATTAAGCGCGGTAACTCGTGGCTATCGGCCAATGCTTCCAACGCCTCTTCGTTGGTCGAGGGTTGACCGGTCGGGGTTTTCAACGGCACCGGTAAACTCAATTCGCTGTAAAGAATGGTCTGTAATTGTTTTGGGGAATCGAGACTGAAATGCCGCCCGGCAAGCCTATAAGCACTCTGTTGCAATTCCAGCATACGCGAGGCTAAGGTCGAGCTCTGCTGTTTTAATTTATCGATGTCGATCAGCACACCGGTTTGCTCGATGCGGGCCAGCACCGGTACCAGCGGCATTTCGATTGCTTCGAAAATCTCCTTTAATTTCGCATCCGCAGCAAGCTTTGGCCACAGCGCCAAATGCAAACGCAACGTGATGTCGGCATCTTCTGCAGCATACTGTCCCGCACGCTGCACATCGACTTGATTAAAACCGATCTGCTTGGCACCTTTACCGGCGACATCCTCGTAATGCACCGTGTCGTAGTTAAGATATCGCTTGGCCAACGAATCCATATCGTGGCGACCGGCCGTGGAATTCCACACATACGACTCCAACATTGAGTCATAGCGCACACCGCGCACGGTGATGCCATAGCGCGACAATAAATTCATATCGTACTTGAAATGCTGACCGAGCTTGGCTTTGTTTGGATCCTCAAGCAATGGCTTCAACGCGGTTAACACCGTTTCACGCGACAATTGCGCTGGGGCGCCGGCGTAATCGTGCGCCAAGGGAATATAAGCGCCGCATTCCGCCTCAACCGCGAACGACACACCGACAAGCTCAGCACGTAGTGGATCCAACCCGGTGGTTTCCGTATCAAAAGCGATTAAATCCGCTTTGTATAACCGGGCAATCCAACTATTAAATTGTGCTTCGGTCAATAGTAATTCGTATTCACCTTTAACCGATGATTGGGTGTCGGGTGATGCAGCAGCGATTTCAGCCGTGGCCGCATTGGATGGAGGAGAGGCCAGCAATTCGGCAGGGCTATTCGCCGCTGATGGAGCATCCAACTCCTTTAGGGCCGCATTGAACTCGTAACGTCGATACAGTTCGCGCAATTGCTCTTTATCTGGTGTGCGCAGAAGAAGCTGGGTTGGAAGCAACTCAAGCGGAACGTCGGTTTTGATTGTTGCAAGTCGGCGCGACATAGGCAGATGCGCCAGTGCCGCTCGCAAGTTCTCGCCGATTTTTCCACCAACTTTATTGGCGTTGGCCATTACCTCGTCAAGCGTGCCGTATTCAGAAAGCCATTTGGCCGCGGTCTTCGGGCCGCATTTCTCAACCCCCGGGATGTTATCGACGCTATCGCCCATCAAGGCCAAATAATCCACAATTTGATCGGGACGCACGCCAAACTTCTCGAACACACCATCGCTATTCAGGATCGAGTTGGACATGGTATTGACCAGGGTGATGTGCGGCCCGACCAATTGAGCAAAATCTTTGTCCCCGGTGGAAATAATGACCTCGATGCCGGCAGCGGCCGCTTGCCGCGCCAAGGTGCCGATCACATCGTCCGCTTCCACGCCGGGAACGCGCAAGATCGGTAAGCCTAATGCCGCGACGATGGCGAGCATCGGTTCGATTTGCGCGCGCAAATCGTCCGGCATCTGCGGGCGATGCGCTTTGTACTCAGGATATAACTCGTCGCGAAACGTCGGGCCGCTGGCATCGGAAACAAATGCGATGTAATCCGGCTTTGCCTTTATGCTGGCCCGCAGCATGTTAACCACGCCAAACAAGGCTCCGGTCGGCTCTCCAGCGCGGTTGCTCAACGGCGGCAACGCGTGAAAGGCGCGATACAAATAACTTGAACCATCAATCAAATAAAGCCGGGGCATACACGCTAAACCAGTAAGGGTAAGATCCTGAGCTTGTCCGACCGGCGCAGGATTTGCAATGGAATTGCATTGCCGATGGTGCGGTCAACACGCCTATATATACCGCAAACCTACGTATGTCCTATCATGCATACCAGAATCTTAAGGAGGCAGTATGAACCGAATTCTGTTTGTGATTGGCCTGTTGATTTGCGCCAATAATTTAGCCGCGAAAGAGTCCGCAGCCCAGCCGTCGAAGGAGACCAGCGAGGCGAACCAACCGTTCACCCCGGTAACGCCGCCGCCTGGAATGGACGAACCGGGCGTCGAAGCGACGCCGGCAACACCGCCGCGCATTGAAGCAAAACCCCAGATGGGTACCGAAAATCCCGCAACGTCTTCCGAGGCCGTGGCCGGCGCCGCGGAACTGCCGGTGATCACGGTGCGCAAGCAAGGCGACGACACGGTCGAGGAATACCGCAAGCACGGACAGCTTTATATGATTCGCATTTTACCGAAAGAGGGACCGACCAAATTCTATGTCGATCGTACGGGTGACGGCCGGTTGGAGCGCGACCCCCGGGAGGGACCAATCAGCCCCGTGTATTTCAAATTGTACGAATGGAAATAGATATTTGTTTAAGCTCGAATGACCGCCCCGCTTAATGCGTCTCGAATCGGCGTCGGCTGACCAAGCCCACCCAGCGCACCTTCAACAATCAAGTTTATGGAATTGCCGAACCCCGCCGCAACCTCAGCGGCGGAAAGCGCCGGCGGGGTGCCATGCCGATTGGCGCTGGTCGATACCAGCGCGCCGCCAAATTGCTCGCATAACGCCACAGCAATGGGATGTGCACTGACGCGTAATGCAATTCCAGAATGCTCGCCGCTGATCCAATCCGGGACTTCAGCCGAACGCGGAAACACCCAGGTATGGGGACCCGGCCAAGTGGCTTTAGCGCGGTCCAGGGCAGCTTGGGGCAGCGGCGCAATTAATCGTTCAACTTGTGCAAAATTTGCCGCTATTAACAATAAACCTTGTTTTAGGCTGCGTTGTTTAAGGGCGCACAAGCGCTCCACTGCGTTGCGATTGAAGGGATCGCAGCCGAGGCCGTATACGGCTTCGGTGGGATAAGCAATCAAGCCGCCCTGGTGCAGAACGGTTGCGGCTTGCTGCAGAACATCGTCATCAACCATCATTAACCGGATCGCTTAAGTCTCGGCCTTAGGCTTGGCTTTTTTGCGCGGTGCGGATTTCTTCGCTGGCGCTTTTTTCGCCGCGGCTTTTTTTGGAGCTTTTGCTTTGCTCGGCTTGACCGGTTTGGTTTTCGCCGCCGCTTCCTTCGGCGCTTTGGTCTTCGTGGTATTGCCTTTGCCCTTACCAAAACGCCCTGCCCCGCGCTTCACCTTGATCGGAGCTGCTGCCAGCAACGCTTCGCATTCGGCCTGGGTCAACGTCTTCGGCTCGCGGTCTTTCGGAATGCGAGCGTTTTTTTCGCCATCCGTAATATACGGACCGTAGCGGCCGTTCAGGACTTGAATTTTACCGTCGTTAAAACTCGCAATTAAGCGATTAGCGGCCGCTTCTGCCTTAAGGCGGAGCAGTTCCAGCGCTCGGGGCAGTTCGATCGTATACGGATCGTCCTCTGCGGTGAGCGAAGCATAGGTGGTGCCTTGTTTGACAAACGGCCCAAATCGCCCGACGCCGACGCTGATGTCTTCGTTGTCGGCAGATACGCCTAGCGCTCTGGGCAGTTTAAACAATTGCAACGCATCCTCCAACGTGATGGTGTGCATGCTTTGCCCGGTACGCAGGCTAGCGAAGCGTGGCTTGTCTTCGTCTTCCTTGACGCCGATTTGCGCGAACGGCCCATAACGCCCCAGCCGCACCGAAAGCGGCTTGCCGCTGGCAGGGTCAACGCCTAACACCCGGCTTCCGGTGGCTTCCGATTTATCGACCGTTTCGGTTTTTTCCACCACCAGCGATTTGAACGGCGTCCAGAACTTCTGCAGCAACGGCACCCAGTCCTGCTCGCCGCGGGACACCGCATCGAGTTCGTCCTCCAGCTTGGCGGTAAAATCGTAATCGACGTATTGCGTAAAATGTCCGGTTAAAAAGCGGCTAACCGCGCGGCCGACGTCGGTGGGCTTGAAGCGCCGGCTGTCCAACAGCACATACTCGCGCGAAAGCAGCGTTTGTATAATACTGGAATAAGTGGACGGGCGTCCGATACCATACTCTTCCAAGGTTTTAACGAGGCTGGCTTCCGAGAACCGCGGCGGCGGTTCGGTAAAATGCTGGTCGGCGGCAATCTCGTTCAACGGCACCGCGTCACCCGCGACCAAACGCGGCAAGCGGCGCTGCTCTTCGTCTTCCTCGGATTTCTGATCGCGGCCCTCTTCATAAACGGCGAGAAAGCCGGGATCGACCACGGTGGTGCCGGTGGAGCGGAACGCGGAATTCGCACCGCAAGCGAAATCCACCGCCACGGTATTTAAGGTCGCAAACTGCATTTGGCACGCCACGGCGCGCTTCCAAATCAACTCGTACAATTTAAGTTGCTCTGGGGTAAGGAAAGCGCCAATGCTTTGCGGCGTACGCAAGGCCGACGTCGGGCGAATCGCCTCGTGCGCTTCCTGCGCGTTTTTGGATTTGGCCCGATACACATTGGGCTCAACTGGCAACCCCTTTTCCCCGAATTCCCGCAAAATCACTTCGCGCAATTCCTGTACCGCCTCGACCGATAAATGGGTCGCATCGGTACGCATATACGAAATCAAACCTTGCACACCTTCGTCGCCGATCGCGATGCCCTCGTACAATTGCTGCGCCAATCGCATCGTTCTATTGGTTGTATAACCGAGCTTGCGCGCCGCTTCCTGCTGCAAGGTGGAGGTGGTAAACGGTGCCGCGGGGCGGCGCTTGCGTTCCTTGCTGGTGACATCGCGCACCACCAGCTTACCGGCCGCCGCCGCGCTTAATGCGTCGCGCGCAGCGTGCGCATCGCCGGCATTGGTTAGGTCGAATTGCTCGAATTTCTTGCCGTTCAGCTGCGTCAATTTGGCGCTGAAGGCTTGTTCTTGGTGCGTCAGCTTCGCTTCAATCGTCCAGTATTCGCGCGCGATGAAGCGTTCAATCTCCTCTTCCCGCTCGACAATCATGCGCAACGCCGGTGACTGCACGCGCCCGGCCGATAAACCGCGCTGCACCTTGCGCCAAAGCACGGGCGAAAGATTAAAGCCGACCAAGTAATCCAATGCGCGCCTTGCTTGCTGCGCATTGACCAAGTCCAAAGAAATTTCGCGTGGATGCGCGACCGCTTCCTGGATTGCACGCGGCGTGATCTCAGAGAACACCACGCGATGCACGACTTTGTCTTTGAGCAGTTTGCGCTGCCGCAGAATTTCGGCGATGTGCCAGGAAATGGCCTCCCCTTCGCGATCCAAGTCGGTTGCGAGATACAGTGCATCGGCTTGCGCCATGGCTTTAACGATGGCGTCGACGTGTTTGGTGTTTTTTTCGATCAAGGCGTAATTCATCGCGAAACCGTGTTCGGTATCCACCGCGCCTTCTTTTGGTATCAAGTCACGCACATGCCCGTAGGATGCGAGGACGGCGAAATCCTTACCCAGGTATTTATTGATGGTTTTCGCTTTCGCCGGTGACTCGACGATAAGAAGGTTTTTGGCCATGGATACTAATTCCGGCGCGTAAAAGGCGCGCTCTTATAACAGTGGAAACACATACGGTAGGGGAGTGTCAAGCGTTTGAACAGAGATTTAAGTTTGGGCAAGGGAAGCTAAGGCGCGCATTTTGAACTTGTGCAGGTGTGCAATCATGGAGCGTTCATGGATAAATTTACCTGAGAATACGGGATGTTGGCGCAATATCAGTGGCGCTGGAAGGCGCGATTTTGTTTAAATCGTTATTCAACCCGCCGCTACGCGGGAATAACCTCCGCTGCGTTCCGCCACTACGACACCGTCCAACTCCAACAGCAGAAGCATGGAGGATATGGCCGCAACGGTCAATCCGCTGCGTTGCGCCAGTTGATCGACACCCACCGGATCGTGCCCAAGCGCGGCCAACAACTTCACGTAATCGGGATCGCGTTTGCGATCGTCGTGATGACTTGGGGCATGCGTATGGTCCGGCACAGCAACATCACCGTTTAAGCGTTGGCGCAGACTTTCTTTTAGCGTTTGCGCCAAAGCACCGAGCTCGCCGATCACTTCCTCGGCCGTTTCCACCAACTTTGCGCCCTCGCGCAGCAACCGATGGCAACCGCGCGCCAATGGATTGTGGATGGAACCTGGGATGGCGAAGACTTCGCGGCCTTGTTCGGCGGCCAAACGCGCGGTAATCAAGGAACCGGATTGTAAGCTCGCCTCAACCACCAAAGTGCCGAGTGAAAGCCCAGAAATAATGCGGTTGCGCCGCGGGAAATGCTCGGGCCTGCCCGGGGTTCCCGGCAAAAATTCCGACACCAATGCGCCTTGCGCGCGGATGCGATTGGCCAAGTCGCCATGTTTGCGCGGATAAACCAAATCCGGGCCGGTTCCCATTACGGCGATAGTGCTGCCGCCGGCGTCCAATGTGGCCGCATGCGCCGCGCCGTCGATTCCATCCGCCAAACCGCTGGTGATGACGATACCGGTCTGCGCAAACGCTTTGGCAAATGAGCGGGTCGTCGCAAGCCCCGCGGCGGTGGCATTGCGGCTGCCGATGATGGCCAGTTGCGGCGACCAGAGCAGATTGGGGTCGCCAGCAATAAATAATGCAGCGGGTGCGCTAGGGATGGCGCGTAATAAAGCCGGATAGTCGGGACTGTTCCAGGTCACTAGATGCCGATGCGGCTCGCCCAACCAAATGAGATCGTTTTCGATTAACGCAGAGTCAGGCGCGCTGAGATAGGCGCGCACGGCTTGCGGCAGCTCAGGTTGTTTGGATAAGCGTTCCACCACGGCGATCGCACTTGCATAACGATCAATCGACTGGCGCAAGGCCGCCGCTCCAAGACCCGGCGCGCGCAATAGCGTCAGCCAGGCGCGTGTTTCATCGATATCGGTGCAATGCGATGCAATCATCGCGACAGTTTACCCGCAGCAGGATGCGCAAACAAAAACGGCGCGATGTCTCGCGCCGTTTTTGAGTGAAGAGCCGGTTATAGATGATCCGGTTCGTACAGCCGATCGTACAAATGCACCGGACGGATGCCATCCATGATCAAGCCGTAGCTGATGCGGTCAAAGGTACGAAACACCATGACGTGGCCAACAAACTCTTCCGGCAATTTAACCTTGTCTTTGCTTGGGCTTACGAAGGTGCGTACGTCGTTGTCGGCGTATTTCACCCGATCGCGAATCACCTCACCGGGGGCGAAGATTGAATACACTTGGCCGTTCTCCATACCGTCTTTAGCACCGCGCGAAAGCGCTATGACTTGATTGCGACCGGCCACATCCAACGCATCGGTGAACGCCAGTACACGCAGGTTATCCGGCACCTGCTTTGGTGGGTGTGGAATGAATTGCGCATCGAACGGGTGTTCGTTGATCGGCACAATGCGATCGCCGGCCTTGATTTCGTAATCGGAATACGTCACCAACAACGAGCTTGGATCGCCGCTCTTGGTAATCTGGCCATTCCCGATTTCCATCAACTCATACCCCAGCACCTCGGAATGGCGCCAATAGGTGTGCTGAAATTCGATCTGGTTCCACAACGAGGTTACGGTAACGCCGCCGTGGTCTTCCAACGGCTCAACCGTTTCTTTGCGCGGATCGTCCGGCCACGGATATTTAGCTGGCACATCGCGATAAATGACCGTTGGGCGTGCGATCGCGAAACGCTGCCCTGGTTTAGCATCCAGCCCGCGCACATAGGCGAACTGGCCGTTGACCCCGCGCAATTGATTTTCCTCCAACGCCACCACATACGGCAGGCGTTTGAACTCGGCTTCGGAAAAAAGCCATGGCCGTTTCAGAAACTGCTTGATGGCTGATAATGAAATCGGTGGTACCGATTCATCCAAAGCGGTTGCGCGAACGTGCGGTTCAAGTCCGCCGCGGCCACCCAACTGCAAACGCGGCTCACCATTCACATAGACTAAGTTCAGCACATCGCCAGGATAGATCAGATGTGGATTGGCGATCTGCGGATTGGCTTGCCACACTTCCGGCCAAAGCCAAGGCTTGGTGAGAAAACGCGCGGAGATGCTCCACAACGTGTCTCCTTTCACCACCGTGTACGTATCTGGATGATCATCCCTCAAGGCAACGCCGGCGGCGTACACCGAGAGAGTGAGCAGCGCTCCTGCAAAAAGCGAAAGTAGTTTTTTAAGCATGGCTGCCAATTACCTGATTCCCCAAGGGCTTAAGGAGTGTAACTTAAAGTTACGCGAAGGAAAATGACCTCCGCCACAAATATCGGGCCTAAGCGTTGATATCGCATCGGGCACTTAAGCACGGCTATATCCTAGGTATTGCATTGAATCAGTCGCGCGGTTAGCTCATTCAGCGTAGAATTTTGCTTGTAAACCTTGATCCTGCGGTGGATGAGTGACTAAGCCGTCTTTCCCAGGTCGTAAGTTAGGTGATTCATGGCACATTTGACCATCCTCGAATACCCCGATCCGCGTTTGCGCACCAAGGCCAAGCCGGTGCAGCAGTTTGATCGTGCCTTGCAGGATTTGATCGACGCGATGTTCGAGACCATGTATGCCGCTCCCGGCATTGGTTTGGCGGCCACCCAGGTAAATGTCCATAAGCGGCTTCTGGTCTTGGACGTGTCGGAAGACAAGTGCCAGCCTTTGGTATTGGCCAATCCCACGATTGTGGCCCAAGAGGGCAGCCAGATTTATCAGGAAGGCTGTTTGTCGGTGCCCGGGATATTCGCCGACGTCGAACGCGCGGATCAAATTCGCGTCGAAGCCTTCGACCGGCACGGCCAGCCGCTCCATATTGAAGCGCAGGGATTGTTGGCCGTTTGCATCCAACACGAAATGGATCATTTGATCGGCAAGCTGTTCGTCGATTATCTCTCGCCGCTTAAGCGCGACTTGGTGCGCAAAAAGCTGGAAAAACAGCGTCGAACCGCCGCGGCTGATGCCGTTGACGTTTAACCACACGCTCCCCTTATGAATCGCTTACGCCTGGTTTTCGCCGGGACACCGGAATTTGCTGTGCCTTCGTTAAAGGCTTGCCAGATACCTGACATCGACATCGTGGCCGTGTATACGCAACCGGATCGTCCGGCTGGGCGTGGGCGGCGTTTGCTGCCAAGCCCCGTTAAACAAACAGCCGTCGTTGCGGGCTTGCGCGTGGAACAACCGGAAAGTTTGCGTGATTCAGACACCCAGGCCCGATTGCGTGAATTGGCGCCGGATTTGATGGTGGTGGTCGCATACGGCCTGATTTTGCCCGAGGCAGTCCTTAACATCCCTAAGTACGGCTGTTGGAATGTCCATGCCTCCTTATTACCGCGCTGGCGCGGTGCGGCGCCGATTCAACGCGCGATTTGCGCCGGTGACCGGGAAACGGGGATATGTCTTATGCAGATGCAACGCGGGCTGGATACAGGCCCGGTACTGGCGCGCGAACGTGTTGCGATTGCCGCAACAGACACGGGAGGCAGCCTACACGATCGTTTGAGCGTGGTCGGCGCGCACGTGTTGGAACGGGTGTTGTTACGCCTGCTCCATGGGGAACCGCTGCCGGGCGAACCGCAATCGGACGTTGGCGTGACCTACGCGAAGAAACTGGAAAAGTCCGAGGCACGCCTTGACTGGCAATTGCCCGCTATCGCATTGGAACAATGCATTCGTGCCTTTAACCCTTACCCCGTTGCGCAAGGCGAAATTGCCGGTGAAACGGTGCGCATCTGGGCCGCGCAGGCATTGACCGAATCCACGAGCGCGCCGCCTGCAACCTTGCTTCGGGCCACACGAGATGGTATCGACATGGCCACCGGGGATGGTGTTTTGCGAATCCTGGAACTGCAACGCGCTGGCGGTCGGCGTATCGCCGCTCGCGATTATCTCAATGCGCGGCCCGCGCTAAAAACCGCATTGGGCGTAGCGCCAGTGTCCCAATTATGAATAACCCGGTCAGCGTACGCGCGGCGGCGGCCCGTGGTCTTAAGCGGGTGGTATTCGATGGTGTTTCGTTGCGACAGGTGCTCGCCGATTGTTCAACCGCACTCAACGATGCGCGCGATCGCGCCTTATTGCATGCGATTTTGTTTGACTGCAGCCGCTGGTACTTGCGCCTAAAAGCCCTTTTGCAACACCTGATGGAACAATCGCTGGAGCGGCGCGAACCGCAAGTGCATTGCCTGCTGATTACCGGGTTAGCGCAACTGCAATACCTAGGGCTACCCGATTATGCCGCGGTGGATGCGACCGTTGCGGCAGTGCGTGAGTTAAAGCGCCCGCATTTGGCAGGCTTAGTCAATGCGATTTTGCGCCGTTATCAACGCGAAGCCGACACCCTGAATGCATTGCTCGATAACGACTTGGTCACACGCTACAGCCTGCCGCGCTGGTTAACCGATTGGGTGCAAACCGATTGGCCCGAGGAGGCTCCGGCCGTATTTACAGCGACCAATACGCCCGCCCCGCTTATGCTGCGCGTAAACCGTCGTGTAACAACCCTGGATGCCTGCCGCAAGACATTAGCCGAAGCCAAGTTCGATGCCAAGCCGCACCCCTCCTGTGCGGATGCTTTGGTGCTGGAATCAAGTACCGATGTGACGCGTTTACCCGGTTATGAGCAAGGCGCATTTTCCATCCAGGACGGTGCCGCACAACTCAGCGCGGACTTATTGAATTTGCAACCCGGTTTACGAGTACTGGATGCTTGCGCCGCGCCGGGTGGCAAAGCGTGCCATATTCTCGAGCGCGCCGACGTCGATTTGCTGGCATTGGATCGCGATAAGGCGCGATTGCCGCGCATCGCGCAAAACCTGCGCCGACTGAACTTGCACGCCGAATTGCGCGCAGCGGATGCGTCTAAACCGGAAACCTGGTGGGATGGGCAACCGTTTGACCGCATCCTGCTCGATGCGCCCTGTTCGGCCACCGGCATCATTCGCCGCCAACCGGACATTAAACTGCATCGACGCAAAGACGATTTGGCCGCGCTTACGGCCGAGCAAACCCGCCTGTTAAACGCACTTTGGCCTTTGCTGAAGCGCGGCGGGCGCTTAGTCTATGCCACGTGTTCAATTTTGCGCTGTGAGAATGAAAATCAAATTGACGCATTTCTCGCGCGCAATGGCGATGCCTTCGCTCGTGATGAATGCCCCGCGTCTTGGGGCCGCGCGGCCGGTGTCGGGCGCCAGAATCTGCCGGGCGAGCTTCAAATGGATGGATTCTTTTATGCGGTTGTGGATAAATTACCTTAGTGCATTTTGCGCTCTCACGCTATGCGGCTGCACGGAAAGTGCAATGCCCGATGGCGCGGCGCAGCTTGCCATTCGTTCCGCGGCCGTGCGCGAACAACTCGCGGCAACCTGGCTCGATGCACAAATCAACTGGCGCCCAAGCGCCACGATGGTCGACGCGCTAGAGCATGGCATCGCCTTGGAACTGCGTTTGACTTTGATTGCCCAAGGACCCTCACGATTCGGCTGGCCCTCGCAGCTGGCAACGTTGGAGCGGCATTTGGAGCTGCGCTACTACCCGTTAAGCCGACAATACCAATTACGCGACCTACAGAACAACGACATACGCAGTTTTGCGTTGCGCGCGTATTTGTTCGATGCGTTGGAGCAATTGCATTTGCCGATTGCATTTGCCCAAGCGCTAACGGATCGACCAACGAGTTATCGGCTGCGCATCGCGCTTGAAACGACGGCATTACCGGGTCCATTGCGGCTACCGGCATTAATCGACCCGCAGTGGCAGTTGGGCGCCAAGGATTATTCGTGGACGAACCCGATCGCTGGTTAACCCGTACTGTGCGCCGTTTATTGCCGCCATTAGCCATAGCGGTATTGCTGGCGGCCGCACTTTTCCTGGCCAACGATGTGGCCACCGGCAACAGCCGTATGGGGCGTTACTACCCTTGGGTGCTTGGAGCCTCGGGTTTATCGCTGGTGATTCTACTGATTGCCATTGCACAGCGTCTGTTGCGCCTGCGGCGGGAACTTAAACGCGCCGCTCCGGGCGCACGCCTAACGCGGCGTTTGTTGGCGATGCTCATACTGCTTGCGGTTCCGCCGATAATGGTAGTTTATGGATTTTCTCTCAATTTCCTAAATGCAACTATTGACACCTGGTTTAATGTGCAGCTTGAGCAGGGGCTGGACAACGCATTGGAGCTTGGCCGCGCCTACCTTGACGAACGCCTGGACCGCGCCGAGCAATCAAGCGCGGCGCTGGCCAATGAACTCAACGGCCTGGCGGATAAGGAAGTGCAGGTGAAATTGGACACCGCCATCGATACCCTGGGCGCAACCGAATTAACCGTGTTTGGCGCCAATCGCGCGGTAATTGCAACCGTAAGCGCCGACCCTAAGTTTTTGAGCTTAGCCTATCCCGATGCCACCACGCTGATGCGCATTCGCAGCGCCGGGCGATACGCCGCGGCCGAACCTCACGCGGAGCAGTTGAAGTTGCATGTGGTGTTGCCGTTAACCGATGCGCAACCCAACACCCGTTTATTGCAAGCGATCTTTCCAGTACCGCAAAAACTGCAGCCGCTAACGCAAAGCATTGAAAATGCGAATTTCGATTTTCAACGTTTGAAATTTCTGCGCAGCTCGCTCAAATTGACGTTTACGCTGGTGTTAACGTTTGTGCTTTTGCTCTCGGTTTTATTTGCGCTATTGACGGCGTTTGGGGTGGCTCGGCGCTTAGTGGCCCCGGTTGGTCGACTCGCCGCCGCCACGCGCGCGGTCGGGGCCGGCCGTTATGATGCCCCGTTGCCGGTCAGCAGCGACGATGAGCTCGGGTTCTTATTGCAATCATTCAACCAAATGACGCGCGAATTGGAATTGACCCACGCGCGCGCCACGCGTAACGCACAGGAAACCGAAGCCCAACGCGCTTATCTTAAGGCGGTGTTGGAGCATTTGTCCTCGGGCGTGCTCGGTATTGGCCGTGACGGCGTATTGCGTACGGTTAATCGCGCCGCGGAGAGCATCGTTGGCCTGCCGCTCGTGCGTTTTGTCGGCCACCATCTGAGCGATGTGCGGCGCGAGCATGCGTCTTTGGCGCCGTTGCTCGATCCGGTGCTCAAGCACCTGCGCGAGGATTTGCGCGAGTGGCGCGAGGAAGTGTTGATTGAGCGCGATGGTGAACGCCGCATCTTGTTATTGCGCGGCGCTGAGCTGGCGCGCACCGAAGGCGGGGAAACCGGTTTTGTTGCGGTGTTTGACGATCTTACCGTCCTTAATCGCGCCCAACGCGATGCGGCTTGGGCGGAAGTGGCCAGGCGTCTTGCCCATGAAGTGAAAAACCCACTCACTCCGATCCAGCTTGCCGCCGAGCGCTTGCGCCGGCGTTTTATCGGCCGCCTGCCGCCCGATGAAACCGAGCTGTTGGATCGCGCCACGCACACCATCGTCAGCCAAGTCGAGGCGCTGAAAACATTGGTGAATGCATTCGGCGATTATGCACGCCCACCGCAACTCGATGCCCGCCCGTTGTCTCTGCACACCCTGGTTACCGAAGTATTGGATCTGTACGAAAACGATCAGCGCATCAAACTCACGCGTACCTTAACCGAGCCCGACCCGGTGCTTCGGGCCGATGCGGGGCGGTTGCGCCAATTGCTGCATAATTTGATCAAGAATGCGCTTGAGGTCATTGGCGACGAGGTAAAACCGCATATTGAAATCAGCACAGCGCAGATTACGCTCGATGACCAGCCTTTCGTGGAATTGAGCATCGCCGACAACGGCCCAGGATTACCCGACAGCTTCGGCGAGCGCTGGTTTGAGCCTTACACCACGAGCAAAGCCAAAGGCACCGGCTTAGGGTTGGCGGTGGTGAAAAAAATTGCCGAGGAACACGGCGGCAGTGTGCGCGCGGAAAACCGCGGTGCCGGCGGTGCCGTATTTACGGTACGCCTGCCGTTGGCCTAAACCTGGCTTCGAAGCAACGACGGTCCACCCTATGCACAGCCCGTTTGCGTTATGCTTACTTGTCGTTTTTTTGCAACCAGTGAGATGCCATGGCCTCCGGACAAGTATTGGTGGTGGATGATGAGCCGGATATTCGCACCACGGTAAAAGAGATTCTCGAAGACGAGGGCTATCAGGTAACGCTTGCGGACAGTGCCGCGCAGGCACGTGAAGCACGGCGTGCCCAGCCGCCGGATGTGGTGCTGCTGGATATCTGGATGCCCGATCTTGACGGAATTTCGTTATTGCGCGAATGGTCCGAACGCGGGGGGCTGCCGTGTCCGGTCATTATGATGAGCGGTCACGCCACGGTAGAGACCGCCGTTGAAGCAACGCGCCTGGGTGCCTACGATTTTGTCGAAAAACCCATTTCTCTGGCCAAACTCCTGCTTACCATTGAACGCGCGCTGGAAGCCACCCGACTGAAACGGGAGAATGAAGGGTTACGGCGCCAAGTTTCGGCACCCCCGGAGCCGATCGGTTCCAGCAAATCGATCGGTTTGTTGCGTGCGCAGATCGATAAATTGGCGCAACACGATACTTGGGTATTGATTCAAGGCGAGTCCGGAACTGGCAAAGAAACCTGGGCGCGTTATTTACACGAAAAAAGCTCACGCCGCGCCGGTCCCTTTGTAACCGTGACACCGACAGCCATTGCGCGCCAGGACGCAGCGCTGATGCTATTCGGTGCGGAGGATGCCACCGGAGTGCAATACGGTTTGCTCGAGCGCGCCAATGGCGGCACCTTGTTTTTGGATGAAATTGCCGAGCTTGAACCGGACATGCAATTGCGTTTGGCCAACGCTTTGGAACGCCGGCAATTGTTGCGCAGTGGCGGGCGCGAGGCGGTCGGGCTTAATTTGCGCGTCGTTGCGGCGATCTCGCAGCAACCTGATGCGTTGGTGAAGCTCGGCCGATTGCGCGAAGAGTTGTACTACCAGATCAATGTGGTGCCGATTAATGTGCCGCCGTTGCGCGAGCGCTTGGAGGACGTGCCCGAGCTAGTCCGCTTCTATGCGGATTTCTTCCCCAACCGCGACAAACTGCCCTATCGCCATTTCCCGGTTGCGGTGCAGAATCGTTTGCGCAACCACACCTGGCCCGGCAATATCCGCGAGCTGCGCAATCTGGTGCAGCGCCTGTTGATTTTGGGCGCTACCGGCGAGGTGCAATTGGCCGAGGTCGAATCGGCTTTGGGCCAGGGCGCGGCGCCAAAAGTCGGGCGCGAAAGCAATGCCAACATCGATTTTGCGCTGCCCTTGCGCGAAGCGCGCGAACAATTTGAACGCACCTATTTGCTGCATCAACTGACGGAAGCCGGCGGCAGCGTCGGGCGGCTGGCCAAGATGGTGGGCATGGAGCGCACCCATCTGTATCGCAAGCTGCGGGACCTTGGCGTTGATGTGAAAACGGCGGCGCGTGAGGACTAAGCCAAACGCGTTGATTGATTCGCTGCGCTCGCAACTCGGCGGTCCACGCGATGGAGCGTTGCTGCGATTTAGTTTGGCCAATGCATTACTGGCAACTGACGTTCTTCCTGAGGCGGTCGAGCAATTGCGCGCGGCACTTGGGTTTGATCCCAACTACTCCGCCGCTTGGAAGTTGCTTGGCTTAACACTGACAACGATCGGTGATCTCACCTGTGCCGCCGATGCGTTTCGCAACGGGATCGACACGGCCTTAGCGCGCGGCGATAAACAAGCCGAGAAAGAAATGCGTGTGTTTCTGCGCCGTTTGGAAAAAAAAGAAGCCTTGCCTCAACCGCGGCGGTAAATGCGCCGTGCATCCCCGGCTGGGCGAATGCTGTAGCGTTTGTAATGCCACTGATATTGGTCGGGTGCTAGTTGCACGCATTGCTCCACCCCGCGGTTGAGCGCGCCGGTGGCGATACTTGGATCCGAGCTGTCGATGTCGGGAGGGGCGGGTAAAAAATGCACTCGATAGCCGGCGCCGCGCGCGAGCCGCTCTGCAACGCCAAACAAGACCTGAGCTCCTGTGCGATTGGCCAGGCGCGACAACATAACCATGGTTAACGCCGGGGTACCAAAAAACGGCGCGAAGTGCCCTTCGCCCTGTTTGGGTTGTTGATCGGGCAAGATGCCAACCACCCCGCCACTGGATAATTTTTTGTACAGCGTGCGAACCCCCGCACCCTCAGCGCGCACTTGCTCGGCCGCGAGCGCCCCGCGCGCTTTTACCAATAATGGTTCCAAAACCGGTTTGCGCGGGGGGCGATAAACAATCGTCATCGGGGTCTTGCTGCAAAGATAAAAATTTAGAATCTCCCAACAACCCAGATGCGGTGCCGCAATGATAAGGCCCCGGCCACTGCCTAAGGCGGCGTCGAACAACTCCGCGCCGCGCACCTCGCGAATCAGCTCAAGCGCTTGCGCGTCACCCGACCATATTTTGGCCACTTCCACAATCGATTTACCGGTTTCCGATAACGACCGGCGCAGCAACGTTGCTCGGTCCTGTTCATTCATGTCCGGGAACGCCACGCCCAAAGTGCGCGCTGCCTTATGCCGCAATGAACCATGGCTTGCCCATAACAGCCAACCCAGCGCCGCGCCGATGCGATGTAATATCGGCAACGGCAACCGGCCGAACCGGCGAAACCCCGCAAAAAAAATGGCGATGTGCCAGCGCATCCGTTTAGGTAGTAAAAAAGGTTCGGTATTGTAGCGTCACTGGACCATAGGACCGCAGAGGTTGCTTTTTTGGAGACACGGCATGATTGCTCTCATTCAACGCGTGCGTAAAGCGCACGTTACGGTAGATGCCTCCAGCGTTGGCGAGATCGGAGCCGGATTGTTGGCATTGATCGCCGTTCAACCGAATGACGGCGAAGCACAAACACAACGCTTGTTGGAGCGCCTACTTGGCTATCGCGTTTTCAACGACGCGAATGGAAAAATGAATCGATCGCTCAGCGATGTCAAAGGCGGCCTGCTGTTGGTGCCGCAATTTACGTTAGCGGCCGATACCGGCAAAGGCATGCGTCCCAGTTTCACCAACGCCGCAGCACCGGAACAAGGGCAACGATGGTTCAACCGCTTGGTCGATTTGGCAAACGAACGCCATCACCCGGTCGCAACCGGGCGGTTTGGCGCAGATATGCAAGTTGCCTTGGTTAACGACGGGCCCGTCACGTTTTGGTTGCAAGCGTCATGACAAAGCCGTGTTTCTCAAGGCTAAAGTGCACTTACGGCGTAACGGTATCCCACCCCCACCAACTGGCGCCCAACGATGCAAACAAACGAACACTGGCAATTTGTCCGTTGCTGCCGTCGGATGCGGGTTCACGTCCGTGGATGCGCAAAATCCAATTGCCATTGGTTTCGTCAATCCGACCCAATCGGGCAACAAACATGGCCGCTTCCGGCGACAGCACTCCGAATGTCGCCGGTGGAGCGCGGTACGTGTGATGCGTGGGCGATTCCAGCGACGCGACCAGATTCGCGCTATTTAAGCCGCTACCCAGAATGTGGAAAGTCACTTCACCGGTACCGCCTAAGTCCTCAACGGTGACGGGGCATTCGACGACCTCGCTCGGGTCGTCCGGAATCGGCGAATTGCAGTCCGCGCTGACGTCCGTCACCTGGCCGTGCACCCCGAACCATCCACCCTCGGATTGTCCATTGGCGTCCATTCCCGAAATAAACTCGACGTTGGTGTTGTCTGGATCAAGCCAATCCGATAAACGCGTGTCGGGCTCTTCACCGCCAGTCCATGAGGTTGCAAAACGACCGTAGTAATCGGAGCCTGGGCTGGTGCTCGCGCAATCGGAGGTGCCTCCGTGCAGTTGGCCAATGACGCGGCCCTGATCGTTCATCAGCGGCGACCCGGACGAACCCATTTCGGTGGTGCCCATTGCATAGCTTGGAATTTGCAGATGATGGTTGCCCGCAGCGACCAAATAG
This sequence comes from uncultured Rhodanobacteraceae bacterium, assembly GCA_964466115.1. Taxonomy (GTDB): domain Bacteria; phylum Pseudomonadota; class Gammaproteobacteria; order Xanthomonadales; family Rhodanobacteraceae; genus Pseudolysobacter. The sequence goes on along the minus strand of CAYXMH010000006.1, from coordinate 3,723 downwards.
CCGCTGATGGCCAAGTCGCGGTAGGTCATCGAAATGCGTTTTTCATCGCTATTGGCGTGATGGATAACGAATGCCCCGTGCGCAATTTGGTCACGCCGATCCCACCCGAGCCAGAATGCATTGGCGGCGGCTGGCACATCGGTGTTGAGATGAACCAAGGCAAAATCACTGCGCGCGTAGTTCGCCAGCAACGTGGCGCCGCCCGGCTGATGCGCCAAATAATGAGCGGCAACGCGCGGCACATGAATGGCATTGGTGCGCGAACCCGGTAAGCGGCAACTGTCGCTTTGATAACCCCAGTAAAAAACCATGGTAGCGGCTTCCTCGGGTGAGCTGATGCAATGATTTGCGGTTAAAAAATTCGGATCAACCGGATCGCTGTGCGCGTAAAAATTGGCTTTTGCCAGCAATGCGCCGGTACACGCAAACGCCTCGGAGCCGGTGCGGGCGGTAAACATCGCCACGGCCCGCGACTGCGGGGTCACGGCAAGCCCGGCCGGACACGCCACGTCCACTTGGCAGCCCTCCGATTTCTGCATGGGGTCGACCGCCTTGAAGACATCGAGAAACCCTTCGGTAACGCTGTCTAGGTTCAAATTGACGTTGCTGATCTCGGTTTTCGAAACTCGCAACTCGATGACCGCATCGCCTCCCGCTACGATCGGGGAGAAAAAGCGGCCCAACTTGCCGTAGTCTTTGCCGAAAAATGGCCCAATCGATTGCCCATCGGCCAAGGATCGAATCGTCAATGAGGCGCTGCCGGGCAAATAGAAATCCGTAAACCCGAAATCAAGCGACAGCGCGTTGGGTAGACTGAAGGGGTATTCCCACAACAACGTACCATTGCTGAGCTGTTTCCACGCCCCGGCTTCTTTACTGAGCACGCCGCTTTTTATTGAAATGCCTTGTAACGCTTTAACATGGCCATAAAACAAGGGCTTGTCGTACGGGGTGCGGGTAGCCTCCGAAGCGCTTTCTGAGTATTTCGTTTCGGTTGTTCGGGCGGCTGCATGCGCCAATGGCGCTTGCAGGGTCCATGCGATGATAATCACCGCTAATCGGCTAAAAGGAATCCCCATCGGTTTCTCTCCTGAGTGCAACACCAAGGGTGAGAATCTAATGTGGATTTCCTGCACGAATCTGCAAAACCCGACATTTAAATTGTAAATTTATGTGTCGATAGGAAATGCAGTTGCCTGGATTTGCACAATTTATACATGGCCTTTACACACTGCGAGAGATGTAATCGTTTGCTCATTCAGGGAGATCAACAAGATGGCATGCTCCGCTGGCACCTTGAATCGATGGATGTTGGGTTTGTTGCTGTTAAGCGCAGCGCCAATGTCTGCGCTGGCGCGGCATGGCCTGCCACCGTATAGCCTTACCCATTCGACCCAAATAAAGACATCGGCGCCGGAGCTGGTGTTGGCGCCAGTTAACCCATCGCAGCTGCTCGCCGAAGACGAAGCGCAAGCTGGCATCGAACACCCGGCGCTGACGAAACGCTTACGCATCGCCGCACCCAATGCCGTAGACATAAACCCGAGCCACGACGGCGTTTGGCAGTCATTACCGCAAGGCGCGCGACTGTGGCGTTGGCGTGTGACTGCGGTTGGGGCAACCGATCTCCATTTCGGTTTCAACCGTTTTGAGTTGCCCCCGGGCGCCACCTTGCATCTATTGTCCGCTAACGAAACGGACTTTGACGGCCCCTATACCCAAACAGACAACAACGCCACGACGCAATTTTGGAGTCCCTTGATTCCAGGAAGCTCGGCCACGCTTGAGCTCTATTTGCCAGCCGGATCAACCCTAGCGGAGGATACCCTGCAACTGAGCTATGTCGGCACAGGTTACCGCGATATGTTTGAACGCAACGGGCCGAGCGTATTGGTGTCCGGCGCCTGCAATATCGATGTCGTTTGCCCGTTGGGTGAACCTTATCGGGATGAAATTCGCGCCGTCGCCCGATACACGTTTCACGACACCGGGGGCACATTTCTTTGCAGCGGTACGCTAATGATGGATCAGCCGCGCGATTTTAAGAATTATTTTCTTACCGCCAATCATTGCATCAGCTCCACGGCGGCCGCGGCCAGTATGACACTGTATTGGAACTATCAATCCCCCACCTGCGGCGCACACGGTGGCGGATCGCTGGCGCAAAGCCAAACCGGCGGGGCGAGCTATCGGGCCGGGCGTCACGATGTCGATTTTTCATTGGTGGAGCTGTCCACCACCCCTGCCGCGGACTACAACGTGTATTACGCCGGATGGGACGTCAGCGGCATGGCCACTGGCGGTAGCATCGGCATTCATCACCCCAGCGGCTACGTCAAAGCAATAACGCAAAATACCTTGCCGCTGTTGACTGTCGATAGCTGCATTGGCACGGATGGGGTTAATACGCATTGGCAGACCGGGCCCTATGCTCAGGGCACAACGGAGGGTGGCTCTTCCGGATCGGCCATTTTGGTGCCTGCGGCGGATGGCTCGGGTCATCAACGACTGGTGATAGGGACCCTGTCTGGCGGAGGTGCGGCTTGCAACGGCAGCGTGCCGAACAACGAACCCGATTGCTACGGTAAGCTGAGCGTCGCTTGGCTGGGTGGCAGCTCGGATGCGCAGCGGCTAAAACCGTGGCTGGATCCAAACAACACCCTGGTGCAAACGGTCGATGGTGGTCAACAAACCTTACTCTTCAATAGCTTATTAGTGCCCGGAAAGTTCAGTTATCACCGATTACCGATCGCGCCAAACCCAAAGCCCTGAGCTCGAAGGCGCTGGTTTTGGCTTGAATTGGCCGACGAGCACCCATATTCCACTAAAAATCGAGCGCCAATAACGAAATTTGCTGCGAAAGGTACTAACCGTTTCTTAAGCTCCCGGTTTATAATGGTCAGTCTTGCTTAACGATTTTCGGAATGTCATGGGTAACGTAAAAACCAGTCAGGAGCAGCAGTCTGAGATCAAAACGCTGATCATCAAAGGCAAGGAGCAGGGCTACCTGACTTACGCCGAAGTGAATGATCACCTGCCCGATGACATCGTCGATCCGGAACAAATCGAAGACATTATCGGCATGATCAACGATATGGGCATCGAGGTGCATGAGGTCGCACCCGATGTCGAAGCGATCTTGCTGCCAGAAGCCCCGGCTACACCGGATGACGAAACCGCAACCGAAGAAGCCGTTGCGGTACTCTCTGCTGTTGATTCCGAAGTGGGACGCACTACTGATCCAGTGCGCATGTACATGCGCGAAATGGGCACGGTGGAGCTTTTGACCCGCGAGGGCGAAATCGCGATCGCCAAGCGCATTGAAGAAGGTTTGAATCAGGTACAAAGTTCGTTAGCGAGCTTTCCCTGGTCGATCCAATTGTTGATTGAAGAATACGATCAATTCGTCGAAGGCAAAAAACGCCTGTCGGAAGTTTTAACGGGATTTTTGGATATCGAGCCACCACCAGCGCTGATTCCCGAGGCTTTGCTCGAGGACGAAATGGCCGTGGCAGCACCCGTGGCCAAAGACGACGAAGAAGAAGGTGCGGACGCTGAAGAGGCCGCTCCCGGCGACACTGGCCCTGATCCGGTCGAAGTAACGCGGCGCATGGACGAGTTGCGTTCCCTGTACGGGAAATTCCAAAAAGCCGCCGACAAAAACGGCTTGGCCGACAAAAAAGCACAAAAGCTGCGCGATCAAATGGCCGACGTGTTTCTAAA
>CAYXMH010000005.1:88131-130730 GCA_964466115.1 uncultured Rhodanobacteraceae bacterium | reverse complement strand
CCTGGTTGCCTCGCGTGAGAGGCTACAGGATGTCTACGAAATCCGGGGCGATTCACAGGTCATGATTGACAGCACTCCCTATCGATGCGCGAAGCTTCGGGTTTTATGGATAACGTGTAGTCGAATGCTAAGCTCGATTGATCGATCGAGTAACCACTTTTAGCGATATCACCCACTGTGCGTCGACGAACATCTCACCCTAAAAACGGGTGAGGTGCATTTGATCTTCGGCTATGCAAGAGGCTCGAATTTCATTTCCCCAGCCAGACTCAAATTTAGTCCCCGGCAGATATATCGCTAGCTGTATTAGCGATGCAGTTCTTGGGTGTCCCTATAAGTGTCCCCGTTAGGGAATTTGCTTAGAGTAGAAATTTCTAACTTACTGATTTTACTGGTGGCCGGGGACGGAATCGAACCGCCGACACGGGGATTTTCAGTCCCCTGCTCTACCAACTGAGCTACCCGGCCTTAGAGGGCGATTACGGACGCTCGAAACAAGCCGCCGCAAAAGGGGACGTATTAAATCGACTTGCTGGATAGGAGTCAAGGCAAATTCAAAACAACCCACTTTAAGCGCGCCCCGATCGCACGCTATAGCATTGAATCGTTTATTCAATCAAATCCATACACGAATATCCGATCGGGATATAACTGCGCCAAACAACGACTGGCCTGGGTACCGTCGATGATCACATTAAAGCCGGCCCCGGCCGGAAACGCAGGGTCGGAGACCGGCACGATATACCAGTGCCCACCGGCGCCCGCAGTGCGGTACTGCAGCGCAAATGCCACATTGTTATAAGTGAACGGAGGCGAAGGGTCCGATGTGTTATTCCGCCCAACCGTAATGGCGGCGCACGGATTGTCATTAATCAATGGGTGATCCAAACGGATTTCGTCAAATGGCCCAACCCCAACATTTCGAGTAAATGCATTCGGTGAATCCAACGGTGCCACCACCACATTGAACGATTTCGCAGTATCCGGCATTGGCGACATCGCGCTATTGTCTTGATTGATCAAACGCCAAATGTAAGTCGTACTAAATGGACCGGGTTGAGCGCCGTATTCCAGGCCAAGGCGATGATCGTGATAACTGACCAATGGCGCCGAGGCTGGCGGATTTTCGTAACGCCCAACGGTAGCTGCAACGGCGTTGGCATGCCCGGTCAAGTGCGATTCAATCACCGGCGTAAACGCATCCGCCATGGTATCGGTGGCGTAATGGCTGGTGTGGCGAAATCCGTATTTTCCGGTGGCGAAAAACGGCGCAATCGATGCATTTCCCCATGGAATCAACACGCTGAATTTTTGACCGACGGACATGTCCAGTCCATTCTCGTTAAACACCCCCCAATAAGCTGGAAAAGAGGACGTGTATTGAAAAATACCAAGGGTGCGGGCCGTCTGTGCGCGCAACGATGGGTTGGAAACCACCGGTGTTACAACGATGTATTCCTGATCGCGCAACGCCGCCGCAGACCCCGAAGAATCGATCCGTACGACGTTGCGCACGACGTTATCGCCTCGCGCGTCAACGATCTGCGCTAGATCGAAGGTCTTTTCAAACGCACCGATGTCAACGCCAGTACCCACCACGCGTTGCTCGCCAGCGGCATCCCACACCGCATAACTTGGCAACGCCGAGGAAAGACCAGCATCAATGGCAGGTGAAGTCGCATCACCCAGCATGGTCGCCGAATGCAAAGCAGGGAATGTATGCGACTCCAATAAGGGATCGGAGGTTAACGTCGAACTGCCCGGAGTAAATCCAACAGCCGCACCGGTGCTAAAAAAAAGGTTATGCGAATTGGCCAGCAGCATGGGGCCTGATACATACACGCTGGCCGCGTTGTAAGCGAGTAAATTGTTATCCACAATGCCACCTGCCGTACCAAAATCCCCCGCTTTTTCCAGATATATAGCCTGTGCATTGTCAGTCAGGGTATTGTTGATCAGATTAAATGCCACGGTACTGTTGTAATCGATGACAACGATAGCCCCACTCCTTCCTACCTGGGCATTGACAAAATTATTGATCAAATCCATCGCAACCGTAGTGTCGCCATATTGCCAAGCCATGGAAAAAATGCCGACAGCAAACGGCCCGATCACCGTATTGCCAATGATCCGCACGCTATCGGCATCTGACCCTCCGCTGCCATTGGCGGTTGCGGATAAATCAATCCTTATACCGAAGTTATTAAAGGTGCCGAAATCGTAAAAAGGACCGGGAGCAATCATTCGGCGCGAAATGCGATTGCGCTCGATTATTATCCCGTCATTCGCAGAAACCAATCCCAACCCATCGTAAGGCGGAGTGAAACAAATTCCACCAAAATCCGCCCCATCGCTTTGGAAGTCGATCACGTTATCGCGAAAATGAAATGCGCTGCCGGTAGGCGAACTACCCGTTATTGGCGGCATTTTTCTTACATTGATCGCACATGTCACGTCGGCTGTGAGTGTCGCATTAACCCCTAATATCTGCACGTGATTTATGTCATATACCGGATGGATCAACCCACTCGTATATTGATCGACAATATCGATTGAACCCTGGAGCAATTTCAACCGCTGAATCGTCACGCGATTACCGGAGGTACCCGCACTGGTTAGCGCGATGGAGATATGCCGATTGGTGAAAAACACCACATCAACGCTCTCACTTCCAGTGAGCGTCAGTGGTTTATCTATACTGATGTCTTCCGTAATTATGTTGTACGCGTTTCTGCCTCCCTCTGAATTACCACTGCCGAGAATGAGAATGGTTTCATTAGCATCCACGCTATTGATGCACGCCTGCAACCCAGCCGCACAGGGTCCGCTGACATCCGGCCAAATGGTGTCAGCGTATCCACACCGCATTAAAATTGATAAAGAAAAAATAAAAAAAGAACTAATTTTTATATTTTTCATAATTCCGTCCGATCGATCGAATTAATGCAAATGCACCGCCGACCAAGCCGGCGATGCTCAACTCCAGTGCCTTATTCACTCGCTACCGACAGCCCATTGACACTTCGGCGAGAATCGGTGCGGGAGGAGCGGATGCGCTACTGTCCAGGCAGGACACAATCTCTGCACCTGGCATGGCCCGGGCTGTCAACGACGTAATCAGGGCCGGCGGTGCTTCGGATGGAATATCCACGCATCCGCCCGCCATGCCATCCGGCATCAAGGTAATGTCCTGGTCCGGCAATCCGGAGGAAAAATGCGCAGTGAATGTGACTACGCGCGCATCGCGATTGCACAGTCGGCGGATTCTTACGGAAGCCGATCGCGCTTGGCCGGTTTCAAAACTGACGGCTGTCCACATCGGGGCACTGCCTGCGCACATGCCGTTAAATGAAATCGGATGGAGCATTGTTGTGCCCGAATCAATCGGGTCGAGAATCAACGTAACAGGAGGGGTACTAACCAGACCGAGCATGCCGGGCGGCAGTAATTCGCCATCGGACATCGCGGTCCCATCCGAACGGTACCAAACCAAATCGGGCGTGGATGTAACGGTGATATTGGTCGCAGCGACAGCTGTAATCGGAGTACTGCTGATTTCACCGCTGTATGCTTCATTGTGATAGGGGGATAGTGGGAACGAGAGCGCATCATCGGCGGACGATACGTCGATGGTTGGGTAAAAACCTCGACAATACGGGCCCTCGGGACACTCGTTGGCAATGCGGTATTTCACTCGCACCGTATCGTTAACGCACACCAATTTTGGCAACAAATCGACTTGCCAAACGGGATGATTGGGAACGTTCGAGACAGGATGCTCCAGCTGACAGCCAACAACAGCCACCGCCACAAAAAAACCACTGCACAAACTTACAGCACGACTCGCGGCATTCATTTGCTATTCTCCGACAAACCCGAGACGGTGCGCTGCAGGTCATACAGCTGAAGCACCGTCTTAACTCCCGGAGTGAAATTCAACTCAACGACTGCCGGTCGGTCTTTACGCGACCACAGCGTGAATTCGCCCTGACCAAGGCCCATTGGTGCCAACGAGTAGGAAATGCCAATGACACCGTCACCGCTGGCAACCGTCGACTTGGCATTGAACAAATTGTCTGCGTTGGAGCCATCAGCGATAAGCTGTAGAAAAAATTTCCCCACGACATCTTTCGCCGCCGCCGCAAAAACCGGTTTACAGCCGGCGCACGGAGTAACCTGCAGGTAATCGTTGGTGATCGTGACGTGTTGGCCTTGCATGTCCAATGTCAGTGAACCGGGCCGGCGCATCTGCACGCACCCCTTGAACGGGCCCTGCATCTTCCCGGTCCTTAAATCGACGTCATAACGGTCAAAATTGGCGCTTAAGGCGCTCACCTTCGAGCCGACCCAATCGGACAACGGAGCGGCTTGCGCCAATGAAACGCCGTATAGCGATAGCGAAATCAAACATTGGCAAATTTTTTTTAAGCTCATAAATTCACCACTTTATTAGACCGAAAAATGGAAGGCCCCTATCGCTAATGCCCTGGAAGAAACGAGCCGGATCAAGGTGGATGACTATAAATACGCAGTTTGGTATCGATTCCGTGCATCGATTCGATTGGTACAGCTGCAAACGGTGAATCAGTCCCGAGTCGATGAAGCTAAAATCAAGATCGCCGCGTTCGGCATCACGGGCGGATTTCAAAGCTGTCGGTAAAAATTCGGTCGATGTAAACCTGGCGCGTACTTTCGATAACACCTTGGGAACCGTTCGACCCTCCGGATGAAAGCTGCCCTTGTGCTCGTATATAAAATGTCCCGCCAGCTTCGCTTGGGAGTGTGAATCCGCCATAACTCCAACCGCTGCCATCCGCAAGGCGGTTCATTAACCCAAGCGGGCTATAGGTGTTGCCGTCCAGGGAGACCGATAATTGCGGTGGCCACGCCAACTCCGGCGACGCCCCAGAGCGCGACCAGGTGACGGTATTGGCACTGAACCTTAGAGATTGCAACGCCGCTTGCGGGTGGTTTAGCCTGGCTAAATAACTGCGGCTTATGGGTGGATCGCTAACCGTGGTAAAGCTTCCGCCCAGCACCAGCTTGCCATCCGCCTGCAACGCCAGCGCGTTCACATACCCGTTCGCATTCGGGTTGAATAGCAGATCCAAATCCCCCTGAGGATTCAGCCGCGCAATGTGGTTGCGTCCAATCGGGCCAATCGCGGTGAAGTTGCCACCCAATACCAATTTGCCATCGGCTTGCGCGGCCAACGCATAGACATAGCCGGTCGGGCCCGGGTCCGGATTAAAGAGCGCATCGAGGCTACCATCGGCGTTCAACCGCGCAATGCAATTGCGTGGCATGCCCGCGACCGAGGTGAATCCGCCACCCAACACTATCTGGCCATTCGCTTGCACGATCAACGCGACGACGTCACCGTTCTTCGCAATCGGATCGAAGGTGGTATCCAGGCTGCCATCGGCGTTCAACCGCGCAATGTGGTTGCGGGTGATCGGTGGATCACCAAACCCTCTTGGTGGTTCGGCAATCGTGGTGAAAGAACCGCCGACCACCAGCTGGCCGTTCGCCTGCACCGCCAACGCGTACACACCGCTGTTCGCGTTCGGATCAAACGTGGGGTCCAAGTGACCTGCGGAATCGAGCCGTGCAATATGCCTGCGGTTCATCCCATCGATTACGCTGAAGCTGCCACCGAGCACCAAGCCGCCGTCCGCTTGTACGGCCAACGCATCCACCGTACCGTTCACATCCGGGCTAAACGAATCGTCCAAGCTGCCATCGGGGTTTAACCGTGCCAAGGAGTTGTGAGGTATGCCGTTAACCGCGGTAAAGCTGCCACCCAATACCAGCTTGCCATCGGGTTGCACCGCCAACGCGTAGACGGCGCTGTTCACATCTGGGTTAAATAAAGCATCGAGGCTACCATCGGGATAAAGTCTGGCAATGCTGGATCTATGGGATAACCCACCAATCGTCGTAAAAAAACCGCCCAACACCAATTTGCCGTCCGCTTGCACCGTCAGCGCATAGACGTTGCCATTCACGTTCAAACTCGAGGTGGCATCCAAACTGCCATCGGGATAAAGCCTGGCGATGGAATAGCGGGCGGTATCAGCCACCGATAGGAAACTGCCGGCCAGCACCAAATTGTCGTCCGCTTGCAACGCCAGCGCATACACGCCGCCGCCACCTACATTCGGGTTGAACCCCGCATCCACATGACCATCGGGATTTAACCGCGCCATACGGTTGCGGGACATTCCACCCATCGCAATAAAGCTGCCGCCCAGCACCAACTTACCGTCGGGTTGCAGCAACAGCGTATACACGGCAGCGTCCGCATTCAAATCGAGGAAGGTGGCATCCACACTGCCGTTTGCATTAAGCCGAGCAACACGGTTTCGAGTTATAACTGTCGTACCGCTGCCAAATGCGGTGAAGCCACCACCGAGTAATAGCTTGCCGTCGGCCTGCAGTGTCAACGCGTATACATCGGCGTTCGCATTGGGATCAAACGTAAGATCCAAAGTGCCGTTGGGGGTAAGCCTGGCGATGCGATTGCGTGCCACCCCGCCAATTGAAGTAAAGCCACCACCCAGCACCACCGCACCGTCCGGCTGCACTACCAGCGCATCCACCGTGCCGCCGCTGATATTCGGCGGATTGAAAGTAAAATCAAGATTGCCCGTGGATTTAAGGCGAGCGCTGCCATTGCGAGGGGTGCCGTTGATGGCGCTGAAGCTACCACCCAACACCAGCTTACCGTCCGGTTGTAGTGCCAGAGCGTCTACCGTGCCGCCGGTCACGTGCGGGTTGAAGCCTCTGTCCAGGGTGCCATCCGCATTGAGCCGCGCGACATAGCTGTAGCCCGACATACCGTCGACCATAGTAAAGCTGCCACTGAGCAGCAATTTGCCATCGGTTTGTACGGTCACTGCGTACACGCTACCGCCGCTCACATGCGGATCGATAAAATCGGGATCCAACCGGCCATCGGCATTAAACCGCGCGATGGCATTGTGCGATTCTCCACCGACGCTGAGAAATACGCCGCCGACGACCAGCTTGCCGTCCGCTTGCACCGCCACCGTCAGCACGGTGCCGTCCGGATGTGGGCTGAAACCATCGTTGACGCTCTGCGCATGAACCGACGCAATCGCGGAAAAGAGCATCCCAGCACACACCAACGCTCGGACAAAGCGAGAACAAAACAGCATTCGCAAGCGTCGAGTCGGCGATATCAACGTATCGCCTTGTAAACGGCGTGAATACGCATTGAAAGCCTGAATCCTCATAACGTACGCCCAATGGGAAGTAGTTATCTATAAATACGCAACGGGCTAACGAATCCGTGCAACGACCCGGGCTTAAGAAGGTTACAAATTGTGAACTCGCAACAATTGAGATGCTGTGTTCACATCAACGGGCGGGACTCAAAGTCGTTAGCAAAAATCAGATCGTTGCTGTTGTAGACCTGACGCGTGCTTTCGATTGTGCCTTGCGAGCCGTTGGACTCCCCGGAGGAAATTTGCCCTTGGGTGCGCAGATAGAACGCCTGGAAAGCGACGGGGAGCACCAAGCCACTGTAGCGCCAGCCACCGGCAATGCGGGTCATGGTTCCCTGCAAGCTATAACCGCTGCCATCCGAATACAACAGCTGCGGCGGTGCGGCCAACTCCGGTGCTGCTTCGGAACGCCGCCAGGTCACCGTATTGCCACTCAATGTCAATGATTGCAATGCCGCCTGTGGCTGGCTGAGGCGCGCAATGCGGCTGCGATGCAATCCGCCAATTGAGGTGAAAAGACCACCCAGCACCAACTTACCGTCTCCTTGCAATGCAAGCGCCAGCACTGGATCGTTCACCAGCGGGTCGTACAACGTGCTATCCAGGAGACCGTTAGGGTGCAGCCTCGCGATGTGATTGCGTCCTGCCCCATTGATCGTAGTGAAGTAACCGCCCAGCAACAATCGGCCATCCGTTTGCAATGCCAACGCCATCACGGGATAGTTCGCAATCGAATTAAAGTCGGTATCCACACTGCCGTTGGGTTGGAGCCGTGCAATGCAGTTATGCGTTGTTCCTCCGATCGTCGTGAAGCTGCCACCCAGCACCAGTTTGCCATCTCCTTGCTGCGCTATGGCATTTACGACGCTGTTGGCACCGGGATTGAAGCCATCCACGTTGCCTTCGGAATCCAGCCGTGCAATGTAATCGCGGGCAACTCCACCGACGCTGGTGAAGTTACCGCCGAGTACCAGCCTCCCATCCGCTTGCACTGCCAACGCGTTAACAATACCGATTACATTTGGATCGGCAAACGTGGGATCCAAGCTGCCATCGGGGTTGAGTCGCGCAACACCGTTGTGCGGTGTTGATGCCCCGCCAATCGTAATCGTAGTAAAGCTACCGCCCAGCACCAACTTACCGCCCGCCTGCACTACCAGCGCATTCACGTAATCGTCGGAATTCGGTGCAAACGTGGTGTCCAAACTGCCATCGGGGTTGAGCCTTGCGATGTTAGAACGCGGTGTCGATACCCCAGCCCCGATCGTGATCGAAGTGAAGGAACCACCCAGCACCAGTTTGCCATCTGCTTGCAATACCAGCGCGTGCACGGGACCATCCAAATGCACATCAAATGTAGCGTCCAAACTGCCGTCGGGATTAAGCCGCGCAATGCGATTGTGGGTATGTCCGGCAACCGCCAAGAAACTGCCGCCCAGTACAATTTTTCCGTCTGCTTGCAGGGCTAGAGCGTTCACATCCGAGTACACCGCCGGGCTCAAGGTGGTATCCAAGCTGCCATCGGGATAGAGCCGTGCGATGTGGTTACGGTCCTCACCATTGACCTGGGTGAAGTACCCGCCGACAACCCATTTATCATCCGCCTGCTGCGCTAGTGCGTATACGGCACTGTTCACGTTCGAGTTGAATCCGGCATCCAAATTGTCGTTAGGGTTGATCCGGGCAATAGCATTGTGGGGCGTGCCATTAATCATGGTGAAACCACCACCCAGCACGAATTTCCCATCCGCCTGTCGCGTTAATGCGTAGACATTTCCGTTTATATCCAGATCAAAGCCAGAATCTAAAATGCCATCCGAGTAGAGCCGCGCAATGCGGTTGTGAGGCATCGAACCGACCATGGTGAAATCACCGCCCAACAGCAACTCCCCGTCTACCTGCAGCGCCAGCGCATAGACGCTACCGTTCACGTTCGAATCGACGAACGTTGCGTCTAGGGCGCCATTGGTCTGCAACCGTGCGATGGAATGCCGGATCGTCGGCACTCCAGCGACGGTAATCGTGGTGAAGTAACCCGCCAGCACCAACTTGCCGTCCGTTTGCAACGCCAACGCATTGACGTTGCCGTCCACGTTAGGGTTGAAATCTGGATCCAAGCTACCGTTGGAATTGAGTCGTGCAATACCGTTGTGCGGTGTTGATGTCCCGCCAATCGTAATTGTAGTAAAGCTACCGCCCAGCACCAACTTACCGTCCGCCTGCACTACCACCGCAGCCACCGCGCCATTCACATTCGGGTTAAACGTGGTATCGAGCACGCCGAACGAATTGAACCGCGCGATGTGGTTGTTGGTCGTCGGCGTCCCGCCAATCGCACTGAAACTACCGCCCAGCACTACACTGCCGTCTGCCTGCAGCGCCAGCGCATACACACTGCCACTCACATTCGGGTCATAGGCGTAATCCAAACTGCCGTCGGGATTGAGCCGTGCGATACCGTTGCGCGGCGTTACGACCCCGGCGATCGTAATCGCGCTGAAGTTACCACCGAGCAACAGTTTGCCATCCGCTTGCACCACCAACGCGTTCACATCGCCGTTCACATTCGGATTGAAGCCATCGTTGGCATCCTGTGCTTGCACTGGTGCCATGAGCAAACTGAGCAGCCACGCACACCCCAATGCCAACACCGAATGGAAACTTCGCCTTGGCCGTGGGCCGCTCATGTGTGCCATCCGCACGTTGCAATACAGAGGAAATGAATGTGCGGTTGGTTCCTGGGTAATCATGACCTAATGCCCGATTTGAGTTAGACATTAGGTAAATACGAAATTCAGCGCTGAATCCGTGCATTGCTTGCGGCGGATGGAGGTTACAAATTGTGAATCCGCAGTGTGCACATGGATTGAAGTAGGGTGGGCCTTGGTCCACCGCCTCATCCCCACGCAATCCCGGTCGGCCAAGGCCTACCCTCTACGCCGATACCAAGGCACCGATCGGCTTGACGGGGCGCGTATAATGTCTTGTTACCGCCCTATATCGACTTGCCCATGGACACCATCCGCATCCGCGGCGCACGCACGCACAATCTTAAGAACATCGATCTTGATCTTCCGCGCGATCGCTTGATCGTGATTACTGGCTTGTCCGGCTCGGGCAAGTCGTCGCTGGCGTTCGATACGATTTATGCCGAAGGCCAGCGTCGCTACGTCGAATCGTTGTCCTCTTATGCGCGGCAATTTCTGTCGATGATGGAAAAACCCGATGTCGACCACATCGAAGGACTGAGCCCGGCCATCTCGATCGAGCAAAAATCGACCTCACACAACCCGCGCTCCACCGTCGGCACGATCACCGAGATTTACGATTACCTGCGTTTGCTGTTTGCGCGCGTCGGCACACCGCACTGCCCCGACCATCATCAGCCACTGACGGCGCAAACGGTCAGCCAAATGGTCGATGCCACTTTGGCGCTCAATGCGGAACAGCGGTACATGCTGCTGGCACCGGTCGTACGCGAACGCAAGGGCGAGCACGTGCAAGTGTTTGAGCAATTGCGCGCGCAAGGTTACGTGCGGGTGCGCGTGGACGGTAAGTTGTACGAATTGGATCAAGTACCGACTTTAACTTTACGCCAAAAGCACAGCATCGATGCCGTCATCGACCGCTTCCGGCCCAAATCGGATCTAAAGCAGCGCTTGGCCGAATCGTTTGAAACCGCGTTGCGGCTCGGCGAAGGCATCGCTCGCGTGGTGAACCTCGACGACGCGAAGGCGGCGGAAACGGTGTTTTCCTCACGCTACTCCTGCCCGATTTGCGATTATTCGCTCACCGAATTGGAGCCGCGGTTGTTTTCGTTCAACTCGCCAATTGGCGCCTGCCCCGCCTGCGATGGTTTGGGCGTAAATCAAGTGTTCGATGCCTCACGCGTTGTCGGCCATCCGGAATTGAGTCTGGCGGCGGGCGCAGTGCGCGGCTGGGACCGGCGCAATGCGTATTATTTCCAATTGATACAATCGCTGGCCAAGCACTACAAGTTCGACATCGATACCCCATGGGAAGACTTACCGAAGGCCATTCAACAATCGGTGTTGTACGGCTCCGGCACGGAAACCGTCACCTTCCGGTATGTCAGCGATGTCGGCGGCAATGTAACGCGCAAACACCGTTTTGAAGGCATCATTCCGAATCTTGAGCGACGGTACAAGGAAACCGAATCGCCAGCGGTGCGTGAGGAACTGGCGAAATACATCAGCGAACGGGTCTGCCCGGAATGCCAGGGGCAACGACTGAACCGTACCGCGCGCCATGTGTTGGTGACCAAGCAAAACCTACCGGCCCTGTCCGCGCTGCCCATTGAGCAAACTTTGGAATTTTTTAAAAAGCTCACGCTGCCCGGTTGGCGCGGGGAAATTGCCGCAAAAATCGTTAAGGAGATTCGCGAGCGCTTGCGTTTTTTGGTCGACGTCGGCCTCGATTACCTAACCTTGGAACGCAAAGCCGACTCGTTATCGGGCGGTGAAGCACAACGTATTCGCCTCGCCAGCCAAATTGGCGCGGGTTTAGTTGGCGTGATGTATGTGCTGGATGAACCTTCGATTGGTTTACATCAGCGCGACAACGAACGCCTACTCGGTACGCTGACGCGCTTGCGCGACCTTGGCAACACGGTGATCGTCGTTGAACACGACGAAGATGCGATCCGCGCCGCCGACCATATCGTCGATATCGGCCCCGGCGCCGGCGTGCACGGTGGAGAAATCGTCGCGCAAGGCCAGGTCAAGGACATTCTGCGCTCGAAATCGTCGCTCACCGGGCAATACCTTTCCGGTAAGCGCCGGATCGAAGTCCCGAATCAGCGCCGCCCGTTCGATGACCAACTCGTGCTGCGTTTGCTCGGCGCATCGGGTAACAATTTAAAAAATGTCGATTTGGAGATTCCGGCCGGATTGTTTGTTTGTATCACCGGTGTTTCAGGTTCCGGCAAGTCCACGTTGATCAACGACACGTTGTACCGCCACGCCGCCGTCGAATTGAATGGCGCAAACGAGAAACCCGCGCCATTCCGTAAAATCGAAGGGCTGGATTTGTTCGACAAAATCGTCGATATCGACCAAAGCCCAATCGGGCGCACTCCCCGTTCCAATCCAGCCACGTACACCGGCCTGTTCACGCCGTTGCGCGACCTATTCGCCGCCGTACCCGAATCGCGCGCGCGCGGATACTCGCCTGGGCGCTTTAGCTTCAACGTCAAGGGCGGGCGCTGCGAAGCCTGTGAAGGCGATGGCATGATCAAGGTGGAAATGCACTTTTTACCCGATGTATACGTATCCTGCGACGTCTGCCACGGCAAGCGCTACAACCGCGAAACCTTGGACATCACCTACAAGGGCCACACCATCAGCGATGTTCTTAACATGACGGTGGAGGATGCGCTAAAGCTGTTTGGACCGGTGCCGGTGCTGGCGCGCAAACTCGAAACGCTGATGCATGTCGGTTTAAGTTATATCAAGCTTGGCCAAAGCGCGACTACGCTGTCGGGCGGCGAGGCCCAGCGAGTGAAGTTATCGCGCGAGCTCAGCAAACGCGACACCGGGCGCACTTTGTATATCCTCGATGAACCAACCACCGGTCTGCACTTTCACGATATTGAGCAGCTGCTAAAGGTGCTGCATCGCTTGTCCGAGGCGGGCAATACCGTCGTTGTGATTGAACACAATCTTGATGTGATCAAAACCGCGGATTGGGTGATTGATCTTGGGCCCGAAGGCGGTCATCGCGGCGGCGAGATCATTGCCAGCGGTACGCCAGAGCAGATTGCACGCTCGAAGCATTCGCACACCGGACGTTTTCTCGCGCGCGTGCTCACTAACGGCAAAAAGCGGGAGGCCGCATGAGCGAGCTTAAATTGCTGATAAAAGCGCCGATCACCGTGCGTTGGCGCGATCTTGATGCCCTAAATCACGTCAACAACACCAATTACCTCACTTACCTCGAAGAAGCCCGATTGAAGTGGCTTACGCAATTATCACAGCCGTGGTTCAGTGATACGTTTATGCCGGTAGTCGCATCGATTGAGATCAATTACCGTCGCCCGATGGAATGGCCTGCGACCATAGAGGTGCAGCTCTATTGCCAGCATCTTGGCAACTCATCGCTTGCCATCTCGCACCGAATCGTCGCGGCAGATACCGATGCTACGCTTTATAGCGATGGCAAGGTAACCATGGTTTGGATTGGCGCGGACGGCAAATCCGTTGCGTTGCCGAATGCCGTACGTACGGCGTGTCAGTGATCGGACGCTTTTGGGGCGTCGGCACGGATCTCAAAACACGCCATAGTGCGGGAACCATCGGCGCACTCCAATTCAATATCGACGCAATCCCCCGTTGCCAGCTCACGCTGCGAGCGCATCAACATTAAATGCTTACCGCCGGGTTGCAACCCAATCGCCGCGCCTGGTGCAATCACCAAACCCTCGATCGGTCGCATTTGCACCACGCCATCGCGCTCGACGCTTTCATGCACGGAGATTTCGGCAAACGCTTTGCTGTGCGCGGCAACCAATGTAAGCGGTGAATCACCGGTATTGCGCAGCTCGCCATACCCGGCCAGCATCGTGGTTTTCGGCGGCATTGCCCGTATCCATGCGTGCGCAATGCTCAATTGGCCGGCGGCCAAAACATCCAATGCCTGGCCCAGCATTGCAACAAAAACCACAAAGGATAGAAACCATCGCATTGGAATCCCTACGATTACCGTTATCATATAAGCTAACCCATCCTATTTATTCTTAACCAACCCTATGCCTATTCGACTGCATAAACTGCGATGGCTATTCACGATGTGCATGCTGTGCGGCTACGCCGGAGCGCAAGACACATCCCATTACTCGCTCAGTATCTATAACGAGACCAGCGAGGGTTCTGGTCCGTTTTCCGCGAGCATCGAACCGGATGCACGGCCCGGCGGCTACGCCGTCGTTCGCGACTTGCGCCAGTTTGACTTAAAAGCCGGCAGCAACGCCATTCAAATTCGCGATATGCCGCGCTATCTCGACGCCGGCGCTATAAGCTTCCGTGCACTTAACGATCCCGAAGGCGTTTTATTGACCCATCAAACGTTCGAGTTCGACCCTATCACGCTCGATCGCTTGGTCGAACGCCACATCGGCCATCGGGTGGTGGTCGAGCACGGCGACGGTGTCGACAAAACGACCATGGTCGGCGGTACGCTGCTGTCCAATACCGGCGGCCTAAGCCTGCGCTTGGACAGCGGCCAAATTGTAACCGTAACGGAATTTAGCCGCGTCAGCTTTCCCGATCTACCGCACGGTCTAAGCGCCACACCGACGTTAAGCTGGCAAATTGACGCAAAAAAGGCCGGTCCACAAACCATTGAACTGGCCTATCCCACCGAAGGATTGGCCTGGCGCGCAGAGTATTCCGCCTGGTTGCTAAATGGCGCGGAATGCAAAACTCAGTTCTCGGCTTGGGCGGCCATTGCCAATCACAGTGGTAGCGATTTTCGCAACGCACGAGTGAAATTGATTGCGGGTGACCCGCATCGACTGAACGAAGCCAAACCGGCAACGCGCTTACTGACGGCGGCGAAATCGCGCGCGGCACGCCCACAGGAAAGCCTGCTCGGCGATTTCCACGAGTACACGCTGGATGCGGCGATCGATATCGCCAACGCCAGCATTCAGCGCGTCGCGTTATTCCCGGCGCAAACGGTCACCTGTTCGCGTCAGTATTTGTTCGAGCCCGCGCACTTGCGCCTTAATCCGGAAACCGCGCCGATTACCGATCGCAACTATGGCCTGGATAGCCGCACACCGGTGCGCAGCACATTGGCCCTACGCCTCGATCGTGCCCTTCCGGGCGGACGCTTGCGCGTGCTGGTGGACGATGGCGACCACGCCCCGGAATTCATCGGCGAGGACGCCATTGCGCACACACCCGCAAACGAAACCCTTGCCGTTGAGCTTGGCAATGCGTTCGACCTAAAAGGCGAGCGCACGCAAACCGATTATCAAATCAACAAAGACGCCCGCACCTTAAACGAAAGCTTTGCAATTCGCTTAACCAATGGCAGCGCGCAACCCCAGAACGTTGTAGTGCGTGAACATTTGTATCGATGGTCACAATGGAATATTGTTCAATCGAGTACAAAGTTTGAAAAACGCAACGCCGATACGATCGATTTCAAGCTCGAGGTTCCCGCTAACGGCACCATTACGCTCAGTTACACTATTCAATATCAATGGACGGCCAATTTTCAATAACTTAAGGCAGGGTGAGCTTTAGCCCACCAGAACACTCCCGCAACGGCGGGCTAAAGCCCACCCTACCTTGACGTTCATCATTCCTGTGAGGATCGCATGCTCGAAATTATCCGCCACGAAGCTATACACGAGCTGCGGCTTGCCCGCCCACCGGTAAACGCGCTAGATCCCGCCTTGATTCGACGGCTGCGAGAGGCCGTTGAGGCGGCGCCGGGCAAGGGTGCCAGAGCATTACTGCTATCCGGCAGTCCGGGAATGTTTTCAGCCGGCTTGGATGTACCGGCTTTGTTGACTCTGGATCGCCCAGCACTCAGCGCAACTTGGCACGATTTTTTCGGTCTATGCGCCGCATTGGCTCGCTCACCCATTCCCAGCGTTGCCGCCATCACCGGCCATAGCCCCGCTGGCGGCGCTGTGCTCGCGATCTTTTGCGATTACCGCGTGATGGCGCGCGGGCCGTACAAAATCGGTTTAAACGAGGTGCAAGTCGGTTTGAGCGTACCGAATTGCATTCAGTCCGCGCTGCGACGCTTGATTGGAATCTATCGAGCAGAACGACTAATGGTCGCAGGCAGCATGCTAACTGCCGAGCAGGCTCATGCCGTTGGAATGGTTGATGAACTCAGCGATCCGGAACAAACCGTTGCGCGTTCCTTAACGTGGTTGACCGACTTACTCCAGCTGCCGCCACAAGCAATGACCGCAACACGGCGCTTAGCGCGCGCCGATCTCATTGACGCTTTTGCCGATCCCGCCGCACTCAATATCGAGCAGTTCGTCGACGCTTGGTACGCGGAGGAATCGCAGCAGGTTCTGAAATCACTGGTTGAAAAACTCAAAAAGAAATAGAGACCGCTCAATCCCCTTTCGCCACTGGGCGATTGGGATCGCTAACCCAACCGCTCCATGACGGGGCGAATACGCGAGAACCGGGCATACCCGCATACTCCATAGCCAATAAATTATGGCAAGCGGTGACGCCCGAACCGCACATATGAATCACATCGACGCTGGCGTGCGGACCCAGCAATTGCCCAAACTCCCGGCGCAGCGCGGCCTTGTCACGAAAGCGACCGTCGCTGTCCAGGTTATCGGTGAAAGGCCGGTTCTTAGCCCCGGGTATATGCCCCGCCACCGGGTCAATCGGCTCCACCTCGCCGCGATAGCGCGCGCCAGCGCGCGCGTCGAGCAACAGCGCCGAATTATTTTTTAATTTTTGCGACAACTCATCAAAATAAACAATGCCTGGGTTATCGTAATGCAACGCAAGATGCGCTTCACGGCGCGTATTGATCGTCGCGCTTACAGGCAAACCCGCCTTCACCCAAGCGGCAAAACCACCGTCGAGCACCGCGGCTTTGGCATGCCCGACCAAGCGCAACATCCACCACAACCGCGCCGCAATCGATCCATTGACTGCATCATAAGCCACCACTTGCGTGCGTTCGGTCACTCCCCAGCGACCAAGTACTGACGAAAATACAATCGCATCGGGTAATGGATGCCGGCCGAGACCCTGTTTACTCAAATCGGAAAGATCGTGATCGAGGTCCGCATATACGGCACCCGGGATATGTCCCGCTGCGAAATCGCGTTGGCCACGCAAAGGATCGCCGAGCTCAAAGCGGCAATCGACGATCAATACATCGTCCGTCACCGAAAGATGCGCCAACTCATCAACTGAAATCAGCGTACCCCAGCTCATTGGGCGTGCTCCAAGCGATCGCGCAAATTAACCAACATCGCCGCCGTCGCCCCCCAAATGGTGTGTTCGCCATAAACAAATTCGTATACGTTTCGTAATCGACCGCGGAAATCGATCTCGCGGCGGCGCAAACTCTTTTGTTCGAGGAAAAACTCAAACGGCACCTCAAAAATTTCCGCTACTTCCAGCGGGTCGGGCACAAACCGGGATAGAGGATCAACATAACCCACCACCGGGGTCACGCAAAAGCCGCTAACCGTCTCGCAACAATCAAGATACCCAATCGGATGGACCTGCTCCGGCATAACGCCTATTTCTTCCTGCGTTTCCCGCAGCGCCACCGCCAGCGCATCGGCGTCACCGGCCTGCGAGCGCCCGCCCGGAAAACTGATTTGACCGGCGTGATGATTCAAATGCTCGGTGCGGCGCGTGAACAACACCGTCAACCGACCCTCCCGTGGCAGCAGCGGTATCAACACGGCCGCCGGTTTGCGCGGCACCGAATCGATTGCATCGGCCAATTCGGCATGATTCAAGCCAACCGCCAGCGGCGGTGCATCGAGTGCATACAACGCGCGCCGTAAGCGCTGCGTTTCTAGGGTTAATCGGTCAGCGTTCATTTAGCGTTTTCGCGCGTTCGCGCTCCGGCAATACCTCATTCATAATGCGCATCCGTTCGCCATCGTTCAACATTGACCAACGCGCGATCTCGTCAATACTGCGAAAACAGCCTTCGCAATAACCGGCTGCATCCAAGGTACAAATTCCAATGCAAGGGCTCAAAATCACGTTCGTGGCATTCTATGAAACGAAAGGTATTAGAAAATTTACCATTTTATTGATAAATTGACAGGTATTCTCAAACCGGACGAATTTGCATGCTCGCGCTAGCGACAAAAGTGGTCAGTGACTACGGTAAAGTGCTCGCGCACGCCACCCCGGGCCTGTATGGGTTACCGCTATCGCTGCTGCCGCACTCCAAGGATCAAATTCGCCGCGCCATCAAAATGCTGTTGAAGAACATTGGGCCTGAGCACGCCGAGCTCAAGGAAGGGCTTACGCGTGGCTATGTTTATCTTGCCCAATTTGTACCGGATGCCGAAGCGGAACAAGCCGCGCTCGGGCAAACCATGGCCGCCAGCACAAACGCCACGGCCAATAGCGATACCGAATCGGCGATGCGCGTGATTAATAACATCAAGCTTGATATGGAGCGCGCGCTGGAAGAATTGCACGCGCTCGGTGCGTAATTAAACGGCAATGTCGCAATAATGCCATCCGCTATTGCTAGCGAACGGCATTGATGAAATCTGAGGTATTACTTAACCTCAATCAACTTAATCTCAAACACCAACGCTTCATTCGGTCCAATGCGTGGCGGTTGACCGCGATCGCCATAGGCCAGATCCGGTGGTACGAAAACCTGCCAATGATCACCGGTCTTCATCAGCGGCAGCACTTCCTGCCAGCCTTTAATCACCGAATCGACCTTGAAATGCACCGGCTCGCCGCGCGCGAACGAACTGTCGAACTCCAAGCCGCTGGCCAGCGATCCACGATAATGCACCGTGACTTCACTTTGCGCCGTTGCCCGCTTAGCGCCCGCCACCGTGCCTTCCTCGATCACCCGGTATTGCACGCCGCTCGGTAAAGTGACGATGCCTTTTTTCGCTTTATTGTCGGCAAGGAACTTAGTGCTTTTGGTCTTGTTTTCATCCGCCAAGGCTTTGAACTTGGTCATCGCCTCGTCGCGCATTTTGTCTTGCATCTTGCCGAGCATGTCGCGCATCGTTTCATCGGGCACCGATGGGGTTTTCTTGGCGTACCCGTCCTGCAGCGCGCGGATGATGGTGTTGATATCCACATCCATCTTGCGCTCGTTAAAGTCGCGGCCAATTTCGTAACCGATCGCGTAACTGAGTTTGCCCTTATCGGTATTGACGTCCTGCGCGAAAGCAGAACCGCCTACCAGCAGCGCCATTGTGGCGAGAGACCATCGCACTATCATTCCTACCTCCAAACTTGTGAAAAGCAAATTCCGTTGCATGCGCGTCAAACGTATGCTGACCTGCGCGCAAGCGGACCATTCTACCGGAGCCCGCGGCCTGCAACCAGCGGGCGGGTAAAATCGAGTCATCGTCTGTTAATAAATGGTGTTTTAGGGCCTATCAAGCCGTGCCATCCAGCCGCGATTGAATGTTTTACCGCCGCGATCGCGGCTGGAAGCCGCTCCCACAAGGGCTTATGATGCGCGCTTTTGAGCATTCCGGAGTGGAGCATGACCCATCGCAACTTGTTGATCGAGGATCGCAATGCGATTCGCACCATCACAATCAACCGCCCCGACAAGCTGAATGCACTGAATCGCGACACCATCGCTGAATTGCACGACGCGTTTGAACAAGCCAAGCACGATACGGCCGTGCGCGTGGTCATTCTGGCCGGCAGCGGTGAAAAAGCGTTCGTGGCCGGTGCCGATATCAGCGAATTGGCCGCACTGTCGCCGCACCAAGCGCAAGTTTTTTCCCGCGCCGGACAGCAGCTGATGTTAAACATCGAGCGTCTCGGAAAACCGGTGATCGCACGCATCCAAGGTTTCGCACTCGGTGGCGGTATGGAAATGGCGATGAGCTGCACATTGCGCATCGCCGGTGAGAAAGCAAAATTCGGCCAGCCGGAAATCAATCTTGGTGTGATTCCGGGTTTCGGCGGCACCCAGCGATTGTTGCGCTTGGCCGGTCGCGGTGCGGCGTTGGAACTTTGTCTGTTAGGTCACACGATTGATGCGCAACGCGCTTACGCACTGGGAGCTATCACGCGTGTGGTGTCCAATGAGCAACTGAATGCTGAAGTCGATGCGATTGCTGCGCAATTGGCGACGGCGGCTCCGCACGCCCTAGCTGGCATTCTTGATGCGGTGCTGATCGGCGGTGAATGCGGTTTGGATCAAGGGCTTGATTACGAGACGCAAGCGTTTGCGCTATGTTGCGCTACCGAAGATATGCGCGAGGGAACCAAGGCGTTTTTGGAGCGACGTAAAGCCCAGTTCATAGGGAAGTAATCAAGTGATGAAACAACCGAGAGTTGTAGTAAAGCGGGCTGACCGAAAGACTGTGATTTCAAACTTAAGGGCAAGCCGCGGACTGTTTTACAAATCGCGCACTTAAACGCTTAAGGTCCAACACCGCGGCATTGGGAGCCAAGGTTAATCCCACCATAGTCGCCTCCAGCGTCGGATCTTGCGGGTTGGACGCAGACGAGTTTGACTCGATCGGATTTGCGAATGTCACACCAGAAGTTACCGGGATCGGGCAAAGTTTATAGTCGCGCACTGTGTACGAAGTGGCGGAAACGATGTCATTGTTTTTTGAACCTTGGCATTGTGGTGGGAATACGCCGGTTATAGCCGAATAATTATTTCCCTTGCTGCCGGACGGACAAACCACATTGGTGACACGATTGTAGTTATTGAACGTCAATGTCGCCGTGGTGACGGATGAGGTCAATGAACACAGATGCTCATTCGTATCAAGCTTAGACCCGTCGGTTGGGTCTTTCGATTGCCCGGCTCCGGTACCTCGTGTACAGGGCACGACATTTAACTGTGCGGTGAGAAAATTTCCGCCATCGTTGCTAAGATCGATGATTTCCACGACATACTCCACCGTGGTCGACGAGGCGCCCGTCACCGTGAAATTGCGTGCTATAGCCAGCGGCGGCGCGCGAGTAGTGACAGCGATTCCAGCGTCGTCCGGATCGATCGGAACCTGGTCGGTCAAACCGGAGGCACCGCGGTAACTGTTCACCGAGGTCTGCGCTGAACCGGCCTTTACTCCGGTCACCTCGCCACGCGTGAAAGTCGTCGAGACATTATTCGGGATCGCCTCATTCGCAACCGTCAGGATTTTGCTTGCCGAGTTTTCCGACCATTCGCCAATGTTGGTGAGATTAATGGCAAAAAACGGCACGATCTGCAAAATACTGGAGGTTTGATAATTAGAGTACTTTGTAGCGCAGTCCACATTGGTCGCATCGGTTCCGACACAATTGAGCTTGTTGATCGCCTCTGGACTTAACCAGTCGACAAATACAGCACGCGAACTTAAGTTGAATTTGCTTGCTACGGCCAAGTCGGCGGGATCCGCTTGCCCCAGTCCACTGGGGGTGGGCGTATAGTCCGCCAAGGCTTTTTGTTCCACTCCCGTTTTCACGGCGCCCCAAATCGCGGTCACGTAATTTTTCGCGAAGTCCGCATAAGCGGTGATGGTTGCTTGAGTAAGCGTAGCGGCACTGGCTGGGCTTCCGAGCATATTCAGCATCGCCAAATTTTCCAAACGCGGATCGGTGGTCACGCGAAAAATGCCGTCCACGCGCACTAGCCGACAAGCTTCATCATAGAACGCATTGTTCGGGCCAACTACCGTGAACGCGGGGGTACCGGTCGGGTTGGTGTTGTGATAGTGATTGTGGTCACCATTACTGATATCGCTGGGCGGGCGATACGGATCGTATTTTATCGACTCGCTGGCCTTATCATGGTGATCGCGGCAACAAACGCTACAAAGGTTGACGTTTTGATCGATGCTTGAATCAAGATAACCGCGCGTTTTCCCGGCAATGCTTTTTGGAACCGTAAACTTATCCCCGTCCCAGTAAGACGCTGCAAACGGCCCTTCTGGTGGCGCCTCATCATTACTTTGTACTGTAGTAGTGCAGCGGCAGCTGACCAAGGCGGTTTCAATGTTTTTCTTGATGATGGCGTCGTTGCCGTCCTTCACATAGGACTCCACATTGAACCGCGTCGTAATCATGCCGTGTTTGCCTTCTTGCACCGGCTTAGGATCAGACGACGCCACCGATTGATCGTTACCGACTGCGATCGGGATCACCCCTGGCTGCGATCCCGGATCGTAAATCCGCGCCTGCGCGTCGCGTGGGTACAAATTGGTCGCCTCTAACGCATGGATGCTGTCGTTCGGATCCAATGCATCGATAACATCCGATAATGTCACGGATTGACTGGCACCAAGCGCATCGATCCAACCAACGGTTACCTCCAACTTCTTAAATTCCGTACCCGGTACCAGTTTCGTATTGAAAGCGGTCAATTGGGTGTCGCTGGCTGTGACATTGGAAGCACCGACATCCACGAACGCCCCGGTACTGCGGTCCAAGACATAGCGCTTTACCGTCCAAGATCGGGTGAAACTGGTGCCTCCCGCTGCGGCATCGGTCATTTCAGTGACGTTACTGACGTAGCTGCTCGAGTTAATCGCTTTGTATTCATCAGACGATACGAACCCACGCAACTCTTCAATTTTCTGCTGCGCCAACGATAAGCCCCCACTTTTTGATTTGGTATCGGCGGAGGTGCGCATTATTTGCACCTGCAATGACGCAAGCGCCAATAATCCCACCGATAAAACCACCATCGCGATCAGCACTTCGATAAGGCTGAATCCTCGATTGCGGTAACGGTGCTTACAACAATACATAGGGATGTTTCCTAAAACGCCACCTGTGAATCCAACCAGCTACCCGGCAAACGAGCTAGCCGTGAAAACACTCGAGAGTTGTTGATTGCCTGCGTAATTTGGTCGGAATAGATGATGCTGAAATGACCGCTCATGTCCACATCACCTTCCACAACCACCGAACCAAAAATCTGCACGCTCCCTGAACCAGAGAACGTAGCGGTATTATCGGAAGAGCGCACAAACAGCATTCCAAAAAAAGTAGTGTCAACACTAACACTCATACTATCCTCGACGACCAATACCACCGGATCCTGTGGCGTACCAACCGTTGCGGGTAAATCGCATTCGCCCGTTACCCAAATAAGGCCGGTCGATTCCGCACTTAAACTCGAACAATCGCTGAGTATCTGCGTCGCAAGACCTTCTAAAGCCACTTTGGCGCAATCTTTATTGCCGGATGAGCCGCAATTTTGAAGAACCAGGGTATGTCCCTCCTCGACCACATTTTTCCCGAAAATCCACTCAAACAACGAGTCATCCAAAGGATCGTTTGAGTCGTCAAAAGGTTCCATAGGGAAAAACGTGATGTCCGGAAGCGCGCCTTGGTCACCATCGCGATCGAGTATGTCTATGCCTTCTTTCTTCACCGCACCGGAATGCCCAGACAAAATACTGTCGGCGGGACAGCCACAGCTGTGATTACCGTCAGCACACGTTGTGAACAATTCCTCAGAGGGAACTTGTCCTAAATAATCGCCCAGCTGACAGGTTGAGACACTGCCGATGCCTCCGCCCTGCCCCGATATATCGACATCGTACGGCGACCAAATGGACACCGGCACACCCCAACCACCTGCGTTCGGACTGGTCAGGATCTCGGCATTGCCCAATCCCTTGACGATGCCGGACGCACTCAGCGGACTAGTGGCAGCGCCCGCAATCGATCGATAAGACGCGATCGTTTCCTTCACTTGCGCATTCGCCGACTCACCCGTCAAATTAGCGGTGGCGACTAGGGTGACCGCGAATACGCGGGAATTCGCCGGGTTAGCGGAACAGAACGGCTTGCTGGGAACGGTCGTATCGAGCCGGCACAATAGCGCCGATACTTGGGTCGTAACGGGAAACGCCGCGGAACCACCCGTATTGGAGATTTGAGCAGACGTTGGCAGCGTCGCCGCAAAATTCAGTGTCGTTATTCCATTTAAATTGTAGCGAAACATTTCGCTTCGTCTTGCGCTATCGGCTTCCGCAAGGCAGGGATCCGATTGTCCCGTTGGCACCGGATCGATGCATTTTTGCCAGCGCATCGCCGCCGGATCCAACCAACCCGTGGTGGTTTGCGTAGAAACCAGATTGACCGTGTTGGCTTTAATATATTGCTCTGCCATTCCGAGTGCGCCCTCGGCAGCGGCTTGCGCTAAGCGCGAACGATTTTCGTTACCAGCGATCCTTTGCTCGAAGACGCCAACGCTGGTTGAGAAGCTCACCACCGTGCTTAAAATCATCAGCATCAGAATAGCAACGATTAGGGTAGTTGCACCGCGTTGCCGATTGGGTAGGAATCGAATGTAGTGGCCTTGCCATGGAGGAGGTCTTGCCAAGACAGCGCTCAAACAATGAAAAACCCGTCTCGGAGGCGTGCGATTTAACCTAATGTCCATAAATTCTCAAGGCACCGAAGTACAATTTGTTAACGGACAGTCCGCTCGT
The DNA here is from genome assembly GCA_964466115.1 of uncultured Rhodanobacteraceae bacterium. Classification (GTDB taxonomy): domain Bacteria; phylum Pseudomonadota; class Gammaproteobacteria; order Xanthomonadales; family Rhodanobacteraceae; genus Pseudolysobacter. The sequence goes on along the minus strand of CAYXMH010000005.1, from coordinate 106,337 downwards.
ATTCGAACCTCGTCAACAAGACTGCGCACCACATTAGAATCGGTATTCAATGCGCCCACCAATGTCACTTTCATGACGCGAATTGTCAGTCCGGGTGACGTAGATGTGCTTGGTATGCTTTTTGTATTGTGCGTGTCCAGGTCGAAACGGGTCACTTTCACCCTTTGTGGATTGGTCAACGCACACCACCCGCTGGTCGCGTTGCAGGTGGGTGGATAGGCGGCGTAATTGGCTCCCTCCGAGCTGCAATCGGGTAACGCAGTTGAACCTAAGTTGTATTCGATGGCTTGTTTTTCTGCGTTAATCCGTATCCCGCGTCGCTCGCTATTGGCAATCGCACCAGGGCGATTCGATGCGGTATTCGCTTTACTGTCATAAGCCAATATGACGCAGCTGGCTATGGTTGAGTTTGCGCTGGGAGTTGGGAAAAATTTCATTGGGGCGAATTTGGACTTAAACACGGAGCCCGCGCCCACGCCATCAATTGCATGCTGATCGTAACCGGCACGCTTTAACTCCCGGGTTACCAGATCCATAACGCCGCGCAACTCCTGCGTGAGGTAAGTCGCGTTAACGAAATCGGTGTTGCTGCGCACGCCGGAAAGCGTGAACCCCAAGGTGCTGCCAACCAAAATCAGACCGGCAACGATCGCAATCATCATTTCGACGAGAGAGAATCCGGCGTGCTTGCTTAAGTTGGGCATCTTTCTCATCCGCATTGGCGTGTTGAAAAATCAGGTAAATGCATGGGCGCATCGGCAGGTTCGCACAACGTACCACGGCCTAGCAGATCGATGACGAAGCGCAAACGGTATTGGTGGCTGGTCGTCGATGGCGAGCGCAATGTCACGCTGCCGGCGTCACCCATTTGCGTCAGCAATCCTTGTTTTGGGTCAATAAACACAACCCCGTTGTTACCAACGGCCGGATTTGCCACCCATTTTGCACCGCGCCATTCGGCTTGATCGGACGGATAACGCCCGACATCACAAGCATTCGCCGTAAAACAATCACAAGCGCTGTAATTGGTGGTATCCAATTGCACGGCTGCCCCAAGGCACATCGAATCGTCACTGCTGCGTTTAAACGTGACTTTAATCGGAGTATCGCGTTTGATTGCCTCAAAGCGCGCATTGGCCCAAAACGTTGCCAGCTGTTCGGCAGCGCCGCGCGCGATGCTGCGCTCGCGAAACTCAAGGAAGGGGGGAACCGCCAACAAGATAAGGATGATCAACACTGCCAACGTGATCATGAGCTCGACCAAAGTAAAACCTGTGTTAGAGGATTGACTAGATCGCCGGATTGCGTAACTCATTTCTACCCCCGATCGTTAAGATGGGGAACCACATCGCAGAACTACTGACACGCCACCAACAATACGCTACGAACGACGCTTCAACAAGATGCAATTAAAACTTTCTCTTTGTACAAAAATTGCAAGAATTGAGCCATCAAAGTCTGGGCCTTAATTGCGGTGATTGCCCGTATCTGCTTAACGTAAACAACCGATTTTCAACAACGGATTTTTAACGAAATCAAACTCTCGCAGCATGTTAAAATAAGCTATGTTGTCAGACCGAAAAATCCGCAGCCCGAAATTCTCCAGTGGATTTACGTTGCTTGAACTCGTGATCGTCATGGCGGTAATCGCAATCTTAACCACCATTGCTTATCCCGCATTCGTTGACCAGTTGCGCCGGAGCCGTCGCTCGGAAGCGATTTCGGGATTGCAACAAATCCAACTACTACAAGAAAAATACCGAACCAACCACGTAGCATACGGTTCGCTTGCGGAAATCGCGGGGATGAGCACATCCGAACACGCTTACTACGCATTTAGCGTATCGGGACAGAATGCTGCAGGCTTCACCGCAACGGCCACCACACAAGGAGCGCAATCAAGCGACAGCAAATGCGCCACGTTTACGTTAACTTACGCGAGCGGAACAACGACTAAGGCGTCGACTCCTGCGGGTAATACGTGTTGGTAAATGAGCAACTTTAGTCATGCGCGCCGCGATATTTCTTTTCGCCCGCTGTTACACGCAGGTCCAACCGGTTTTGCGCCGGCGCTAAAGGGCAGGTGGCATACGGCGTGAAGGCGCACGGTGGATTGTAGGCGTGATTGAAGTCGATGATGAGTTTGCCGTCTTTCGGTTTATCGACGTAAAGAAACCGGGCCGCACCATAGGTTTCTTTGCCGCTGGTGCGGTCGGCGAACACGATAAACAGTTCCGGATCGTCCGGCACTTCGATGTACGGAGTTAAGTGGTAGGTTTTGCCATCACGCTCGAACACCGCTACCCCGGGTGTGGGGTATTTTTCGATTAAGCCTATGACATTCGCGATTTCGATCTCGCGCGGTGGATCGAACGCTTCCCAGCGTGCTTCGATGCGCCAGGAGGGATCGATATCGAAATAATCGAAGCCAACGAAATTCTTTAAACTTTCCGCTTCGCTGTCTTTTACGCGCAGTCCAAATTTATCACCACGCTTGATGACAAAAAAACTTGCCGTACCAAACGAAACGAGGGTTGGCGGATCAAAAAGAAGCTCGGCTTGCGGTTGTGATTTGCCGTCAATCAATACAGTGCCATGGGGATCCAGGGTAATGGTGGTTTTACCGTCGTTTAAGGCGATCACACCAAGGTACGGCGGTGCTTTGGTGAGTACGATATCGTTATCGGCGGCACTGCCGATGCGGTTCGGACCGGGTTTAAGCCAGTGCAAGCCGACCAAGGATAACCAGCCGTCGGGCGCCGTCAGACGGGCAACTCGTTGTGCGCGTACGGCTTCGATTTCCTTAACGTAAGCGGCGTTGTCACTCGCACTCACGTACCCAGAGAACAATGCCAGAGTAAAAAATAAAACGAAAATTTTTATCATAGGGTTTATTTCAATACATTAATAAGCGCCCCATACAAACGGGCGGACTATTTGTAGGCTGGCGCTGAACGCAGTGAAGCCCAGCAAATTTGTTGCTGAGGCATGCTGGGCTTCACTGCGTTCAGCGCCAGCCTACGAGAGATCATCATTGGTTAACGTCCACGCAAAAACAATCGATCGAGCTCGGTGACGCTCATCTGCACCCAGGTTGGCCGGCCGTGATTGCATTGCCCAGAACGCAATGTTGCTTCCATCTCGCGCAATAATGCGTTCATCTCCGGCAATGTCAATCGTCGATTGGCGCGCACCGAACCATGGCAGGCCATCGTTGACAGCACTTCGTTCTGCACTTCCTCCAAACGCTGCGAGCTGCCATGCGTTAGAAAATCGGCGATGACATCGCGCACCAAGGCGCCGACGTCAGCGCCTTCCAATAAGGTGGGATAACGTTTAATGATTACGCTGCGTGGGCCGCTGCGTTGAATTTCAAATCCCAATTCTAAGAAACGAGCTTCCTGTTCCTCGACACAGGCCGCTTCGCGATCACTCAGCGATAATGGCAACGGCACCAATAATAACTGTGCGCGGATGCCATCGCAGGCACTCGCCGTTTTCAACTTTTCGTAGGTGATGCGTTCGTGTGCGGCGTGCATATCGACCAAGACCAAGCCTTGCGCGTTCTCGGCCAATACATAGATGCCACGCAATTGTGCCAAGGCATAACCGAGCGGTGGAATGTCCGTCGCTTCGTCACTTATCGCATTCACTGCGATATCGCGTTGTGCGATCGGTGCACCGCCAGCCTCTGGCATACCGCCGAGCAGCGCGCGGTATTCCGCCATCGGCTCACGCACACCGAGCGAAAACCCCGCTTGCCGCTGCCAAGTTGGATAAGCTTCCGCCTTGAATGACCCATTATCGGTGGGTTTGGATAATGACACCGCAGGCGATGTTCCCGCGCGTGTTTCGGCCAACGCCTCATTCAACGTGCGATAAAGAAAATCATGCACCAAGCGTCCTTCGCGAAACCGCACCTCGCTCTTGGCCGGATGCACGTTCACATCCACCAATTCCGGATCGAGTTCGAGAAACAGAACGAACGCCGGATGACGACCGTGAAACAACACATCGGCGAACGCTTGCCGCACCGCATGGCTGACCACACGATCGCGCACCAGCCGGCCATTCACATAAAAATATTGCTGATCGGCTTGGCTGCGCGCCGCAGTCGGCAACCCTACCCAGCCGCCCAAGCGCAAGCCGGCCGCGTTTTGTTCAATGCGCAAACTTTGCGCGACAAATTCCGCGCCGCACACATCGGCCACACGCTGCGTGGCGCCCGCATCGTCGGTCACCGCGCGCAGATGGCGCACCGGCTTGCCGTTGTGGTTCAACCGGAATTCGATGTCCATGCGCGCTAGCGCTAGCGATTTCATCAAATCATCGCTGTGATTAAATTCGGTGCGCTCCGCACGCAGGAATTTACGCCGGGCGGGTACGTTGTAAAAAAGCTCGCGCACTTCCACCGTACTTCCCACCGGATGCTGCGCCGGGCGCGGGGCCTGCAGCGATGCACCGTCATTCTCAATGCGCCAGGCAGCGTCTTGATCTGGCTGGCGCGAGGTCAAAGCAAAGCGCGATACCGAGGCAATGCTCGGCAACGCCTCACCGCGAAACCCCATGGTGCGCACGCGGCCTAAATCGTCGATCGATCCAATCTTGCTGGTGGCGTGCGCCGACAACGCCAATGCCAGCTCATCGGGTGCGATGCCGGTACCGTTGTCGCGCACTCGAATCAACCGCGATCCGCCGTCTTCAATCTCGATTTCAATGCGCGTGGCGCCGGCGTCGAGACTGTTTTCCACCAACTCTTTTACGACCGAAGCCGGGCGCTCGATCACTTCACCGGCGGCGATTTGATTGACCAATTCAGGAGGGAGTTGGCGGATGCTCGGCATGCGAATAACCCAAATTAGAGTTACGCATGATATCGAACTTAAGAAATGCGCGCTGCAAAAATGGCTCACGTAGCGCATTTCCAATTTGAGATGGAAATAACGTTAAGGTGGTTGGGCTTACCTATTGAATCGCTTGCTGGAAGGCCGTTCATGGTTCGACAAGCTCACCACGAACGGCTGTATGCATTGAAGCTTAACCACCATTCCTGATGATCTTGTCGAAACACAAACGGCCATGTCGAGGCTTAACCATCGTTCGTGGTGAGCTTGTCGAACCATGAACGGTGGTTAGGCCTCAATCGGCCCGCACAGCTCACGAATTCGGAATGCGCAACACCACCCCCACCCGAACATTGTCATCGCCGAGCTTGTTCGCCGAGCGCAGCGCAGAAACGCTAATGCCGTGATGTTCCGCAATGCCGCTTAAGGTTTCGCCGCGCGTTACGATATGTTCACTGGGCCGGTCTTTAGCGCTGTTTGCCGCAAACCAAGTTCCCGGGGGCGGGGTGGCGCGAAAATAATTACGCACGCCATCCAAAATCGCGATCGACAATTTCTCTCGCTCGTCTTCGTCATTTAAACGCTTTTCTTCACTCGGATTGGTGATAAAAGCCGTTTCCACCAGGATCGAAGGCACGTCGGGCGACCGCAGTACGACAAAATTGGCGCGCTCAACGTATTGTTTGTGCGTGGGGCCGATCTTGCGCAATGCGTTCAACACCTGTTCGGCCACCACGTTGCTGGCCTCAAGGGTCGCCCCTTGCGATAAATCCAACAATACCGCGGCCAGCACGTTGTCTTTATCGTCCAATGAAACGCCGCCGACCAAATCCGAACGGTTTTCCCGATCTTCCAACCAGCGCGCCGCCTCATTGGTGGCGCCGCGCGATGACAGGGTCCACACGGAGGATCCGCGCGCATCGGAATTGCTGTAAGCGTCGGCGTGAATCGAAACGAAAAGATCGGCCTTGGCCTCGCGCGCTTTCTGGTAGCGCCGCTGCAACGGAATGAAATAATCGCCATCGCGAATCAGCACGGCACTCATACCCGGCTGCTTGTCGATTTGCTGTTTCAACTCCCGCGCCACGCGGAGCGTGACGTCTTTCTCATGCGTACCGGAAGCACCCGTGGCACCGGGATCATCGCCGCCATGGCCGGCGTCAACGGCAACCACCACACTGCGCAGTTTTTCCGGCAATGCCTCATCGATGCTCTTCACGACATCGACTGTGGACGATTTCTTCTTGGGGTATAAATCGACCACCAACCGATAACCAAACTCATCGGCCGGCTGCAAAAGAAAGCTTTTGGGGCGCGCACTGTCGTTTAAATCGAACACCACCCGCACATCGCCCTTACCTTGCTTGCCGGTGCGCATTGCCTTTAACAGGCCCTTGCCACCACTGGAGCTGAAACGCTCATTGATGCTGGCGGCATGAATATCGAGCACAATCCGATCGGGATTGGAAAGCTCGAATAATTTGTAATCCAACGGCCCACTCACATCAAACACCGCCCGCGTGTAATCAGGACTGGCCCAGACCCGCACGGCGTTGATATCAGCGGCGGCAGCGACGTCGAGGGCGCTCAATAGCCGGCCCACGACGAGCGCAATCACCCATTGGCGGACGCGAAGACTCCTCATGGGGAGCTATTGAAGCGCTATTGCATAGGAATTTCAATAGTTTTCCTTTAAAAATCCATAAGCTGGCTTGTATTTCTAATAGAAATTTCAGAAAAACCACTTAACTTACTGGTTAGGCATACTTCGCTGTGGCTCAATCGATAGGCGAATTGAGTGCTGCCACCCAATCCCCACCTTGCTGGGTTATAGGCGTTAATTTCAAATCACGGCCCGGGGCTTGGTGGGTGTATGTAAGCCTTGCTTCGACATCAGGGGGAGGTAACCGGCCGACCCCTCGCTCTGGCCATTCAACTAACAGCAACGAATCGGCACCAGTTAAATCGTGCATCCCCAGCCATTCCAGTTCATCGGGATCGGCAATCCGATACAAATCAAGATGATGAATGGCTCTCCCGGCCTGACTGTAGGATTCCACGAGGCTGTAGGTGGGGCTTTTCACGCGCTCACCAACCCCTAACCCTTGCAACAACGCGCGGACAAAATGCGTCTTGCCAGCACCAAGCTCCCCATATAAGTACACTACGCCGCCTTTTGGGATGGCAGGCGCGAGCGAACGAGCAATCGATGCTAACTGCGCTTCATCCAAACCGGCCCATGCTCTAGCATTTTCTACCGTTCGCGACTCACTCATACGTTGGCAATCCATTGGCAAGCAAGCGCAGTGGCTCGAGAAGATCGCTGGCGATGAGTCCCCGCTCCCCTTTCAAAGCCGCCGCATCACCGGCTTGGGCATGGATAGCGACACCAATCTGCGCAGCCAACCAGGGGCTTAAACCTTGCGCCATCAAACCGCCGATCACACCGGTTAATACATCGCCTACGCCAGCGCTCGCCATACCGGGATTGCCCCAAGGGCAAACGCGCAGCTCACCGGCTGGGGAGGCCACCACAGTTCCTGCCCCCTTCAGTACCACAATGGCCTGGAACCGCTGCGCCAACGCTTGTGCAGCCGCAAATCGATCCTGTTGGATGGCGGCAATACTTTTGTTGAGCAATCGCGCGGCTTCGCCTGGGTGCGGCGTCAATACCGCCGGCATCGTCAACGCCTGCGGATCACGCGCTAACAAATTCAATCCGTCGGCATCCAAGACCATTGTCTTACCGCCGCTAAGCGCGGTGCGCCAAAGCGCGTGCCCCCAAGCGCCGGTGCCAAGCCCGGGACCAACCATCAAAGTATCGGCGGATGCGATTCGTGCCGCCAACTCCTGCGGCCCTGCTACACCGTGAACGATCAACTCCGGCCGCCCGGCGTTTAGCGCGGCGATGTGTTCAAAACGCGTCGCCACTTGAACCAAGCCAGCACCAACACGCAGCGCCGCCTCACCGGCAAGCCGGATCGCGCCGGCCATGCCATGATCGCCACCGATCGCCAACAAGTGTCCAAAACGGCCTTTGTGGCTGTTGCGTTGACGCGTTGACAACGCGTTTTCAAATTCACGCGGATCAAGCAGGCGTGCATCGGCTGGCTCATCGACGGTCAAAGACTCCGGCAACCCAAGCGAATCGAGTATCAAATCACCGCGATAATCGAGCGCATCCGCCGTAAATAAGCCGCGCTTGTGCGCAATAAAGCTGACGGTCATTGCGGCTTGCACCGCAACACCCAAAACTTGGCCGGTATCGGCACTGATACCCGAGGGAATATCCAACGCCAGAATCGGTCGATTGCTGACGTTTAGCTGTTCGATTAAGCGGGCGGCCAAACCCTCAATCGGGCGCGAGAGCCCAGTACCAAACAAGGCATCGATATACAAATCGGCATCGGGCAATACCGTATCATCGCTCTGAACCTCTACGATACGTCCACCACCATCGGCATAAGCGGCGCGAGCGCATTGCGCATCGCTAATGGTTGCGGTGGGCGGTGCAATAAGCGCGAACACCCGCACGTCAAGCCCCGCCGCCCGCGCCAATTGCGCCAGCAAAAAACCATCACCACCGTTGTTGCCGGTGCCACACACCACCACCAACCGCTTTACCTGCGGCCAGCGCCGGATAAGACAACGCCAGGCGGCATTGGCTGCACGCTGCATCAATGCAAAACCGGCCACGCCATGCTCCTCGATCGCGATTCGATCCAGGCGGCGCATTTGATCTGCGGTATATAGGTCAAGTTGGTTCATCCGCCGATTATACTGATCCCACCTTTTGATATGCGCGATTGCCTGTGAACGCCACCGATTACCGCCAACTTAGCGCCGATATCAAGCACTGGGGTAGCCAATTGGGCTTCCAGCAAATCGGCATCGCGGCCACTGATCTTGCGGCGGATGAAACCCACCTTTTAAATTGGTTAGCCGCCAATCACCACGGTGAAATGGACTATATGCAGCGTCATGGAACCCGGCGCAGCCGCCCTGGCGAGCTTAAACCAGGAACACTGCGCGTCATCTCCGCGCGCATGGATTACGACCCGCCAGATACGTATGACGCCGAGACGGTTCTAGCCGATCCAACGTTGGGCTATGTCTCGCGTTATGCCCTGGGCCGCGATTACCACAAATTGTTGCGCGCGCGTTTACAACAATTGGCCGATCGCATTGCAACCACCATCGGGCCGTTCGGCTACCGTGCCTTCGTCGATTCAGCGCCGGTATTGGAGAAAGCGCTGGCGCGCAACGCCGGTTTGGGTTGGATCGGCAAGCACAGTAACTTGATCAACCGCAATGCCGGTTCTTGGTTTTTTTTGGGCGAGCTTTATACCGACCTGCCGTTACCGGTTGATAAGCAAGCAACTGAGCATTGTGGCACTTGTGTACGATGCATCGATATTTGCCCAACGCAGGCAATAATCGCACCGTACCAAGTCGACGCGCGCCGCTGCATTTCGTATTTGACGATCGAATTGCGCGGTTCGATCCCGATCGAGTTTCGCGCCGCGATGGGCAACCGTATCTACGGTTGCGACGACTGCCAACTGGTTTGCCCATGGAATAAATTCGCGCGCAAAACGGCCGAGCCGGATTTCCGCGCACGCCATAAACTCGATGGCAGTGCCTTGATCGAGTTATTCGGGTGGAGCGAGGATCAATTTCTCAAACGCACCGAAGGCTCCGCGATTCGCCGTATCGGCTACGAATGCTGGTTGCGCAATATCGCGGTGGCCTTGGGTAATGCGCCGTTCGACGAGGCGATTGTCGCTGCATTAAAAGCACGGGTTAACCATCCTTCCACTTTGGTGCAGGAGCATGTCTACTGGGCATTGCAGCAACAACAAGGAAAATAAAACTGAAGGTGACCCTGAATTGACGAATCCCTAAACGGTACGGTACTTGCTAATTTCGGCAATTAAGCCAGTGGTGGATGCATCGCAATTCGGTGCAGCCGCTTCACCGCTCACCGCCGGAAGAATGGTCTTGGCGATTTGCTTACCAAGCTCCACACCCCATTGATCGAACGCATTGATGCCCCAGATACAGGATTGAACAAATACCTTGTGTTCATGCAGCGCCAGCAGTTCACCCAAACTGTGCGGCGTCAATTGATCGATCAGCAACGTGCTGCTTGGGCGATCACCTGGGAAAGTTCGTTGTGCTGCCAACGCGCTTCGTTGCGTCGATGGTGCATCGCTAAGTTCCTCTAAGGCTTGATCAAAACTTTTGCCGCCCATCAAGGCCGCACTTTGTGCCAATAAGTTGGCCAATAATGCGGCGTGATTCTCGCGCAGGGTGTGCGCCGGTTTGATCACTCCGATAAAACTCACCGGCACGATATCGGTGCCTTGGTGCAGAGCTTGGAAAAAAGCATGCTGTGCGTTGGTGCCAACATGACCCCAAATGACCGGCACGGTGGGATACGTTACCGCAACGCCGTTGGCGCTAACCGATTTACCCAGGCTCTCCATTTCCAGTTGCTGCAGATAAGCCGGCAGCTCGTTTAAGCGATCGTCGTACGGAATGACCGCCAATGTCGGGTGATGCTCAGCATTGCGGTTCCAGATGCCGATCAAGGCCAACAGCACTGGCAAATTTTCATTCCAAGGTGCGCTGCAAAAATGCTTATCGATCGCCGCAGCGCCGGCGAGGAATTCATAAAACCGCGGCATGCCGATCGCTAACGCCAATACCAAACCCACTGCCGACCAGACCGAATAACGCCCGCCAACCCAATCCCACATCGGCAAAATGCGCTGCTCGGAAACGCCGAACGTTTTCGCGGCAGCAACATTTGCGGTTACGGCGATAAAATGGCGGGTGGCAGATGCGGTATCACCCTCGTACGCCTGCTCTATCCAACGTTTAAGGACGGTTCCATTCAGCAGGGTTTCCTGCGTGGTAAAACTCTTCGACACCAGCAACACCAAGGTGTGTTTTGGGTTCAGGCGACTTAGCAACGTGGCCAGCTCGCCGCCATCCACATTCGGTAAAAAATGCATTGCAAATTTACCCAAATGGAAATCGCGCAACGCTTCCACACCTAAGCGCGGGCCTAAATCCGAGCCGCCGATACCAAGGTTAACGACATCGGTAATATCAGCAGGCAATCCGATTACCTGAGCTTGATCGGTGTGCAACGCGTCCACAATGGCGGCCATGCGTGTAAGAGTCTGCGCCACTTCGGCATGGATGGCCCGCGGTGCCGATGAGTGGCCGGCCGCTCGCAGAGCCGTGTGCAACACGGCGCGCTGCTCCGAAACATTGACCACCTCGCCGCGAAACATCGCATCGCGCTGCTCTTCCCAGCCGGCTGCCGCTGCGATTTCGCCCAATGCGCTAAACGCATCGTCATCGAGCTTCTGTTTGGAGAAATCCAGCAATAGTGGCCCCACCCGTCGCGAATAACGCGCAAACCGCTGTCGATCGTTAACTAATAAATCGCTAATGCATTGGCTTTTAAGGCGCTCAGCATGTTGCTCCAGCGTATGCAAGTGTTTAACGAGCACGAATTAATCCTTCTGGAAGCGGTTGGCGCGGGCAATGCGCTAGGTAGCTTTGGCCGCTTAAGCGGCCTGCTTTGGAATGGAGTGATTGGTATGCGTCAATTGATTTTTTTTATCAACGTACACCAAAGTCGGCTTAAAGCTTTCGATTTCCGCGGCACTCACCGATGCATAAGAGCAAATGATGATGAGATCACCCGGTTGCGCGCAGTGGGCAGCCGCACCGTTGATCGATATCGTCCCGGAATTGTCCTCGGCGCGAATCGCATAGGTGACGAAACGTTCACCATTGGTGATATTGTATATGTGGATTTGTTCGTATTCCCGGATCCCGGAGATATCCAGCAATCGCCCATCGATCGCGCACGAGCCTTCGTAGTGAAGCTCGGCATGCGTTACATGCGCACGATGAATTTTGGCTTTTAACATTTGCAGCTGCATAGCGCCCACCTCATCACCTAAAACGCAGAGAATGTCGTCTTTTTACAACACAGCAATTATATCAAAACCCGAATTACTGCGGTGCAACAAATTCTCTCCGATACTAAGTGCAAATAAAAGAGGCGATAGCAACTAATTGAAAAATAAGTGAATAGTCTCAAAAGAAAACGAACGCATCTGGCAAAAAAAACCCCCACTGAAACCAGTGAGGGTTGAAGTCGGAGTGACGATTACCTAAATGCGCCCTGCCACCATTGGGAAGCAACGAATCAATACGTTGCAAAAACCCCTCTGGGCGTATGAACATTACCACAGCTTCAGCAAAATTGCTACACCGTTAGAAACACAAATATTGGCGTAATTGCTCGCTGCTGGCTTAATGGTGATGCCCCCCAGCGCCATGCACATGCCCATGTGCAATCTCCTCTTGCGATGCGGCGCGGACCTCAAGTAGCTCGATATCGAAACACAGCGTTTTACCTGCCATTGGGTGATTCAGGTCTACATCAATGACACTTTGTCCAACTTTGACAATGGTGACCATGCGCTGCCCGTCTTTTGTCGAAAGAACCGTGGTCGCACCCGGTTTTAAACGATCACCGTTACCGAAATACTTTTTCGGCACTCGCTGCACCCAGTCTTCCCGCCGTTCACCATACCCTTGCTCGGGCGCGACGACCACCTCGAAACGCTCTCCCATCTCCCGCCCCAAAATCGCCGATTCCAAACCGGGGATGATATTGCCCGCACCCAGTAGGATCGTTAACGGCTCACGCTCGCGCGAGGACTCCAGCGATGCGCCTTCGCTGCTCAAACTGTAGTGAAACTTTACAACGCTGTTGGGCTCGGCTTTCATGGCACAATTCCGTTTCGTTGAATCTAAGGGTACAAAGAATAACCGGATTGACCTGTTTGCGTCACGTCCAATGCCCACACATTAACCGCCGAATGACTATTTCATACTCCATCGCAATGTCAAACCGCTATATCTTCGTAGCTTTTCTGTTGGCAACCCTATTACAAGGCTGTTCGACAAACCAACCGCGATCGGAAAGCCCAACGCATCCCGCTGGAGCGCCCACCGCTAATAACATTTTGTTTCGCGCCATCAGTCTCGTTGGCACAGCCTATCGCTACGGTGGCAATACACCGCAAGGGGGATTCGATTGCAGCGGGTTGATCGCTTATGTTTTTTCAGATGTAGGAGGTATCGCCTTACCGCACTCAACAGCCGAATTGAGTGATTTGCCTGCACCGGAGATTCCGCGCGATCAAATGCAAAGCGGCGATTTGGTGTTTTTCCACGGCAATAGTACCCACATTACTCACGTCGGTATTTATGTCGGGGAACAGCGCTTTGTTCATGCCCCGAATAGCGGCGGTACAGTGCGCTTGGATCGTCTCAGCGAAGGCTATTGGAGCACTCATTTCAGTCGTGCGAAACGGATTGCATTGCCGAGTCAACCCGCCGGCACACCTCCTCACCCAACGCTAAGCACGAGGTGAGGCCTGGGGAATCAATGCCGAATAAATTAATTAACCCGCGTATGCCGTGCTGCTCATACCCTTGAATACAAAAATCGGCGCTCACCTCATTTGGACCGGATAACTTAGGCCGCACACCGACAAAATCCGGGACCAAGTCCTCATCCTTAAGCGCCGGCCACCAACGTCGAATACCGGCCGCGAACTGTGCATGTTGGCTGTCGTCGAAGTGATAATCCGGTTTGGCCTGCCAACGCACATCCGGACCAAAATGACAACGACCCGCGCTATCAAACCCCAAATGCACGCCAAGCCCGGAAGGTGATGGCAACGGATAAATCAACCGTTGAAACGGCGCAGGGCCATGCAACGCGTAGTAATGCCCCGCGGCAAACCGTATGGTTGGAATATGTTTGGGATCAAGCCCGTCCGTTGCGATGGCCAATTCTGTCGCCCCGAAGCCCGCCGCATTCACCACCACACGGCACCGCAATTGATCGCCACCGGCCATCTCAACGCACAACGCATCCGGCTCTTGATGAACGCGTACCACCGGTGTGTGACACGCCACTCGACCACCCAGCGATTCAATTTCGCCGATCAACGCCAACACCAACTCTGGTACGTCGACGATACCCGAATCGGGAGACTCCAATGCCGCGTCGCAATGCAATTGCGGCTCGAGGCGTTGTGCCTCAACTGCCTCCAACCAGCGTAATCGCTGCACTCCGTTTGCTTGGGCCAGTTGCATCAGCTCCTTAAGCGCTGCGCGCTCATCCTTACCAACGGCCACGACCAATTTACCCAGGCGACGATGCGCAACACCGCGCCGCGCGCAGTACTCGTACAGCAAATCCCGACCACGAACGCAAAGCCGGGCTTTTAGCGATCCGGTCGGATAATAAAGACCCGCGTGAATCACACCCGAATTCCGGCTGGAGATACCTTCCCCGGCGCGATCGGCGCCTTCCAAAACCCAGACTTCGCGCCCACCCAAAGCCAATGCACGCGCAACGCCCAGGCCAACCACGCCTGCACCGACAACGATGCTATCAACATCGAAAACCGTCATAGTGACGAAAACCCCTCACACGGCGCAACAGTATGGAATTTGTTATTGTGCTTAAGTTAGGAGCATAACCCAGGGCCTTTCTCAAAAGCACGCATAACCCCAGTGGCTTTTTTATTTTGATGGCTTATTTAATTTTCCTTTGAACCCATGGACTGCTCTTACTACCAATCCGGACGTTGCCGTTCGTGCACCGAATTGCCACAGGCCTATCACATCCAATTAGCGGCCAAAGACCAGCATTGCCGGTCCGTATTAAGTCCACATCGAAACGTCGAATGGTTGTTGCCGGTACCTAGTCGTGAAAGCGCATTTCGCAACAAAGCGAAAATGGTGGTTAGTGGAACCTGCGAAAATCCGCTATTGGGGATACTGGATACCTCGGGTGTCGGCGTCGATCTATCAAGTTGCCCGCTGTATCCGGACAAGCTGCAACAATGCTTCCCGGTATTAAAAGCGTTTATCACCCAAGCTGGTTTGGAGCCGTATGACATCCAGACTCGCCATGGCGAGCTTAAATACGTGCTGCTTACCCTGGACGAGCACTCTGGCGATACGATGCTGCGATTCGTCGCACGTTCGCAAAACGTAACCGCTCGCTTGCGCAAACATCTTGCGCACCTGATCGCAAGCTTACCCGGGCTCAAAGTCGTTTCGCTCAATATCCAACCGGAACACAAAGCAATTCTCGAGGGGGAAAAAGAAATCTTGCTCAGTGCGCAGCCCGATTTGACCATTCGAGTCAACCATCTGCCATTGCACCTGCGGCCGCAAAGTTTTTTTCAAACCAATATTGCGGTCGCCGCGCAGCTTTATCGCCAAGCACAGCTTTGGGTCGACGAATTATCGCCGCGCTCGATTTGGGATCTTTATTGTGGCGTCGGCGGTTTTGCTTTGCATTGCGCCAATGAGGAACGCGATGTCATTGGGATCGAGAACAGTACGCAGGCAATTATGGGTGCGGAGCAAAGCCGCCGGGAGCTACAGCTTTCGCGCATTCAGTTTCGCGCAATGAAGGCGGCTGATTTTACGCTTGACGTCGGCGCCATCCCTCCTGAACTGGTCATCGTCAATCCACCACGCCGCGGGATCGGTCCGGAATTGTGCGAATTTTTAAACCATTCCGAAACTCGTTGGATCATTTATTCAAGTTGCAACGTCTCATCTTTAGCAACGGACTTGACCAAAATGCCAAATTTTTATCTGCGCCGCGCCAGGGTCCTGGATATGTTCCCTCATACCAAGCACTATGAAGTGATCGTTTTACTTACTCGATCTGGCTAGCGGCACTAGTACAAAAGATCAAAGTCGGCCGAGCTGGATAAGGGAAGAGCGGGCATGGATACCCGATCCATGGTCCTGGCTTGAATAAGAAAATGATAGGGGGGCACAACCCCGCCCATGTTTACCGAGGGAGGCAATCGTATAATCCGCACATCTGGAAAATCGTAGTATCCGCTGGTAAATCCCAAATACAAATCGCCAATGAGATAATACTGGCCAGCGTCATAGTCAAAAGCGTTACCCCCCTGAAGATCTGTGGTTGATGTATCCGGCGGACCGCCCGCCAATTGTATTTGCGGGATGAATGCGGGGAACACGATGGGGCGGTCAAAACGATCCTTGAAACGCACGCGAACCGTTTCATCATAGCCATCCGTAAAATGCGTCGAATCACCGCGCAGCATTACGATGGGTCTGGAGCTAATAATTTCACCTACGTGTGTATTGTTTGGCCGCCCACGGAATTCCAAATGGTCTTCAACCTGAAACCGAAGCAATCCAGAACCGTAATTGTATCTTGGCTCCACCGCATAACCTGCTCCCATTAAGTCCGTATCACGACTATCGCGAACATTGGCGATCTGCGCTAAAGCCACCTTGGTTGTATACGGGTCACCACGCAAATTCGAATAGCGTTGCAAAAGCAGCGCAACCATCCCAGTTGCGTGGGGTGCACTTGCGGATGTTCCATTGAAGCTGACCACCGTACTGATCGAGGTAATTACATTGGTAAAGCTCACGGCATCGGGCTTTATCAACGCCGCCCCCACGTCAAAAATTTCGCCGCGTAACGCACTGGAATCAAGGAACGCAGGAAACCCGTTCCCCAAGCCAAGAATGGGGCCTTGCGAGCTGTAATCGGCAACTGTCAAATTGTCACAACCGTCGTTGGCGGAAAACGCATCCATGGTGCAAATTGCCGCCCCAACCGCAAACACATATGGCAACGTCGCTTGCGCCGCTATGCTGCTTTGCGGAACGGAATAAACAAAATTAAAATTGGAAAAAATATTTACAAAATACGGATTGCTCGAAATCGGCGCACCAGCGGCGCCCGGCTCCAGTTGCCGCATCGCTTTTAACCCATATCGCGCACTACCAATGGGACAACCGTCGCTCGTGCCGATGGAATCCATCGTGCGCGTCAGCGGGCCATCCGCGCCATAGGTCGCCGCATTGCTATTGGCGATCTGCTCCAACACCAAAAGCGAGGGCGAATCCGGCTCGCCCCGCACATACGCATGGGTGCGCCATTGGCCGCCACTGCCCTGGCGCATAAGCCGTATTCCCCATTGCGGATCGTTCCCGGAAGCACTGGTCTCCCGCTGCGCTACGATTTGGATCGGCATTCCATCCCTGATGCAGTCATTGCCATTGAAGCGCAACCGATTAATTACCTGCTCACCTTCTCCGGTAATCGCTCGGCCACCGTCGGCTGTGAGTTGATTGAAATTCCATTCCAGCACATTGGGATTACCCGACGGTGCTCGAAATCTCCCGGCCCAATGTGAAAGCGCGTCATTCCCTGCAGAAACGATGACGGAAATACCGGCGTCGTACGCTTGGCGTATTTTTTCAGAAACCGATCCTTCCCGCACACGACCGTCGGAATCGTAAAAGTCACCAAACGACATGTTGATAACGTCAACATGTTGGGCAATGGCGATATCGATGGATTGCCGAACCGCCGCTGCGGACAGATTGGTATTAATCAGCACATATTCGGCCGCGGGGGCAAAATCGTAGATAATTTCAAGCACGTTATTGCCGTGGTTGATTATCGGGGTTTCGCCACCCATAACCGTGAACTGAGTAACTTGCGCGGCCGGCGGGGCTTCCGCTCCCCCAGTCCTGACTACCTGCTCGCTGGCGAGCAGGCCAAAATCAAACGCGTCAATGACGGCGATTTTTATACCGCGCCCGGAAATGCCATGGACAGCCCCAATCCCCGGCGGAGAAACCCAGCGCGCCGCATTGCTTGCGTTAAGACCCTGCGTGTGAGTATCCAGATGCGAGCGCAACCCCAAGGTTATTCGTTTTATATTTGAATTTTGCGCGGCACTTAGCAATGCCTTTAACGGAACCAAGGCTTCCAGCTGCGTCTTGGTGAACTCACCGCGCACCTCCCCCCCAAGGTAGGAAACCACATCCGCAAGGGAGCCTTTTAACTGGGCTTCATCTGCAAATACGTCGACCAGCACCTTGTCCTCGAAAACATATTCCGGGGGAAGCCCCACCGTTTTCGCCCAAGCGGAATTTCCAGCAAGATACTCATCGCTTGCTTCTAAAAGTTGGTAGGGTAATTTGGTTTTGAACGAGGACGCGTCCGAATTTGTAACGCCGGTGGGTAACTTGGAAATCGGGGAGGGAGCTTGCCCGGAAACCTCCGACGGTTTTGACTGCGCATACGCCATGGAGATGACGCACCCCAGCAATCCAATCAATGGCCAGGTATAAAATCGGCGTGTAGACCGCTTGGAAGTCCTACATTCCGATAGCGCGTAAATCATGACCGATGTTCCCAGATCGCCTTAAAAAAACAACAGTAGCGCAACCATC
>CAYXMH010000005.1:0-88031 GCA_964466115.1 uncultured Rhodanobacteraceae bacterium | reverse complement strand
AATCATGACCGATGTTCCCAGATCGCCTTAAAAAAACAACAGTAGCGCAACCATCATCTAGGGTGAACCGATCAACCCGTGATTTTTGTGAATTTCTGTGAACAGAGGAGTCCACTTCCGGCATCGAAACAATTCAATATGGGTCGGATATTATTTGCCGCTTGTTTTATCCACAGTAACGATCTGTTCGGCTGTAAGAGCCCCCACTTCCCAAGCTATAGCAATCATCTCCTCAAACCAGGCAACCTTTTGCGCAGTTGTTGCGCTTAATCCATCAAGGAGCTGGCGATCTTCTGCCTCTTGCCATGTGCATGAAAGCGATGATTTCGCTTGAGTGACGTCATTCATGACTTATGCCCTGACGACGTAATGCATCCAACTTAAGTAATTTCTCTATATCATCTTGATCGCGCAAACGCCCCGCATCGCGTTTCATCTGGATGAGGTGCCGAATCGACGCCACCTTGAAATGCGCACCCTGCAACTCTTTGTCGTCCGCCTCGTTCCAAAGTTGCTCAAAAGCAATCGGCTCACGTACAAAAACATCCACGGAACGCGTTGGATTGGCCGGATCCCAAAGCTGGAATACCAGCATATTGCGTTCATCAGCCCACTTTTTTCTCGTTGCGGGGTCGGCAAAATCGCTCATCGGCACCGGCAACCGTGGGCGAAGACCAATCGCTTCCAATGCAGCAAGCGCTTTCAAGCAATTGTCCGCATCTAAATCAATCACCAAGTCCAGGTCATGGGTCGCACGGAAGTACCCCTGCATTATCACCGCAAACCCTCCGACCACAACATAGCGAACTTGGCTTTTTTCTAATGCGTCCAAAATGGCGCGGACCGCAAACTGCATGGTTATCTCCAAAATTCAGTGCTACATATTGCGCCGATATTCCCCGCCCACTTCATAAAGCGCATGCGATATCTGCCCGAGCGAGTTGTATTTCACCGCATCGATCAGTTGCTGAAAAATGTTTTTACGCTCGCGCGCGACCTGTTGCAGGTTCTTCAAACTGTCCTGCCCGATCGCATTGCGAGAAGCGCGGTACGTTTCGACATTCCGGATTTGCGCACCCTTTTCCGATTCCGTTGAACGGATCAATTCGATCGTGGTGGCGATCTCGCCGGCGTGCTCGCGCGGCAAAAACGTATTGACGCCGACCAACGGCAGGGAGCCGTCGTGCTTCTTGTGCTCGTAGTACATGCTTTCTTCTTGTATTTTTCCACGTTGATACATGGTATCCATGGCACCAAGCACGCCGCCGCGCTCGCTGATCGCCTCAAACTCCTTATACACCGCCTCCTCGACGATATCGGTCAGCGCCTCGACAATGAAACTCCCCTGCCACGGGTTTTCGTTGAAATTAAGGCCGAGCTCGCGGTTGATGATCAGCTGGATCGCCACCGCGCGGCGCACCGATTCCTCCGTCGGCGTGGTGATCGCTTCGTCATAGGCGTTGGTGTGCAGTGAATTGCAATTATCGAACAGCGCGTACAAAGCCTGTAAAGTGGTGCGGATGTCGTTGAACTGGATTTCCTGTGCGTGCAGGCTGCGTCCCGAGGTTTGGATGTGGTATTTCAGCATTTGGCTGCGCGCGCTGGCGCCGTAGCGTTCGCGCATTGCGCGCGCCCAGATCCGCCTCGCAACGCGGCCGATCACGGTGTACTCGGGATCCATGCCGTTGGAAAAGAAAAACGACAAGTTTGGCGCGAAATCGTCGATCTTCATGCCGCGCGCGAGATAATACTCGACGATGGTGAAGCCGTTCGACAACGTAAACGCCAATTGACTGATCGGATTCGCGCCGGCCTCGGCGATGTGATAACCGGAAATTGATACCGAGTAGAAATTACGCACATTGTGATCGACGAAAAACTGCTGGATATCGCCCATCATGCGCAGAGCGAACTCGGTCGAGAAAATGCAGGTGTTCTGCGCCTGGTCCTCCTTCAGGATATCGGCCTGCACGGTGCCGCGCACCAAAGAAAAAGTTCGTTCTTTGATTTTTTCATAGGTGTCGCGGTCGAGCACTTCGCTACCGGAAATTCCCAGAAGATCAAGCCCGAGACCATCATTACCTTCGGGAAGAGGTCCTTCGTAAATCGGCCGTTGCCGACCGGCGAAGAAAGTATCGATCTTCGCTCGCGCCGCATCCCAGCGTTTAGCGTCTTCACGCAGATATTTTTCGACCTGCTGATCGATCGCGGTGTTCATGAACATCGCCAAGATCATCGGGGCCGGGCCATTGATCGTCATCGAGACGGACGTGTTCGGTGCGCATAGGTCAAACCCGGAGTACAACTTCTTCATATCGTCGAGCGTGGCGATTGACACACCCGAATTGCCGATCTTGCCATAGATATCGGGACGTGAATGCGGATCCTCGCCGTACAAGGTGACCGAATCAAACGCCGTCGACAAACGTGCCGCCTCTTGTCCGTGCGATAAATAATGGAAGCGCCGGTTGGTGCGTTCCGGCGTACCTTCGCCGGCGAACATGCGCGTCGGATCTTCACCGACGCGGCGATACGGAAACACGCCCGCGGTATAAGGATAGGCGCCGGGCAAGTTTTCCTTCAATAAAAATTTCAGCAAATCGCCCCAATCGCGATAGGTCGGGGCGGCGATCTTGGGGATTTTCTGGTGCGAAAGCGATTCGCGATAATTGCTGCCGCGGATTTCCTTGCCGCGCACTTCGTAGACGAACTCATCGTCAGTAATCGATTTCAACCGTTGCGGCCACTCACGCAACAAAGCGACCGAATCGCTGGACAACGATTTGACGGCATCCTGATATCGTTGCCGTAAAGCAATCAGACTGCGATCGACAGCCCCCCCCGACGTTTTCGGTGAAGCAAGCAAGTCATCGACATCATACAAATCAAACGGCTTGGCCAATTTCTTAGCATCGATCTCCTGCAATGCCTGCCAATAACTTTGAACCCGGCTGGCCGCCTCGGCCTGACGCTCAGCCGCGCCGTTGCTGCCGCGGCCTTGCTCTGCGATTTCGGCGAGATAACGCACGCGCGCACCGGGGATCAACACCGTCGCACGCGGTTCTCGCAACGTAGTGTCGATCGTTGGCGTCCATTTTTCGCCCGGCAATTCAAGTTTGCCGCGCAACAACCGACACAGATTCGCAAACATCCAAGTAATGCCTGGATCATTGAACTGGCTGGCAATCGTCGAATAAACCGGAACCTCATCATCGGTCAATTTGAATGCCGTGCGATTACGCTTCCATTGCTTGCGCACGTCGCGCAAGGCATCTTCGGCACCGCGCTTGTCGAATTTGTTCAACACGACCAAGTCGGCAAAATCCAACATGTCGATTTTTTCCAATTGCGACGCCGCGCCGTAATCGCTGGTCATCACGTAAACCGGAAAGTCGACCAGATCGACGATTTCGGAATCGGATTGCCCGATACCGGCGGTTTCGACTAATACCAAGTCGTAGCCTTGGCCGCGCAGAAACGCGATGCAATCCTTCAACACGATGTTGGTGGCGACGTGCTGGCGCCTTGTGGCCATCGATCGCATAAACACGCGGCTGGAGCGCAGCGAGTTGACTCGAATACGATCCCCAAGCAGTGCCCCACCGCTGCGCCGGCGGGTTGGATCCACCGCCAACACCGCGATGCGCATTTGCGGAAAATGCTGCAAAAATCGATTCAGCAGCTCATCCACGACCGATGATTTACCGGCGCCACCGGTTCCCGTGATGCCGATGACCGGGGTTTTTGCACCGGCCAGCTGCCACTGTTTGCGTTGGTGCGCAAGCTGGGTTTCATCGAATACCCCTTCTTCGATTGCCGAGAGCATTTTGCCGACGCTAATTTCATCGTTTAGATCCACGCCCCCCGGTTTTTCGACCGCAACCCGATGCGCCTTGGTGCGTTTAATAACATCTTCGATCATCGCCACCAGGCCAAGATGCATACCGTCGTTCGGGTGATAAATACGTTCAACCCCATACGCATGAAGCTCGGCAATCTCCTCTGGCGTAATCGTGCCACCGCCGCCGCCGAACACGCGAATGTGCGAGGCATTGCGTTCGCGCAACATATCGACCATGTACTTGAAATACTCCAAATGGCCGCCCTGGTACGAACTTAAGGCGATACCGTCGGCGTCCTCCTGCAGTGCCGCGCGCACCACGTCTTCAGCGCTGCGGTTATGGCCAAGATGGATAACTTCCGCCCCTTGTGCCTGAATCAAGCGGCGCATGATGTTAATCGCCGCGTCGTGGCCATCGAACAGGCTTGCCGCCGTTACGAAGCGCAATGGCGTGATTTCAGCCGATTGATCGGCGGCGGAAATCTGCTTGGCGGGTGTGCTCACGTTTGTCTCCTTGGCGCAACACGTGGAATCGACCGTGCAATTCTACCGCACGCAGGTGCTTCAACGCTTTAGTGAATTGTTACGCGGGTCGTCAGTCCCGCCTGCGCAGGAATGACCGCAACCAATGAAAGGGACCAAATTCTGGCCCCTGACAGCATATACTTTGCGAAGGCATTCTTAGGGGGAGGCCGATGGATTTCGAGCAAATACGCGAGCAATTGCCACCTTCTTTTGCACAAGCAGTGGATCTTCCAGCAGCATGGCGGCGCTATCGGTCTAAAGATGGGGCACAGGATCCGGCGAGCTTTTTACGCTGGCTGTCACAACAGCAAGAAGATGGCGCTACCCTCGATCCCAATGCCACGCGCAATGCCGAAACGGAAGTCGAAATCAGCCATTGTCTGCCCCCCAGGCTTGAGTCTATGGAAACCATCACCGCGGCTATGTTCGATACCGAAGCCGCAACCGTGATATCGGCCCCTTTGTCCGCACGCACCTCCCAGGTCACCGCTACTGCAGCCACAAGCACACCCAATGCGGTTACCAACGACGAATTTCACTACCAGCTCCTAAGCATCGCCGGCAAAGGCGGTATGGGCACCGTGCATGTGGCGCGTGATACCGAATTGCTGCGGCGCGTCGCGTTGAAGCAACTCAATCCCGAAGTGGGCAACGCCGCCGCGCTGAAACAACGTTTCTTGCGCGAAGTGCAGATCACCGCGCAACTCGATCATCCGCACATCGTGCCGGTTTACGCGCTGGAGTTGGCACCCGGTGGGACCCCAGCGTATACGATGAAATTGGTAGAGGGCCGCACATTTCATGCACTGCTCAATGAAACGCGCGACGCTTACGACAATGAACAAAAACCGGACGAAGCCCATTCGCTTTCGGCACGCATCGAACATTTTTTGAAGGTCTGCGATGCCATCGCTTATGCGCACGACAAGGGCGTGATCCACCGCGATCTCAAACCGGCCAATCTGATGCTCGGCCGGCATAACGAGGTATATGTCATGGATTGGGGTTTGTGCCGGCTATTGCGTCACGCCGACGAACCGGCGGCCGAAACGTCCCGCATTAATGCATCGCCCGATGTTTCCGGCAGCGCTTCGGAAACCCAACTCGGCGATGTGATTGGTACGCCGAAATACATGTCTCCGGAACAAGCACAAGGGCGTAATCGCGATTTGGATGCGCGCAGCGATCAGTTCGCTCTCGGATTGATTCTGTATGAATTGGTTACACTGCAATCTCCCTACGATGGGCGCACGGCTTATGATGTTTTGATCAACGCCGCGGCTGGCAAGCGCCGTTCGGTCACGGCCATCTACCCCGGCCAGCGCATACCGCGCGAGTTACGTGCGATTATCGAACACAGCACCGCGACGTCGCCGGATCAGCGTTATGCCAATGTCGCTGATATGGCGGCGGATTTGCGTCGTTATCTGCGCGGTGCGGCCGTGCATGCTAAACCGGATACTTTATGGCAGCGCATGCAGCGCACGATTGTGCGTCATCGCCAAGGCGCATTAATTGGATTGCTGACGATCATTGCACTCTCAGCCAGCAGCGTCGGCTGGCTAGTATGGCAAAACCAAAGGGAGCTCGAGGCCGCGCATCAACGCGAACATCGCATTCTCGCTCTGCGCAATGCCCTAAGCCACCAAGCCGGCGCCGTGCAAACGCGTTTTTTGCAATTGGAAGGCGCTGTCGAAAATCTTGCTAGCAGTACTGAGCAAATATTGGACTATGGAATACCCGGTGATGCGCGCTTTTATCTGTTGCGCGATTTCCATGATGTACGCAACGCACCACCCGATTTAATACCAAGCACCATCATTGACGGAAAAATCAGTTTGCGCTTTCCGGTGTGGACATTACCGCGAGGAATGAATGAGAAAGACGCGCTGCCCACGATTCGTAAATTGGTGGCATTGCAATCATTTCGCCGCGAGATTTATCGCCGCAGTGCTACCTTGCTCGAAAGCACTGATACCGATATGTACGGTGCTTATTCAAACCAACCTGATACCGAAAAAAATCCGATCATCGCGGTTGTGCTTGGGCTTAATAACGGCATCGGTTCGCGCTATCCCGGCTGGGATGGTTTAAGCGAGGATTACGATCCGCGCCAGCGTCCTTGGTACCAATTGGCGCAAGGCAAATTCGGCCCGCAATGGGGCACTCCATACTTAAGCACGATCAGCCACCGCAGCGAATTGCCGCTAAGCGTGCCACTGTATAACCGCGATCAGCATTTCGTCGGTGTGCTAAGCGCTTTGCTGTTGCCGGATTTGTTGGTACACGCATTGTTGAATCTTAAGGACATCCCAAGCGTGCGCGGCATGTATCTGCTCGATGCCGATGGCCATGTATTGGCCGCCACCGATAAATCCTTATTGGGAACGGAACCACTACCCGATCAGGACTCGCTGCAACAATTCCCATTACCGGAATTGCTAAAGCAAATCAAACGCGGCGAAACCGGAATTCTCGAAACCAAGGCCTTGGGGCAATCCGATATCATTGCGTTCGATAATGTGGAACCGTTGGGTTGGAGCTTGGTTGTGGTAGCGGATGCTAATCAATTGCTGCAAGAATAAAGACTCTGCTATGCATTAAACCCTGTTCCGATGATGGGGTCAGAAGGGTGGCGCAATACCTGTAGAAGCAGGTACCCTCTTAAGCATTGTTCCCGCCCGTTTAGGCGCGATGCGATTGATCGATCATTCCTGATGGGTAGACATCCAATGCAAAATCAAATCGCTGGGCCAGTAAATTTTAACGCGCCGCCGGTGCACGTATCTCCAACCCCTCATGAAATTGATACAAGGTGGATGTTGCCGGATCAAACGGCAGCATATGAACCGCCTCGTCATAGCTTATGGTTTGTGTTTGAAACCCGGCAGCTCGAAGCGTAATTTCTGCGGTGAATCGACTGAAGATTAAGCTTGGTGTATCAAATGCTGTGTCGTACGTTATAAAAGCTTGCCCGCCCGGGCGTAGCAGGCGTGCGGCATCCGTCGCTGCAGCCTGATAATTGGGATGGACATTTTCGATATAAACACGATCAAAAACCCCACTTGGTAAAAATTGACCACTGGTAAAAATGTGCTCTACATTGGAAGGCATCCCTCCATTTTCTGCCCTATAGGCCTCAATTCCCATAGTCATGGCATTCACATCCGGATCAGCCAGGACAATGCGAGCTCGGGGATAACGCCCACTCAATTCGGAAATTCGGGGCTCGCCGCCACAGCCCAAATTAAGGATGCAAAGACCGCTACCACCATCTCCGCCGCCTCCACCACCTATGGAAGATGGCAACCCGGGTCGAGATCGGGCGACACCATTGGTAGGAGCCGCGCTGTTGTAATTTGGCATGGGTCCAGTAGGACCTCCTCCTGCAGCGGTGGACCCGGCGCTAAAAAATGTGGCCGCCCATTGGCGTGCCGCTGCGGCACGCGCCGCATTCAAATACGGCAACGCCCTGGGTCCAAACCTTAAAATGGCAGCACCGGTGCCTTCAGCGGCCAAAGTTGCTCCCGCTGCCATGCCAATTTCGGGCCTTGAAGGAAGAGCTTCTAAATGCGAAGGTGCCGGAATCGGCGTTACGCCACTGCCTGGCTGCAACCTCCCATTCTGACCGGCTAAAGGTGTAATTGCCGGTAATCTTCCATAGCGAGTGTAGTACGCCGCGCGGGCGCCACTGTTTGGAATACCGTTGATGCATTCCGATGGGCTGGCTTGGCAGAACTGCCGAACCGCCGCGGCCACATCGGCTGGAGGAATCGGCATTGGATGCTCGATCGCGTTGCCCGGTATGGATTGCAAGCCAGAGGGATCATCGTTCGCGATCGAATTTTCACCGAACGCAGCGTAAGGATTGGCGAATGCCATGGTCGGTCGATAGCGGATCGGATCACGGCTGTTCCAGAAACCGGTACGCGGGTCGTAATCTCTCGCACCGAAGCGATAGAAGCCGGTACCGGTTAAATCGATACGCCCACCTTTGTAGCCGTACCACTCGTTGCTAAAGCCATTGGTTCGGCTAGCGATCATCTGCCCGAACGGCGTGTAGTTCGCATACGCGGTGCTGGCGCTGTGGCGCACCATCGCCGCGTTGCCTAGGGCATCGGACTCGACGATGGCGTCGTCGTTCGGTCCGATCACGGTTTGGCGCTGATTGCCAATGTGCCGGCGCAACACTTGGCGCGTTAAGTTACCGCTGCCATCCAGCCGATACTCAATCTCCAAACCCGGAAAGGCCGCATAGGCGCCGACTGGGGTAGCACTACCCGGCGCTTTGACGTACTGGAAGGTCTGGTTCTGGTTTACATCGTAAACGTAACCACCGCCATCGTGAGTGTAGACCTGGCCCAAAGGATCGTTGCCGTAATGGGCGGCGTAGGCATAGTGATGCAACGACGCCAACAACGTCAGCGCAACGCACGCCGCAAAGCGATTTAGCGTGAGCTTGGTTAGTCGAAATAGTAATTGCGATTGGCGTACATGAACTCGAGGCAACCTGCCCATAACAACTCCATTGAGACTAGCGAACACCGATCGTGATATTCATCTATTCAATAGCGTGCAAGCGACCCCAAAACCGACATCCAATTTTGTTACAAATTGCAAACTCTTCGACGATGACATCGACGATTCCATCGTATTGGTACTATGGAGGCTAATGGACGATTCATCCTTATTCTTCACATAATCCTTACAGCAGCGCTTACGTCTTTAAGGTTTTGCATTACACTACGCCCCGCTTTGCTCCTGTTGCGCACCGGAAAACCGTAACGCTTCGCAGCAAATTCAATTAATTCCATACAAATCCTCGTGTGATTTCACGCAATTGAAGTCGCGCGAGTCTCAAGTTTATTTATTGATTCGGAGTATCACTTCAATGGTGTTCGAAGCTATTGCCACCTCAGGCCACGAGGAAGTTGTTTTCTGCCAGAACAAAGATGCCGGCTTAAAAGCCATCATCGCCATCCATAACTCGGTGTTGGGACCGGCATTGGGTGGATTGCGTATGTGGTCCTACAAGACCGAACAAGATGCGTTGAACGACGTTCTGCGTTTATCACGCGGGATGAGCTACAAAGCAGCGGTATCGGGGCTTAATCTTGGTGGCGGCAAAGGCGTGATCATTGGTGATCCGTCGCGCGATAAATCCGAAGCGCTGTTCCGTGCGTTCGGGCGCTTCGTCAATTCATTGAACGGTCGTTACATCACCGCCGAGGACGTCGGCATCGACGTCAACGATATGGAATATGTACTCAAGGAAACCGAATTCGTCACCGGCGTGCATCAAGTGCATGGCGGATCGGGCGACCCATCGCCGTTTACCGCGTACGGTACGTTGCAAGGCCTGCTGGCTTCTCTGAACTTTGCCTATGGCAACGAAGACGTGGGTAAATACAGCTACGCCGTGCAGGGTGTTGGCCATGTCGGCATGGAATTCGTCAAATTGCTGCGCGAACACGGCGCGAAAGTGTTCGTCACCGACATCAACAAAGAGGCGGTGCAACGCTGCGTCGATGAATTCGGCTGCGAGGCGGTTGGGCTTGATGACATCTACGACGTGCCGGCGAATGTCTACAGCCCCTGCGCACTCGGCGGCACGGTGAACGAAAAAACCTTACCGCGCTTGAAATGCAAAATCATTTGCGGTGCGGCGAACAACCAACTCGCCACCGATGCGATCGGCGACGAAGTGCTAAAGCGCGGCATGCTGTACGCGCCGGACTATGCGGTAAACGCCGGCGGCCTCATGAACGTGTCGCTTGAAATCGACGGTTACAACCGCGAACGCGCCATGCGCATGATGCGCACGATCTATTACAACGTCGGCAAGATCTTTATGATCTCCAAACGCGATAATATCCCAACGTATAAAGCCGCTGATCGCATGGCGGAAGAGCGCATCGCGACGATCGGTAAGATCAAGTTGCCGCACATGGGCAGCAATGCGCCGCGCTTCTTGGGACGTATGCGCGGCCAGTAGGCTGGGCCTTGGCCCAGCTTAGGTGTATAGAATCGGTGGGCTAAAGCCCACCCTACGGAGTGCGTATGCGAGTGTTTCCGCTGGGCGAAGATCTCGATCGGTTGCGCGAAAGCGTACGCGCATTCGCTGACAAGGAAATCGCCCCGCACGCCGCGGCGATCGATCACGACAATACCTTCCCGCAAGATCTGTGGCCCAAGCTTGGCGAAATGGGCTTGCTCGGCATGACCGTGCCGGTTGAATACGGTGGCTCCGGCCTTGGTTTTTTAGCACACGTCGTCGCGATGGAGGAAATCTCGCGTGCCTCGGGTTCGGTCGGTTTGTCCTACGGCGCGCATTCAAATTTGTGCGTGCAGAATCTGTATCACAACAGTACCGAAACGCAGAGACAAAAATACCTACCGAAGCTTTGCAGTGGCGAACACAAAGGCGCATTGGCGATGTCTGAACCGGGCGCCGGCTCCGATGTGGTCGGATCGATGAGTTGCCGCGCCGAACTAAAAGGCGATCGCTGGATCGCCAATGGCTCGAAAATGTGGATCACCAATGGCCCCGAGGCCGATGTGTTAGTGGTGTACATGCGCACTGCGCCGAAAGAACACAAATCGCGCGCGATGACCGCGTTTATCGTCGAGAAAGGTATGCCCGGGTTTCGCACCGCGCAAAAACTCGACAAATTCGGTATGCGCGGCTCGAACACCTGTGAGCTGGTGTTTGAGGATTGCGCGATTCCGGCTGAAAATGTGTTGGGTGAAGTCAATCAAGGCGTGAAAGTATTGATGTCCGGATTGAACACCGAACGCTTGGTGCTTTCGGGCGGCCCAATCGGCCTGATGCAAGCCGCGCTCGATATCGCCCTGCCGTATGTGCGCGAACGCAAACAGTTCGATGCCCCGATTGGCACCTTCGGCATCATGCAAGCAAAAATTGCCGATATGTACACATTGCTGCAATCTTCACGTGCCTATGCCTATATGGTGGCCATGGAATACGACCGCGGCCACACCTCGCGTATGGATCCGGCCTCGTGCCTGTTGCACGCATCGCAAAGCGCGGTGCAAGTGACGCTGGAAGCCATTCAATGCTTGGGCGGTAACGGTTATATCAACGAATACCCAACCGGACGCTTGTTGCGCGATGCTAAGCTTTATGAAATCGGCGCCGGCACCAATGAAATCCGGCGCATGTTGATTGGGCGGGAATTGTTTGATGATCGGTCATGAGCGAATCAGCGCAAGCTAACCTGATCACTCAATTGCTAGAGCTAATTGATGCCTTTACGGCACATCAACTCCCGCTCGCTGCCATCGGTGGCATTGCCGTTAATATTCACGGCTATAACCGAGCCACTCATGATCTGGATTTTTTGGTATCCCAAGACGACGAACCGCGAGCCCGCGCATTGATGCACACGCTCGGGTATACCGAGATCGATCATAGGGAGGATCTCTCCAGTTATGTTCGTGGCACCCAACGCGTGGACTTTCTACACGCACGTAGACCGATTAGTCGCAAATTGCTTGCACAGGCGTCGACCGTTAATTTCGCCAATGTACGCTTATCGGTGGTATCCGTCGAAGGCGTGATAGGACTAAAAATTCAAGCATTCACGGAGGATCCACGGCGTCTAAAAGATTTGCTCGACACGGTTCAGCTGATGAAAATCCGCGCTTCCACTCTAAATATGGCAGAATTGCGCGAGTATTTCCGCTTGTTCAATCGCGAAGATTTACTGAATGACTTACTTAGACCGAATAACACGCCTAGCACTTGAAACCTTGCGCCAACCTCACGCTCCGAATGTCGTGGAGGAGTTTGATATTGCGCAAGCCAGGCGTTTGTCGCCTTCCGAACACTTGGCCTTGCTGAACGAAATTCTGCTGCGCTCAGAAGCATTTGGTTCAACGCCGTGCCCATCATTAAAACCAATAGATGCTCGAGATTTTCGACTTTGATTGCGTAGCGATTTCTGCTGCCGCTCGCCAATTTGCCGCAATGCAGCAAGACTGAGATAATGCGGTTGTTAAGCCGCACCGTACCGGCGCGGTAGTCGTTCCCATCCGGAGGCAGCATGTCCGCATTACCCGTTGTTATCGTAGGCGCCCAGCGCACCGCCATTGGTTCGTTTCTTGGCCAATTTACCGGCGTGCCGGCTACCGTTTTGGGTTCTACCGCGATTAAAGCGGCGATGACGCAAGCCGGCATCCAGGGCCAGGACGTCTGTGAGGTATTGATGGGTTGTGTGTTGCCGGCCAATCTCGGGCAGGCGCCCGCGCGCCAAGCGGCATTGGGCGCGGGCTTACCGACCAGCGTTGCCTGCACAACGGTTAATAAGGTGTGCGGTTCCGGCATGAAAACGATCATGTTGGGGTTTGATGCGATTCGCGCAGGTTCCGCTGAAGTCGTTGTCGCCGGTGGTATGGAGTCGATGACGAATGCACCGCATATGCTGGGTAATAGCCGCACCGGGATGCGCTACGGCAATACCGAACTCGTCGATCATATGGCGTGGGATGGTCTAACCAATCCGTACGATAAAAACGCGATGGGCGTGTTCGCCGAAAACTGTGCGGATAAATACAAATTTACCCGCGAGGAACAAGACGCGTTCTCGACCGAATCGGTGCAGCGCGCGTTGGCTGCGCAACAATCGGGGGCTTTCGCCAACGAAATCACGCCGGTAACGGTTTCTGGACGCAAAGGTGATGTCGTGATCAGCGCCGACGAAGAGCCGGCCAAATGCGATCTCGGCAAAATCGCCGGCTTAAAACCCGCCTTCCGCAAAGACGGCGGCACCATCACTGCAGCCAGTTCGTCGAAAATTTCCGACGGTGCGGCGGCAACGGTGTTGATGAGCGAAGAGCATGCAAAAAAACTCGGCGCGAAACCACTGGCGCGCATCTTAGGTCATGTCACCCAGGCGCAAGAGCCGGCCTGGTTTACCACCGCCCCGGTCGGTGCGATCGAGCAGCTGATGAAAAAACTTGGCTGGAGCGTTTCCGATGTGGATTTGTTTGAAATCAACGAAGCGTTTGCTGTCGTTGCCATGGCTCCGATTCGTGAGTTGAAAATCCCGCGCGATAAGGTCAACGTGAACGGCGGCGCTTGTGCGCTGGGGCATCCGATTGGGGCCTCCGGTACGCGCTTGGTCGTTACCCTGATTCATGCACTGAAGCAACGCGGCGGCAGACGCGGTATAGCCTCACTGTGCATCGGTGGCGGAGAAGCGACTGCGTTGGCGATTGAGCTCATCTAACGAGTACAACGACCTGTGATTGTCGGAATCGATCTTGGCACGACCAATTCGTTGGTCGGTATTTGGAGTGCTGATGGCCCCAAGTTAATTCCGAATTCGTTGCAATCGACGTTGACGCCTTCGGTGATCAGCGTCGATGAAACCGGCACCCTATTGGTTGGCGCCGCGGCGCGCGAACGGTTGATCACACACCCGGCACTGTCCGTTGCCACGTTCAAGCGCTACATGGGCAGTGAACGCGTGACGAATTTAGGCACGCATTCATTTCGCCCAGAAGATCTATCAGCATTGGTGCTGCGCTCCTTGATTACCGATGCTGAGTTGCACACCGGCGAAAAAGTGACCGAAGCAATCATCAGCGTTCCGGCTTATTTTAGCGACGCGCAACGCAAAGCCACGCGCAACGCCGGTCAACTGTGCGGCATTAAAGTGGAACGATTGATCAATGAACCCACGGCGGCTGCACTTGCCTATGGCTTGCAGCAAGATCGAAGCGAAGCGCATTTTTTGGTGTTTGATCTTGGCGGCGGCACTTTCGATGTTTCCATTCTGGAAATGTACGAAGGCGTGATGGAGGTGCATGCCAGTGCCGGGGACAATTTCTTAGGCGGCGAGGATTTTGTCGAATTGCTATGCCAAGCCATGTTAAGTGACCTAAAGCTACGTCCAGAACAGATCACTTGCGCGCAGACGGCGCAATTGCGTAGCCGCATGGAACGGCTTAAGTGCCAGCTTAGTCAATCGCAAGAAACCGAACTCACTATCCACTTGGCGGGACAAGACCGTCATTGGTCGATCAGCGAAACTCGATTCGAATCCCTGGCAGCCCCGCTATTGCAGCGAATTCGAACGCCAGTAGAGCGCGCCTTGCGCGATGCAAAGAAAGACCCGAATGAACTCGACGCCATCGTCTTGGTTGGCGGGGCTTCGCGCATGCCGATGATCTCGCGCATGGTCACGCGCATGTTCGGGCGTTTGCCGCTGCGGCACCTCAACCCAGATGAAGTCGTCGCACGCGGCACCTGCGTGATGACCGGCATGAAAAATCGCGATGAGGCATTTCGTGAAATCGTTATGACCGATGTGTGTCCGTACACACTTGGCATCGAAGTGTCGCGTACCGATGAGCGCAAACGCGTCCATAACGGCTTGTTTTCTCCCATCATCGAACGCAATACGGTTATTCCAGCCAGCCGTGAAAAACGCTACGTCCCAACCACGGACTATCAAAAACAGCTGTTGCTGCGCATTTATCAAGGTGAGGCGCCACGCGTTTCCAATAATGTCTACTTGGGACAATTGTCAGTCCCATTGCCGCCAAAACGAGCCGAGGAAACCCCCGTCGATGTGCGTTTTACCTACGATGTGAATGGTCTTTTGGAGGTGGAAGCCATAGCCGTGGCAACCTCCGAGCGCCATCAATTGTTGATTGAACAAAACCCAGGACTGCTAACACCCGAACAAATTCTGCAGCGCCTGGCCGTATTGGCTGAAATCAAGATCCACCCACGCGAACATCAAGCCAATCTTGCCGTGATGCAGCGCGCCGAGCGTTTATTTGAAGAGCGCACCGGTGACGAACGATTGCGTCTGGGTGAATGGATCCACGCGTTCGCCAGCGAGCTGGAGACGCAGGATATCGCCCGCATCGAACGTTTTCGCGGTGACATGTCGCGTTTTCTCGATAGCGTGGATGCTCCGTTACTGCCTTAATCACCGTGATCAATCCCTGGGCCATTCTTAAGCTCGCACCCACCGCGGATGTGCGCGCCATCAAGCGCGCCTATGCAATACGTTTAAAATGCACGCGTCCTGAAGATGATGCTGAAGGTTTCCACACATTACGCTTGGCCTTCGAAGCAGCATTAAAACAAGCGGAAAAGTTTAAACCCTTTGCGAATAAAAACCTCGAAGATCGATCTTCGAATACCGACCTTTCCGAACCAACTTCAGCTTCAGGACCCGAATCACCGGAAAATTTAGCCCTGCCACCGGTTGCGCAAGCGGCGCATTTCCTACAATCACCAATGCGGCAATCTCAACCTCCGCCACCGGAACGCCAAGCGTCACCCCTGCGACCACCCAAAGCGTCTCAGCCTCCAGTGGTTGAGATTTCGAAATTGACTGCAATGCGTTTAGCCACAGATGTGGTTGGCACACTACTCCCGCAAATTGCATCCGCCCAAATCACTGCAAAGGTTTTGGATCAATGGTTACAACATTGTCCAGAATTACTTAACTTTACAGTTCGTGACTGTGTGGAGCTTAAACTGTTGCAAAGCCTTGCCGAGGGTGCACCGTGCCAACCCGACGCACTATTGCATTTGGCGAAACATTTCGCATGGCGAGAAATTGGTGTCGACCGTCATTTGACAAGTCGCGAACCTCGCGCAAGCGAATGGTTACGCGCCTTAGAAAATCCGTTGCACATTGCCGACTTTGAGCACTTTATCCAACATGGGCCACGATTAACCAACGCCGCCTTCGAACACCCACGCGAGGTGCGTTTTCTCCGCGCCTTAAAGGACGGCCTCACCCTAAGGAGAAAATGGACTCTCGCGCTCATGCCAAGCACGCGCAAAGTGATGTGCACTCTAGTGAACGCCTATCGCAAACAATACGGCTTGGATGCGGCAGACCAAGTGTTTGGACATAATCAATTGAGCTTTTGGGATCGAATAAACATACGCCGCGGCATGAATCGTTCTCGATTTGCGTTGTGGCAATTGCGAATTATGGCTACTGGTTTTTTGTTTGCTTGCATTTTTTTGGTCCGTGATTTATTTATACAAATTTTAATGATTGCGGGCACGACAGAACCGCTTTTCAGTCAATTAAGCTATCAACTCAAGTTGGTTGGCATTTGCACCTTGGGCGCAAGCGTCTTCGTCACAGTAGTGACCGTTATAATAGTTCCGCTGGGTTGGATCGATCGGAAAATAAAGCAACTCAATACCTTGACTTGGCGTTTGACCTTGCAATGGCTAAGCTCCCTATTAGCCAATGCAAGCCTGATACGAATCGCCACTTGGGGGCTCATTGTGGTTACCGTCATTTCAGCCATAACAAAAGGCATTGGCCGTAAGATGAAGCAATCTGTGAGTTCCATACGGTTTTGGGTACGAGAAAAATTGAAACGGCCCGATTAGAAGAGCTTCATTTGATTAATACCCCTGTGCAAAATCGTTCGTGATTCGACGAGCTCACCACGCGCGGTGCTTTACCCTACCCATCGCCCTGAATTTAGCGCAACGGAATCCAAGGACGGACACCGTGTATTATCTAAGGGATGAATTTTTACGAGAAGCATGCATATGGCCGTTATCGAATCGCAAATCGACGTAAATTCCGCGGAATTTAAGGCCAACGCGACGCAATTGCGCACGGTGGTCGAGGACTTAAAAACCGAGTTGTCCAAATCTGCATTGGGTGGCGGTGAAAAGGCCCGCACCAAGCACACTGAACGCGGGAAGTTACTGCCGCGGGAACGCATTCGCGCCTTACTCGATTCCGGATCACCGTTTCTCGAGTTATCCCCAATGGCCGCGTATGGCATGTACGAAGATCAAGCGCCGTGCGCCGGCGTTATCACCGGCGTCGGCCGCGTGCATGGGATTGAGGTAATGGTGGTTGCCAACGATGCCACCGTGAAAGGCGGCACGTATTTTCCAATCACCGTTAAAAAGCACCTGCGTGCGCAGGAAGTGGCGTTGGAAAATCGCTTACCGTGCATTTATCTGGTGGATTCCGGCGGCGCCTTTCTGCCATTGCAAGATGAAGTATTTCCGGACAAAGAACACTTTGGCCGCATTTTCTACAATCAAGCGCGCCTATCCGCCTTGAATATTCCGCAAATTGCCGTGGTGATGGGATCGTGCACGGCCGGCGGCGCCTACGTTCCGGCGATGAGCGACGAATCGATCATCGTCAAAGAACAAGGCACGATCTTCTTAGGCGGCCCGCCGCTGGTCAAAGCCGCCACGGGCGAGGTTGTCGACGCAGAATCCTTAGGCGGCGCGGAAGTCCATTGCACCACATCGGGGGTTACCGATCATTTTGCCGAAAACGACCAGCACGCTTTGGAAATTGCCCGTTCGATCGTGGCGAATTTAAATCGACGCAAATCGATTGCGTTGGCAACCCGGGAACCTCTGGATCCGCATTATTCCGCCGAAGAAATTTATGGCATCGTCCCGCGCGATACCCGCCGCCCGTTCGACATCCGCGAAATTATTGCGCGCATTGTCGATGGATCGCAATTCCACGAATTCAAGGCGCGCTATGGCAAAACACTGGTTTGCGGTTTTAGCCATATTTACGGCTATCCGGTTGGGATTATCGCCAACAACGGGATTCTGTTTTCCGAATCGGCGCTGAAAGGCGCCCACTTTATCGAGCTTTGCAACCAACGCGACATACCGTTGGTGTTTTTGCAAAACATCACCGGCTTTATGGTCGGGAAAAAATACGAGAACTCCGGCATCGCCAAAGACGGCGCGAAAATGGTGACGGCGGTGGCTTGCTCTCATGTGCCGAAATTTACCGTCATCATCGGCGGATCGTTCGGTGCCGGTAATTACGCGATGTGCGGTCGCGGGTATCAGCCGCGGTTTTTGTGGATGTGGCCGAACGCCCGAATCTCGGTGATGGGTGGCGAACAAGCCGCCTCCGTTCTCGCCACCGTCAAGCGCGATGGGCTCGAGGCAAGCGGGAAAACCTGGTCGAGCGATGAGGAACAGCAGTTTAAGACACCCATTCGCGATCAGTACGAACGTCAAGGGCACCCGTATTACGCCACGGCACGATTGTGGGACGACGGTGTTATTGATCCGGCTGATACTCGTCGCGTGCTGGGACTTGCGATTTCGGCCTCATTGAATGCGCCGGTCGAGAAGCAGCGGTTTGGGGTGTTCAGAATGTAATTTCTGCTGTAATAAAATAGCACTCAAAAATAGTGCTGCCGGAACTTTGAGAAAAGCCGTTCGTGCTGAGCCTGTCGAAGTATGAACGGCTTTTCCGTTCACCCTTCGACAGGCTCAGGGCGAACGGAAAACCTGGGTTTTTATTGAAGCTTTGAATAACTTCTAAATATAAGTAGATTCGCTTCAATACATCTCGTATTCAAACTGCACGCGCAATGTCGTATCGGGCGTACTATTGGTCACACCGAACAGCAATGCCGCGTCGTATTTGATTTTATTGCGCTCAGCGGTCCGCATTTGGCCGAACAAGGCGGGGCCTATTTTATGCACATGCTCGTGCCCGAGATCGTCGATCTCACCAAACTCACCGAAACCCTGCAAACCCCACTCCAATAACGGATTACCGCGATGCTTCCATTGCCAGCCGTAGGTAAGCTCCGTTTCCGCGCCACCCACCAATTCGCGTTCAAACTCGAAATTTAAATTGAACTGCTCGTTACCGATTTCTTTCTGCAACAAGGGTCCAAACTCGATTTCGTTCACATGCTCGGCGCGATTGCGCACGTATTCGGCAATCAATCCGATATCGAGCCAGTACTGCCCCGGTTCCGTCAAAACGAAAATATTTTCCGATTTAATTTCATCAAGCTCACCGCTGCTAGCATCGGTTTTGGAATAAAAAAATGCCAACTCGCTAAACCAACGCGAGGTGATGCCGCGCCCGATATCAAACACGTATTGCTGTGCGTTACCGCCGTCGTGCCGATCCCAGTTTTCAAAACCACCGCGCATTTCAAGTTCCCATTCGCCATAGACGGCTTGTGGTAAATAAATTTTCGATGCGGGATCGGCACGCGCCGATGGGAGATGACTGAAACCGAAACTTACTGCCAGCGCCAAACCGGCTAAGCGTTTGGCGCAGGTTTTACCGCGGAGGGAGCTCCCCATAATTTCATTCCTATGGTTATTAATACACCAGTGGCCACATAAAAAAGTATCTGCAAGCCAGCGGGGCGGGCGTCGTACCCAATTAGGGTGTGCAGCATTTGACCGAAGGTGGAATGGTCGGATAGAAAACCCGATGAATCCCAAATACGTGCGCCAAGCGCCGGTAATACATCGGCCTGGATCAGATAACGCGCTGCTTGCGATGCCATACCAGCCGCAAGCAGCAATAACAGCCAATTGGTGGCGCTGAAGAAGTAGCGCATTGGGATGCGCAATAAACCGAAATAAAGGCCGGCGCCCATCGCTACTCCGCTGCCAATGCCAAGCGCGATGCCGCCCACCAACCCGGCCACATCCGAACCATTGGCCACCTGTCCGTAGAGAAACAACACAACCTCGGAGCCTTCGCGCAATACCGCCACCGACACGACGATCAACAGCGCCGATAACGGCCGCCGCCCATCGCTCACCGCCGCTCCCACCGCACGCATTTGCGTGCTCAATTCGCGGCCGTGACTCGCCATCCAAATCGTGTGCCAGGCAATCATCAACACGGCGGCCAGCAACACTGATGCATTAAACAGCTCTTGACCAATACCGCTGGCCGCATCGGCAATCACACTGGCAAAGCACGCCACCACGACAGCACCAAGCACACCGGCGGCGATGCCCGTTGCAACCCAACGACCGCGCCCAATCACACCGCGTGTTGCGGCACAGACGATGCTGACGATCAAAGCCGCTTCCAATACCTCACGGAACACCAACAGCGCGGTACTTAACATTGCCTCTTACCCTCTATTGCACAATCAGCACACCCTTTGCGGTGTCTTGATGGAAATCGCCAAAAAACGGATAGCGCCCAGGCCGCAATGGACCGACAAACACCACGATCTGCGCCTGTGCACTCACCACTTTTTCGCGATTGAGTTCATAGCTTTCGAATTCCTCCGGGGTTGCATCCTGGTTATCGATGATCAACCGGATTTTTTGTCCCGCTGGCACGATCAACTCAGCGGGTTCAAAGCGATGACCGCGAATCGTTAATCGATAGTCCGAATCTTGCCCTTGGGCACATAAAGTCATCATTATTAATAAAAAAAACAGCAGCCAGCGCGACATACAGGTTTGTTCTCACAACAAGGTAAAGTAAATGATAATGGTTCTCATTTGCTTATGCAATAGCATCGTGACAACCCCTCATTCCAGCGAGTTTGATCGATAAGGTTATGATGCCACCCCCAGGTTTAGCCTAAACGCGCCATCATGTCCGATCTGCTGCAAGTCACTATTGAACAAGCCATTGCCACGCTTGCGCTGAATCGACCGCAACTGCACAACGCGTTCGATGCGGCGTTGATTTCAGAGCTCACCGAAACTCTGCTGCGCCTGGACAACGATACGGAGATCCGTGCGGTGGTATTGACCGGAAACGGCGCGTCATTCTCCGCCGGCGCTGATCTTAATTGGATGCGCGATATGGCCGGCGCATCGGAGGCCGAAAATTGTCTCGATTCGCTTAGGCTTGCCAAACTCATGCGCACATTGCAATTTTTATCCAAACCGACATTGGCGCGCGTCAACGGGGCCGCCTACGGCGGCGGGGTGGGTTTAATCGCCTGCTGCGATATTGCCATTGCCGCAGATCATGCCAAATTTGGCTTAACCGAGACTCGCCTAGGTCTGGTACCGGCCGTCATCTCACCTTACGTTCTTGCAGCCATTGGGTTAAATGAAGCACGCCGCTTTTTTTTAACCGCGGAGATATTCGGCGCGGAAACCGCAAAATCGATCGGCTTGGTTCACGCGGTGGTTGCACCGGATCTGCTGGACGCGGCGATCGAGGCGCAACTGAATTTATTATTGAAAACCGGGCCGGTTGCTGTCAGTGAAGCAAAATCTCTGGCGCTGCGAGCCGCGGGGCTTGACCTGGTTGAACAAGAGCAGCTCGACACCGAAAATGCAAAACTGATTGCGCGATTGCGCATATCACCCGAGGGCCAGGAAGGACTGAACGCATTTCTTGGCAAGCGGCAAGCCGCATGGATAATGAACCGCTGAACGCACACCACAAGGCGATGAACCCTATTGTCATTTTCTTCCGCGCCTTGAGCCGCACCGAACTGAGGCTGAAATGTTTACAAAAATACTAATTGCCAACCGCGGAGAGATAGCCTGCCGCATCATACGCACCTGCCGGAAACTCGGCGTAGGTTCGGTTGCGGTGTATTCCGAGGTGGATGCCAAAGCCCAACACGTGCACCTGGCCGACGAGGCCTACCCTATCGGAGGACCACGGCCGGCCGATTCTTATCTACGCGGCGAAGCCATTATTGCGGCGGCCATTGCAGCCGGCGCACAAGCGATTCATCCAGGCTATGGTTTCCTGTCCGAGAACGCTGCTTTTGCACAGGCTGTGACAGCAGCCGGGCTTATTTTTATCGGCCCGCAGCCGGACAGCATGCTGCGCATGGGCTCCAAGGCCGGTGCCAAAGCGCTGATGATTGAACACAACGTGCCAACCGTTCCTGGATACCACGGCGAAAACCAGGAACCGAAGGCCTTGCTGGATGAAGCCCACAAGGTCGGTTTCCCGCTCATGATCAAAGCCGCGGCCGGCGGCGGCGGCAAGGGCATGCGCATCGTACGCAAAGCGGATGAGTTTTCAGACGCCTTGGCATCGGCGCAACGCGAAGCCAAAAGCTCGTTTGGCGATGAGCGCATGATTCTGGAGCGCTACATAGAGCATCCGCGTCATATCGAATTTCAAGTGTTTGGAGATAACCAGGGGCATATCATCCACTTAAACGAACGCGAATGCTCCGCGCAGCGCCGCTATCAGAAAGTGTTGGAAGAGACGCCCTCGCCTTTCCTGAATGGCGCGCAGCGCACCGCAATGGGGAAAGCCGCCGTCGCGGCTGCACGCGCAGTTAATTACGTGGGTGCCGGAACCATTGAATTCATCGTCGCCCAAGACGGCACGTTCTATTTTATGGAAATGAATACCCGGCTACAGGTGGAACACCCGGTAACTGAGTTGACGCTGGGTCTGGATTTGGTCGAGTGGCAATTGCGCATTGCAGCCGGAGAGCCGTTGCCGCTGACGCAAGACCAGGTCCGGGCAAAAGGCCACGCCGTCGAATTGCGGCTGTACGCGGAAGATCCCGAACAAAACTTCCTGCCGGGATCGGGGCGATTGGAGCGTCTGCGACTGCCCGACCAAACAGAGCAATTGCGCTTGGATTCCGGCGTGATCGAAGGCGATACGGTCAGTATTTTTTACGATCCGATGATCGCCAAAATGATTGCCTATGACAGCACCCGCGAACGCGCCCTGACGCGGATGCGCGAGGCGCTGCGCGACACGGATATCGTTGGTCCAAAATCGAATGTCGAATTTTTAGAGCGTCTGGTGCGTCATCCGGCGGTTACTGAAGGGCGTATTGATACCGGTTACCTCGATCGGCACTTAGATGAATTCCGGCCAAAAATCCAAACACCGGAAACCGCGGCGCTGTTCGCAGCCGCTACCGCGGTGCTGCTTAAGAACGAAATCGCTACGCGACAATTCGCAAAAAACAGTGCGGACCCTCATTCACCCTTTGCACAATCCGACGCATGGCGGTTGGGTCATCACGGCAAGCGCATTGTGTGCTTTCTCCATCGCGGTGAGCGCATTGAAATCCACGCACACGGCGTAGCGGGCCATTACAATTTGGTCTGCCATTCGCAAACCTGCGCCGTGACTAACGCCACCCTTAGCGGTGGGTGGCTCAATGCCAGTTTTGATGGAATCGTCCATCGCCTGCTTACCCGCGTATCGGAAAACCGAGTGCTGGTTCACAACGGTGACCATCGCGTTTCGTTCAACCGCATTGACGCATTCGCACACCAAAAAAGCGCGGACACGAAAATGGATCGGATTATCGCGCCCATGCCGGGACGAATCGTGCTGGTTAAAACCCATGTCGGCGATCAAGTGGAACAAGAACAAGAATTGATCGTGATGGAGGCGATGAAAATGGAAATTACCCTGCGCTCGCCATATACCACCGATATCACCGCCGTGCAGGTGGTTGCCGGTGACTTCGTCGAAGCGGACGCAGTACTGGTGACGCTTGGTCCCAACCAATCAATTCAAGGGAGCAACCAATGACATTACATAAAATGGGGCTGCTGGGGATTTTATGCGTGGCCTTATGCACCCTCTGCGGCTGCGAAACCACCCGCTTTGAATCGATGCCGGCAAGTCTATCCGATACCTGCGATCCGAACTGGCCCGGAGGTTGGATCGGATTGGATGAAACCGGTCACGATGCGGATTTCGCGGTTTTTATTGACAAAGACTGCACAGTAACCAACGTAACCAGCAAGGCGCCGGCCAAATCGGCGACCGCACGGGTACAATTTTTTACCGCGCGGGGGCAAAACCACGTTCTACTCGCAACCGCACAAGCACAACGCCTATTCGAATTCGAGGCGGACAATAAACTCCCGTCCTCCGCCATACCGAACAACGGTGGTTATTTTATTTTGCGTTGGCGTTATGAAGACGGTTACTTGGCCTTTAGCGCTCCGGAGCATCAACGCGTTGCCCATTTAATTGTCGGCGGCGCCATCGACGGTTCCGTGGAGCGCCAGCCCAATCGATCATTGCACAACGAAATCAGCGGCTCACCGGAACAGACTCAAAATCTTTTGGAACGCATCGATTTGTATGCCGAACAACCGTTCGCGCGCTTGCGCTTTACCGGTAAATCGCGAAAGAGCCTAGACCAAGCGGTGAACAAAGCAAAACGAGCCATATCGCTCAGAGACAAACACTAAGCCATGGCCAGCGTTCCCAAATACGTTCGCATCGTTGAAGTCGGCCCCCGCGACGGCTTACAAAACGAAACGGCGATCGTCCCTACAACGATTAAGATCGAGCTGATCAATCGCCTGTCGGAAACCGGCTTACGCAGCATCGAAGCGACCAGCTTCGTAAGCCCAAAGTGGGTGCCGCAACTTGCCGATGCGGTTGAGGTGTATGCCGGCATTACCAAAAAAACCAGCGTTTCCTATCCGGTGTTGGTACCCAACCTGCAAGGCTTAGAGCGCGCGCTCACCGTCGGTGTGCGTGAAATTGCCGTATTTACGGCAGCATCCGAGGCGTTTAACCGCAAAAACGTTAACGCCTCCATTGAAGAATCGATTACACGTTTTATACCTGTGATCGAACGCGCTAAAATGGAAAAATTACAAGTGCGTGGGTATGTCTCCACCGTGCTTGGTTGCCCTTATCAAGGCGAAGTTCCGGTCGCCGACGTGGTCCGCGTGGCCACGCGCCTGCATGAATTGGGTTGCTATGAAATCTCGCTGGGCGACACCATCGGGGTTGGCACGCCGCTTAAGGCACAAGCCATGCTCGCGGCAGTAGCCGATGCCGTACCCATCCACGCATTGGCAATCCATTTTCACGACACACGCGGACAGGCGCTGGCGAACATTCTGGCGTGTTTGGAATTGGGCGTAAGCGTGGTCGATGCCGCCGTATCCGGAACCGGCGGATGCCCTTACGCACGGGGCGCCAGCGGCAATGTCGCAACTGAAGATGTGGTTTATATGCTTGAAGGCATGGGCATCACTACCGGCGTTAACTTGGCCGGCTTGGTCGAAACCGGGCGCTGGTTAAGCGCACAATTGGGCCGCGAGAGCGCCAGTAAAGTCGCGCGCGCGGTTAATTAACCTATTGTCCTTATG
The DNA here is from genome assembly GCA_964466115.1 of uncultured Rhodanobacteraceae bacterium. Lineage (GTDB taxonomy): Bacteria > Pseudomonadota > Gammaproteobacteria > Xanthomonadales > Rhodanobacteraceae > Pseudolysobacter. Next base: position 62,802 of record CAYXMH010000005.1, on the reverse strand, counting down.
TCCGCTACGAACCTGGATCACCATATCACTATCGCGCGCACCGCTTTTTCCCATGGGGATTATGAAAAGGCGTATTCCGCATCCAGCAGCAGCCTGGCGTTCGCGCCGACCTTGCTCGAAGCTCGCGTATTGCGCGTCAATTGCGCGTTGCAACTCAAGCGTTGGCAAGCGGCGATTGCAGACCTGCAGATATTGCTTCGCGCAATGCCCGAAAATGACCAATTTCAGCGTTTATTCGCCTTATGCTGGCTGCGCATTGGTAACACGCATCGCGACGCCAACGAGCTAACGCAAGCCGCCCGCGCTTACGAAACAGCGCTGCAAGCTTACCCAAAAGGTCAAGATGCGCGTTACAACCTCGCCCTACTTCTGCTTAAGTCCGATCATCGGCAACGCGCGATTGAAATGCTGTTCGAGGTGCATGCAGCAGAGCCGGAAAATGCACTCGCTGCACTAAACCTGGCGCAAGGACTAACCGAAAACGAGCGCGGCGCAGAAGCGTTGCCGATTCTTAAAAACTTGATTTCGCGCAATCAAGAGCAGGAAACACTCGAACGCGCAGCGACCTTACTTGCGGTTGCCGGAGATACACACGCTGCGCTGTCCCTGGGCTTGCGCATTTACCCCCATCAACCGCAACGTTTTGCACAAGCGTTGGGGCTCGCCGCAAGCTTGCGTCATCAAGGCAACCTCACCCAGGCCAACACACTACTGGATGAACTAGCGCCAACAGCCAGTGCTACCCAACAACTTCAGATTTCGCTGGCCCGCCATTTGGGCTTACCGGCGCTGTATGAAAGCGCCAACGACGTTGAACAAGCGCGCGGCAATTATGCAGCCCAACTTAATGAATTCACGCAAACCTATTCCCCCGCCCGCATCGCCGAGATTCAACCGGATCCGGCCGTGTTCATTTGGGAGAATTTTTATCTCGCTTATCAAGGACGCGACGATCGCTTACTGCAGGAAATCTACGGCCGCTGGTTAAACGCTGCGCTCACCACGCTCTTACCCGAATTTTCCAACCCGGCGCCATCCCCGAGCCGGAAGCGGCCGCGCTTGCTGATGGTCAGCAGTTTTTTCCGCCAATGCACGGTGGGCGCCTATTTTTTTTCCTGGGTGCACTATCTGGCGCAACACGGCTTCGAAGTCATCTTGGTGCAAATTGGCAAATACGATGACGAACTGACCCGCCAATTCGCACGAGCCGCCAACAAACTGCTGCGCATCGATGGCCCATTGGCGCAAATCGCGCGACGCTTACGCGAATTGGATGCGGATGTGTTGCTTTATCCCGAAATTGGTATGGAGGCACGGGTATTGGCGTTGGCAGCCTTGCGCCTTGCCCCCATCCAACTTTGCGCTTGGGGTCACCCGGTCACCACGGGGCTTCCCAGCATCGATGCATTCTTAAGCTGCGCCGAAATGGAGCCGCACGACGCCCAACAGCATTACAGTGAACCCTTGCTGACTTTGCCGGGTTTGGGCACCCGCTACTTAAGCCCGCCACTTCCGGCAATCCCAACGCGCGCCGACCTTGGACTGCCGGATCAGCGCAAACTCTATTTGTTTCCGCAATCGCCATTCAAGCTGCATCCCGACAACGATGCCTTGCTAATCGAATTGATACGGCGTGACCCAACCGCCTTAATCGTGCTGTTCGATGGCCAAACGGTGGGCATGACTAGACTGTTACGTGCCCGCTTGTTGAAAGCTTTGGGCGCCATCAGCGATACCCCAGAGGAGCATTTGCATTTTTTTCCACAACGCTCTAGATCCGATTATTTGCGCGTCAATCTTGTCTGCGATGTAATGCTGGACAGCTTGCATTGGTCGGGCGGCAATACCACCCTCGATGCGTTGCACTGCGCGTTACCGGTGGTGACCTGCCCGGGTCAATTGATGCGCGGACGCCAATCGATGGCAATGCTGCGCCATTTGGGTTTGGAGGAGTTGATCGTACCCAGCGCAACCGCGCTGGCAGAAACGGCGGTCGCCATTGCCCACGATGTGCCTAGGCGTGCACGATTATCGGCCAGCATACGTGACCGCCTCCCAGAATTAACCGCATCACAAACGCCGCTTAAAGCATTAAGCGAGCACCTTCATCATTTGCTAAAAACGCATCGGGAAAGAAAACCATGCGTATAATCTTTATTTATCCCTTCAAGCCGGAGTTATAACCGTGCCTGCGAAACTCGGACCCGACAAATCGCGTGGATTTCTGATTCCCATTGGCGGCGCGGAGGATCTCGACGGGGAAGCGCGGATTTTAAAACGATTCCTCGCCATCTCCGGCCAACGCCCCAACATTGCCCTTATTACGGCGTGTACGGCGCAAGAGGAGCCGCCGGACGAATTGGAAACCGCGTTACTTGCCCACGGCGCCGGTCAAGTGCGGGAGATTGCTCTGACCACACGCGGGGACGGCGAGAAACGCGAAACGCTTGATGCGGTCGAACGCGCCGATGCCGTGTATCTGGTGGCACACGCGCCCTTGCGGTTGTCGACGCTGATTGGCGGCACGCCGTTGGCGCGGCTGCTGCGCCGGCGCAATGCCGAAGGCATGAACATCGCTGGCAGCGCCGGTGGGGCTGCCGTCATGGCCGAGCACATGCTTGCTAGCGGCGAGCCCGGGGCAACGCCGCGTATGGGCGGAGTAACCCTAGCACCGGGCCTAGGTTTAACCAACCGCGTGATTATCGATCATGGCGGCGGCGCCTGTGATCGGCTCGGCCGCTTACTTGCCGCCTTGGCGCTGAATCCGTTTGCGTTGGGGCTTGGGTTGGATGCCAATACCGCCGCATTTATTGGACCGGACAATGTGTTCGATGTGATGGGCAGCGGCGGCATTACCGTGGTTGACCCGGCCGATGTGAGCCAGTCCAACATCGCCGATGCCACACCGAATGCACCGATCAGCATCACCGATCTTCGTGTGCATGTGTTGGTGCACGGCGCGCGTTACGATCTGGATTTTCGCCGGCCGTTATAATTCGCATTTTATGGAACCGATTTCCTTATTCTCGATCCGCCCGATCGAGCCGCGCGATGACGCGGCCGTGGCTGGGATTATTCGCACCGTGATGCCGGAATTCGGTGCCGATGGCCCCGGCTTTGCAATTCACGACGCCGAAGTTTCGCAAATGCATGCCGCTTATGCGAAACCCGGTGCCGCTTATTTTGTCATTGAGCGCAATGGCCGGGTGCTTGGCGGTGGCGGGGTTGCCGCATTGGAAGGCAGCGAACCTTCCGTTTGCGAATTGCGCAAAATGTACTTTCTTCCAGAGCTGCGCGGCCTCGGCGCTGGCCAAGCGTTGATCACCCATTGTTTAGATGCAGCGCGATCATTGGGCTATCGCACGTGCTACCTCGAAACGCTAACGCATATGCATGCCGCGCAAGCGCTGTATATAAAAAACGGTTTCCATCGTATTGATCAGGCCATGGGAAATACGGGGCATTTCAGTTGCAATCGCTTTTATCTGCGCAAGCTATAATGAGAAATCTGTTTCAAAATTTTATCACGTCATTCCCACGTAAGCGGGAATGACGATAATTACTGGAATGGAATTACGTATCAACGTTAGCAGGAATTTACTATGCAACTGAATCAAGTAAAAGCCGCCATCACCGGCGGCGTATCCGGGTTGGGCTTGGCGGTCGCCCGGCATTTGGCCTCCCATGGCGCGCAGGTCGCCTTGTTCGATATCAATGATGAAAAAGGTGCCGCTGCGTGCGCTGAATTAGGTGCCGCGGCCAGTTATTTCCGCACCGATGTCACCTCGGAAGACAATGTCGTGGCCAATTTAAAATTGGCGCAACAACGCATGGGCGGATTAAACGCAGCGATCAGCTGCGCCGGCATCCTCGGCGCCGGCCGTGTTCTGGGAAAAGAAGGCGCGATGCCGTTGAAGCAATTTCAAACCACCGTGATGGTGAATTTGATCGGCAGCTTCAATGTCGCCAAAAGCGCCGCCGAGCTGATGCAGCACAACCCGCAAGGCGAAGACAACGAACGCGGCGTTATCATCAATACCGCATCGATCGCCGCGTTCGAAGGCCAAATCGGTCAAGCCGCCTACTCCGCATCAAAAGGGGGAGTGGTCGGCATGACCTTACCGATGGCGCGCGAATTCGCCCGCATTGGTGTGCGTGTGATGACGATTGCACCCGGCGTCTTTCACACACCGATGGTGGATGGCATGCCACCGCAAGTGTATGAATCGCTTTGTGCTCAAGTACCCTATCCGTCACGGCTTGGAAAACCCGAGGAATATGCAAACCTGGCCGCCTTTATTTTGGAGAATCGCTATTTGAATGGCGGTACGATCCGCTTGGATGGCGCGATACGGTTACAGCCAAAATAAAGGTCTTATCGTGGCGGAAGCAAAATTCAACCCTCTGATTCGGCCATATTTGGTTATAACGATTGGCTTTACAATCGCTATGACGATCATTGGCCTACCATTAGCGATCATCTGGTTTTTGGGTGCAGGACAATGGTGGGCGCGCCATTATTTCGACAAACTGGAATGCCGTTTAGATGACAAAACCCTGCACTACCGCAAGGGGATCCTAGTGCAAGTGGCGAAAACCATCCCATTAGAAAACATTCAAGATGTCACGTTTATCGAAGGCCCGATTCTGCGCCATTTCCATCTCAGCACGCTAAAGTTTGAAACGGCCGGACACAGCGCTGGTCAAGCCAACGATATGCACCTTACAGGCATTATCGATGCACATGAATTTCGCAATAAGATTCTCCAAGCGCGCGACGCTCTGAAGCAACAAGAGCGGCAAGCACCGCAATCCACCGAAGCCACAGCTTACAATCATCAATTGATGGCTCGACAAGTGGAGCTATTGCAACGCATTGAGCAGCGTTTCGATGACGTCATTCAATTAATAAAAGAACGGAAATAATTATGAGAGCCAACGAAATCAAACGCGGTACCGTCGTCGAACACAACGGCCAGGCCTATCTCGTACGCAGCCTGGAAAAGAGCGTGCCGACCGCGCGCGGCGGCAACACCACCTATCGCTTTATTCTGAATCGCGTGCCAGGTGGACAGAAGCTCGATTTAAGTTTGCGCGGCGACGATGAATTGCGAGAAATCGATCTGGCGAAACGCCCCTGCACCTTTTCATACAAGGACGGTGACGCGTTCGTGTTTATGGACAATGAGGATTTTACGCCATACACACTCGATGCCGACGTTATCGACACCGATGCCGGCTACATCACCGAAGCGCTCGAAGGCGCGTATATGCTGGTGATCGAAGGCATGCCGGTCGGTGTACAGATGCCGCAATCGGTCGTACTTGAAGTAATCGAAACGCCGCCGGAGTTGAAAGGCTCCTCAGCCACCAAACGCACCAAACCAGCCAAGCTCAGCACTGGCCTTGAAATCCAGGTACCCGAATACATCGGCACGGGGGAGAAAGTCAAAGTGAATACCGAGACCGGGGAGTTTTCCGGAAGAGCCGGATAAGCAAATATCCGCCGCTAAAACCAGGATTTGTAGGGTGGGCCTTGGCCCACCGGGTACCTAGGATTTCCAATAACGTTCAAATGATGCGGCATTGTGGGCCAACGCCCACCCTACAGCTTGCTCACTGCCCGTACCTCGCGTATGTTACCCAGCGCCTTGGTTCGGGATATTAGTCCCTTAAGTCCGCTGCTACTGGGGAGGAAACAGCCGGACTGCTAGGCCCAGTGTTTATTAGCCTCCCTTAAGTTACGGCCAAAATGAGGCGCAATCCCCAATGATGAAACAACTGTTCGCAACCAAAACGATCCAGCAAGTCGTAGCTGAAGAAATCGATGAGGAAGGCGTTTCGCTAAAGCGTGCGCTTGGGCCGTGGACGTTAACCGGCCTTGGCATCGGCGCGATCATCGGTACCGGCATTTTCGTTTTAACCGGCGTGGCGGCGGCGAATAACGCCGGGCCGGCATTGGCGCTGTCGTTTATCTTGGCCGGAGCGGTTTGCGCGTTGGCGGCACTGTGTTACGCCGAGTTTGCGGCGATGATTCCAGTGGCGGGCAGTGCCTATTCGTATTCGTACGCGACGATGGGCGAATTCATGGCCTGGTTTATCGGCTGGAATTTGGTGCTCGAATACTTGGTTTCAATATCGGCCGTTGCGGTTGGCTGGTCGGGGTATGTCGTGCCATTGCTTGAACACATTGGCATTCATTTGCCCGCTGTATTGACCAACTCACCGTTTGTTAAAGGCGCAGGGGCATTTGAAATCGTCACGACCGGCGCCTGGATCAATTTACCGGCGGTATTTATCACGATGGCGGTGACCACGCTGTGCTACTTCGGCATTACCCAATCCACCTTCGTCAACAGCATCATTGTTACCGTTAAGCTGATTGTGATCCTGTTGTTCATCGCGTTCGGCCTTTACTATATCACGCCGGCAAACTGGCATCCCTTTATTCCTGACCGTGTGATCGATGCCAACGGTGTGGGTCATTACGGATGGTTCGGCGTGGTCGAAGGTGCTTCGATTATCTTCTTTGCGTATATCGGTTTTGATGCGGTTTCCACGGCCGCGCAGGAGGCAAAAAACCCGCAACGCGATATGCCGATTGGGATTATCGCAAGCTTGGTTGTCTGCACGTTGCTGTATATCGTGGTTGCAGGGATTCTAACCGGCATCATGCCCTACGCCAGCTTCAAAGGTGTGGCGCATCCAGTCGCTTTGGCCGTTGAAAGCATTCCGGCATTGAAATCGTGGCTGGCGCCGTTGATTGAGCTTGGTGCGGTGGCCGGTTTAAGTTCGGTGATCTTGGTGATGATGATTGGACAACCGCGCATCTTTTATGCGATGTCCAAAGATGGCTTAATTCCACCCGTATTCGCCAAAGTGCATCCAAAGCACCGCACACCGCATATCAATACCTTAATCACCGGTGTCATCGCGGCTATTTTGGGCGGCATTTTGCCGATTGATATCCTGGCAGAGCTGACCAATATCGGTACGCTGCTGGCGTTTATGACGGTGTGTATCGCGATTCTTATCCTGCGTCGCACTCGTCCGGATCTGGCACGCCCGTTCCGTACGCCGTTGCCGTGGATCACTTGCCCGCTTGGCGCCGCTGGATGCCTTTATTTGATCTATGGTCTACCGATCGATACTTGGATTCGGTTGGTGTTGTGGACGATTCTTGGGCTGGCGATTTATTTCTTTTATGGGTATCGCAATAGTCAGTTGCATAAGCCGTCTAAGGGCTGACGACAGCAATTCGTCCGCTGCGTAGGCCGGTACTGCGTCGCTGCGACTTTCACCCCCATCCCAACCTTCCCCCATCAAGGGGGAAGGAGCACAGTTTATTGACTTGATTTTCATCCCCTGATGGGGCGAAGTCCGTCCCACAAGGGGATTTCCTTCGGGCATGCGCATAGTGCACGGTGGGGTGCTGCCACACGGCTTAAGGCCATTTTCGATACCGATCACGAAAGCTGGATATTTGTCTCGATATCCCCCGAACTATTTGCTATAACCTACTCTTAAATCGCAGGATTTTTGCATAGGAAATTCGCAATATCCTTCCTTTAATGCCGCTTAATCCGGCACTGCTTGCGACTCGGGCGTGTTCAAGCGTGGAAGCTCCTCCGCTTGGGCGCGCTCGAGCAACGCAGGGTCTAAAGATTTGCTGGTTTTGGCGCCAAGCTCCTTTAGTTTCTGCACCTGCCCCACCAAATTCCCGCTACCGCGTTCAAGTTTGCCGAAAGCCGCTTCCAGCGCGCGTTGCGCCGCATCGAGTTCTGTTTTTACTCTCTCCAAATCGCTGACGAACCCTAAGAATTTTTCATACAACTTGCCGCCGCGATCGGCAATCTCCAGGGCATTGCGATTGCGGTCATCGAAGCGCCATAAGCTAGCAACAGTACGTAACGATGCCAGTAGCGTTGATGTGGTCACGATCACCACTTGTTTACCCAATGCGTATTGATGCAAGGTGTCATCGTGATGAACCGCCTCAATGTAAGCGGCTTCCACCGGAATAAACATCAGCACGAAATCCATGGTGTTGGTGCCGAGCAATTCGCTGTAACCGCGCCCAGCCAAATCCTTCACATGCTGACGGATCGATGTCAGATGCTGCGCCAAATGACCCGCACGCTCCGCCTCGTCGGCAGCCGCGCAATAACGCTCATAAGCGGTCAACGACACTTTCGCATCGATGACCAAATCGCGCCCTTGTGGCAAATGCACAATCACATCGGGGCGCGGACGTCCGCCGTCTTCGTGCCTTAACCCGACTTGCGCGTCGTATTCACGGCCTTTCTGCAGACCGCACGCTTCCAACAAACGTTCCAGGATCAGCTCACCCCAAGCACCTTGAGTTTTGCTATCGCCCTTCAAGGCGCGAGTGAGATTGGTCGCATCCTCGCTAATGCGCTGATTGATGTTTTTCAGCGATTCGATTTCATGTTTGAGGAGTCCACGCTCGCGGCTTTCCTTATCGTAAACCTCGGAAACCGTCTTATGAAAATCTTTCAGTTGTTCGCGTAATGGATTGAGCAATAAACCAATATTAGCGCTGTTTTGCTCGGTGAAGCGTTTCGATTTATCCTCCAAAATTTCATTCGCCAAGGCTTTGAAATTGGCGCTGAGTTGCTCGCGCGCCATATCCAATAGCGTCAGTTTTTCCTGCAATGCAAGGCGTTGTTCGTCCAACTTGATCGCCAACTCGGCAGCGCGGATTTCACTGCGCTCGGCCAGCGTACGCGTTTGCCGCAACTCATCGCGGGTTCGGGCGAGCTCTTGGTCGAGCAACACCAATCGCTCCATTTGGCCGACCAACATCGCATGCTCACGCGTCAGGGCCAAATGCCGAGTCTGTACCTCCTGCTGCTGACGCTCCAGATCAACTCGCGCCAATTCCGCAGCGGCCAAATTGGAACGCAAGGCATGGATCTCGCCGGTAAGCTGCGCGATCTCCACATCACGGGTGGCGGCGCCTGCAACACGCGCCTGCGTGGCATAGCGCATTGCCCAGCGCCAAACGCCAAGACTACCAAGCACTACACCCAGTAATAACCCGATCAATCCGTAGGTCATTGGCGAAACATAAAAAACGGAGGCCATAAGGTTTTCGTCGCCTTCAAAATACGTGCACCGCAACCGCTACTGTCGCGGCTGATTGCCCGGCGGTCAAGTTTGCAACATCTACTAAATCATCGTTTTTATGTTTTTTTTATACCTGCAACCGTAATTTCTACTCATTTCTTATAGCCCTGTCTCTAAAGTGGCAACCGTTGTCTAGGAGTTTGCCATGGACCTTGTTTATCTCCTGTTGCTCGCCGCCTTAATCATCGTGACAGCGGCGTATCTCAAATTGTGCGACCGGCTAATGGATCGCTGATGAACGCGACCTTCGTTGTCATCGGCATTATCGCGCTGATCGCGGTCATCAGCTGTTTCCACTTCTTAGGACGGAGAAAACATTGATGAACGCCCTGTATGTACTGGCCGGCATCATCGCCGCCGCCTTAAGTATTTATTTATTTACCGCCCTACTCAAACCGGAGTGGTTCGAATGACCGCTAATGATTATCTGCAGATCAGCCTTTATTTAGGCGTACTGCTACTGCTAGTGAAACCGCTCGGCAGTTATATGGCCTTGGTGTTCGCCGATACCCCGAATGCGGTTACGCGTTTCGGCGCTAAGGTCGAGAACCTTCTCTATCGGGTTGGCGGCGTTCGCAAAGACGAGGAGATGAGCTGGAAGCGCTATGCGCTCGCGATGTTGATTTTTAATATTGCCGGCTTGCTCGTCGTGTATTTTCTACAACGGGCTCAAAGTTGGTTGCCGCTCAACCCGCAACAACTTGGTGCCATTAATCCGGATTTGTCGCTCAACACCGCGATTAGCTTCGCGACCAACACCAATTGGCAAGCGTACAGCGGCGAATCAACACTAAGTTATTTCACACAGATGCTGGGCTTAGGCGTGCAAAACTTTTTATCCGCCGCGACCGGCATTGCCGTTTTGATTGCTTTAATCCGCGGCTTTACGCGCCGCACCACCAGCACCATTGGCAACTTCTGGGTCGACTTAACCCGCAGCACGCTCTATGTGCTATTGCCTTTGTCCTTCGTGCTGGCGGCGGTTTTGATGGCGCAAGGCGTGCCGCAAAACTTTAAACCTTACACCACCGTGCCGCTGCTGGAAGCAACCAGCATGACCGAAACGGTCAAGGATGCTGAGGGCAATTCAGTTAAAGATGAACAAGACAATGACGTTACCAAAGAAACAACGGTGACCGAACAGTCACTGCCGCTGGGTCCCGCCGCGTCCCAGATTGCGATCAAACAACTTGGCACCAACGGGGGCGGCTACTATGGCGTGAACTCGGCGCATCCGTACGAGAACCCAACGCCGCTGAGCAACTTTCTTGAGATGCTCGCGATTCTGCTGATTCCGGCCGCACTGTGCTACACGTTCGGACGCATGGTCGGCGATCGGCGTCAGGGTTGGGCGTTGCTCGCCGTCATGGTCGTCATTTTTGTGCCCCTGCTGCTCGCTTGCACGATGGCGGAACAAGCTGGCAATCCGGCGTTTGACGCCCTCGGTGTAGACCAGTCCGCCTCCATCGTGCAAGCCGGCGGCAACATGGAAGGCAAAGAGGCGCGCTTCGGTATCGTTAATTCGACGATCTGGGCCAGTGCTACGACCGCAGCCTCGAATGGCTCGGTTAACGCGATGCACGATTCGTTTACCCCGCTCGGTGGGCTTATACCGCTGTGGTTGATGCAACTCGGCGAGGTGATTTTCGGCGGTGTGGGCTCCGGTTTGTATGGCTTGCTGGCATTCGCCGTAGTCGCCGTCTTTATCGCCGGGTTAATGGTCGGGCGCACTCCAGAATACTTGGGGAAGAAGATAGAAGCGTATGAAATGAAAATGGCAAGTTTAGTCGTGCTGATCCCGTGCGCATTGGTGGTGATCGGAACGGCGATTGGCGTGATGGCGCCAGCCGGATTGGCAGGGCTTGCCAATCCAGGTGCGCATGGCTTCAGTGAAATTCTCTATGCCTTTTCTTCGGCCTCGAACAATAACGGCAGCGCATTCGCTGGGTTAACCGTCAATACCCCTTTTTACAACACGCTGCTTGGCATTTGCATGTTCTTTTCTCGCCTCGCACTGGCCATTGGCATGTTAGCGATCGCCGGATCGCTGGCCGCCAAGAAACACGTTCCCGAATCCGCCGGCACATTGCCAACGCACACACCGCTATTCGTTGTGTTGGTGGCAAGCACTGTAATTGTCGTTGGGGCATTGACCTTCCTGCCCGCACTGGCGCTTGGGCCAATCGCTGAATTCTTAATGGCCTCTGGACATTAATATGACCTCCCATACTCATCGCATTAATACCTTCGATCCGGTGCTGCTGGTGCCGGCGCTGGCCGAATCGTTTCGTAAACTCGCACCACACCGGCAATTTCGCAATCCGGTCATGTTCGTGGTGTTCGTTTGCAGCATTTTAACCACCGGTTTGTGGCTGCAGGCTTTGCTTGGCCACGGTGAAGCACCTACCAGCTTTATCTTCTGGGTTGGCATCTGGCTGTGGTTCACACTGTTATTTGCCAACTTTGCCGAAGCGATTGCCGAGGGCCGTGGCAAAGCACAGGCGCAAGCGTTACGCAGTGCGCGCCGTGATGTCACGGCAAAAAAATTGGCGACGCCTGATCGCGACGCAAAGATCACCGTAACCGACGCAAATTCGTTGCGCGCGGGCGATATCGTACTGATCGAAAGTGGGGATTTTGTTCCCGGCGACGGCGAGGTGATCGAGGGCGCTGCCACCGTTGATGAAAGCGCCATCACGGGTGAGTCGGCACCGGTTATTCGCGAGTCCGGTGGTGATCGAAGCTCCGTCACCGGTGGCACGCGCGTATTATCGGATTGGATCATTGTGCGCATCAGCCGAAACCCCGGCGAAAGTTTTCTCGACCGAATGATCGCGATGGTCGAGGGCGCTTCACGACGCAAAACACCGAATGAAATTGCCCTGACCATTTTATTAGCAAAATTCACTTTGATCTTTTTGCTTGCCTGTGCGACCTTGTTACCGTATTCGCTATACAGCGTGCAAGCCGCCGGGCACGGTGAACCGATTACGATCACGGTACTGGTTGCTCTGCTCGTTTGTTTAATCCCCACAACCATTGGCGGTTTACTCTCGGCGATTGGCATTGCCGGCATGGATCGCATGATCCAGGCCAATGTGATCGCCACCTCGGGCCGTGCCGTTGAAGCGGCGGGTGACGTCGATGTGTTGCTGTTGGATAAAACCGGAACAATCACGTTAGGCAATCGCCAAGCGGTCGCCTTTCATCCCGCACCGGGCATCGATCTGCACGCGCTAGCGGATGCCGCCCAGTTTGCTTCGCTGGCCGATGAAACACCGGAAGGCCGCAGTATCGTTGTACTGGCGAAAGAAAAATTTGGGTTACGCGAACGCGTAATCCAGCACGACAATATGCACTTTGTCCCCTTCACTGCGCAAACCCGCATGAGCGGAGTCGATTTGCCGAACCGGCAAATCCGCAAAGGCGCTTTGGATGCGGTAGAGAAACATCTGACCGCCGCTGGCAGTCACCTGCCCATTGAAGTGCGACGCATTGCCGAATCGATTGCAAAACAAGGCGCAACACCATTGATTGTGGTTGATGGTCGCAACACACTCGGCGTTATCGAGCTGAAAGACATCGTCAAAGGCGGCATTCGCGAACGCTTCGCGGAACTTCGCCGCATGGGTATCAAGACGATCATGATTACCGGCGACAACCCGCTAACCGCCAGCGCGATCGCCGCTGAAGCAGGCGTCGATGATTACCTTGCAGAGGCTACACCGGAAGCGAAACTGAAATTGATTCGCGATATTCAAGCGCAAGACCGGTTGGTTGCGATGTGCGGGGACGGCACCAATGACGCACCCGCCTTGGCGCAAGCCGATGTCGCCGTAGCGATGAACACTGGCACGCAAGCGGCGAAAGAAGCCGGCAATATGGTTGATCTTGATTCAAACCCGACCAAGCTGATCGAGGTGGTTGAAGTCGGCAAGCAATTGCTGATCACGCGCGGCTCGTTGACCACATTTTCTATTGCCAACGACATCGCGAAATATTTCGCGATTATTCCGGCTGCATTCGCTACCACGTATCCTAAGTTGAACACGCTCAATGTCATGCACCTGGCAACACCACAAAGCGCCATTTTATCCGCCGTGATATTTAATGCGCTGATTATTATTTTTCTTATCCCGCTGGCGCTTAAAGGCGTGCGTTATCGCGCGCTCGGCGCCGGTGCGCTGCTGCGCCGTAACCTGTTGATCTACGGCATTGGCGGCATCATCGTGCCATTTATCGGCATCAAATTGATCGACCTATTGCTGGTCCTATTCGGACTAGCTTGAAGGAGTAATGCACCATGCGTACACACTTATTGCACATTACCTATTTACTACTTGCAGCAGCAGGATCGATCAACGCTCACGCGGAGGATAGCGCGACGAGCACCAGCTCGATCACCGGTAACGTGGCCATCACATCGGATTATATGTTCCGCGGTCTGACGCAAACCTGGGGTCATCCTGCGATCCAAGGTGGCGGTGATTTAACGCTACCGAACGGTTTTGCAGCCGGACTTTGGGGCTCCAGCATCAGCGAGAAGCTCTATCCGGGCGCCACGGCGGAACTCGATCTATATGCCAGTTATGGCGCCAACATTAACTCGGATTGGTCGTGGCGCACCGGTCTTTATGGTTACCTCTATCCGGGCGGAAATCTCGATGAAGCGGGTTTGCCGTCGCGCTCATTCAACACTCTCGAAGCCAATGGCGCCCTGACCTTTAAATGGTTGACACTAAAATACTCAAGATCGCTAACCGATTATTTTGCGATCGATACTGAGCAGGGTTATCGCGATGATTCGCAAGGCACTGGCTACTTGCAACTTGACGCTACGGTACCGCTTAACGAGACGTGGAGTCTCGCGCTGCATGCCGGTTATACCGATATCACAACCAAGCTGGTAACGCCCTTATCGAACGGTGCCACCGATCCGAGCTACGGTGATTTTGGCGCTACGTTAAAGTACCAATTCGCACCGCACTGGTCAGCGAGTTTTGGCGCCAGCTATGCCAGCAACGGCGATTTCTATCACCACGTCACGAGCTTTACCAACAGTTCCGACACACACAACTGCGGAGGTACACGCGGTTTTGTGATGTTACAAGGTACATTTTGATTTAAATAAACGGTGAAGAATGCTTCGATTTACACCAAAAAGCCGCATTGTTTCGTCATGCTCGCGCAAGCGGCATCCAGCTCTTGACTCCCCTAGAGTCTTTTCGATTCCTGCCTTCGCGGGAATGACGACACTTATAAATGTTAAATGAATTTAGTGAAGAGCGATTTAAAGGACCTATTATGATCACACTAGTACGCCAATCCGTGATGATGTTGTTGTTGCTGACATTGGTCACCGGCGTGGCCTATCCACTTGCGGTAACCGGTGTCGGGCAACTGTTGTTTGCGGGGGCGGCCAATGGCAGCGTCATTGAGCGTAATGGAAAGCTGCTCGGATCGACGCTCATTGGTCAGCCATTCGCCAGCCCCAAATACTTCTGGGGTCGCCCATCGGCTACCACACCGGCATACAATGCCGTGCCATCGGGTGCCTCGAATCTAGGTCCGACCAACCCGGCGCTAACCGATGCGGTGAAACAGCGCGTTGAAACGTTGCGTGCGGTTGACCCGGATAATACCGCTGTCGTACCGATCGATCTCGTAACGGCCTCCGGCAGTGGCTTGGACCCGCATATATCATTGGCTGCGGCGCACTATCAACTGGCACGGGTTGCACGTGAACGCGGCTTCGCTGTGCTTAAAGTACAGGCGTTGATCGACCAAGCAACCGAAGGCCGTCAATTCGGCCTGCTTGGCGAGCCGCGCGTGAACGTGCTTAAACTCAATCTTATGCTGGACCAACACTGGTAATTCGGCCGCCGCCTCCGGCATGATGCGCATATTATGCCAGCCAATGTTACCGATCGCCCCAATCCCGATGCACTATTGACGCGCGTGCAAGCCGAAGAGGCGCGCGCACGGCGCGGCCGGCTGAAGATTTTTTTCGGGGCCTCGGCCGGTGTTGGCAAAACCTACGCGATGCTGGAAGCGGCGCGTAAACAAGCCGCGTTGGGCATCGATGTCGTAATCGGTTATGTCGAATTGCACGGTCGCGCCGAAACCGAGGCGTTGCTGGTCGGGTTGGAAGTTTTACCCCCGCAATTACTTCAACACCGCGGCGTGGCGTTGCGCGAGTTTGATCTCGACGCCGCACTGAAACGCCACCCCCGGGTCATTATCATCGATGAGTTGGCGCACACCAATCATCCCGGTGCGCGCCACCCCAAGCGCTGGCAGGATATCGAAGAGCTGCGCGATGCCGGCATCGATGTGTATACGACGGTCAACGTTCAACACATTGAAAGCTTGAACGATGTGGTTGCCCAGATTACCGGCGTCCATGTCCGCGAAACAGTTCCTGATGGCGTGTTCGATAGCGCCAATGAAGTTGAATTGGTCGATTTGCCCGCGGACGATTTAATCGATCGCATACGCGAAGGCAAGGTGTATACGGATGAAAAAACCGAGGATGCTTTAGATCGCTTTTTCCGCAAAGGAAACCTAATTGCCTTACGCCAATTGGCGTTGCGCGTCACCGCCGATCGCGTTGATGCGGCGATGCAGGAGTATCGAGAACACCACGCGATTGAAAAAACCTGGGCCGCAAACGAACGTGTTTTGGTATGCGTTGGACCAGATCCGCTGTCCGAGCGCGTGGTTCGCGCAGCGCGGCGCTTGGCCTTCGCACTGCATGCGCAATGGTTAGCGGTTTACGTGGAAACTCCATCGCTGCAACGTTTATCGCAAGCCGCGCGTGATCGCGTGCTGCACACGCTGAAACTGGCCGAAGAGCTCGGCGCGGAAACCGCCAACTTGAGCGGTGAGAGCGTGGCGGACGAATTGATTGCCTGCGCGCGTGAACGCAATGTCAGCAAGATCATCGTCGGAAAACCCTTACGCTCACGCTGGCGCGACCGTTACAAACCGTCATTGGTCGACGAGATCATTCGTCAGAGTGGCAACATCGATGTCTACGTCATCACCGGGGAGGCCGGCGAAGCCTCGGTGTTGCCCCCGCGCACCCCGGTGCGCTCCAGCCATTGGCCGGCCTATGTCAAAGGCGCGGCCGTGGTGGCACTCGCCACCGCCTTGTGCGCTGTGCTGTTTCCGCATTTCGCGCCGACGAATTTGGTGATGGTGTATCTGCTCGCCACTGTTTTCGTAGCGGCCAGGCTCGGCCGCGGGCCGGCAGTACTCGCCGCGGTACTCGGCGTGCTGTTGTTTGATTTCCTTTTCGTGCAGCCGATTTTTTCGTTTGCCGTCTCAGATACCGAATACATTATTACTTTCGTCGTCATGCTGTTGGTCAGCTTGGTCATCAGCAACCTCACCGCGCATGGACGGCGCCAAGCCGCGGTCGCTCGCCATCGTGAGCGCCGAACAGCTGAACTTTATGCGCTGAGCCGCGAGCTTTCCAGCGCCCATACGCTGGAAGAGATTTGCGCGATCCTTTGTCGGCACGTGCTGGCCAATATCGACGGCGATGCTATCGTTTTATTGCCCAATGAAGAAGATCATCTTCAGGACCCCACGCATTTCTGCACCCGCGGCAAGGCACGCACTAGCGCCGCCATTGAACGCTATCCGGTTCCCGGTAATGAACTTGGCATTGCCCAATGGTCTTACGATCATCACGAAAAAGCCGGCTTCGGCACCGGCACCTTGGCCAGCGCCGATGCGATTTATCTCCCGCTCACCGCGTTAAGCGGTTGCGTGGGTGTGCTCGGTTTACGGCCACAGCAACCAAGGCAATTGGGCATACCGGAACAAATGCATATGTTGGATGTGTTCGTCAGCCAAGCCGCGATCGCGGGCGAGCGCGTGCAATTGGCCGAGCTTGGGCACAGAACCGGGCTCGCCATTGAATCGGAGCGCTTGCGCAACGTGCTGCTAACGTCCATCTCCCACGATTTCCGCACGCCGCTTGCAACGATCATCGGTTCCGCATCCACGCTGTTGGAAAGCACCCCTACGCCATTGAGCGATGAGCGCCGCCGCATCCTACTGCACACATTATTAAGCGAAGCCAAGCGCATGAACCGCTTGATGGACAATCTGTTGGACCTCACTCGATTAAGTTCCGGCAATGTATCCATCAAGCACGACTGGATAGCTTTGGATGAGTTAATTGGCGGGGTGCTAACGCGTTTGACCGACGCTTTAGTGGGCCACCGGGTTACGGTCAATCTTCCGCCAAACCTGCCATTGGTTTCGTGCGATGAAGTCATGATCGAGCAGGTGTTGGTGAATTTGTTGGAAAACGTGCTTAAACACACGCCAAATGAAACCGCCATCGAGATCGATGCCGAACTCACCCATGACGCCATTGCCGTGCGCGTACGCGACCATGGCCCGGGATTACCTTCGGGTGAGGAAACCCGCATATTTGAAAAATTCCACCAGCTTCGACCGGAAGACCCGCAAAGCGGGTTTGGCCTAGGCTTGAGCATTTGCAAGTACATTATTGAAGCGCATGGCGGCAGCATCAGCGCGCGCAATGCGGTCGGCGGCGGCGCGGAGTTTTGTTTTACGCTGCCATTAAATATCAAAGAAGCCGTAGAAAAATCTGCTCAAGGACTCGCCCTTGAATCATGAACCCAGCGCACGCCACTTTGCTGGTGATCGAGGACGATCCGCAAATTCAGCGATTTTTGGAAACCGCGCTCTCAGCGCATGACTATCAATTGTGGGTAGCCACTACCGGCGCCGAAGGGTTGCGGCTGGCCGCGTTACGCCAACCGGATATGGTGTTGGTGGACCTTGGTTTGCCGGATATTTCGGGTCTTGAGGTGATTCGTCGCCTACGCGAATGGTACAAACGCCGGATTCTGGTGCTTTCGGCGCGCAATCAAGAAGCCGATAAGGTTAACGCGCTCGATCTCGGAGCCGATGACTACCTGACCAAGCCGTTTGGCATCGGCGAGTTGTTGGCGCGGCTGCGCGTCGCGCAACGCCATCAGATCGAGATGAGCAGCGGTAAAACGCAAACACGGATCGAGATTGGCGACCTGGTGATTGATTTGGCCGCCCGGCGTGTCGTTTGCGAGGGCCGCGACATTCATCTGACGCCAATCGAATACAAATTATTGACCACGCTGGCGCAACACAAAGGAAAAGTAATCACGCACCGCCAACTGCTGCGCGACATATGGGGACCCACGCATGTTGAATCCCCTCATTACTTGCGTATTTACATGCGCGCGCTGCGCAACAAAATCGAGCGGGAACCTGCTCGCCCCAAATACCTTTTGACCGAAATTGGCGTGGGCTATCGGTTTGCCGAGGAAATCGTTCGCTAAATCCAGCAGCCATTCTGGTACCGCGTCAAATGCTATTTTTCTTGGTAATACACCCTTAGGATTGCAAAGATTTGTGCCAACTTTAGGCAGGCCATCGCAATGCCATCCAACCTGCGCTATTTAATACCGACCCGAATCGATTCCGACAGCCGAATGCTTAAGGAAAAGAAATGACATTTCGTTTAACGAATCGCGCCTTGGCCCGTACGGTGATGCTGTTCGGCGCTGTCGGTTTGTGCATCGACCAGACACCGACCTATGCGAAAGCGAATGTCGCTGAAGCGTTAACCCAAACCGCCGGCGATAAGGCAATCGTAGCGCGTTATATTGTGACCTTCCCCGAACCAGGGACGTTGCATTATCTGGGCGGATTACCGGGGTTGGACGCCACCGCACCCGAAAAAACCGGCGCCGGCAAATTCGACGCGCAGAACAAAGCCGTAATGGCGTATCGCAGCTATTTAAACAAAGCGCAAAACCAAAGTATTGAGAAAATCACTTCACTGGTTGGGCATGAGTTAAAAATCCATCACGCCTATGACCTCATCGAGTCTGCAATCGCCGTTGAGCTGTCCGCCGAGGAAGCCCACCATATAGGTGCCGGGCTGGGTCTTCCGATTCGTAGCGACACGGATTACGCGCCCGACACCTTCCGCGGTCCAAGTTATACCGGCGCCGATTCCGTATGGAGCGGCATCCACACGCCTGACCATATCGCGCACAGCGGAATTGGAATCACCATCGGCGTAATCGATACCGGTTATAGCCCAGCGCACCCCGCCTTCGGCGTAATGCCGCCGATTTGCAACGGCGATCGCTACGGCCCTTTCCTCAAAGTAACCAGTGCGGTTGACTGCACATTATCAAGCCGCGGCACGTGCACCAGCGCAGCCCTCGGTGGAAATCCCATCGATCGCGAAGGGCACGGCACTCATACCGCAAGTACGGCGGCGGGTAATGCGCTAACCAGCAGCTTGATCAACACCGAAACCACGATCAGCGTGGCGCCCACACCTTTGATACCAATCGGCTTCACACAAATGTCCGGTGTTGCGCCTTGCGCCAACCTGCGCATTTATAAGATATGCGATATCCATTGCACCGGTTCGGATGTTCAAGCCGCCCAAGAGGCGGCCATTACCGATCGCGTTGATGTATTGAATTTTTCCATTACCGATGGCGGCGACGGCCCTTGGGTAATGGGCGGTTCGGAGCGCGGTTTTTTGGACGCATTCAACGCCGGTATCATTACCACCACAACCGCGGGCAACGTTGCCAGTGGCGCCGACCCGATTGGTTCCATTTATCACCTCGCACCATGGCTGTTAACGATAGCCGCAACCAGTCACGACCAAGCCGTGGTGTTGCCTGGCCGGCTCAGCGTCACCGGCCCGGGAATCCCTCCGTCCAATACGCAAAATATTGTTCTAACGCCCAGTGACACGCCACGAATCACCGACACACTGACCCATATTCCGCTATTGGATTTGCCGGAGAATCCCTCCGGGTGCGATCACGGCCGGTTACCGCCGCCCGGATATTTCAGCGGTGGGATTGCCTTACTCAGCAGCGGGGCTTGCAGCAACATTGAGCAAGCGAACATGGCATACGCTGCCGGTGCCATTACGGTTCTAATCCATGCATCCATATCTGGCTCAGAATCCATTTATTTGGACCACGCAATGCCGGTCGTTCCCATTTACAGCATCAGCGCGACCGATGGCCGGGTGTTAGTGAATTATTTAAATGCCCATGACCATCGGATTGTGGTGAATATCGATCCGCCTACCCGACGTGGCGATGTACTCGCCGATTACAGCCAACGCGGCCCGAATTATTTTTTCGATGTCACTAAGCCCGATATCGCGGCACCGGGTACACAGATTTACGCCGCTTACACTGCATCGTACAGACCACACGATCCAACCATCCCAAATAATTACGCCTATCTTTCCGGCACCTCGATGGCCGCTCCGCACGTCGCGGGCGCCGCCGCATTGGTGCGCGAGGTGCATCCGAACTGGTCGCCGGCTGAGGTGATGTCCGCACTGCGGCTGACCGCGTACGAGGGCGGTACTCAAGAAAACGGTATAACTCCATGGAACCCCGATGACGTCGGTAACGGGCGCGTGGACTTGAATAAGGCCACCTTGGCGGGATTGGTGATGGATGAGAGCTATGCCCACTTTCGCGACGCCGATCCAACGAGCGGCGGTGATCCAAGAACATTGAACCTGCCGGCGGTACGCAACAGCCAATGCACCACCGCTTGCACGTGGACCCGTACCGTGCGTAACGGTTTAAGCCGCGAATCGAGCTGGACGGTGACTTTGTTCGACGCCCCCAATGCCGCGATCAGCGTCTCGCCCATGACCTTTACCCTGGCCCCGCGAGGCACACCAGGCGATGCACAGATATTGACCATTACCGCGCGTCCAACCACATCGGGGGGTGCGCTTGGGTTTGGTGAAATTTCATTTCGCAGCACCAGTGATAGCGAAATGCCGTCCGAACATATCACGGTAGCAGTGCAGTCCCCTCGCCCCTAAGCGCTAGGCATCGCAGCGCCGTAAGTCGCGCAACTCCTACAGACCTGCCCCATTGGTTACTCGGTAACCAATGGGGCATCCGTACATGTGAATTTTTGTGTCAATGCAGGTTTAATCGCAATGGCGTTCTTTCTTACCTGATAAAAAAGCACAGCTGAAGCTATGAGGGGTGCAGCTGCCTTGAACCGCCCTGCCTGATTGCCTCAACGATTCAGCAATGACAGCGGAACCCCACGCATTCCCTGTCGTAGCCACGTGAGGAAAATGCAATGCCGAATCAACCTACCGTTGTTTTCAAAGCTCTTTCGCGTCACCTGCGGCGCACCCAAGCCTATGGCATTTTTCTCGGTTTTGGATTAGTTACGCTATTGGCATTGGCAGGTAGCGAGGTCGATGCCATATTCACCGGCAACTTTGAATTGGCAATACCGCCAATTATAAAAAGATACACTGTCGCCTTTCCGGAAACTCCGGCACTGCAATACCAAGGCGAAGTTCCCGGATTGAAAGCAACCGCACCGGACGGTTCAAACAAGTTCGACGCCACTGCTGACGCAGTGATCGCTTATCAAAAGTACCTGGAACAAACGAAGAGCGAACACATCCTTGCGATTGAAACGTTAATAGGCCATAGCTTAAAAATCCACCATAGCTACGATTTGACCCTATCCGGTATCGCCGCCGATTTTACGTTGCCCGAGATCGACAAAATCACAACCTATTTGGGCTTTACTACCCATGTTGATACGTATTATCCATTGGACACGTTTCGCAGCCCCAACTTCATCGGGGCCAGCGCGCTTTGGGACAGCAGCGCCAGCTCCGACCATAGACCGCATCTCGGCGCCGGCGTGACGATCGGCGTGCTCGACACCGGCTACAACCGAGCGCATCCCAGCTTCGGCATCATGCCGCCGCTGTGCAATGGCGATCGGTACGGCCCATTCCTGAAAGTTAAAAGCGCACTCGATTGCACACGGACGGGGTGCCCGGACGCAATCGCGGGAGGGGATGTGCGCGATTACGACGGGCACGGCTCCCATACCGCCAGCATTGCCGCCGGCGTTACGTTAACCAACACCTTGATCAATACCCCCACCTCAATGAGCTACGCACCGGTACCGACATTCCCAACCGGCTTTGCTCAAATGTCCGGAGTTGCCCCGTGCGCCGATTTGCGAATTTATCGCGTATGCGATGATGGTAGTGCTTGCTCCGATTCGGACGTTCGCGCCGGTCAGGAGGCCGCCATCCGCGATGCGGTGGATGTGATCAATTTTTCGATCGGCAGCGGCAACCACCCGTGGTGGACAGCGGGCGACAACGAGCGCGGATTTTTGGACGCGTTCAATGCCGGCATCGTGGTTGTCGGGTCTGCGGGCAACGTCGGCGGATCCATTACCAACCCGTTTGGGCAAGTTCATCACCTGGGGCCATGGGTACTGGCGGCCGCGGCGGTAAGCCACGACCACGCCGATGTATTGCCTGGCCGCATAACCGCAACGGGACCCGGGACTCCACCGGCCAATACGCAAAATATTGTGTTAACCCCGAGTGACACACCCATCGGTATTCGATCACGAACGGGTATCACCATGCGCTCGTTGGCGGAAAACCGATCCGGTTGCACGCGAATCGACGGCAGCAGCGCTTTTCCACCGGGATATTTTAGCGCAGCCGTAGCGCTGCTTAGCCGCGAAGATTGCGGATTGGTTGAACAAATCCATAATGCCGCCGCTGCCGGCGCCAGCGCCATCGTTTTCTACAGCACCCATCTAACCGGTCCCTACAACATATACATGAGCGGCATCATCTCGCCCATTCCCATTTATTCCGTCGTCTGGGCGGACGCCAACGCCTTGCTCAATTACATCGACGCTAACCACGGCAGCATCACGATGGATTTAACCGCACCGCGAATGCAAGGCAACGTGCTTGCCAGTTATAGCTTGCGTGGACCCAATAGCAGTTTTGACCTTACCAAACCCGATCTCGCCGCTCCCGGTACACAAATTTACGCAGCCTATATCACCTCTCCGGATATCCACGAGACAGCACTTCCCAATAACTACGCCTACCTTTCCGGCACATCAATGGCCGCACCACTAGTGGCCGGTGCCGCCGCACTGGTGCGCGAGGCGCATCCGAATTGGTCGCCCGCCGAAGTCATGTCGGCGCTGCGTCTAACGGCATATGAGGGGGGAACCGAGGAAGATGGCATTACTCCTTGGAACCCAGACGATGTCGGCAATGGCCGAGTCGATTTGACGCAAGCCACGCGAGCAGGTTTGGTCATGAATGAAACCTACGCCCACTTCCGCGATGCAGACCCGGTCAGTGGCGGTGATCCCAAAACATTAAACCTCCCCGCAGTACGCGATAGCAATTGCGCTACCGGCTGTCGCTGGATACGAACGTTGCACAGCGGTCTTTCGACAAGCTCCACCTGGGAGGTCACCGCATTCGATACGCCCAACGCGACAATCAGCGTCTCCCCCATGACCTTCATGCTAGCACCCAGAGGGTCCGCCGGAGATTCCGTTGAGCTGACCATTATCGCCCACCCGAGAACCACAACTCCCGTCAACATCGGCTTTAGCGAAGTGGTGTTGCGCAGCAGCAGCGATCCCTCGCTTCCACCAGAACATATTACGGTTGCCATACAATATCCGCATTGATTCGGGTTCCGCTATCGAGAATGAGCGATCTCACCGCGGTTGCACAGCGAACAGCGCTTTTGTGAGCGTCTCGCGTTATAGTTATGCTGCATAAGCCATTGCAACAGGAAAACCGTAACCGTGAGCTACGACGCCTCCCGCCTCGCCCATTGCGCACACGAGATCATGACCGTTGGGCACGAATTGGCTGCCCGTGATTGGACACCGGCAACCAGCAGCAACTTTTCGATGCGCTTGGATGCCGATCATATCGCCATTACCGTGTCTGGCCGCGATAAGGGCCGGCTTGGCGCTGACGATGTTATGGTCATTGATTTAAACGGCAATCCGGTCGATACCAGCGAGCGGCCATCGGCTGAAACTTTGTTGCACACGCAGCTTTATCAACTTCTACCGGGAACCGGTGCCGTATTGCATACGCATTCGCGTACACAAACGGTGGCCTCGCGTTTGTTTGCAAGCCAAGGCCATATTCGTCTTGAGGGTTATGAATTGTTGAAAGCGTTTAACGGTTACAGCACACACGAGAGCGCGCTAGACGTCCCGGTATTCCCCAACACACAAAATATGATGAATTTGGCGGAACAGGTAGCTGAGCGTCTCACCAAAAACGCGCCGCTGCATGGCTATTTAATCGACGGCCATGGCATTTATACATGGGGGCGCGATATGCACGAAGCCAAGCGCCAACTGGAAGCATTTGAGTTTCTATTGGCTTGCGAGTTGGATTTACGGAGACTAAACGCATGAGCCACCTGCGCATCTTCCCAGAACATGACAGCTCGATACCATTGCGCAACACCGATGACCACGCCGCAATCGCACATGAGCTCGGCCAAGTCGGCGTGCGCTTCGAACGCTGGCAGGCAGCGGCGGGGCTACAGCCCGGCGCCGACCCAGCTGCGGTCATCGCGGCTTATCGCCGCGACATTGATCGATTAATGAACGAAAATGGATACCAAGCCGTCGATGTGGTGAGTTTGAGTCCAGACCATCCGGAGCGCGCCGCTTTACGCCAGAAATTCCTGGAAGAGCACACGCATGCCGAGGACGAAGTGCGGTTTTTTGTCGCCGGCCAAGGCTTGTTTACCCTGCATATAAAAGACAAAGTATACGAAGTGCTTTGTCAGCAAGGCGACCTTATCAGCGTACCGGCCAACACGCGCCATTGGTTTGATATGAGCGAACGACCGCACTTCATCGCTATCCGCCTATTCACCAATCCGGCCGGCTGGGTCGCCAACTATACCGGCGATGCGATCGCGCAGCGCTTTCCTCGCTTCGCGGCATAAATACACGCATGTCCTATTTACAAGACTCCCTAGCGCCCGGCGAAGAAATCGTCGCCGTGTTTTCGCTGCATTGGACCGCCAAAGGCTGGCTGATCCTCTGGCTCGCGCTAACCATCCCGACATTCGGCGTCGCGCTGATCGGTGTATTGTACGAGTGGCTGCGTTTGCGCGCGATCGAGCAAGGCGTGACCAATCGTCGCGTGGTACGCAAAACCGGCATCGTCAGCCGCGAAACCACCGAGCTTCGCTTGTCATCGATTGAGACCATCGATCTGCAACAAAGCACCTGGGGGCGTTTGCTAGGGTTTGGCAACGTGTTGCTGACCGGGCGCGGCGAGAGCGCCATGCTGTTCAACACCATCGCCCACCCGCTGGATGCCAAGCGCGCAATCGAAACTGCCTACGCGTTGAACGTGGAGCACAAGCAATGATCACCACCATCCTGACTGATATCGAAGGCACCACCAGCTCGATTCGCTTTGTCAAAGACGTATTGTTTCCCTTCGCGCGCAAACGTTTACCGGCATTTGTTTTAACCCATGCCGACCAACCTGAGGTTCAACATTGGCTGCACGAAGCAGCGAAGGAGGCCGGCTTGGTTTCCGCTTCGCAACAAGAAATCGTTGCACTATTGCAGCGTTGGATCGACGAAGATCGCAAAGCCACGTCGCTCAAAGCATTGCAGGGAATGATCTGGGAGGAAGGTTATCGCGCCAATGATTTCCAAGCCCATATCTACGAGGACGCCGTCCATTGCTTGCGCACGTGGCATGCCGCTGGATTGGGTATTTACGTGTACTCTTCAGGTTCAGTGGCGGCGCAAAAATTGTTTTTCGCTCATACTACGGCCGGTGATCTCAGCCATTTATTCCTGGGGTATTTTGATACCGAAACGGGACCTAAACGCGCGCCGGAATCTTACACGGAAATAGCGAAAGCAATAGGCAAAGCGCCGGGGCAAATCTTGTTTCTATCCGATGTGCCAGAGGAACTCGATGCGGCGCGCTACGTTGGATTTAATACCGCATGGGTGTGTCGTGAACCGGACACCTGCCCACCTCAATCTCGGCACTCTTGCGTGACAGACTTCAACGCCATTAGGCTTAATTGAGCGGCGCAGCATTCGTACATTGGCGGTTACGCAAGATGTCCCCTTTCTTTACCATGCTGATAGCCGGTTTACGCCTTAGCGTTTTGCTCAAACCGGAAAAAAACCGGCCGTCCAACCGATCCGACTTTGGCTTCATCGCGCTATTCATAGCATTTGGCGGCCTTGTTTATGCGGTAGCGCAGGCTGTCGCAGTTACGCCGCCGCGAGTATTTAATCCCAATGGGCTGCAACCATTTGCGACCGAATGCGTGCTGCTTTTATGCGCAACTTGGGTAATGGCGAAGCTTATCGCAACGGCCGAGCGCGCATTGGATATGGCTGCTCTGCTGTTTATGGCAGGCAGTATCGTCGGCCTCGTAGGCTTGGCGCTCACCGCACTGCCGGGCACGCCAATCGCATTGGATGGGGTGCAATTGAGCCTGTACGCATGGTGGTTTTTCATTCTCGTGCGCCTGGCGTGTTTTTTTTCGTCATCCAGCCGCCTGCGTGTTGTGCTAGGCGTGTTGCTGACGTTCGCTCTAACCGTCCTTCCTTGGGAATATGGAATGCAAGCGCAAGCGCTATGGCAACCCGACATGGAAAGCGCGATGAACGCGGCATCCGATGATGCGGACGATCTTACGGACGAACCACTCAGTTTCGATGCGGAGGCAGTGCTATACGACCAACCCCGGCTGATCAACCGAGCCATTGATCAGCTAACACCGCGCGAGGTCGGAAAAAGCAATCTGTACCTAATCGCTTTTGCCGGCGATGGCGAAGAAAACGTATTTCGCAACGAAGTAGAGTTCGTGGAAAAACAATTCCAACAACGCTTCGATGCGCTCGGACACACCTTGGTTTTGGAAAATAACCCGGAAACCGTCGAACAATACCCGATCGCAAGCCTCACCAACCTTAAAACCGCACTCGATGCGATCGCCGAAAAAATGGATCCGCAAGAAGACGTGTTGTTTCTGTATATCACCAGCCATGGGTCCAAGGATCACGAGATTTACGTCAGCCTTAATCCGCTGCCGCTCAACCAAATGGATCCCGATGCGTTGGCGCAAGCACTGCAACGCACACCGATCCGCTGGAAAGTGATTGTAATTTCGGCTTGCTATTCCGGTGCTTATATTAACGCCTTAAGAAACTCGACCACGATGGTCATCACCGCCGCACGCGAAGACCGCCCATCCTTTGGCTGCGGCGTCGATTCAAACATCACCTATTTCGGAAAGGCGTTTTTTGTGCAGGCATTAAACCAAAACGACAGTTTCCGCGCCGCTTTCTCCCAAGCACAAACGCTTATAAGCGATTGGGAGGACCGAGATGAACAGGAACATTCGTTTCCACAAATCGCAAGCACCGCCTTGATTGAGGAAAAACTCAAAGCCTGGCGAGCCGGTATTCGGCTTGGTGCGCCGGTTCCGTTCGAGTTTTCCGATACGCCCAAAAACTGACAGTCAAACCCATTCCAGCGTATCGCGCACGCTCACGGCACAATCGGGAAAATCACAAAACAGCGCATCAACGCCGATGGAATAGGCCGCATGCAGTTCTTCATAGCTTGATACGAATGGGGCTGGGGACCGATCCTCGCGAAACGTCCAAGCATGCACCGCAAGACCTGCCGTGTGCGCGCTGGCAACCAAGCCACGATCGCGCCCTTGTGCATCCCATAACAGGGCCTTGGATACCGCAATCCCGTCGGCCCAATGCAATTGCTTAAACCAGGCACCTAAGGGCATGTCTGGCAATTGCTCGACCAAGGCAAACGCCGAATTGCCTAAGGCTTCCTTCATTTCACGCAACACAGCGTGATCAAAACACTGCAACCACACCACCGAGTCTGGCCCCTGCAGCTCGCGCGAACGAAGCTCGTCGACGAAGGCAGCCACCGGATCCACTCCTAACGCGCGAAAATAATTGGGATGCTTGATCTCTGGGTAGATACCGATCGGCTTTCGATGGGTTTGCGCGAGCTTAAGAATCAGATCCAAAACCCGACCAAAGCGGGGCAGCGAGAATTGCCCGTCGTACTGCGCATCGCGCAAAGGGAACGGTTGAACCGCGCGCAGCGTATCCAACTCGTGTGCAAGGAAATCGTCGATCCACCAATCGCGCACATCATTGACGGTACGCGCACGTGCCGCAAACTCGAGGTTGTTGACAATGTTGGTGGAGCGCGCCAAGCCCAAATCGTGCCGAGCGTACAGCACGCCGTCTCGGCTAGGAACCAAATCGGGCTCAATGACGTCCGCGCATTGATCGACCGCGAGCGCATAACCTTCCAGCGTATGCTCCGGCCGGTAGCCGCTTGCGCCGCGGTGCGCTATAACGCGCGGTTTGTCACCCTTCAGCGTTTTCCACATAAGACGTTAATCCTATGACATCCACAGATACATCAGCCCGCCAATAACGCTCCGGACGTTATCAAATCACACATAGCGCGTACGTCCTTGTCCATCGCACGATCGCACTGCATAAAAGGCACCACCGCGCGAATCTTATTCAACACCTCTTGTACGCACGCGCTGGCCTGCAAATTCTTAGTATCCATCAACGCTTGCATTAAACGGCGCACTTCCGATTCAAATTGCGGATAATCCGGATGTGAAGGCAACGGCGCACCGCGAATTTTTTTTGCCAGCGCTTGCCAATCGTTGCGCGCCGCCAAGTGACGGGCCGCATTGAGCATGTCACGGCGATAATCCAATGCTTGCGCCGCGGTATACAATTCCAACGCCAGCACGTACCCAAGATCGTCCAGCATTTCCAAGACGTGGCGCGCTTCATTTGCCCCCATCGAAACGTGGTCTTCCGCATTGGCTGACGTGGGAATCGAATACACCGACGCCGGATGCGCACGGGTTGCCAAATCGTTCACCAACGCGGCGGCGGTGTATTGAACGATCATAAAACCGGAATCGGTGGCGTCCTCATTGCCGATTAGGAACGCCGGCAATCCATCGTTGGTCGCCGGATCGACTAATTTATTCAAACGGCGCTCGGAAATGCTGGCCAGCACCGGGATCGCGGCTTTGATGTAACTCATGGCCAGCGCCAACGGCATGCCATGAAAATGCCCGGCTGAAATCACCTGATCTTCAATATTAAGGGCGCCGCCCATTTTTTCGGCATCCGGAAAAATCAGCGGGTTGTCGGTAACGGCGTTAAGCTCAATATCGATCACCCGACAAGCCTGCGCCCAAGCATCGTATACCGCGCCGTGCACTTGCGGCGCGCAACGCAAGCAATAGGCATCTTGAGGCTGGTGTTTCTTGCCGCCTTTAAACGGCAAAAAACGCCGATAAAATGCCTCTTTCCCGTGTCTTTGGCTGGGTGGCACGTAATCCCATGCTATGTCGAAGCGTTGCTGTTGCTCCGATGGTTCAGCCCAAGATTCCGCCGACCAAGTCTGAAACCGCGGCACCAAATGATAAGGAATATCGACCAGCGTCGACCCTTGCAGCAAGCGACGAAGCGTCTTTGCGGTTTCTACCTGACCCGGATGCGGACGCAAGGCATGCACCGATTCGGCTAACGCGCTGGAGCGTCCGGCAAACGCTTCGAGCACCATCGCAACCGATAGTTCAGCCGTTTTTAGCAAGACCTCCAAACGATTCAACGCCAACACCGCGCAAGCCAACATCTGCGTGGTGCCATTGTTCAGCGCCAGGCCTTCTTTAAAAGACAACACCACCGGCTGCAATTGCGCGCGTTTCAGGGCTTCGCTTCCGCTCAAGCGCTCACCGCGGTAAAACGCCTCGCCTTCGCCAATCAACACCATCGCCAAATGCGATAGCGGCGCCAGATCGCCACTGGCGCCCACCGACCCTTTTTCCGGAATCACGGGAATCACATCGTGCTCGAGCAACGCCGCCAACGCCAACAGCGTTGATGCGCGTATACCGGAGTGACCACGCATCAACGTATTAATCCGAATAACCAGCATCGCGCGCACTACCTCTGGCGCAAACGGCTTTCCGACGCAAACGGCGTGCGTAACGATCAGATTGCGTTGCAACTCCTCCAGCAGGGTATTGTCGTGCTTGCGCAGGCTTCCCTCCGGCAACTCGTCGCGGGCGCGGTGCGCCCCGAGCAGCTTATCGGCATTGCTGCCGAAACCAGTGGTCACTCCGTAGATCGGCTCGCCGCATTTGACTTTTTCGGCCAAAAAATCGGCCGTGCGTTGCACATGCTTTAGTCGATCCGGATCCAATAGCACGCGCGCTTTCTGCTCGGCAACGCAAGCCACGTCCGCCCGGGTGAGGCGCTCACCGGTAAGCACAATCGTGGATGTCGAGCCAGCCATACTTACTCCCTATCATCGAAAAAAACGATCCGCATTACTTTTGTTCGATCAACCAACGCTTAAGCCACGCATTGACCGTGTTGTGCCACAGTACGCTGTTTTGCGGCTTCAACACCCAATGATTTTCATCCGGGAAATTAAGGAATTCACTGGCAATCCCGCGCCGCTGTAACGCCGTAAAGGCGGCTAAGCCCTGTTCGACCGGAATCCGGAAATCCTTATCGCTGTGCACGATCAACATCGGCACTTTCCATTTGGATACAAAGTTTACCGGGTTGTGTTTCTCGTAAGCATCCGGCTTGTCGAACTGCGTGCCTTTGTGCTCCCATTCGTCAAACCACAACTCCTCCGTTGAATACGCCATCATACGGCTATCGAACACGCCATCGTGGCTGACCAGGCATTTCCAGGGATCGGCCCAATTGCCGGCGATCCAATTGGCCATGTACCCGCCGTACGAGGCACCCAATGCGCAAGCGTGGGACGCATCCAGGAAATCGTATTTAGCCAACGCCACCGCATAGCCCTTTTTCAGGTCTTCCAGCGGTTTCCCACCCCAATCGCCACTGATTGAATCGGTAAAGGCTTGGCCATAACCGCTGGAACCATGAAAATTGATCGTCACCACGGCAAACCCTTGGCCCGCATACGTTTGCGGGTTCCAACGGTAGTGAAAATCGTTATTGAATGCGCCCTGTGGGCCACCGTGAATCAGAAACGCGATCGGATATTTCTTACCGGTTACGTAACCGACCGGTTTGACCACGTAACCTTGCACGCTTTCGTCGTTCCAGCCCTTGAACGTGAAGAACTCGTAATCGCCCATTTCAGCGTTGGCCAGGCGCTGCGCATTGAAATGCGTCAACTGGCTTTCCTTGCCTGCACGCGTGGACGTGCGAAACAAGTTCGTTGGCGCTTTTAATGTGTTACGGCCGAACACCACGGTGTCTCCATTCACGTCAAAACCGTCGATCTGGCCTGCTCCAGCAATTTTGGTGACTTTTCCACTTTTAATGTCAACGCCGAACAGTGCGTGTTCGCCATTGTCGTCGGCAGTCGTATAAAGCGTTCTGCCATCGCGGGAGAGCTTCAACCCATTGGCCGAGCGGTCCCAATCGGAGTCGATCTCGCGCATCTTTCCGGTTGCCAAATCCTTTTCCATAATGCCGAAACGGTCGGCCTCAAAAGTCGCGCGCTTCATCGCCAGGTAATACAGCGTTTTCCCGTCATGGGAAATAACCGGATAAGCGTCCCAGGCGGGGTTATCCGGCGTCAGGTTTTTTGGCGCGACGGAGCCGTCTACCGGTACGGCATAGACATCGAAATTAGTGGACCACGCTTCCGTTTGTCCGGCGATTCGCACACCGAAATACAACGTTTTTCCATCCGCCGAAAAGACAAATTCACTGTCATCCCCGTGCGGCTTGGACGGGATGTCGCCGTCCAAGCTTTTGCTCAATGCCCGCGGCTCACCACGGATCGAACCCGACGCATCCAAATCGGCAATGAACATCTGGTTGCGGCGGCCATCGGACCAAGTGTCCCAATGCCGAACAAACAATTTGTCGTACACCGTACCGGATGCTTTATTCGCGCTTTTCTCATCCAGGCGTTTTTTTGTGCAAGCCAGATCGTTGCAGTCCTGAAATACACTTAAAGACAACGCCAGTTGCCTACCATTGGGCGACACGCCAAACGCTTCGACATCCACCGGCAAGTTGCTAACCGGTTGCGCCTCACCACCGCCAAGATCCAAGCGCCACAATTGCGCGCTGCCGGAACGTGCGGAAATAAAGAACACGCCTTTCCCGTCGCTCGACCAACGTGGATTGGTGGCGTCAACCCCTTTCGCCGTTAATCGCTGCGGTTGCGCATTGGCAATATCCAAAGCCACCCGCCAGAGGCTGTGGATGCCTTTATTCGCCGCATAGTCGGTTTCCCGCACATCGAATACGACGCTTTTGCCATCCGGCGACAATTGCGGGTCGCTGACCCGATCCATGCGTACCAGATCATCGACGTTGAACGGATGCGGTTGTTCAGCGGCAATTGCGGATCCGGCCAACAGCACGGCAACCGCAGCATGAATCGGTTTCATAAAGAACTCCCAGGCAAAAGTGCGATGGTAAGCGCGAAGCGCACGCGAGGAAAGTGCAACGGGGCATACAGGGCACGAATTGCTACCACGAAACCGCGCAATGCACTGGCACACAGCGCGCAGCCGGCTATACTCGGCACGGTACAGGCGCCCCCGGCATTGACCGGATAGCTTGTCCTTGGGTCATCACTATGGAAATCGGAATGTCCGCCATTACGCTGAATGCATCTCCCGCCCACGAAGAATTCCTCGGTCATCCGAAGGGTCTATACATCTGCTTTTTTACCGAGATGTGGGAGCGCTTCTCGTTCTACGGTATGAAAGCGTTGTTGCTGCTGTATTTGACCAAATACCACTTGTTCAGCGACGCCAGCGGGTACAACCTGCTTGGCGCCTATGGTGGATTGGTCTATGCCATGCCGGTCATCGGCGGCTTACTGGCCGATCGCTATCTTGGCATGCGCAAAGCGGTGGTGTTCGGTGGCATCCTGCTGGTGTTGGGGCATCTTGGCATGGCGATCGAGGGGCATGCCGCCACCAGTGAAAATGGTGTCGTACATCAGGACGCAGCGGCACTACAAATATTTTATTTCTCACTCTCCCTGATCATCATGGGTGTGGGTTTCCTAAAGCCGAATATTTCCACGATCGTCGGAAAACTGTATCCGGATAACGATCCGCGCCGCGATTCCGGATTTACGATCTTCTACGCCGGCATCAATCTCGGCGCATTTGTTTCAAGCCTGTTGTGCGCTTGGCTCGGCGAAACCTACGGCTGGCGCTACGGCTTTGGCGCTGCCGGCATCGGTATGCTGGCAGGGTTGGCGAATTTTCTGTACGGTCAGAAACATTTGCACGGCCATGCGGAGCCTAAAAACCCTGCACAATTGCGGGAACGCGCATTCGGCCCGCTCTCGCGCGAGCATGTGATTTATCTCGGCGGCATTGCCGGGTTATTCGTGATTTGGGGTTTAATCCAAATGCACTCGGTGTTTTTGAAGATCATTCCGGACGTATTTGAGCCAAGCCCGGTTATTCTTGGCATGCACGCGGTAACCGCCTGCCTGGTCGGCGGTATTCTTTGGTTCATGTTCACCCAATGCAATGCGGTGGAGCGCGGGCAAATGTTCGTGGTGTTCGCGTTTATTGCGTTTTGCCTCATTTTCTTCACGCTGTATGAACAAACCTATGGCTCGTGGGTGCTGTTTTCCGATCGGGTCATGAATCGCCAGGCACTGGGCGTGGAATGGACGGCCGGCCAGCTCACCTCACTTGGCGCTTTATTTATCTTTGTACTTTCTCCGATTTTTGCGTGGTTGTGGCCGGCGCTGGAACGTGCCGGTTTAAACCCAAGCAAACCGGCTAAGTCGGCTTTTGGATTGATCTTCGGTGGTCTTGCCTTTCTGGTATTGGTCTACAGCGCGCGTCATCCAGAAACGAACGGCATAACCGGTATTTGGTGGTTTGTGCTTGCCTACTTCGTGCTTGAAATCGGTGAAATGATACTCTCCCCGATCGGGCTTTCCGCGGTCACCCAGCTTTCGGTACCGCGCGTGGTCAGCCTGATGATGGGCGGCTGGTTCTTAGGCACCTCGTACTCGGAAGTGTTGGCGGCAGCGCTCGGTAAACTTTCCGCGATCGAAATTCCGGAAGGGACAACACTTGATATTGCCCAAGCGTTGGCCAAATACGATGAGCTGTTTGTATTTTCGGCGAAGATCGGGATTGTATCCGGGTTAATCGTGTTGCTATTGACGCCGATCATCAAGCGCGGCATGCATGGCGCGAAATAAGGTCAGCGGAAACCATACACGAGTCCGCGCCAACGAGCCTTATTCGATTGAAAAGCCCTGCAATTGCACGGGTAACGTGCCATTTGCGGCTAGCGTATAAGGACCGCAGGCAGCTACGCCCGTAGTACCCGTGAGAACAAGGTAATACGTACCTGCCGCAATGCCGCTTAACGACAGCGTCTCACTGCTGCCGCCGCCGGCCGCATCCACGTATGCGGCGCACCCGCTAAACGCGCTGCAAGAACCGCTGGTCAAACCTATGGCGATGTCAAAAGCAAAGGACGGCGTGGCGACAATGGATGTAGCCGAATGACTGGCGCCAATGGAGATCTGATAAATGACATCAGCAGCGGGGGACGACAATCCGCAAACCGTCGCCAGTTCGTTTACGCCTACGCCATTGCACGTATTTCCGGAATCCGTCGGACTTGACGACGGGGTGTTAAGGGCCAACGGCATTGCGCACGTTTGCGCCAAACCTTGAGTGGACGAACCGAGCAACGCAATCGCCACACATGTCGTCATCAAACCATGAGTTGATACCATTTTTCAGCCCCGTTGTTTCGAAAAACCGGATTGTAGGATGAGCCAACATTGATCTTACTGTGCTGGAACACGGTTTGTCAACATGCAAAGGAGAGCGGGGGCACCGTCGATAACCACCGCTGTACCGGGAATACTGTTATTGCCAAGCAACAGGTAATTTTGGCCGACAACGGATCGACTTACAACGACTCCGCCGCCAGGAAGGCCAATGCAAGAACGACGAGATGAAATCCCCCGATTTTTTGCATCGGGGGATTTTGTTCACTGCACGGAACGCACGCGCTAGCGGTTCAAGCGGCGCCGCACTGTATAAAACATCAACAGTCCAAACAGCGCCAACAGCCAGCGCGCATCCAACGGGACGGAAACCACAGGCGGTGGCGTGCCGCCAGTGATAACCGTAGGATCCGAACTGGTGTTGTTGCCAGGAGTGACGTCACCCGTGCCAGAAACGGTTGCGACATTGGTAACCGGTGAGGAAGCGCTGGGGGACACATTCACCGTTACCATAATCGGTGGGTAACTTCCCGCAGCCAAGGTATCCGAGCGCGTGCAGGTTAAGGTTCCCAATGTGCAGCTCCAACCGCTGCCGCTCATTGCGGTGGCCGTAAGCCCAGCCGGTAACGTGTCGGTAACGGAAACCACACCGCTGGTGGGAGTAGTACTGCTGTTACTTACCATAAGCGTGTAGGACGCGCCCACTTGTCCCTGCGTAAAACTGCCGCTGTGCGTTTTGACGATGCTCAAATCCGGCGGGGGGGCAATGGCATTGACTGGAGTCATCACTTCATTGGTGGTAATCGCGCCGCTTAAGGATGTGGTGCACGCGGTGTAATCATAGGTCCAGTTGGATGTGTTGTGAATAAAGCCATCCATGGGCATGCCCGTCACGATCACTTGAAAGCGTACGGTAACCGTCTGGTCCACAGCAATCGTGCCGATCGCAACACCCGTAGGTACTAATACACCGGGTTGTGGAACGCTATCGATGCTAAAACTTCCTGGGACAAATGCGGTCGCGCCCGAAAGTGGGTCGTTAAATACGATATTGTTCGCCGGGGTAAGCCCGATGTTGTGCATGGTAATCGTGTAGGTCAACGTGTCACCAATAAATGTGCTGCTGCGATCAACCGTCTTAACCACGATCGGGAAGCTTGGGGAAAAGGTATCGATTTGTAGCCCCAGTCCTGCCACCACATACTCATCGCCACTTCCGGTGGTTGTGCCCTGTGCAAATGCCTGAGTTTGACTATTGGTGAGCTGTGCCGATCCATCAACGTTCGTGACGTCCCAACCTTGACGACCACCGACGATCGCTGTTCCCGTCAGAGCGTCATGATTGCGCGTTCCGAACGTGCCGCTGGTATCGATTGTTCCGGCATCGTTATTGATTTGTGATGCAAAGAAGTTGTGAATCGGATTGTTCGGTCCGGATAACTCGTTCCCAGCGCCTAACGGCATCGTCGGTCCGAAACGGAACGTATCACCAGGCGTATTATTCGCGTCACCCTCCAGCGCCGTTATCAAGACCCGTCCATTGACGGGGCCAGACGCTGGTGTGCAAAAACCTGAAACTTGCGCCGGTGCCGAGCCCACGGTCCCACTGCCTTCCGCTCCAACAAATATGGTCAGATTACGCGTCGGTAAGCTTGCATTGCTATACACCACCGCCAGGGTCCACCCCGCGGCATTCGCGACCGTTTCGGTCTCCGACTGAGTACCCGGGACGCCACCGACCGTGTAAACACCGGCTCCGGCCGCCTGCACCTGCGCCGTTACATTTGCGGATTGCACGTACCATGAGAACGTAAGATCCGATGAGGTGCCAAACTGCGGGGTTGCGGATCTCGGAGCGACTGACACAGCGGACGCACCCGGAGCCGTAAAGCTCACCGAAGTACCGAGCGAGGCAGTGACGTCCTCGCCACCACGATTGTAAGACCCGCCCCAAATTAATTCGGCATGAAGCACGCTGCTTCCGGCAGGCAACACCAGTGTTGCGGTGCTATTGTTTAGATGCCAATCCGCTGTGGTCCCAACGGGATAAGTTCCATCTTGCAAAGTCGTATTCGTGGTAATAAACGTACCGATGGAATGATCCGTTCCCGGGGCATTGGAACCGGCCTGCATACTTAAGCCCAAGGTGTTTCCAGTAAACGTGATCGCACCACGCGTGGTGGAATTATAATAATTAACGTAAGCCGCATTTGCTGGGAACACGATCACCGCAAGAACCAACACAACAACCCGACCCAGCCATGAATAAGAGCCGTATCGTGACGATGTATTGACGACGGGTGCTATGGAAAAACGCGAAAAAAGGGTTTGCACGATGAGTTGCTCCTGAAAAACCAGCTAAGAACCGCACCAAACACACATCCTCAATCGGCGCAACAAAATACACCAATAAAGGGGAAAGGTTCGTGCAAGAGTTGTTATTGCATTGCAGAACGAGATCAATCAGCGAGTGGATATGCGCTTAGAGATCAGAAAGATTATAAACCATTTATCGATGAACAAAACCTTATTGACCAACCAGTTAAGGTATATGAACGTCGGGTGGGCTCAGCCCACCGCTTTTTTGATTTAACTCGGTGGGCTGAGCCCACCCAATGTTCAAGTGCCGACTCGGTTGCGCTATCCCTGCTCCACTTCTCCGGCCGGCACCTCCCTGTGCCGGCGCTCGTCGGCGCGAACTGCGCTTCAACGCAGCTCGCGTCAAGTCCCGACTCGCCCATATTTGTCTTCCAGGCGCACGATGTCGTCCTCACCGAAATAGTTGCCGCACTGTACTTCGATCAGCGCGATATCCCGATCGGTGGGATTTTCCAAGCGGTGCACGGTGTTGATCGGGATATACACCGATTCATTGTGATTCAGTAAAAACTCCTTATCCCCAACACGGACTTTTGCAACGCCTTCAACCACTGTCCAATGCTCACTGCGCCGATGGTGCAGCTGCAAGCTCAACACTTGACCGGGTTTAACCACCAGCCGCTTAACCTTGCAATCGGCCGCGTCTTCCAGAATGGTAAAGCTGCCCCAGGGCCGATGCACGGTTTGATGAAATTGCGCGGTGTTGTGGTTAACCTCGCGCAATCGCTCCACCACCAGTTTCACCTGCTGCGCACGCTCGCGATTGGTGACCAATACCGCGTCGCCGGTATCGACAATCACCAAATCCTCAACGCCAACCGCGGCGACCATGCGTTTATCGCTTTGTATAAAACAGTTGCGGCTTTCAATCACGACCGCATTGCCGCTGACGCGGTTGCCTTCATCGTCGGCCAGGCCCAAATCGCTGATGGCCTTCCAGGAACCGATATCGCTCCAATCAAAATGCGCCGGCACCACAGCGCGCTTCGTGGCGCGCTCCATGATCGCGTAATCGACCGAGATGTCCGGTTGCGCCAAAAACGCTTCGCGCGAAAACTCCACCGGGCTTGCGCCGCCGGCGCAGGTGGCATAACAAGCTTGCGCCGCTTTATACACATCATTGCAAGTGACTTCAGCCGCCTTTAGCAAGCTATCGGCGCGGAAACAAAACATCCCCGAGTTCCAGACGTAATCGCCACTGGCCAAATACGCTTCGGCCGTTTTTAAATTTGGTTTTTCGACAAACGCATCAATTTCCCTGGCCTCGCTGCAAGCCAGCGCATCCCCCATTCGGATATAACCGAACCCGGTTTCCGGATGCGTTGGCTTAATTCCAAAG
Source organism: uncultured Rhodanobacteraceae bacterium (assembly GCA_964466115.1). Classification (GTDB taxonomy): domain Bacteria; phylum Pseudomonadota; class Gammaproteobacteria; order Xanthomonadales; family Rhodanobacteraceae; genus Pseudolysobacter. Next base: position 24,208 of record CAYXMH010000005.1, on the reverse strand, counting down.
GTGACCAGCCAGTTCTCTTGCGCCAACGCATAAGCGCGTTTTGCATCGGCGCTGAACGCGCCCACATCGGAAATCAAATGGTCGGCGGGAAGGATTAATAAAGTGGCGTCCGCACTTACATGTTCGTGCGCGTACAATGCCGCCAAAATAATCGCCGCGGCGGTATTGCGTCCGGCCGGCTCCAACACGAACGGCAATCGATCCAATTCTGCCTTCGCGTGTTTGGAGTACTCATCGCGGGTAAGGAAATAATAGTCGCGGCCGGTTACCGTCAATACGGTGCCCTCGTCGGCCAATTGCAAGGCGCGATCCAACGTTTTATACAAAAGCGATTCGCCATCGCCCATTTGCATAAACGGTTTCGGATACGCGCTGCGTGATACCGGCCAAAGCCGAGTACCCGCTCCCCCCGATAAAATAACCGGAATCAACATGATTGCGTTCCCATTTGCACCTTCCGAATTTCAGCCAATTCGCCGATGACATCATCCAATCCACTTTCCCAAGCGGGCAAGCTTATGCCGAAGTTATCGCGGATTTTTGTCGTATCCAGCACCGAGTACGCCGGCCGGCGCGCCTTCGTCGGGAAATCCTTGGTGGCAATGGCGATCATTTCCGGGGCGCATTTCAGAAAGCCCGCCGCAACCGCACGCCCGATAATGGCACTGGAGAAATCAAACCAACTGCACATACCGGATGCGGTGAGATGATACACCCCATCCAGCGCACGCCGCTGCGGCGATTTGAGCGAAGCTTTGCGCACCAGCAACGCCAACGTCGTCGCCGCCAGTAACCGACTCGAAGTCGGTGCCCCGTATTGGTCATTAACCACCTTTAATTGATCGCGCTCGTATCCCAAGCGCAACATCGTGCGCAAAAAATTGTGCCCGCGTGCGGCATATACCCATGCTGTGCGCAAAATCAGATGCTCACAACCGCTTTCAACCAGCGCGCGCTCTCCTGCCAATTTGCTGCGGCCATACACACCCAAAGGCGCTACAGCAGCATCCTCGCGATAAGGACACGCAGCCGCGCCGTCAAAAACATAATCGGTTGAATAGTGCACAACGGATGATTGGTTTTCTTTTGCCCATTGGCCGATCACCTGCAAAGCGTGGTGATTGATGCTTTCCGCCAGGGCAGGCTCATCCTCGGCGCGATCCACGGCTGTATAAGCGGCGGCGTTTACGATCAGATCGGGCGCGGTTCTGCTTAATGCATTCGCCAAAGCTTGTGTTTGCCCAAGATCCACTGGTTCGCATTTTTTTCCCCCAGGTAATACGCCCGAGCGCGTCGCTGGTAACACATCGCCCAATGGCGATAGCGCTCGCAGCAGCTCGAACCCCACCTGACCGTTTGCGCCCAGCAATAGAATTTTCACGACGAATATTTCGGCAACCGCTCGGGCGGAATATCGGCAAGAAACGGCGCGTTTTTATCTTTATCGGATAACAAAGGCGCACTGATTGGCCAATCAACGCCAATCGCTCCATCATTCCACCGAATTCCCGCGTCCGTTTCACGATCGTACAGGGCCGTGCATTGATAGCAAAACGTGGCGTGATCGGACAATACGGCAAACCCGTGGGCGAAGCCTTCCGGTATCCAAAACTGGCGTTTATTTTCCGCTGATAAGACTACCGCCGCCCATTGCCCGAAACCGGGCGAGCCCACTCGTATATCCACGGCTACATCGTAGACCTCTCCCTCCAACACATTGACAAGCTTTCCTTGTGGATGCGGATACTGATAATGCAAACCGCGCAAAACCGATCGGGCAGAGCGCGAAACGTTGGTTTGCACAAAATTAAGATGCAACCCGTGCTCGGCGAACTTCGCTTGATGAAAACTCTCGTAGAAAAAGCCGCGCGCATCGCCGTGCACGTTTGGCTCAATCACGACGCAATCGGTGAGTTGGGTTTTTATCACCTTCACTGCATCGCTCCGTGCTTTGCCAGGTTCTGCAGATACTGTCCATAACCGTTTTTTGCGAGCGGCTGCGCTAAGCGCAACAATTGCTCCGCATCAATCCATCCGTTCGTAAAGGCGATCTCCTCCGGACAGTTGATTTTTAACCCCTGGCGATTCTCAATGGTCTGGATGTAGTTCGACGCTTCCACCAGCGATTCGTGCGTGCCGGTGTCAAGCCAGGCATAGCCGCGACCCAGTTTTTCCAGACCAAGCGCACCGATCTCCAAATAGCAGCGATTGAGATCGGTTATCTCAAGCTCACCGCGTGCGGAAGGTTTCAGTGCCGCGGCAAAATCGCACACGCGGCCGTCGTAAAAGTACAACCCCGTCACCGCGTAATTCGATTTGGGTTTGCTCGGTTTTTCCTCCAAGCCAATCACCTTGCCGCTCGCATCGAACTCGGCAACCCCATAACGCTCCGGGTCCTTAACCCAGTAGCCAAATACCGTGGCGCCATCGCGACATCCTGCGGCGCGGCGCAATACCTCGGTAAGCCCATGGCCGTAGAAAATATTATCACCGAGAATCAAACAACTCGGCTGGTCTTTCACGAATTCGCGCCCAATCAAAAACGCTTGCGCCAATCCATCCGGTGATGGCTGCACGGCGTAGGAAATCTCAATACCCCATTGCGAGCCATCACCCAACAGCGCGCGAAACAACGCTTGCTCGTGCGGTGTATTGATCACCAACACCTGCCGGATACCAGCCAGCATCAAGGTGCTGAGGGGATAATAGATCATCGGCTTGTCGTACACCGGCAACAGCTGTTTACTCATCACCTGCGTCAATGGGTAAAGCCGCGAGCCGGAGCCGCCCGCCAATATAATGCCTTTTGCAATAGTCACTTTTTCTGCCTTTGTAGGGTGGGCTTTAACCCACCGTTTTTTCAGAATAACGCGGTGGGCTAAAGCCCACCCTACGCCACACCCAAGCGCTCGCCCCGATAACTGCCATCCAACACCCTGTTGCACCAAGCTTGATTGGACAAATACCAATCCACGGTACGCGCAATGCCGGATTCAAACGTTTCGGTCGGGTGCCAATTCAATGTCTTCTTGATTTTGCTGGCGTCGATCGCATAGCGCCGGTCATGCCCGGGACGATCTTTGACATAGGTAATCAACGACTCACGCTTACGACCAGCGGGTAGCGGTTTGCGCTCATCCAATAGCTGGCAAATGGTTTTTACTACGTGGATGTTTTCACGCTCAGCATCGCCGCCAATGTTGTACACCTCACCAACACGCCCAATTTCCAAAACGCGCAAAATCGCCCGGCAATGATCGAGCACGTACAGCCAATCGCGAATATTGCGTCCATCGCCATACACCGGCAGCGGTTGTCCGGTCAGCGCTTTTTGAATCATCAGCGGGATCAGCTTCTCTGGAAACTGGTACGGGCCGTAATTATTGGAACAGTTCGTTGTTAACGTGGGCAGGCCATAGGTATGGTGAAAAGCGCGCACCAAATGATCGGAGGCGGCCTTGCTCGCCGAATAAGGTGAGTTGGGGGCGTAGGCGGTTTCCTCGGTAAAGCGCCCTACCGGGCCGAGCGATCCGTATACCTCGTCGGTGGAAACGTGGAGAAACCGGAATCCGTCTTGTTGTTCCAAAGACAGGCCGCGCCAATAGGACAATGCACACTCAAGCAGGCTGAGCGTCGCCACTACATTGGTCTGCACAAACTGCGCGGGGCCATCGATCGATCGATCGACATGCGACTCGGCCGCAAAATTGACGATGGCGCTGACGCCATGGTCAGTCAACAGCTGAGTCACCAGTTCACGGTCCCCAATATCGCCCTGCACGAAAAAATGATTCGGATTAGAGCGAAGGCTAGCCAGCGTATCCAAATTCCCGGCGTATGTGAGCTTATCGAGATTGACGACCCGATACCCCCCGAGCCCAATCAGGTCCAGCACAAAATTGCCGCCGATAAAGCCCGCCGCTCCCGTTACAAGTAAGGTTTTCATTGGTTAGAACGCTGCTGACACAAATAAAAGAGCGATTATAAAGCGCAGAACCTACCGCGCACAGCGTTATGCCTTAAAAAAAACCGTTAATTTACTGCAATTAGCCACGTGCACGCATGGCGGGCCACGCCGCGCGCAAATAAAGGAGCGCCGACCAGATCGTCAATACCGCAGCAACCACCAGCAAACATTCCCCGACCTTAAACAGCCGTAACCCCTCCATATCGTGCTGATACAGCAAAACCACGAGTGCGATCATCTGCATTGTTGTTTTAACCTTGCCTATGCCCGCCACATTCACGTGGGTGCGTTGACCAATCTCGGCCATCCATTCGCGCAAGGCCGAGATGGCAATCTCTCGGCCAACAATCACTGCGCTGGTGATCGCCATTAACGGAGTCGGGTTTTCCTGAACCAACAAAAATAGGGTTACAGCCACCATCAGCTTATCGGCCACCGGATCTAAAAATGCGCCGAAAGCCGACATTTGCGAGTATCGCCGCGCCAAATAACCGTCCAACCAATCCGTAAGCGCGGCTAGCACAAAGATACCCGCAGCCGCGACATTCGCGCCTTTAAACGGCAGATAAAACACCAACACCATAACCGGCAGCATCAGGATACGAAGCAAGGTGAAGATGGTGGGTAGCGTTAGTGGCATAGGTGCGTTTGTGTCATCCAGGTCTAATTCATTTCACCTTCATCGGCGTCGTCATTCCCGCGCCAGCGAGATTCCAAAAGAAACGGATGCCGGCCTCCACTGGCATGACACGATAATGCAGTTATCAAGTGGAAATGGAATAAAGGCTATGGATATTCGATAAGTTTATACAGCGCAAGATACGACATAAAGCACTGCTTTTACATACGCACTACGAAACCGCCGCTCAGCCGTGAAACCGGGCATAGATATGCTCTGCCAAATCCCGACTAATGCCCTTCACTTGGCCCAGTTCCTCAACGCCGGCGGCGGCAATGCCGTTCAAGCCACCAAAATGCTTTAACAATGCCGCGCGCCGTTTCGCGCCAACGCCGACAATTTCTTCCAATTGCGATTTCTCACGTGCTCGCCCGCGCCGCTGCCGATGGCCGGTAATCGCAAAACGATGTGCTTCATCACGTACCATTTGAATCAAATGGGAGGCGGGTGATTCAGGACCCGGCCACAACGTTTTACCGGTCGCGCCAAGAATCAACGTTTCATGCCCCGGTTTACGCAGCTCCCCTTTGGCCACACCAACAATTTCTACACCGGTTATCCCTAACTCGGCCAGCACCTCGACCGCCTGGCGAACTTGCCCTTTACCGCCATCAATCAACAGGATATCCGGCAATACCCCCTCTTCACTCTGGATTCGTTGATAACGGCGCTCCAACGCTTGGCGCATCGCCGTGTAATCGTCGCCCGGTGTCACACCGTCGATGTTAAAACGTCGATATTGCGATTTTTCGGGACCTTTTGGGCCGAACACCACACAAGAAGCAACGGTCGCCTCGCCCATCGTATGGCTGATGTCAAAGCACTCCAAGCGCTGCGGCGCCTCGTCCAGACTCAACAGCGCACGCAACGCCTCGAAGCGTTCGTCCATGGTTTGATTGCTGGCCAAGTGGGTCGCCAAGGCCGCCTGCGCATTCTTTTTTGCCAACTCGAGGAATCCGGCACGCTCTTCGCGCACCTTGGCTTTAACCACCACCCTATGCCCCGCTTGCTGCGATAACGCTTCACCCAAAATGCGGGCGTCTTGCAAAGCGTGTGAGACAATCAGCTCGTGCGGGGCGGGTTTATCCAAGTAATACTGCGCAATGAAACTGGTTAAAACCTCCTCTTCACTGGCGTCGATCGGTAGTTTGGGGAAAAACGCGCGCGAGCCAAGGCTAACGCCACCCCGAAAATACATCACACTGATGCAAGCGACACCGTGCGCCAATTCCGCTGCCACCACGTCCATGTCGGTATTTGCGCCTTGAACGTAATGGCGCGCCTGCAATTGTTTCAACGTGGCGATTTGATCGCGCAGCAGCGCGGCTCGCTCGTATTGGCGATCGTTGCTGGCTTGCTCCATCGCCGCTGTCAATTCGTCCAGGATCGAATGACTGCGTCCTTCCAGGAATAAAATGGTGTAACGCACGCTGTCTTGGTAGCTATCAGGTTCAATCAACCCTACACAAGGTGCACTGCAGCGCTTGATCTGGTATTGCAAGCACGGTCTTGACCGGTTTTTGAAGTAGCTGTCTTCGCAATTGCGGATGCGAAACAATTTTTGCATCAAATTCAAACTTTCACGCACCGCATAAGCGCTGGGATAAGGCCCAAAGTAACGCCCTTTTGCCGTACGCGCACCACGATGAAAAGCGATACGCGGATACGCATCATTGGTTGGAATAAAAATATAAGGATAACTTTTATCATCACGCAACAAAATATTGTAGCGTGGTTTCAAGGTTTTGATCAGCTGGCTTTCGAGCAATAGGGCTTCGGCCTCCGTGCGCGTCAGCGTCACTTCCACATGCGCAATTTGAGACACCATCGATGCGATGCGCGGCGCTAATATCGGTCGCAAAAAATAACTGCCGACGCGTTTTTTTAAATTCGCCGCCTTACCGACATACAATAGCGCATTGTTCGCATCGAACATGCGATACACGCCAGGCGCCGAACTCAAACTGCGCACATACGATGTTGGATCGAAACGCAACTCCACAGCATCCATCATGCATTGATTATTCGCCCACCGGAACTCGTTGTGCTTTACCCGTGGTCAAATCAACCCGCACAATTTCATGCGCATTGGTATTTGCCACCCACAATGCGCCCGCCGCTAATGACAGACCCGCCGGTTCATGAAAACGATGTGGAATGTTCAACGTACGCATCTCGCCACTGCGCATGTTCAGTGCCTTGATTTTCCCATTGTAACTATCGGCCACGAACACCAAGCCGCGCGGATCGGAACACAACCCAAGCGGATTTTGTAGCCGCGCCTGGTCACGCTTGCCGCTGACGTCCCCAAATTCGTACAGCCCGGCGCCAATCAAATTACTGACACGGTTATCCAGCAATCGAATCACCCGAATTGAGGAGCTGGCTGCATCGGCGACCACCAATTGTTGGCCAAAAATGGCGAGCCCCCCCGGTTGGGCAAAACTGGCGCGCTGTGCTTCGCCCTCGTCCATACCAAATTCGCCACTGCCGGCCAGCACCGAAAGTTTGCCGCGGCCAAGATCAAGCTGGGTTATTTGATTCTGTCCGGCAAGGGAGATATATATCTTATCGTTTTGCGCGACGACATCCATCGGCGCCGACAAGGCCAGCTTATTTGGTTCAACGTTCTCATTCGGACGATCGTGACCCAATACTCCGGTTCCGGCGACCGTATCCACCGCGCCACCGAGCAAGCGAATGCGCCGAATCGTATGATTTCCGGTATCTGCAAGATAGAGGGAGTCTCTCAATAGGGTCATTCCCTGCGGCTCGGTGAAGCCGCAATCGCGATTGCGGCCATCCCAATAACCGGGATTGCCGGAGCCAAACTGACGCAAGATACGGCCTTCGAAATTGGCCTCAATGACGCGATTGTTTCCGGTATCGGCAATCCACAGGGAAGCTTCGGTAGCGAGCACCTTGGCCGGAAACCGCAACGGCATGCGCGCCTCGGGTCGAACGGTGGTGATTGAGGATTCATAAACGCGCAAATCTTTCTGCGCCGCTTCGTCTAGTAACTGCCCAATCAATGCATCCAGTTCCTGGCGGCGCCCCTCTCCCGACAATAAACCGACCAACATGCCCTGCGCATCAATAACCGCCAATGTCGGCCAAGCGCTGACGCCGTATTGTTGCCACAGCAAAAAATCCTTGTCGTTTCCCACCGGATATCGAATGTAATGTCGATTAACGGCTTTCAGTACCGGCCCTAGGGTGCGCTGATGCGTGTATTTTGGTGTATGCACGCCAATCACGGACAGCCCGTCGTGGTATTTGTTTTCGAGAATGCGAAGGTCCGGCAAGGTATTTAGGCAATGGACGCAATCGTAGCTCCAAAAACACAACACGACGACCCGACCAAGCAGGCTTTCCAATGTGGGCGCTTCGCTGGTATTAACCCAGTCGATTTGCGCTGGCAACGGTGGTGCTTTGATTCTGGCGTTCACGGCGTTTCCTCCACCCCACGTTTTTATTATGCCTGGTTGGCAAAGCATTGGTTGATGCGCAATAAATCTTCCTCAGTATCCACGCCCGCGGGGAAGGATTCCGGAGCCATACGCACCGCAATCGGAAACCCATGTTCCAACGCACGCAACTGTTCCAGCGCTTCGGCTTGCTCCAACGGCGTGGGGGGCAAAGCGGCAAAGCGCTTTAAAAACGAGGCTCGATAAGCATAAATACCGATATGCCGCAAAAAAGGAATGCCAAACGGTAGCGCGTTTTCACCGTTAGCGAAACCATCGCGCACATAAGGAATCGGGGCCCGGCTGAAATAACAGGCACGATTAGCGCCATCGCATACGACTTTTACACAATTCGGATTAAACAACTCAGCACGATCCTTGACCGGCGTAACCAAGGTGGACATTACCGCCGAGTCGGACGCTAACGCCTGCGCCACCGCGACAATCCCGCTGACGGGCGCCAACGGTTCATCGCCTTGCAAATTCACCACGATGGCGTCATCCGGCCAAGCCAGCCGCCGCGCACATTCGGCCAGCCGATCACTGCCGCATCTGTGATTGGCGTCCGTCAAACAAATATCAACGCCTTGATCGGCTAATGCATCCACAATGCGTTGATCATCCGTGGCCACGACCACCTGATCCGCCCCGGCCGAGCGAGCGCGCTGCACTACTCGCACAATCATCGGAATGCCCGCGATCAATCGCAAGGGTTTTCCAGGCAATCGGGTGGAGCCATAACGGGCCGGAATAGCAACAATAAATCGAGACATGAGCTGGTGACTGAAGATTTAAGGGCAGACTCGAATGCTGGGTTATAGGGCAAATACTACACCCCTCGTCATTTTTTGTGCGCGAAGCTCACGAATACTCGGTGTAAATCGTTACAATGCGGGGTTATTCGCATCAACACTCCCATACGCAACCCATCATAAGCCAACCGATTTGGACTCTACGCCATTACCGCCTTTGCCAAGCTCAGCCAGCGGACAAGGACTTTCCATCCGAGCTGCTTTACTAATGACCGGAAGCACGGTGCTGTTCGGATTTATGGTCATCACCATACGGCTTGCGACGAGCACAACCCATCCCTTTGAGATCGCTTTTTTTCGCAACTTATTCGGTTTGCTGTTCGCCCTGCCGTTGTTATGGGGTTCGGGACTGGCGCTGTTACATACGAAGCGTCTGCGCTTCTATTTCCTACGCTGCGTCATTGGCTTGGGTGGCATGCTGACCAGTTTTTGGGCGTTGGCGCATTTACCGTTGGCGCAAGCCATCGCGATCTCCTATTCATCGCCATTGTTCGTCATTATCGGTGCTGCATTACTGCTCAACGAGGTGATCCGCATCCGACGAACCAGTGCTGTCATCGTCGGGTTCATTGGCGTATTGATCATCATCCATCCGGTTTCCGCCGACCTTAATCTCGCAACGCTAGTCGCAGTATTGGCCGCCGCTTTGGTCGCCAGCGCGGCGATCAGTATCAAGTTTCTTTCGCGCACCGAACGGGCCGATGCGATTGTGATCTATATGGGCTTGATTATGACGCCATTGGCGCTGATCCCGGCTTTGTTCTATTGGCAATGGCCGGATGCGATGGGTTGGCTTTGGCTGGTACTAACCGGCTTTTTCGGGACCATGGCCCAAATCTGCATGACGCGTGCCTATCAACTGGGCGAGGTGTCGGCGCTAACGCCGCTGAATTTCTTGCAATTGCCCCTAGTTGCGGTGTTGGCTTGGTGCCTGTTTGGCGAAACCCTTACCTGGAATACGGCGTTTGGCGCAGTCATTGTCATAGGGTCTAACGTGTACATTACCCATCGCGAAGCCGTTCTCTCTCGCCAGCGAACGTCAGCGATCTAATTTAAAAGCACAAACGCATCAATAAAAAAGCCCCGGCCGTATGGCCGGGGCTTTATAAAAAAATTCGGTAATGCTGGTTTAGATCACCTGAACTTCGTCTGCCTGCAATCCTTTTGGACCGGTCGTGACAGTAAAGCTAACCTTTTGACCTTCCGCTAACGACCTGAAACCATTCGACTGAATGGCGCGGAAATGAACGAAAAGATCGTCGCCACTTTCGCGACTGATAAACCCAAAACCCTTGGCATCATTAAACCATTTAACGGTGCCCATTTGACGCTCTGCCATAATTTTATCCTTGAACTATTTGTATAAAAATGCCTCAAACTTGCGTTTGAAGCCGATAACTGAGTGTGCAAGGAGTGAAGACAGCGAGGTGAAACGATGCAACAGATCGCAGATCTACCGAATCAGATCACGGTTCACAGTGATCCCAAGCAAACACAGCGAGATGAATAGTACGGTAGTTTGATGCGAAAAGCCAATGTGTACGCGCGGCTTTCTGCACTTAATCGCGACAAAATCGGCATTTTGTAGGCATATCTTATCGAAAAGGCGCCTGAAACTGCCGCCATTTTACCGCTACGCGCAATCTCATTGCGACTATTCGTCTAAACGCAATACGCGGCGTAAAGCACCGGCCAACATCGACGGCTGCGTTTTTTTAACCACGATCTGCGGGGTTTTATGCCATTCGGCACAACTTTGGATCGCACCGGCGAGCTCACTCAGAAGGCGCGTCCCGACCGCGATATCGGGTTCTAAAAATACCGTTTTAATCTCAAACACGCCTTGCCGGCGATGGGCTTTCGCGTCCAAGCGGCCAATCAACCTGCCACGATACAAAATCGGTAATGCAAAATATCCATAGCGTCGCTTTGGCGCAGGCGTATAACATTCCAATGTGTATTCAAAACCGAACATCGTTTTAGCGCGAGCGCGATCCCACACCAATGGGTCAAACGGCGATAACAACGTGGTATGCGTGGCACGCAGCTTCCCGCTTGCCGCAAGTTCGGCCTGCGCATGCCAATCGCGATGCACATAGCCGATTTCCTCCCAACCATGCACCGCTACGTGTTTTAGTTCTCCTGCATCAACCAGGGGCGCCAGATCGGCGTCCTTGTGTTTCCTGCCACTACGGAAATAATCGGAAACCCAACGCGCTTGAGTGATGCCCAACGCCCTTACCGACTTAAGAATAAATTGCCGCTGCAACTCCTCCTGCGACAGTGCCCCCAATGCTCGCCAATTCGGCGTCTTACGGCCAATAACACGTTCGCTGACGTCGTACACCCGGTGAAAATTTTCCCGCGCCGAAATCATCAATTCGCCAAGCGCGAACCAAGCCTCCAGCCAACGCTTCTCGATTTTCCATGACCACCAACCCGAACCCTTACCGTCGGTGCGCCTAAAATCGGACGCTTTCACCGGCCCGGATGTGCGTACACGATCAAGCAAACGATCCATTTCATCGCGATGCTCATCATGCAGACGCCGCGCTTGTTTATTCATCCAATGCGTGGGGCGGCTGGTCGCGTTAAACCGGTGCAACGGGTAGTCTTCTACGGGGATAAAACAGGCCTCGTGCGCCCAGCCTTCAAAGATAGCACCCTCGGCCAGCAACTCTTCGATCCAGCAGGACGGGTACGCGCCTAGGCGCGAAAACAGCACCAGATACGGGCTGCGCGCAACGACATTAATCGTATCTATTTGCAATAATTGCATTTGCGCAATCGTGGCGAGCACGGTTGCTTTAGTCGGCTTGATGCGCGGCTTATGCAAGAGCCCAAGCGCTGCCAAATGCAGCGCGCGCGCTTGCGGCAAACTCAGTGAAAGCACCGGCGATGATTCCTAAAATGAACCGCGAAAATTCGGCCGACTAAATTTGCGAAGAAATCACGTCTTCCATGCTGTACAAACGCGGTGAACGCCCTCGCAACCATACTGCGACTTCAAGCGCGCCACGCGCAAAAATATCGCGGTTGTGAGCGCGGTGAGTGATTTCAATGCGCTCGCCCTCTCCAACAAATATGAGCTGATGCTCCCCCGCAATGTCCCCACCGCGCACCGCATGAATACCGATCTCACCCCCCACCCGCGGACAGTGCTGGCCCTTGCGTCCGAAACTCGCTGCAGCATCAAGCGTAACGCCGCGCGCGGCCGCGACGGTTCGCCCGAGACTTAACGCAGTGCCCGACGGGGCATCTTCCTTATACCGATGATGCGCTTCGATGATTTCACAATCCCAATCCGGTAGCGCTTGCGCGGTTTGTTTTACCAGGGCATGCAACATCGCCACACCCAGGCTAAAATTCGCGCTCCACACGATCGGAATTACAGCGGAAGCGCTTTCCAATGCTGCGTATTGGGTTGAACTCAAGCCTGTGGTCCCACTTACAAATGCCAGATTTCGGTCCAAGGCCAATTGCAATGCCACATCGAACCCCTCGGGTCGACTAAAATCCAACAATATGTCGGCTTGCAAACCCGACGGCAGCGAATCGCAAAACACCGGGTTTAACATAGCTCCTTCTGCAGCACCGGCACGCCGCACCAGCGCTGCGGCGATTGTCACTGCTACGAAATCCGGGGCTACACGCAATACCGCCTGGCCCATGCGGCCAGCCGTTCCATGCAAAACCACCCGCACCGGCACTTTGGTATTCACGCTTTCATCTTATCCCAAAACTGGCGCACTCCATCCAACCAGGAATTCGCACGTGGCGTATGACTGGTGGCGTCTTCATCGAAACTCGATTCAAACTCCTGCAACAATTCGCGTTGGCGCTTGCTAAGTTTGACCGGTGTTTCAATCACCACCCGACACATCAAATCACCGGTATGGCCGCTGCGCACGGAACGCACCCCTTTGCCGCGCAGCCGAAACAACTTGCCGGTTTGTGTTTCGGCTGGGATTCGAATGTTGGCCTCGCCATCCAACGTTGGTACTTTTAATTCGCCGCCCAAAGCCGCCTGGCTAAAGCGGATCGGTACCTCGCAGTAAAGATCATCGCCCTCGCGTTGAAAAATCGCATGCGGTTTGATTCGCACTTCAATGTACAAATCGCCCGCCGCACTGCCGCTAGGGCCGGCTTCGCCCTCACCCGAGAGCCGAATGCGATCACCATTATCAACCCCCGCAGGAATTTTCACTGATAAGGTTTTCTTATCCTGAACTCGACCTTCACCACGGCAGGTCTTGCATGGGTTGCTTATGACCTTACCAGTACCGGAGCAATGTGGACAGGTTTGCTGCACTGAAAAAATACCATTTTGCATCCGCACCCGACCGTGCCCCTGGCAAGTACCGCACGTATTGGTTTTGCCATCGGACGAACCGCTGCCTTTGCATTTGGTGCAAGCTTTCAGTGTGGGGATTTCGATCTCGCGATCGATGCCAAATACGGCTTCTTCCAAATCCAAATCCACGACATAGCGCAAATCCGCCCCGCGTCGTTGCCGACCACGGCCACCTCCGAAAATATCCCCGAAGATATCGCCAAAAATATCGCCGACATCGCCTTGGAAGCCACCGTTTGCTCCAAATCCACCCTCGAACGCCGCATGCCCGTGTTGATCGTAAAGGCCGCGCTTTTGCGCATCGGATAAAATCTCGTAGGCTTCTTTTGCCTCTTTGAATTTTTCTTGGGCGCTGGCATCCTCGGTGTTGCGATCAGGATGGTATTTCATCGCCATACGGCGATAAGCGGTTTTGAGCTCGGCATCGCTGACCGATTTCGAAACCCCAAGAACTTCATAGTAATCGCGTTTGCTCATGCGCTTGACCATTCCGTGCGCGCTACGCACTTATCCATTGGCAAGCGCTCACGCTGTGCCGCCCCATTCCCCTGCCATCCTCGCCCGGCGGCTATAGCCAAGGCGTAGGATGGTATTGCAAGGGCCTCTACGTTACCTTTCGGTAATTAGTTTTTCTTCACCTCGGAAAACTCCGCATCAACGACATCGTCCGCGGGTTCGGTTCCCGCCGCGCCGGTCGCGCCAGCATCACCTGCCGCACTGCTTTGCGCGCTGGCAGCGGCTGTTGCTAACGCTTGCGCTGCTTGCTCAAGTGCGCTGGTCTTCGCTTCAATGGCGGCCTTGTCTTCGCCTTTCATTGCGGACTCAAGATCGGCCAGGGCCTTTTCGATCGCGCCAATCGCATCGGGTGGAATTTTTCCGCCGTGTTCCTTCAGTGAGCTTCGCGTTGCATGTACCAATTGGTCGGCTTTATTGCGTGCCGTCACCAGCTCGTGAAACCGTTTATCGTCTTCCTTATTCGCTTCGGCATCGCGCACCATTTGCTGGATTTCCGCCTCGCTTAAGCCGGAGCCCGCCTTGATTTCGATGCGCTGTTCCTTGCCGGTTTTCTTGTCTTTGGCCGAAACGTGCAAAATGCCGTTGGCATCGATATCGAAAGCGACTTCAATTTGCGGCATGCCGCTCGGCGCTGAATCGATGCCGGTTAAATCAAACTTCGCCAGCGATTTGTTGGTCGAGGCACGCTCGCGCTCGCCTTGCAGGACGTGCACGGTAACGGCGTTTTGATTGTCTTCCGCGGTCGAGAAAATTTGGCTCGCTTTGGTCGGGATCGTCGTATTTTTCTCGATCAGCTTGGTCATCACGCCGCCCTTGGTTTCGATACCAAGCGATAGCGGGGTAACGTCGAGCAACAGCACATCCTTGACTTGGCCACCCAACACACCCGCCTGAATCGCCGCACCGACGGCAACGGCTTCATCGGGGTTCACATCTTTACGCGGTTCGCGACCGAAAAACTCTTTCACCGCCTCCTGCACTTTCGGCATGCGGGTTTGGCCGCCGACCAGAATCACTTCATCCACATCGGAAACTTTAAGCCCCGCATCTTTGATCGCCATTTTGCACGGGCCGATCGTCGCTTTAACCAATTCATCGACTAACGCCTCAAGCTTGGCGCGTGTCATTTTGATGTTGAGATGCTTCGGCCCACTGGCATCGGCGGTGATGTAAGGCAGGTTAACCTCGGTTTGATGCGCGGTGCTAAGCTCGATCTTGGCGCGCTCCGCTCCGTCTTTTAAACGCTGCAGCGCCAACGAATCGTTTTTCAGATCGATGCCCTGTTCCTTCTTAAACTCATCGACCAAAAAGTCGATCAAGCGCTTGTCGAAATCCTCACCGCCGAGGAACGTGTCACCGTTCGTGGCCAGCACTTCAAACTGTTTCTCACCATCGACTTCGGCGATTTCAATAATGGAGATATCAAAGGTTCCACCGCCCAAATCGTAGACTGCGATTTTACGGTCGCCGCCTTTCTTATCAATGCCATAAGCCAACGCCGCGGCGGTCGGCTCGTTGATAATGCGTTTGACCTCAAGGCCGGCAATGCGCCCCGCATCTTTGGTCGCTTGGCGTTGTGAATCGTTGAAATAGGCCGGCACCGTGATGACCGCCTCGGTGACCGCTTCACCAAGATAATCTTCCGCGGTTTTCTTCATTTTCATCAGCACTTTGGCTGAAATCTCCGGCGGCGCCATGCGCTTGCCGCTGACTTCCACCCAGGCATCGCCGTTCTCCGCCGCAACAATCGAATACGGCACCAATTGGATGTCCTTTTGGACCTCACTTTCGGTGAATTTACGGCCGATTAAGCGCTTGACGGCATACAATGTATTTTTGGGGTTGGTGACCGCCTGGCGTTTAGCGGTAGCACCCACCAACACTTCGTTGTCTTTAAACGCGACAATCGAAGGGGTGGTGCGATCGCCTTCGGAGTTCTCAATCACCCGCGCCGTTCCACCTTCCATAACGGCAACGCACGAATTGGTCGTGCCAAGATCGATACCAATAATTTTGCCCATAAACTCTCTCCGGATATGTATGCGCGATCGATGGATCGCAGACTTAAGTGGCTAATTGGGGGAGCCGGTTAAAAATTCAAGCGCTATTCCCACACTTTTCGCGCTTATTTTGCTTTTATCAAGATGAAGACTTAGCCACGGTGACCAGAGCCGGACGCAATAAGCGTTCGTTTAGCATGTAGCCTTTCTGGAAAACCGCAACCACGGTATTCGGTGCTCGCTGAGAATCATTCACCACATTGACCGCCTGATGCTGCTCCGGATTGAACACCGCCCCAAAGGGATTCAGTGGCTTAAGGCCATTGCCTTCGGCTACTTTCAGTAACTCCTTTAAGGTGAGCTCCATGCCTGCGCGCAAGGCTTGAATATCGGCGTTCTCCACAGCCAGCCCACGCTCCAGGCTATCGCACACCGGTAGCAATTCGCTCAGTATGCGTTCATTGGCAAACTTGCGCGCTTGTTCAAGATCGCGCACCAAGCGTTTGCGTTGGTTATCAAGCTCAGCGCGTTCGCGCAGCATCAACTCCCGCATTTCATCAAGCTTGCTTTGACACTCCGCCAGTTGTTGCGTCATTTGATCCACATCGGTCGCGACCGGATGGCCACCCGTTGCATTTGGGTTCACAACCGGTTTGGGATCGAGCGCCGGTTGAGAATGGGTGGGATTGGTTCGTTCCATCACAACTCCAAAATTGTCTTAAATCGGGCGTAACCTAAATTCGCTCCTGGATAGGAACGATTTTGGCACGGTTTTAATAACCCAGCGGGCTTATGGGGACGAATCGGCCTGATTCAAGGCATTCGACAAAATTTGTGCCGTGGCTTGAACCACAGGGATTACGCGTTGATAGGCCATGCGCGTTGGCCCAATCACACCCAACACACCCAATACTCGCCCCTTCATTCCATAAGGCGCGGTAACCAGGCTGCAGGAATCCAGTGCGGTAAAACCAGATTCTTCACCAATAAAAAGACTAACCCCTTGCGCATGCGAGCAATTTTCCAATAACTGCAGCAAATCGCGTTTTTGCTGAAACGCTTCGAACAACTCGCGCAGCCGATCCATGTCGGACAACTCCGAACAGCCCATCAAATTGGTTTGCCCGGCCACCATCATGTCCGGTGCCGCGTCCGGTGTAAAAGCACCGCGCGCCACATCCATGGCGGCGCTCATCAACCGGTTAACGGTGTTGCTGGTTTCGCGCATCTCGCGCACCAAACGTTCACGGATGTCGCTTAAGCGCAAACCGGTGAATTGGCTGTTTAGGTAATTCGCGATTTGCTCCAATTCCGAGGGTGAATACGCGCGTTCGGTGACCACCACGCGGTTTTGCACCTGGTTATCGGTAAACACCAGAATGACCAAGACTCGATTGCCGCCGAGCAGCACAAAATCGATGTGCCGAAATGGAAATTCCTCACGCTTAGGCACACTGACGACACCAACGAAATGTGTCACCGCCGATAGCAGCGAAGACGCCCCACTGAGCAAATCTTGGGTCGGGGCGTGGCTTGGGAGGTCTTTGCGCATTTGCTCCAACTCGAGCTCAGCCAGCGGCTGCACCTCAAGCAAACTATCAACGAACACGCGATACCCTTGCGCCGTTGGCACCCTACCCGCTGAGGTGTGCGGAGCGGCGACTAAGCCAAAATCTTCCAAATCCGCCATCACATTGCGTATCGTCGCGGCACTCACATCCAAGCCGGCCTGTTTAGCGAGCGTGCGCGAGCCTACCGGTTGACCATCGGTAATGTATTGGGCAATCAAAGCACGCAGCAGTTGCCTGGCACGGGCATCAAGGGGAGGGTTAAACCGAGAATTCATGAGTGCGTGTAGCAAACCTTAAACGAAAATGAATAGCATCTTGTATGGACGCTAACAACCGCCGATGCTACGGTCAATAGGTCCATATTAGAGAAAAACAAGGTTTTATGCTGGCCGATCTTGGCGCTGACCCTTACCCATGTTAGTTTTCGCGAGTTGACGATTCCAATAGCACCGCATGCTGATCTCTCTTTACGTAAAAGATTTCGCCATCGTCGGTAAGGCGGAAATCGCCTTTGGCGCGGGTTTGACCGTGGTCACCGGCGAAACCGGCGCCGGCAAGTCGCTGCTGGTCGATGCGTTGTTGCTGCTCACCGGCGGGCGCGCCGATTCAGGCTGCGTGCGGCACGGGTGCGAGCGCGCTGAGTTGGTGGCGGAATTCGATCTCACCGATGCGCCGCAGGCAAAAACCTGGTTGAGCGAAGAGGCTCTTGATGACGACGGTCAATGCCAGCTGCGCCGAGTGATTCGCACCGAAGGCAGCTCGAAGTGCTACATCAATGGCCGACCGGTCACCTTGGGTCAACTGAGTGCACTCGGCGAACGTCTGGTTGAAATCCACGGCCAACACGAGCATCAAGCCTTGTTGGAGCGCACCAGTCAATTGGCGTTACTCGATGCGTACGGAAATCATCCGCAGTTGCTGGCGCACGTGGGTGATCTCGCAAAACGCTGGCGCAGCATCGATGAGGACATACAACGTTTAATGAACGGCGCCGACGAAGCCGAACGCATAGCCTATCTTCAACACCAATTAGCCGAGTTGGAGCAACACGCGCTGACTCCGGCTCAACTTGATGCACTAACCGCCGATCACAAGCGCTTTACCAACGCCGGGCAATTGATTCAAGGCACGGCCGGCGCGATAGAAATGCTCGACGGCGAAAGCGAATGGGCGCTGCTGCGCCAACTGGCGCGTGCGCAAACCGAACTTACCCGCCTGGCCGAGATCGACCCACGCTTGCAACCCGCTCAAGAATTGATCGATGCCGCCCATATTCAATTAACCGAAGCGGCCGATAGCTTAACGCGCTACCAAAACACCATTGATCTTGATTCCGAACAACTGCAACGCATCGAAACTGAGCTTGGCAAGCTGCATGAGTTGGCGCGCAAGCACCGCGTGCCGATGGCGGATTTGAAAGCGCGCGCGATCGCCTTACAAGAAGAACTACAAGCGCTTCAGAGCGCTGCCGTTACGCTGGTTAAGCTGCGCAAAGAGCGCGAAGCCATCGCAACCGATTACACAATCAGTGCGGCGCAACTCTCGAGTGCACGTACGCTGGCAGCACAGCAACTCTCAACCAAGGTAACTGCGCTGATCGGTGAGCTTGGCATGGGCGGCGGTCAATTCGAGATTAGGCTCGATCCGCAATCCGGCACCGATCCCGATGCACTGGGCAATGAACGCGCCGAGTTTCTCGTCACCGCCAATGCGGGCCATCCGCTGAAAGCCCTGCGTAAGGTCGCGTCGGGCGGAGAGCTATCGCGCATCAGCCTTGCGATTGAAGTCGCCGCGTTCGGTTTGGACGATGTATCCACAATGGTGTTTGATGAGGTGGACTCGGGCATTGGCGGTGCGATTGCTGAGGTGGTTGGTCAAAAATTGCGCCGGCTAGGCAGCAAACGCCAAGTGCTGTGCGTCACGCATTTGGCCCAAGTGGCGGCGCAAGGCCATCAGCATTTGTTGGTGGCTAAATCCACAAATACTGGAAATACGCAAACCAGCATTCTTGCCTTGAACCAAAAATCGCGCAGTGAAGAGCTGGCGCGGATGCTCGGCGGCATTGATATAACAAAAACCACTTTGGCGCACGCACGGCAAATGCTGGAAGGTGCGCAAGCGCGAAATTAACCCACCGTAACGCTCTTAAGTGTTTTTCTTTTGCCGCACGTACAACACCAAATTATGCTCTTCCAGCACATAGCCGTGTTTATCGGCAATCTCACGCTGCAAACGCTCAATATCCTCATTCACAAACTCGATGACCTTGCCGGTTTCAATATCAACCATGTGATCGTGATGCCTACCATGGTCCAGCTCGTACACCGCCTGACCACCCTCGAAGTTGTGTTTTACCACCAAACCTGCGGCCTCAAATTGCGTCAGCACGCGATAAACCGTGGCCAGCCCAATATCGTCTTCGTGCTCTAACAGTTGGCGGTAAATATCCTCCGCTGTCATGTGCTTAGAACCGGAAGTTTCTAGCAACTCAAGAATCCGAATTCGCGGATGCGTTACTTTGAGCCCGACTTTTCGAAGGTCTTGTGATTCCATCTCGTTCCTGCACTGTGTAGGGTGGGCCTTGGCCCACCGAAATTACGCGATGAGAACACGGTGGGCCAAGGCCCACCCGAAAGCTTGCGTATTTTTAACGTATCCGGATGCGCAGCTAGTGTATCATTCGGCGCTTTGCGCTAGCGCTTGGATGTGATGATGATCAAGCTTCCTTCTTTATTGTGCGCGATCCTGTCGGGCGTTCTTCTGTCCGGATGCGCCGTCATTTATAAACTCGACGTTCAACAGGGCAATTTACTGAGCAAAAACCTGGTGGATTCGCTCAAACCCGGCATGACCAAACGCCAAGTCACCTTGGTGATGGGCTCCCCGGCCTTGGTCAGCCCGTTCGAGCAAAATCGCTGGGACTACGTTTCCAGCATCCGCCGCGGTCGCCGCACCATGGAGACCAAAGATTTAACCCTGTATTTTGAAAACGACGCCTTGGCCCGCATCGAAGGCGATTATTTCGCCGAAAATCCCGATGAATTGATTCAAGAGGCGCGCAAATACAAACGTCAATACCCAGACGAAAAACGCCCAGACGATAAAAAGAAGAAAGGGCCGTCGCAAGGTTAACGCGTTTTTTTGGCCCGCATCCGCCGCGCCTGTTTCGGATCCACCAGCAGCGGGCGATAAATCTCAATGCGGTCGCCCGCCTGCAACCGTTGGTCGCGTTTGACGCGCTGGTTGAAGATGCCGATGCGCTCCGGATTGATACCGCCAATCTCGCGTTCGATGCCGGAAGCCGCGATCGCATCGGCCACGGTGCTGCCTACGGCAAGGCTGAGCATTCGCCGTATTTGCCGATCCGGCTCAACGTAGATCACCTCCACTTCCAGTGTTTCAGCCATACGCCAAATCCGCCTGCCGGCAAAAATCATCGACCAAGCGGCTGGCCAAGCTCTGAAACCCCAACCGCAACGCCGATCCACCCAGTTTCCCGGAGAAATCGATATCCAATCTTAATATCACTTTGCAGCCCTGTTGACCCAATGCCAGAAATTCCCATTGTCCGCTCAAGTGCCGAAACGGTCCCTCGATCAAAGCCATCTCAATGCGTTGTGGGCGCTCTAAGCGATTGCGTGTGGTAAAACTGTACGCCAACCCGGCCAATCGAACCTCCAGGCGTGCCGTTAATGCATCCTCAGCGCGCTCCAGTACATTCGAGCCGGCACACCAAGCGAAGCGTTTCGGGTAGGCTTCAATCTCGTTGACCAAGTCGAACATTTGTTCCGGGCTATAACGCACCAACGCATGGCGATGAATTTGAATCACGAATTCGTTTCCCTAAAACCCGTATCGACCTTACAGTAGTGCAAAGCCCGTTAATTATCACCATGGCAAAACCAAAGGAAAAACCCAAAGACACCACGATCGCGCTGAACAAGCGCGCGCGCCACGATTACCACATCGATGAGCGCTTCGAGGCCGGTATCGCCCTGCAAGGTTGGGAAGTGAAGAGCCTACGCGCCGGCCGCGCGCAGATCGCCGAGGCCTACGCCATTGTCAAAGGTGGCGAAATCTTTCTGTTCGGCGCCACAATTACGCCCTTACTCAGCGCATCGACCCATGTCGTTGCCGACGACCGGCGCACCCGCAAGCTGCTGCTGCACCGCAAAGAAATCACCCACCTTTTAGGTGCGGTTGAACGCAAAGGCTACACGCTGGTACCCACCGCGATGTATTGGAAACAAAACCGCGTGAAGCTCGAGATTGGCCTGGCGCGTGGCAAAAAGGACCACGACAAACGCGCCAGCGAAAAAGAACGCGACTGGAACCGCGAAAAACAGCGCACGATGCGGGCGAAAAACCCGGTCGGTTAGCAAGCCATATCAAGCCGTCGTGTGCGAAAAGCGGCTTTTTCACCCCGGTTCAGCATTTACACCTTGTGACCCGCAAACAAACCTCCATATACTGCAAGGGTTCTAACTACTTTACGGGGGCGATCGGATTCGACGAGGGTTACGAAGTCACTTGGAGCATGCCGAGGGGGTAGCTTTCCTCGTTAAACCAGCTGCAAATTTTAGTTGCCAACGACGACAACTACGCACTGGCCGCTTAAGGCCTAAGCCCCAAACCCACTTGTGCCTATGCTCGTGGATGTTTTGGGTCATGATCATAGGATCGCCGTTGCTCTCGTCTGGCGGGCAACGTCTAAAACCACAGACTGACGGTCGGAACACTTAGCGGGTCGAGTGCCCGGTCGTGACATGAAGACCATGCTAAGCATGTAGCGCCAGGTACCTAGGACTTTCGGACGGGGGTTCAATTCCCCCCGCCTCCACCATTTACCCAAAGCCCAACCCTTATCGGTTGGGCTTTTTTCTGCCCGGAACGCCAGTGTTGGCGCGGTTTCGGGCACCTGCCTCTTGACCGCACCCTTGCCGAACCGCCGACCCGCAGCCTCGACGTAGCGGTTTTTCTCTCTCCGCTCTCTGCTGGCCTCTTGACCGTCCAAGTGCCGACGTCGGCTGTTTTCGGGGAGGTGAGGGCTATCGGTTGCGGTTTTCGTCTGCTCAGGCGTCGGCGACCGAGAGCGGAGACGGGCCAGTTTGGACGCCTCACGCCGCCTGCAAAGCGGCGATTAACGGACACTGCACCTGTCCGCTCGTGGCGCAGCAACGCACGACGAGCCCTTGCAGCGCGACTTCGATTCGACGCAGGTCGGCAAGCCGGTCACGCACATCGGCCAGCTTGCGCTCGGCCTGCTCGCGGGCCTCGGTGCAATGCGATCCATCCTCCAACTTCAGCAAGTCCGCGATCTCGTCCAGGCTGAAGCCCAGTCGCTGGGCCGATTTGATGAAGCGCACGCGTGCCAGATCCGGCCCCCCGTAACGACGGATGCCGCCTAGAGGCCGGTCAGGCTCCTGCATCAGGCCCTTGCGCTGATAGAAGCGGATCGTCTCGACGTTGACCCCGGCGGCATCGGCCAGGACGCCGATGGTCAGTGTTTCAGGTGGTTCGCTCATGGCACTTGACTCCGTACTTAAGTACGGAAGTAAGCTTAACCTATGAAAACAGATCGACCAACAGAAACTCAAGGCGGCGGACGCGGCGCGCTGTTGACTGGCGGGCTTGCCGCCATCCTCGCCTCCACCTGCTGCCTCGGCCCGTTGGTGTTGATCACGCTCGGCGTTTCCGGCGCGTGGATCAGCAACTTGACGCTGCTCGAACCCTACCAGCCTCTGTTCATCGGCGCGGCGGTGGTGGCGCTCTTCTTCGCTTACCGCCGCATCTGGCGACCGGCCACGGATTGCGCACCGGGGCAGGTCTGCGCGCTTCCATCGGTCAACCGCAGCTACAGGGTGCTGTTCTGGACCGTAGTGGCGTTGGTGATTCTCGCGCTCGGGTTCCCGCTTATCGCGCCCTGGTTCTACTGAAAGGAAGTTGTCATGAAGAAGCTCATTACGCTGGCCACATTTGCCGCCTTCGCCTCGCCCTTGTGGGCAGCGACCCAGACCGTCACTCTGTCCGTGCCCGGCATGAACTGCGCCACCTGCCCGATCACGGTCAAGAAGGCGCTGACCAAGGTATCGGGCGTCAGCACGACCGACGTGAATCTGGACAGCCGCGAAGCCAAGGTGACATTCGATGATGCGAAGACCAACGCCGAAGCCCTCAAGCGCGCCACCAAGGATGCTGGTTATCCGTCGACCGTGGTGGGGAGTGCAAAGTGACTGCCGTGATCTTGGAGTCGACGTTGACTTGCCCCGAGTGCGGCCACGCCAAGACCGAGACGATGCCCACAGACGCCTGCCAGTGGTTCTACGAGTGCGAGCAGTGTCACGCCGTACTCAAGCCCAAGCAGGGAGACTGCTGCGTGTACTGCTCCTACGGCACCGTGCCGTGCCCGCCGATTCAGGAGCGCGGTAAGGGGAGTTGCTGCGCCGGTTGATCACCGGAACCGCAGACGTTCGCGCTGCTCGTCCCATCGCAGGGGGTTGGCGCGTCGCCCGACGCTTTCAAACGTCAAGTGCGCTGCCACGCCAGTGATGCAGGCTTCCACAATGTCTGGAGCCAATTGCGCCAATCGTGCGATCCGGCTGGCTCGACCGAGATCGAGTCCCTCTGCCTCGGCGATCTCGGTGATCGAAGTAAACCGCCCCTCGTCCATCAGCCGCTGCCAGTGATGTGCCAGACCGAGCGCACGCATCAACGCGGTGTCCTGTGCGGCAGCCTTGATCAACTTTTCGCGGCGGGCCTCGTCCAGGAACTCCTGCGGCGCGTCGAACGGCGTGCTGACCTGCTTCTTCAAACCCCTGCGAACCAAGGTCCAGGGGAGGAAG
>CAYXMH010000004.1:0-157482 GCA_964466115.1 uncultured Rhodanobacteraceae bacterium | reverse complement strand
ACCATCGATCGAAACTCAGCATCACGCAATACCGATTCTACGATCCGAAACTCGGACGCTGGTTATCGAAAGACCCGATCGCCGAGATCGCAGGGCCGAACCGTTATGCGTACGTCGGAAACTCGCCGAGCAATTGGATTGATCCCAGTGGGTTGGCGCCGCGGGATCCGGCGGCCTGTCGTGCAGCAAGACAAGAGGTTATAAGAATTACGACAGAGTTAGTAAGGATGCGGATTGGACTGCGTCGTTTGGAAGCGATGCTTGAAAATCCAGCAGCGGCGCCGCAGGGCGAGAATGCGAAGAAAGAATCTTTTCAAGACAAGCTTACTTTAGCGAGTTATAGGAGGAGCATTAGAGAAAGGGAATTGGATTTGGAGGCCGCACAAGAATACGCTGATAAGGTATGCACAGAGAACAATCCACCTTCCAGTTCATCCCTGGCGGGTGGCTCTCCCTTTGGGGAACACTCAGGTTGGTTTATTGAGCGAGGGGGGCGCAGTCGCGCTGCGGCTCCAAATGTGGCTGAGAATCAAAGCTCGATTCCCGACTGGGTGCGCTACATGGGCGATGGCGATGTGTACGACTCTTCCGGGGCAGCGACTCCGTTGGCGCCGATTGCGGCGGGCGCCGCAATTTCCGCGGGCGCGTTTATTTGGGAGCTGGTTGAAACCGCCGGTGCGGTGGCCATCCCCATTCTGGTCTGGCTAAAAGGGTAACGAGATTGTGCAATAGCCCTAAATAACTGCGTTGCGCATTGGCGCCACTGATCTGTGGCGCCAATGCGGGTAGTGCAGGGTGCGGCTTAAGCGTCGAGAAGTCGTAATTGTGCCGTGTTTGGGTGGAAAGCTTCCCGACTCTGGTGCTGTGTGATGGATCTGGATAGCCTTAAGACCCGTAAAGTAATGGATAGCATCCCGTGCAATTAGAGCTTCCCCGCAACGCAGCTTTGATTTTGATCGACGTGCAGCAGGCCTTCGACGCGCTCGCTTTCGGCATCAGAAATAATCCCGATGCAGATCAGCATATGGTCGAATTGCTGCGCGTTTGGCGCGCATCGCACCGGCCGGTAGTTATCGTGCGCCACGATTCAGTAAGTCCGGGCTCGCTATTACGACCCGGCGAGCCAGGTAATGCATTAAAACCGTTTGCGCTTCCTGAAGCCGGGGATTGGCTGATTAGCAAAAATGTGAACAGCGCCTTTATCGGCACCGATCTTGAAGAACGATTACATCGCATCGGAGTCGATACTGTAGTAATGGCCGGTTATACCAGTCAGCATTGCGTCAGCACGACCGTGCGCATGGCCGGAAATTTGGGGTTTCGCACAGTGGTTGCGCAGGATGCCTGTGTTGCGTTTGCGCTGAAGCAAGCCGATGGACAGGTGATTGATGCGGACTTGGTGCATCGCGTGTCGATGGCGAGCCTCCATGAAGAGTTTGCCATCGTAACCAATAGTAAAACGGTGATTGCTGCAGTTCTAAGTCAAAAGGGTGCGATTTAGTCGCGCACCCAATCCCCTAAAATAGCGTAATCCTCAGTACCGATGTCGATGATGCGAAAGCCGGCCCAATATTGCCCTGGTGTTGTTGTGTCTTTGCCCCAGGCTTTGTAAACGCCAATTTCCATAAGATGCGATTGGCCGTCTTTGCCGGGTAAGCGGAACATCAACTGGAACAGGGCGTCATCGCGCAACAGGCGATTGGTGACCAGCTTTAAGCCGGTTACGGACAAATTATCGATATGCCCAATGGTTTCACCGGTAATGGCGTTATTCACCTCGATCGGATGGGTTGGTGATTTACGAGGCGAGCGGCGGCGTTCAACCATTAGTGTTACCCCAAGGCCGCGACAAGCGCGCGTTTATCGCGGCAAGGGTTAGTGGTTTAACCTGTGGCAACCTTAACCTCCGGTTTGCGGCCGGTGATTTGTTTGAGTGAGCCCACAATAACCGCCCAAGCGCGATCGATCAACGATTCTTGCTGCGCTTCCATGATCCGCGATTGACCGCGCACCATTTCAATGGCGAGTTGTTCCAAGGTGCGCTCATCGGCGCGCGTTCCGCGTTGATTGACGAACAGGCAACGGCCGGTCATGGTCGAGAACCAGCACAATTTGCGCCGCACGATGTCGCCTTGTTGATTGGTCACGAATTCAAACCAGGTGCCAAACGGTAAGGCTTTAACGCGCTCGTACATCGCCTGTTCGGCTGCATTCAGTTGCGGCTTAAGGCGTTTGTGCGGGGCGTCGGGATGGGTGCTGCTGTCGCTGCTTTCATTGCTGGTGCCGAGCCGTGTTTGGCTCTTAAGTTTGATCGCAAGCTCCGTTTGCGAGCTCGGGTTTTCCTCGTTGGCGGCTTCCTCTGGCAAGAACAGTTTTCTCACCACCGCTTGGATGTCATCGTTGTGGTAACCGATTTGACTTAAGCCGGTTTCAAACTCCTGGCGCAACTCCACGGGGACTTGCGGGTTGGTCGCGCTGTTGTCGGATGTGGCGGTCAATAATTGAGCGGCAACGTCGAGGCGGCGTTTGTAGATGTCGCTTTGTTCGCCTTGACGTAGCAGCGTAAGCGCCAGCACATCGGTCCAGGTTTGCTCCAGGAGCGTACGCACCAGCTTGCTCGGTTTGGATTTGGTGAGGTATTCGGCAATCGTGGTGCTGGCTTGTGCACGTGCTAGATCCAGTTTTTCGCGGCCGCGGGCGGCATCGACGTGGCGGCGCTCAGCCACTTCGGCTTTGCGCGCCAGCGTTTTCATGTGCTGCGACATCTCACCGAGCGATTCTTCGAACAACGCGAGGTCGCCGTCGTATTCGCCGCTGATGCGGTCCACCAGCGCCTGCATTTTCTCAACCAAGGTACCGTCGGCGCTGTCTTCGCCATCGTCTACCCAATAAAGGCTGGTTTCGGCGATTGAGTTAAGCAATTCGCGGGCGGGGTGGCTTGGCTGCGTGAAAAAAGTTTTATCTTTCAATGCCACGCGCAGCAGCGGTACTTGTAGCTTAGTGAACAGCGTTTGCGCGCAGCCGTTGGGGCGAGCGGATTTGGCCAGGTAATCGAACAGCATGCCAACCAAATCGATGGTATCGGAAACTTCCTCTTCCAAGCGCGGCGCGCGCCCACTGGGGGATTGCTGGCGCAATTGGTTGAGCAAGTCTTGTTTTAATTGGGGTACGGAGCGTTGAACCGGGCTGCCATTAAGCAGGGTGATCGCTGGCTGTTTGCGCTGCAAAGTGCCTAATGCGGATTGCACCACTTCGCTTTTTACAATCTCTGCACCAAGCGCAGTCCCTCCGGGGCTTCCGGAATGGGCGGCGTCGACAGAATCGTTGCGTTGGAGATGGCGCGTTCCGGACAAAAGCTCGCGCAGGGTTGCGAACAACTCCTGATCGCGTTCACTGCTGTGGCCGTGCAAATTGGGTTCGGATGACACTCCGGCGGAAGCTGCCCTCGCTGCTGCCGGCGCGCGCTCGGGCGCGGCGGAGGTTGTGGTCGTCACCGGGTTGCCGGTTGTTGCCGGCGGCGCCGTTTCTGCCGGCTTGGCTTCCGTCGCAGCGGCGGGAGTTTCAACGTCTTGCTTGGCCTGCGCAGGGCCGCCGTGGCGCAAATGGCGCAAAATGCGGTGTTTGATTAAATAGTCGTTTTGTACGCGAAACAGTGCGCCGCTTTTGGCCATCGTCAGACGATCGAAGGTGCGGAACAGCAAGACTCGGTGTTCAACCGGAATATCCAAATTGGCGGCCGCATAACGCATGGCTTCCGCCAAGCCGGTTGGCCCCAGTGGCAAGGTATCGGGATCGAACGCGGGCGCTCCGGCCAGCACGCCGAAGCGGTAGCCCAGCGCACTTAAGGTTTGGTTTTCGCGCTGTTCTGCGCGCGCGGCGATTTCCTGCAATACCAACGACTCTTCGAGTTCCGTCGTGCCGACTAACGCCAGCTGTGGGCTTTTTTCCTGCCGGTTGCTGGCCGAATCGGGGGTTGCGGCGTTTTCATTCAGATGAGTCAGCGCGTCTTCCAAGCACAATACGAAGCGGGCGCTGATTTCGGCGCGGTGCTGCTTGGTGGTGCGCAAGGTTTCAAAATACGCGTGTTGAATTTCGTTATTGCGCGCTTTTTCTGCTAAATCAAAGAGTTGCTTCTCGAATTCGTCGAGGGTGGCGGTTAATGAACGCTCCCACTCGAGCGTGGATAACGTCATTAGCCCTTCCAGCGCGGCGCGCACGCGGGGGGCTAATTGTTTGGTTTGTGACAAACGCCGCAATGGTTGATCCGTCGTCATTGCTGGCTTACCCGTTCCCGATACTGAATGGTTCATGTGCTGAACATCCTAGAAGAGAAGCGACGCGTGAATACTACGATGTATTTCGTCGACCAATTTTTAAAATTTGTAACGAAACCGCTTTTGTAACAGTTGTTCATAATTGATGCCTCTAAAGACGTTCTGAACAAGTCCCTAAAGGTGAATTTCTACGTATGCTACATGTACAACCCGCTCCAGCCCTTGGTTTGGCAAGGATTGGAGCGGCTTAATAACGAATGCAGGTTTCTAATTTGCTCAGAAGTTCCAAACTCGCCCCGCGACCGTAAAATTTAAATTTGTGGTTGAAAGTCGGTTTACTTGGGCTCCCAATTTAGCTCCAGGTAAGCCGATCGGCCGAGGGTATTGTAGCCGTGTATCAGTTCATAGTGGCGATCGAGCAGATTTTCAAGGCGTGCGCTGAGGCGCCAAGCGCTGTTTAAGGTATGACTCGCGCGCAGATTGAGCAAGGTATAGGCCGGCAATGTGGTGCTAAAGTCTTCGCGGTGACCGGTCCAGATAAGCTCCAGGCCTAAGCGGGTGCGCTCGCTTAAAGAGCGTTCCAGCACACTCGAGGCTTTTTGTCGCGGCCGACGCAACAATTCATCGCCGGTAGCCTGATTGCGCGGGTTCTGTAAGGTGAAATTGCTGACGAGTGACCAATCGGTCATATTTAGGCGATGTTCGAGCTCAAGCCCATCAATCGCCGCGCTCGCAATGTTTTCAGCGCGGAAGGTTGCGCCGCCGGTAAATGAGATCAAGTTCGATACCCGCGTTGAAAATCCGCGGGCGGACACGCGATTGCTGTCGTTGATGCGGTAATCGACACCGGCCTCCAACGAGTGCGAGCGTTCCGGTTCAAGATCCGGATTGCCGGCAAACAAGCCACCGTAACCGGGGGAGTATTGCTCGTTGAGGTTCGGCCCGCGAAACCCATTGCCGTAGCTCAACACCAGCCGCGCCGCATCGGTGAATTGCCAGCCGATCGCAGCAGATCCTGAAACTGCGTTACCAAACGTCTGGTTGTGGTCGTAGCGGCCGGCGAGTTCGGCATCCAGCGCATTGAAACTGCCGCGCCAACCGCCGTACACAGCCGTGTCGTTATGCTGAGCCTGATACAACGCCGTGTCACTGTAAGTATCCCGGGTTTCCCCGTGCTCGTGCAGGTAATCAAACCCCAAGGTCAGCTGTTGCGTACTGGATAGCGCCACGCTGTTCTGCCAGCCAAGCGATTCGCGCCGGGTCTGATAGCGGTTGAAGAAAGCCGGCGTATCGATGTTTTCACGCGCACCGCCGACGGTTAAGGTCTGTTGCCAATCGGTAGTGATCGCACCTTCCAAAGCGACCCCGGCGGATTCTTCCACCATGCGCGTATAGCCTTGGTCGAAAGCGATCGTGCCTTGCGAGCGCAGCAAGCTGCCCGATAACGTCTGTTCACCCATACGCCAAGCGCCATGTGCGGCGACGTTGTGATTTTGGTAACCGTCATCGTCCGGGTTGTAACTAAAACCGTCCGGATTTTGCGATGAAAAACCACCGACATGGCGCTCACCTAATTGCATACTGAAATTTCCAGCATCGGATCCCGCCCCGTAACCGACGCTGCCCGCAGCGGAACGGTAACTGCCATAACTGGCAGCTACATGCGGACCAGCAAGCTGGCGCGTAAAAATCTGGATCACACCGCCCAGCGCATCCGAACCCCAATAACTGGCACGGGGTCCACGCACAATCTCGATACGATCCACCGCATCCAGCGGCAGTTGTTCGAACGCGTAAGTTCCACTGTTGGCAGAGGCTACGCGCACGCCGTCGATCAACACCAACACGTGGTTGGAATTGGTGCCGCGTAAAAAGACGGCGTTTTGTTGGCCTGCACCGCCGCTGCGTACCACATCAATGCCCGGCTGCAGCCGCAACAGATCCATCACATCTTGTGCGCCACTGGCCTCGATGTCGTGCCGTGTAATAACGCTGACACTGGCAAGGTCGGCATCGACCGTGACGCTAACCCGAGAGGCGGTCACCTCGATTTGCGGCTGTGTCACCGCGTCGGCGAAAGCAAAATTGGAACAAACCAAGATATTGCCGAAAGAAAGAATAAAGATATTGCGCATGATTTTTCAACTCCAGGACGCACACCCGCGGATAAAAGGCAAAGCGTATGGAGAAAAACGGAAGGATCAGCGCTACGGCAAAGTGGGCCGCGAACTGCCCGCCCGTTGCCCGCCGCAACGCTTTGAGCTTGAGGAGTCTGAAAGACCCCGAACTGTAAGGCCGGTCTCCGGGCTTGCAAGCGATGCCGAAACATCGATTCGATCGCCTTCCCACGCTTAAGCGCAGTGGCATGAAGATCGAATAAAACTTGCTTACCGTTGCGGGGGCAGCGCCGGAATCGTTTGATTTAAACTCACCGGCTTCCCGTTTCACCTTGTTGCCAAGGCACCTTGAAGTGCGCGCAGTCTAGAGATCGCTGCGAGTTAGTGCAAGTCGCGTTGACGATAGAACGGATTTTGATTGGTAAAGAACCGAAATTGAAGCTCCTGATAATCTACGGGGTAATTTCCACCCGGTTCGTCGCACCACTCGCATCGCGATTCAGCGTTATCCACAACTCCTGCGAACCGGCGCGCAGTGACGGAAAATAATCCACGTCTTGCGTCAGCGTCGCACCATTAAAACGTACCGATCCCGGTAGCGCTGCTGCAGTCCAATTCGACACGATCAGCAACGGCTTGGCGAGAGCGCCGCTGCTGACATTGAAATTGGCGTCGATGCGGTTGGTTGCCGCTTGCAGCGCCCACGCGGCATAAACGTGATTCCATCCGGCCGGGGTGTAACTGACACTGTCGGAGCGGTTGACGCCGGCGGGGCCGCTGAGAGTTACGTTGCCGATCGCTGCCGTCAGTGCGGTGTTCTGCACCGTTTCGATCTGCGTCACCTGTGCGCCCACCGGGTTGGAGCTATTGAGGCCCAACACAACGAAGGTCGAGTAACTTTGCCGTGGCCAACCGACACCGTATTGGCTCTCGAATGCGTAGGGATTGTTCATTGGATCGCCATTGCCGACCGGGCCGCCAATCGCGCCATCGGCGCTGCCCATGACCGGGTATTGCGCTTGGCCTAAAAATCCAAAATTACTACCCCAGGCCAAACGCGTATTGTTGGTGCTGCCGCCGCCGAGCGAGTAATTGATCGATTGATACGGCCAGTTGTAATCGCAAGGCATCAAATAGTCCCCGGGGCAGGCAGCGCCACCGGCGCTCGTGGTGCGCCAGTTGCCCGTTCCGAAGTAGCCGCCGGCGTCGTGCTGCGTCATCGTTTGGGTTTGCACCACGCCCATGGTGGCATCAACGGTGGTGGTCCATAGCTTTACGTAGGGCACGCTGTTGAGGACATTCCAAGTCCAGCTGCTGCCAAATGTAACCGGATTGGTGGTGCTGGCGAATTTGTAGCGCTCCCCCCAACCCACGCCGGCAACCACGCTGTGCGCCGCTTCCGTGGCGGCGCCATCGAACAGCATCTCGCCGTACGGTGCGCGCGAATCGTCCTCAATCGCGTTCATGGGGATACCGCCGGCCATCAAATCCCAGGTCAATGCCCACAACGGATGATCGCGCCCGGTTGCAATTACCCAATCGATGGTGACTGGAACGTTGTAGTTAGTCGCCGGCGGAAGTCGGGTGCAATAGCGAGGATAGTTTAGGGTGAAGCGGAAGATTGCGTGATGGCGGCCTTCGAACACGCGCGTAAAGCCGCCGGTGGTGAAGTGACCGATGCTTGAGCTGTCGCCGCCGCCGGTGCACGCCGCGCTGTCGGTTGGGTGTGAAACGACGTAGCCAAAACCGCTGGTTGCGGAGCTTGAGGCACGGACCGTACGTGTGACACCCGGTGCCGATTGGTACTTCAGCAAACGCAACTCGCCACCGCGGCTGCCGCCGGCGCAGGTTTGTCCGGTGTTATGCGCGAGCACGGCAACGCGTGGATTGTTGTTGCTGTCGCGCCAAGTGAAGCGATCACCGACGCAGCCGACGTCGGCATCGGTTACGGCTTGTTCAATCAACAGCTGTCCCGGCGTGGTTAAGTCTTCAAACGCATCGCTGAAAATATGATCGACTGTGGGTGCAATGAGCGCGACATCGTCGATGTACAACACCGGTTGCACGCCGACCGCCGTTCGAATATCGATGCGGTCGAAACTGCCGTCATTGGTGAAGGTCAGCGCACTGAACGGCACATCGACTTGCGCCCAGCTGTTGGCCGGAATGGCGCCGCCGGCTATATAGCTATTCAGCGGCACCTCGGCTGGCATCACGGGTGTTGAGCTGGTGTCGCTATGGGTTTGCAGCAGCAGCGTGATCGCCTGTCCGCCGGTGCCGCCGCCGTGGACGAAAAAGCGCAAGCCGGAATAATTGCCCGAGGCGTAAGTCCCGGTTGGGTGCGCGAACGACACCGCGTTGCCGCCGAAGTTGGTGTTGCCGGTGAATGCGATCGATGGCGCGCCGTTGTGGAACGGCGTCGAATTATTAAAGACCGAGCCCGCACCGTAGGAGTAATCCTCGAAATTGTTCAGCAGGCCATCGGTGTAGATCGGCACATTTTGCGCCTGCAAGGACGCCGATAGCATTAGTGAAACCAAGCATGAGTAGTGAATCAGACTGCGCATCATCGGCATCACCTCGGGGGCTATTGTGCACACACTTTTTCGATTCTGCGATTGATTTTCATCCTCGCGCAGCGTGTAAGGCGTACTGGTAGGGTGCAACACCCGAAGGGCGTTGCACCGCATGTTTGCGGTGCAATTGACGATGCCATACACATCATCGATTGGCTGCATTCGCGGTATGGTTCGGTATTGCTGGATTCTCTCTGCAGATCCCATCGGTGCAATGCCCTGCGGTTACGCCCCGAAGGAAGTCCTGTTGGGGGGGCTGCGCCCTACTTTAGGTACTCCCTGGCGTTATGCTGATGCATAGCGATTTTGCAAAAACGCAAAAAACGCACGTAACGATTGCGCTTCGCCACCTTTCGGCCGACCCGGTTTCGCGCTGTCGTTCCAGGCGTAGATATCGACGTGGCACCACGGCACCGAATCGGGAACGAAGCGCTGCAAATACAAGGCGGCGGTGATGGTGCCGGCATGTCGGGACGATCCACAATTGCTGATATCGGCAATGGTGGATTCCAGCATCGATTGGTACGGCTGCCACAAAGGCATGGGCCATAGAGGGTCCTGCACGTTTTTACTGACTTGAAGTAAATCGGCCGATAGATCGTCGCGATTGCAAAACAGTGCCGGTAAATCCGGACCTAACGCAACGCGCGCCGCGCCGGTGAGGGTGGCAAAATCGATCAGCAGATCGAGTTTGCCCTCGATCGCATAACTCATCGCATCACACAATACCAAGCGACCCTCGGCGTCGGTGTTATCCACCTCCACCGTAACGCCGGCGCGCGTGCGCAGCACTTCGCCGGGGCGATAGGCATTGGCGCTGATCGCGTTTTCGACGGCGGGGATTAGTAGAGTTAATCGCACTGGCAATTTGGCTTGCATGATGAGATCGGCCAAGGCGATGGCGTGTGCGGCGCCGCCCATGTCCTTTTTCATCCAGCGCATACCATCGGATGATTTCATATCGAGCCCGCCGGTATCAAAACAAACCCCTTTGCCGACGATGGCAAGATGCGGGTGATTTTTATTGCCCCAATTCAATTCCACCAGGCGCGGCGCGCGATGACTGGCGCGGCCCACGGCGTGGATGGCGGGAAAATTCGCTTTAAGCAATTGGTCGCCAATCCAATGACGGTAAGTCGCTTTATGAGCGACACTAAGCTCCTTAACCGTTGCCGCGAGCTCAGCCGGACCAAGATCCTCGGTTGGCGTATTGACCAAATCGCGCACGCGATAGACCGCATTCAGCAGCGATTGCAGTTCCGATGGTTCGGATTTATTCAATACCAACTCGGCAGCGGGGCGTTTGGGTTTGCGATAGCGGGTGAATTGATAAGCGCCCAATCCCCAGCCCAATGCCGCCTGTGCTCGATTTAACGCAAGACCCTTCTCGCTCAATTGATACTGACCCGGTGGCAACGCTAAAGGTAGCGTGGCTAACGCGTAGCAATCGTGCGCATGAGACACACCGACCAAAACGCACTGAAGTTTGCCCTTGGCATCCGGTACCAGGCAAAAACTGCCGGGTTCAGCGCGATAGCCGGCGGCATCGACCCACCGGCGGGTGTGTGCACTTAACGCGGTTATGGTTTTGCGCAAGGTATCGGCGGTTACCGCCAACAACGGAACTGCATCGCGTGCGCGTTTTGAATCGACAAATCCCATCATGTGCATCTCCACAACCCATCGGTTTCAGTGCTAATGACCTTAAGTCACCGAATTGAGCTGAGTTTCCAGCCAATCCGCCAAGGCGTTTAGATTTTTCGCAATCAGGTTAGGCGGTAAGTGACCCGACCATGCGTCATCCCCGCGGTTAAGCCACGCCGTTTGCAAGCCCGCGGCGCGTGCGCCCTCGACATCCAATGCCGCGTCGTCACCGACGTGCAATACCGCTGCCGGTGGAATTCCTAAGCGGTTACAGGCTGCATGAAAAATGGCCGGATGCGGTTTGGCGACACCGCATTCACGAGCGGAAACGGAAAAGTGAAAAAAGTGCTTAATTCCAATTCGCTCCAAATCGGCATTGCCATTGGAAATGCTGACCAGAGGCACAAGCGCGGCTAACCGTTGCAGTCCCGGAACGGCATCGGCATAGCATTCCACTTCATTGCGCGCGGCATAAAATTCGGTGAAGGCGCGCTCGACCCAATTCTCGCCAAGCCCGAATGGGGTGAATGCGGCGCGCAAGGAGATTTTTCGAAGTTCAGTGAAGTCATGGGCTAAATGCGGGTTTTCGGCAAAGGCGCGTGCGCGCAATTCGCGCATGATCGCGCTTGGAAGCGCGCTGGCCACTTCGGGGCAATGCGTGTGTAACCAATCTTGCAAACGCTGCTCGGCACGCGCCATGACCGGTGTGATTGGCCATAAGGTGTCATCAAGATCAAGCGAAACCGCGCGAATACGCATAATGGTAGCGATTAGTGATCGCCGTCGCCGGCTTTTTGCAATTTTGCGGCATTGGCTTTTTCAGCGCGTTTTTTTGCCACTTGCGTGGATGGTGCGGTTGGGGCAATTGCAATTTTTGCGGCTAACGTGGCGTTGGGTGCCGACACCGGCGTTTCACTCGGTTCTGCGGCCGTGGCGATCGGCGATTCCGCGAGGTGGGAATCGATGTAGGCCAATTGTTGTGCCCGCATCTGGTCCGGTTGCGCGATTGCCGCGTAAGGCAGAAGCTGATGGCGACGCATCAATTCTTGCGCTTTCGGGGTTTCCAGAAATGCAAGAAAACGTTGTGATTCGTCATTGCGCGCGCTGTTGTTGCGGGTTACCAAATAAAGCGGTGCCGACAAAGGATAGCGCCCATCGGCAATGCTGGCGCCGCTGGCAGCCACCCCTTCAACGGTAAGAACTTTGATCAGTTTGTTGGCGTAGACACCCGAGAGGGAACTTAAGCCAAGCCCCGCGGGATCCAGCGTAATGCCCTCTTCCAGCTTTTCGGTATTGATATAAAGCCTTGGCGCGGCGACGCGTTGATCGCCGTTTTTAAACAGCAATAAGCGGGTGCTGTATTCAATGCCGTCCAATGGCCCGGCGACCGCGTACACGTTGATCGCGATATCGGGTCCGCCGACATCCTTCCAGCTCACGAGTTTGCCCAAATAGATGTCGCGCAATTGTTTCAGGCTTAGGTTGGTAACCGGATTCTTAGGCGATGTGATGGCCACCAGCGCGTCGTAGGCGATCGGATGAAAACTTAAATCCGCTTCCTCTAAACGATTGGGCATGGCCGGGCGCGCGGAACCCGCCATATCAACGCTGCCGCCGCTTACCGCATCCAGGCCTGAAATGGTGCTAAACGGTTGCAAAGTGAACTTTGTATGCTGGGGCGTTTCGTATTGCTTGGCCAAGTCGCTAACAAAGGCGCGCGCGGTGGCGAGGTCCCCGCGCCAGACCAAGCTTTCGTTAGCGTGCGCGGATACCGCGCCGGCGAAGATCATTAGTAGCACTTGGAACCTGGGGTGCAATTTCACGTTAACATCCAAAGCAAATAGGGCTGCAACAATAGCATGCGCGGGCGGTGAACTTTGTGATCGGATCTACTCCAGTTGTAAGAGAAACGCATTGCGGCCGCGTACGATCGACAGCAGCATTTGCCGAGGGTGGCGCTCAAGGAATTGGCGCAGGTCGCGTACGTTGCCCAGCGTGACTTGGTTGATCGCAATAATCACATCGCCGGCTTTTAGTCCATTGGTTGCGGCGCGGCTTCCTGCGGCAACACGTGTAATCTGAGCTCCGGCCAGGCCCTCACGACGTTGACGCTCGCCAATGTCCGCAAATTCGGCGCCATCCAAGCGGGGATCGAGTTTGTCACCGCTGATCGTTGCCAATTGTTCGGCCGCCAAACGCATGCTGAGTGTCAATGGCTTGCCTTCGCGTTGCAGCTTAAGCTCCACGGGCGCCCCAATGGGCAGCAGCCCTTCGCTGTTGCGCAGATCTTGGTCGTTTTGCACCGGTTTTCCGTTTACCTCAAGCACCACGTCGCCGGGCTTTAAGCCGGCGCTATCGGCGGGCGAGTTGGTTTGCACGCGCGTTACCACCGCGCCTTTGCCGGGAGGGGTTTCCAAAAGTTGCGCGATCTCTGGAGTTAAATCTTGCGTCTCAATTCCGAGTGTGCCGCGCTTGACGGTGCCGGTGCTGATCAATTGCTGCATGACTTGCCCGGCTAGGTTCGCGGGAATCGCAAAGCCAATGCCGACATTGCCGCCGGAAGGCGAGTAAATGGCGGAGTTGATACCGACCAGTTCACCGCGCAAATTCACCAGCGCACCGCCCGAATTGCCGGGATTGATCGAAGCATCGGTTTGAATGAAGTTCTGATAGCCCAAACCGCGCAACCCGCTGCGGCCGAGCGCGCTGACGATACCCGATGTCACGGTTTGCCCCAAGCCGAATGGATTGCCCACCGCAACAACGAAATCACCCACGCGCAGCCGACCCGAATCGGCCAAAGCCAGCGCGTTGAGATGGTCGGCCGGAATTTGGATCACGGCCACGTCGGTGTCGGGATCGTTGCCGACCAATTTGGCTTTCAGCGAGCGGCCGTCCTGTAGCGTTACGGCAATGTCATCGGCACCTTCAATGACGTGGTTGTTGGTCAGTACATAGCCTTTGGCGGCATCGATGATGACGCCGGAGCCGAGCGATTGTTCGATGCGCTCTTGCGGGGCGTTCTGTAGCCCAAAAAAATGCCGGAATAACGGATCATCGGCCAACGGATTTCGAATCCGAACGTGCGTTTTGCTGTTGATGTTGACCACCGCTGGGGTGACGTGTTCGAGCATGGGGGCCAGCGATGGTACGGTTTGGCCATCGACACTGCTTGGCAGTGCGGCCTGGGTTGCCATCGGGCACACCACGAACAGGCTGATAAAGGTGTTGAGTAAGGATGCTCGCAGCATGACGGGTTTCCTAAGCGATAAAAGCCGATGCACAGACCGTAATTATGGCACTCGGTTTCCAGTTCATAGGCTGATCGTTACAGAATTAAGAGAAGCCTTTGATTTCCCGAAACAAGTTTTTATCCGTGTCATAAAGAAAAAAAATCCTTTGACATCGGGAAAATCAAGGCGTAATTTTACTCGAGTCGCAACACTACATCTTGTGATTGCTTGTCCGGGGAAAACCCAAAATATTGGGTTTAGATGAGTTGGTTCATCCCAAGGTGATTTTCAGTAGGTTGCAGACCGTACTCGCCAGCGATGCCGAACGAATGATGCGCTCACTGAAATACTGGGGGTGGTCTTGGGGTCGCTGTTTCTTCGTTAAAGCTTTAAAGGTCAACGACGGAATGGTTCTGGTTGTCTTGGTTAATGGCAGACCAGTAATGGTGACGGTTCAGGAGGTAAAAGCATGAGCACGGTGCGCCTTGAAGCCCTGGGACGCGACGCGGTGGAAATTCCGCTGCAACCCGCTTCGTACGACATCTGGGATAAAAAATACCGATTAAAGGCCAAGACCGGCGAGCCGGTGGATGCCAGCATCGATGACACCTACAAGCGCGTGGCCAAGGCCCTGGCGGAGTGCGAAACTACGCCCGAAAAAGTGGCTTATTGGAACGAGCGCTTCCTGTGGGCGTTGCGCCGCGGCGCGATCCCGGCCGGGCGCGTGACATCGAATGCCGGTGCGTTGGAGCACAAACCGGCCACCTCAACGATCAATTGCACGGTCTCGGGCACGATTGTCGATTCGATGGACGATATTTTGGAAAAAGTGCACGAAGCCGGGCTGACATTGAAGGCCGGTTGCGGCATCGGCTATGAGTTTTCGACGCTGCGCCCGCGCGGCGCTTATGTGTCAGGCGCGGGTGCGTATACTTCTGGTCCTATGTCCTTTATGGATATTTACGACAAGATGTGCTTTACCGTCAGCTCAGCCGGTGGCCGGCGCGGCGCGCAGATGGGCACCTTTGATGTCGTTCATCCCGATGTAAAGGATTTCATCCGCGCCAAACGCGAAGACGGTCGCTTGCGCCAGTTCAATTTAAGTTTGCTGATCACCGATGATTTTATGCAGGCGGTCGAAGCCGATGCGGATTGGCGCTTGGTGTTTCCGATCAACTTGAAAGAAAAAAACGAAATCGCCCTTAACGACCCCACCCAAGTCGTTTGGCGCGAATGGCCAACGCACGAAAACTACGTCACCCGCGAGGACGGTTTGGTCGCCTGCAAAATCTATGGCCATGTCCGCGCCAAGCATTTGTGGGACATGATCATGACCTCGACGTACGATTACGCCGAGCCCGGGTTTATCTTGATCGATCGCGTCAATGAGATGAACAACAACTGGTGGTGCGAGAACATTCGCGCGACCAACCCGTGTGGGGAGCAGCCGTTGCCGCCGTACGGCTCCTGCCTGCTCGGCTCGGTCAATCTCACCACGTTCGTGCGCGATCCGTTCGGGCCGAAAGCGCGTTTTGATTGGGACGAATACCGCGAAGTCGTACGTGTGTTCACGCGCATGCTCGATAACGTGGTCGAGATCAATGGCTTGCCGTTGACGCGGCAACGCGATGAGATTTTGCACAAGCGCCGCCACGGTATGGGTTTTCTGGGGCTTGGCTCGACGATTACCCTGCTTAAGATGCGTTACGGCTCGGCAGCCGCTTGCCAGTTCACCGAGGAAGTGGCGCGCGAAATGGCGTTGGCCGGTTGGGAAGTGGCCTTGGCCTTGGCTAAGGAAAAAGGCCCGGCGCCGATCATGCAGCAATCATTCCAGGTGACCCAAGAATTGTTGCGCAAGCGGCCGGAAATGGTTGCCGATGGCTATAAGGTGGGGCAGAAAATTTTAGGCAGCGTTCTGCACGCGAAGTATTCGCGTTATATGCAGCGCGTAGCGGAAGTGGCGCCGGACTTGGTCAACGAATTGGCGCAAGTGGGCGCACGCTTTACCCACCACAGCTCCATCGCGCCGACCGGCACGATTTCATTGTCGCTGGCCAACAACGCCAGCAATGGCATTGAACCCAGCTTTGCGCATCATTATTCGCGCAATGTGATTCGCGAGGGTAAGAAATCCAAGGAAAAAGTCGAAGTGTTCAGCTACGAGCTCTTAGCGTATCGCGAGCGCATTAATGCGCAAGCGATGCCGTTTTCCGAGCAGCCCGAGCAGAAATTGCCCGAGTACTTCGTTTCCGCCGACGACATTACCCCGAAAGAGCACGTCGATATCCAGGCCGCGGCGCAACGTTGGGTCGATTCGTCGATCTCAAAAACCGCGAATGTCCCGACCGACTATCCGTTTGAGGATTTCAAGGACATTTACCGCTACGCGTACAAGCAGGGCCTCAAAGGCTGCACGACGTTTCGCTTCAATCCGGCCGCCTTCCAGGGTGTGTTGGTGAAGGAAACCGACCTTGAAAACACCTTATATCGCTTTGAGTTGGAAGATGGATCTCTGGTTGAGGCTAAGGGTAACGAAGAGATCGAGTACGATGGCGAGATCCATACTGCTGCGAATTTATTTGACGCGCTGAAAGAAGGGTATTACGGTAAGTTCTAGGCGTCGAAGCGAACCCCCTGGAGATCAAAGTTATGCAACCCGAAAACAACACCAACACGATGAGCGAAACCTTGGCCCATGTGGTCGATACAATGAAAGAAACCGCGCAGCAAGTAGGCAGCGCGGTTATGCAGAAAACCGAAGCGGCGGTCAGCAGCATGCAGACGGCTATGCAGGGTGCGACCAATGTGGTTAAACAAAATGCGGCGGCGGTGCAGCAGGCGGTGGCGAAGCAGATTGATGTAGCGAAGCAGGCCATCGGTAAAGCGAAGCCGGCGGCGGCCAAACCCAAACCCGCAAAAAAAGCGGTTAAGAAAGCCGCGGCGAAGAAAACCGTGAAAAAGAAAGCCGCCGCAAAGAAAGTCGTTAAGAAAACCGCCAAGAAAAAAGCGATCAGCAAAGCGGCTAAAAAACCATTGGCCAAGAAGAAAGTCCCCGCGAAAAAGGCCGTTAAGAAGGCGGTGAAGAAAGCGGTAAAGAAAAAAGTGGTGAAAAAACCGGCTAAGAAAGCCAGCGTGAAAAAAAGCGCGGTGAAAAAAGCGGTAAAGAAAAAGCCAGTACGTAAAGCCACGAAGAAAGCCGGCAAGCGCAGATAGCCAATCGGTTGTCCTTATTCGTTCGTATGCGTAACGCGCAATACACAACAAGCCCTCGCCGCTAAGGCGGGCGCTTGGCGCCACTTCGAGATAGGAGCGCGGTCACAATGACCATCAAGATCAGCAAGAAGATCAAGAGTTACAGCGTAGACGACAGAACCAAACCTGCGGCAACGCCAGGCTCACCTGGGGCGAGCGAAACCCCGGCCATTGCCTCGGCTGAAGTCATCCAGATGCATGAAAAAGTCGAGCGTCCGGATGTGCTCGTCGGCGCCACGTATAAGATCAAATCGCCGCTGTTTGAGCATGCGCTGTATGTCACGATCAACGACATCGTGCTTAATCAGGGCACCGAGTACGAATTGCGCCGCCCGTTCGAGATCTTCATCAATTCCAAAAACATGGATCACTTTCAATGGATCGTGGCGCTAACGCGGATCATGTCGGCGGTGTTCAGAAAAGGCGGCGATGTAACCTTTCTGGTCGAGGAATTAAAAGCGGTGTTCGATCCGCGTGGCGGCTATTTTAAAGCCGGCGGCGTGTACATGAATTCGATCGTCGCTGAGCTTGGTGCGGTGGTCGAAGCGCATCTTAAGATGATTGGCATGATGCACGATCCGGACATGCCGGCCGAGCAGAAAAAGATGATCGCTGAAAAGCGCACGGCTTACGAATCGCGGGTAAAAAAAAACGCTAAATCGCGCACCGTAGATTCGCAGGAAGCCCATTCCAATCCTGCCGGGATCGACGAAAACCAAAATGCAATTAACGCCGCCAGCGTCACGGCTGAATCGTTCCCCACCTCCGCTAGCTTTTGCACCAAATGCCAAGCCAAAGCGGTTATTTTGATGGACGGGTGCGCCACCTGCCTGAATTGCGGTTATTCAAAGTGCGGTTAATCGGTATCAACTGTTAGGCTGTGTCTTCAACAATCTCATTACTCTGCCGATTCCGCCAGAATTAACCAGAAAATTGTCCGCTTTCTTCTCGGTTTTTCGCACTTATTACTGGGCGTTTGCGTTTCTTGCATTCGTTCATTGCGAAATCAGGTATTTCAGAGTTTCACTGAAGGAGAAAGAGGAATGACTATTCGAAAATTGAATACCGCAGAATTGCATGCGGTGGCGGGAGGGGGTTATCCGTTGCCAGAACCGGCAGCGCCCGATAATCCATTTGGAGGAGTAGGTAATGACGGTAGTCCGTTTGTGGGAATTGGCCTGGATGGCAGTCCAAGTATTGGAATTGGCGGCGGTGGCCGCGATTGGTGGAACCCGGGATGGATTTTTGGGCCGCCAACTCCGGAGCCTGTGCTACCGGTAAAACCCGTGGGACCGGGTTTTCCTTAAACTCATCTGTTTTCCATCAGGGAAAATAAAAAGCCTGCCAGAAATTCGCTAGCAGGCTTTTTTTATTGCCGCTGATTTTTCGCCAGCGCTAATTACTCGCCAAAGTGATACATCGCATTGATCGTGTACTGGTCCACATGATCAAAACGCCCATTCTGATCCGCACTTAGATCAAATCGTGTGCCGATACCAAGGTAGCGATCCCAATCGAGCCTAAATTCCCAGCGCGATGCCGGGGTAAAGCTGAACCCTAAACCGATCATCGGCCGGGTTTGGCTTTCGGTATTCGCTGAAAAGTGATGGGTGAGATCGGAACCCGTGGTTTCCAGATTCACTGGGCCGCTCTCGTCGTACTTAAGCCGCGAAGCCAACAGGCCGGCGCGCGCCGTCACCGCAAAACGATCAGTCAATGGGTATTCGGCTGCGAGTGCTGCCGATACGCCATGCAAGCGATAGCGGCCGGTAATATCCGGATGCGAAGTCAGCTGCGTGGTTTGGTAAAACGATTTCGCCTCCCCGAGATCCACCCAGCTTACTTCGAGCGCAAGCCAAGGTAGAAAGTGGTAACCGCCGAACAGCTTGTAAGCGGTATCGGAATTATCGGAAAGCTCGGCGCTGGTAACGACGGCACTCGGAAAACCTTGATAGGCAGTCCTGATCTGGTGCCCTATATCGCCGGAGAAGTTCGATCCGCCAATACCGCCGCCT
The DNA here is from genome assembly GCA_964466115.1 of uncultured Rhodanobacteraceae bacterium. Taxonomy (GTDB): domain Bacteria; phylum Pseudomonadota; class Gammaproteobacteria; order Xanthomonadales; family Rhodanobacteraceae; genus Pseudolysobacter. The sequence goes on along the minus strand of CAYXMH010000004.1, from coordinate 138,371 downwards.
AAATAAAATCCCGTTTCAGCATGGGCGAGGATTGGAGAAGCGAACAAAGTGGCGAGAAGCGCATGTTTATAGGTCATTTTGAGTTTCATTAGGTAGTCATCCGTATTTCAGAGATGGAATGGTTATTCAGCGTTGGGTGGACTTTAAGGTCAACAACATTGTTATTCGCTAATTGCGAATTAGCGCGCCTTACCCTGATTGATTCAACGCCTATCACGAACCGATAAGTTCGTGATTTTCGAGGTTGGCGCAAATGTGCCGGTAGTACAAGAATGGGAACGATAAATGGTATCGTTAGCCAGAGTTCTGGCATAAGGGTTAATATGCCAAAGCGGACATTTTTTTTACCCACTTTTTAAAATATTAGTTTGGTTTCTGTTCGGTAGCAAAATCCGGAAAATATTGCTTCAACATACGATCGGCATAGGCAACCAGATTGGGATGGGTTTGCGCTACCGATCGGGTCGGCGTGTCGAAGCGTGCACACAACAAACCAGCGGTAAACGCAAATAGGGTTGCATCAGCACCACACGGTTTAGACCCCATCAAAAATGGTTTCTCACCGAGAACGGCAGCGATCGATTCGATATCTTTGGTTGCAAGCGCGATGATCTCTTGTTGGTTATGTCGCCCGATGCCGTGCGCTTTTAACGCTTTGGCTACTTTGCTGCGAACCATCGCCTTCACGAAAGACCGCATCGGCCAGGGTACATTGCGAAAGAAATTTGCCGGGCCTTTGGCAAAATTGGCATCATCCAGCCAGCGTGCCTCGACCACCGCCCAATAAAGATGATCCTCCAGCAGTTTTTCGATTGCCCAAGCATGGCCGCGCTCCGCCTCCGATAAGCCCTGATCAAAATCAAAGCCATATTTTTTTTCGATGTGCCAGCGGATAAACGTCGAGTCGGGCACGATCACTCCCTCGTCTTCGATGTACGGCAGTTTCCCTTTGGGTGCGCGGCGAAAGCCGCTGGTATTGGTGCGATAGGGAAGGCCGGCCAACTTGAGTAGCATCTCGGCCTTGGTCACGAAGGGGCTGGGGTCGGGAAGCCCGAAGGCCGGCCCAAAAGTGTACAGAGTGATCATTTGAAATATCCCGTTGAAATTGTGTTTTGTTTGTTCAGGAGGCCGCTTTCAACAAATGATGGAAGCGCTTGCGAAACTTAGCCACCTTAGGTGCCACCACCAACTGGCAATAGGGTTGTTCACCGTGCAGTTCAAAATACTGCTGATGGTAGTTTTCCGCTTTGTAGAAAACGGTAAACGGCATTACTTGCGTGACGATGGCGCCATTCCACTCATGGCCCTGTGCGGTTTGCGTAATCGCTTGATCGATGGCGGCTTTTTGTTCCGCATTACGGTAAAACGCAATCGAGCGATATTGGGTGCCGCTGTCGTTGCCTTGACGGTTGAGGGTGGTCGGGTCGTGGATAGTGAAAAATACCTTAAGCAAATCCTCACGCGAAATGCGTTTTGGATCGAAACGAATTTGCACGACTTCGGCATGGCCGGTGGTGCCATTAGATACTTGCGCATAAGTAGGGTTCGCTTGAGTGCCGCCGGCGTAACCCGATTCTACGTCGATGACACCGTTCAGCTCGGTGAATACCGCTTCGAGACACCAGAAACAGCCGCCGCCAAGCGTCAGCAGTTCGGTATTGGAAGACGATTCATTCGTGCCTTTCTCGGGTTGCCCCATTCCTGGCTGGGCTGAGACCATCATCATGGCAAGCAGCGGAAATAGGGCATGCGTCATCGACCGGACTCCTTAAAACTACAGCGATAAGTGGCGTAAAATCAGCGCGCGAGAAAACCATCGGTTCGATTAGCGGCGCTATGAGGTTGTTTGTTTTCGATACCAGATAATGGATTGTATGCGAGAACCATTAAGAACAGAATTTTCCTCCGAGCGCTCCGCATCTCCCCTATAGGCCGTGTATGGCGCAGCATTCAAATTTGGTTACTCACTTTGGTCACTGTCATTGCAAGCGGGTGCGTTTTGAGGTCACCGCTCCTGCGCGCATCACGGCACTTGATTGCAATTGTTCAATTTGTCGGATGATCGGTTTTTTGCATTTGATCGTACCCAGCGCACATTTTCGTTTACTGTCTGGTGCCGATCAACTTACTGAATACACATTCAATACTGGCGTTGCAAAACACCGGTTTTGCAAGGTGTGTGGCATCAAGGCGTTTTATGTGCCGCGTTCCAACCCGGACGGCATCGACATAAACGTGCGTTGCTTGGATCCCGCCACGATCGCTGAAATTACCGTGATGCCGTTCGACGATTCCAATCGCGATGCCAGCACCGCGGCCATTGCGCATCTATCGCAAGAGCAATAACTGCGGTTTTGATCGATCGCGATTTCGGCGCGGCACCATCACGATCGCGCACCCCAAATTTTCGCCGCCACACTAACCGAATCGTTGATGATGCCTTCATGCCGTACATGAGCCTCGGCGTTGAGTTGCAGTACCCGCGTGACAATCGTACGTTGTGCGGCGGTGAAGCGCGAGAGGTATTTTGCACGGAACACATCTTCATTTTCCGGCAGCGGGATAAATGCTTCTATCCATTCCAGCGGGTCGTCCAGCGGATTGGTGAGCGTGGTTAAGCAATAAAGAATCACCGCCGGAGTGAAATAATGGTAAGCGGCCGGAGATAAACTTAAAAATTCGAACGGATCAAAAGCGCCCTTGCGGATGGTGCTTAGGAACTCTTCATAAGTGTGTTTGCCGCACCACTCAATCCAAGCATTGTGATCGATACAACAATCGTTCCCGGAAGTATCATGCTGGTCGTAAATGCCATCCGGGCCTGGATGCGGTACAGAGGCGAATAGACGGCGCGTCTCGGAATTTAAGATGGCCACTTCATCGGAGATTGGCATAGGCAAAATTAGGGTGGTTGGTGGAAACGAACTTAGTGGGTGTGTTTTGCTGGCGAATGTTTGCTTAAGTTGCCGGGTAGTGTTTTGTAAAGTTCCGGATTCACCTCCTCAAGCCCCGTCATCCATTTGTTTTTATTTTTTTCGATTTGGCTTAAATCCAGGGACTCCGAGTAAGGAATGCGCAGCGAAAAAATCATCGACCGAACCGGTCGTTTTGCGTCGGCCACTAGGCGGTGGACAACATACTCATAATGCGATTTATCGGGCGCTAGCAGGGCGAGTACGACGGTGATTTCTTCGGTGTGCCGCGAATCTTCTTTTTCAAACACTTTGGCTTTTTGCGCCAACAGCGGTTTGACGGACGCCATGTAGCCGGGAAGAACGTCCTTAATGTGTTGCGCGCCGGTATATTCTTTGAAAGTCAGCATTCGCTCCCAGTGGTCAACGGTTTCACCAGCGCGAACGTATTCGTTACTGATAACGTTGTCTTTAACATTCGCCCACGCTAAGGCGTAGGAGTCCTGATCAAACCCGACGATGGGTGTTCCGGCTGCCGCCGCGGTTGAGAATAGGAATAACCACGCAAGTAATAAGGGGTGCATAAATTCCTCGATATTCGATGGACAGCGTCCAGCGCTTAATGCGTTGGTTTTTCTTTCAATAACCGGCTTGGCAGTAACATCAGCGCGCGTAACAGTTCAAAAACTCCCTCAACGGCGATGCCAATCAAACGAAACGGCAATGACAGCAACCAGATGAACGGGTAAAGAATCAATGCAAGCAAAGCCACTGGCCAACAAAGTATAAACAACAGCAACCAAATAAGAAATTTCAGCATAGTAAAAGCCTCAGGTTCAACCGCGCTGCCTAGCCAATTACCAGCGCAAGTAAGAAAACACCCAGCATCGTAAAGCATAGCGCGAGTTTGAGCAGCGTGCCGAACAGCAAACCAAGCCAGGTTCCAACGCCAACCGTGGCGGCTTTATTCAGGTTGCTCCCCGCTATGAACTCGCCCACCACCGCGCCAATGAACGGGCCAAGCAGCAATCCCGGGAGACCCAAAAAAAGTCCAGCGAAAGTCCCGACCGCCGCGCCGAGCAAGGCTCGCTTGCTGGCGCCAATGCGCTTGGCACCCAATGCGCCGGCTACAAAATCGATCGACAATGCTATGGCGCTGAGGATTCCCAAAATGGTTAGCGTAATCCAGCCGACGTGTTGAAAATGATCGGCCCAAGCGGCCAGCAACATACCGGCGAAAACCAACGGTATTCCGGGGAGTGCGGGCAGCACGGCACCGAGGATGCCTGCGACAATCAATGCGGCCGCTAGAATATAAAAAACGATTTGCATGGCGAGAGGATTTTAGAATATGCCAAGATACCCCAAGTGTAGGGCTTCCCGCATGATTGTCGCGTTTTGATGCAAGGTTGGTACATCTGGACGCTATTCCATTGTCTATCGAAGTGCTTAAAAACGATGCGTTCGGCCGCATCGAATTGTGCCGTGAGGGCACACACGCTTTTATTCGCCGCGACACCCGCACGGCCCATCGCATGCTGCGTTGGTTCGCGCGTTTTTTAGCGGCGCGTGAAGCGAACGTTTTGCGTGCGCTTCAGGGTGTCGAGGGCGTGCCGCAGCTATTGGCGTTTGACGGTTGTGTATTAACGCGCAGTTTTCTTGAAGGCGCGCCGATGCAGCAGAGAAAGCCTTGCAATCCCGCCTATTTTCGCGCGGCGCATCGTTTGCTTAAGCGCTTGCGTGCTTGTGGTTTGGCGCACAACGATTTGGCCAAAGAGCCGAATTGGTTGGTATTGAGTGATGGCATGCCGGCCGTCGTGGATTTCCAGATCAGCGTGGTGAGCCGCCGGCGCGGCGCCTGGTTCCGTTTGCTGGCGCGCGAGGATTTGCGGCATCTGTTGAAGCATAAGCGCAGTTATTGCCCACAAGCGCTGACACCGATGGAGCGGCGTGTACTAGCGCACCGATCGTGGATTGCCCGAGTTTGGCAAGCCAGCGGCAAACGGCTGTACAAAATAATTGCACGTCGAGTTTTCGGCTACTGGGACAACGAAGGTCGAGGCGCCCCTCAGGGCGCCGAGGGTGAGGCAAGGATGCCGAACGGGAGCCCCACCAAGGATGGTTCTAAGCGAAGCCCGTGATCTATTGAAGCTCAGGGCGCCGAGGGTGAGGCAAGGATGCCGAACGGGAGCCCCACCAAGGATGGTTCTAAGCGAAGGCCGTGATCTATTGAAGCCCAGGGCGCCGAGGGTGAGGCAAGGATGCCGAACGGGAGCCGCACCAAGGAGGGCGCGGAGCGGTATTTGTAGGTGGGTGTTGAAAATGGCTCAAATCTCCTCCAACCGAAACGCGATCGGCACCAACCCCCAGGCGGCGTGCGGTTTACCCTCTCGGGTGCCGGGATTGAAATGCCATTGCATCACTGACTCTCGCGCAGCACGATCAAGCCGGACATAGCCACTCGATTTTTCTATCTCCACCCGTTGTGGAGTTCCGTCTTCGCCAACCAGCACGCGTAGCATCACGATGCCGTGCTCGTGATGGCGTTTGGATTCGTTGGGGTAGTCCACGCGTGTCGTGCCGGCGTAACTGAGCGTGCTGGGTGGAACGTCACTTGCGCTATTTGCATCAACGTCTGAGCTGGCCGGTTCGAGCAAGGCAGGTTCCGGCGCATCGGTATTCTCAATAACGCTGGATGGTATTGGCTGCACGGTCGTTATCGGATGAGGGGATGGCGGTGTGTGCTCGCGATGCACCGGGGGTGTTGGTGTGGGCGGAACGATCGGCAGCGGTTGCGAGGGTTCCGGTACGATGATCTGTACGTTGATCGGTGGATCGGGTTCAATGTGTCGATCGAATAACTGCGGCGCCAAGGGCATTAGCAATAGCATCAGGGCGACGAGGTGAACAGTGATCGTGCCTGAGAGTGCGCCGATGCGCGGCCAGTCGAAACCGGCAAATTCAGATCTAGAAAGTGCTTGGGTTGCCATAACGGGCTCCGTTACGATGGTGACTTACGGCGCGCCGATGACGGGCACGCCGCACCTGACGGCTTGCGGCTGTCAAATCGTGTAACGGTGCGGGGATTGCTGCGGGGTTAAGTCAAGCATTGAGTCCCGCTTCGGGTGTGTTGGTATAACCTCTGCGTGAGTTTTGGTAGGCTGGCGCTGAACGAAGTGAAGCCCAGCATTTTCATTCGTCTGTTACCGTTGGGCTTCACTTCGTTCAGCGCCAACCTACAAGAGCCAGGAGATACTGTGCTGCTTGCACCTGGCTTATATATCGTCTTCCACGAGCTTTTGTACTGCCCCGATTGCGGCACGTCGCATCGCGCTTCCATCAATGCTATCCAGTGGCGCTTGGCGCATTTGATCCAGCGGTAGCAAGGTTAAATCGATGGCGGTATCGTCGACTGAAAATAGATACACCGGGAATTCCAGAGCTTTGTCCTGCGTAAGACGTAGACGCCGGTTCTCCTCCTCAAATGGAATCCCTTGTTCATGCAGGAAGATCGCTAAAGCTGCTGGATCGTCGCTAAACAAATGCAGACACACGGCGGAGTGCTGATCGGCGGTGCCTTCGAGCACGGCACCTACCAAACGTGGTTCAAATTGCTTAAAAAATCGCATGGCTTGCAAGGCGACAGTACGCCGCTGACGCAATATCTGTGGCTGCGTATCGGCATGGAACAAACGCTGATACTCGCGCAGCGCGGCTTCGACCTCGCTGTTTTTTGGCAAGTTTAAATCATCGAAAATACCGAGGCGTTCAGCTGCTTTGCGTTTGGCCAAGCGGAAATCGCGGATGCCCTGTTCGGTCATCAAGCGCGCTGCCTCGACTGCAATTCGCTGACGCTGTTCTTGGCCATGATTGCGCGCACGATCGGCGTTGTAAGGGTAGGGGGCGCGCATCAGAACACATCGTAGGGTTCTTGCGGATCGTTGTGGTGCGGATCATTTCGATAGGGGGCATTGGCGAGCCTTGCGATGTCTTCAGTCTTGAACACCTCAAGCATGCTGCGTTCATCTTGACCCGAAGCGAGCAAGCCACTTGCCGGATTGATACGGGCAGTGCTGATACCCGGCGGCATCTCGAACGGTTTTTCCGGTTGTCCTTGCGTGGCCACGCGCATGAAATCGATCCACATCGGCAGCGCGGCCTTGGCGCCGAATTCACCTTTGCCCAGCGAAGTGAAATCGTCGAATCCCACCCAGGCGCTGGCCACCAAACCATCGAAATAACCGCTAAACCAGGCGTCGCGGTGTTCGTTGGTCGAGCCGGTCTTGCCGGCCAGATCATTGCGTTTCAGCACCATCGCATCGTGGCCGGTGCCACGGCGCACCACATCGTGCATTAACGACCCAACCAGATACGCGATGCGTGCATCCAGCACGCGCGGGGCCAGCAGCGGCTTATTTGGATCGGCGTTGTCTTGTGCCGGTGCCGGTGCCGGTGCCGCTTGGGCGCTGGTGATCGGTGAGATGACCGCAGCATTCGACGCGCTTGAAAGGTCGGAATTCGGTGTGGTGGTGGCGAGGGTTTGCTGTTTCGCATCTTCCAGCAAGCGATCGGGGCAATGGCGACAAGCGACAGCAGGATGCGCCGTAAAAACCGATTTACCGTTGCGATCGTAAATGCTCTCGATAAAGTACGGATTCACTAAAAATCCACCATTAGCAAATACCGCATAGCCGCGTGCCATGGTGATCGGGGCGACCGAAGCGGTGCCCAATGCCATGGACATGTTGTCTGGCAATTGTTCCAAAGTCAGGCCAAAGCGTGTGATGTATTCGCGAGCGTAATGCACGCCGATAGCGTCGAGTAAGCGCACCGACACCAGGTTTTTCGATTGCACCAGTGCTTCACGCAAGCGCATCGGGCCTTCGAATTTGTCGTCGTCGTTTTTTGGGGTCCATAAACCGTTGGGCTTGGACGGATCCTCGAACACCACCGGTGCATCGTTGACGATCGATGCCGGAGTAAAGCCATGTTCAAACGCCGCCGCATACAGGAACGGTTTAAAGCTCGAACCCGGCTGGCGATTGCTTTGCGTGGCCCGATTGAACTTGCTGCGGGAGAAGCTGAAACCACCGACCATCGCGCGGATACCGCCGTCTTCCGGATTGAGCGCAATTAATGCGGCCTGAGCGGCAGGTACCTGGCTTAATTTCCATTTGCCTTCGGCATCGCGAGTAAGGCGTACCACATCGCCCGGTTTCAGCAAATCATCCACGCGCTTTACGCTGGCGCCGCGATGGCTTTCGTCTTGATAGGGCCGCGCCCAGGATATTGCTTCCAACGGCAGTGATACGTTCTGACTATCTACAAGATATACAACTGCACTTTTTTCCGAACTTTCCGTGACCACGCCGGGGGTGAGCCCAACTACCGCGTGAAAAGCGGCCAGCTCTTTGTCGAGTTCGCTCGGCGTTGGGTTCGCGCCAAGATCAATGCGCGCCTCTGCGCCTCGAAAACCATGGCGTTGGTCGTAGGCGATCAATGCATCGCGTAGCGCTTGGTTGGCGGCGTCTTGCAGATGACCGTCGAGCGTGGTGCGAATGCTGTAACCGTCACTGAGCGCCTCGTTGCCAATCCGCTCCAACGCTTCTTGTCGCACCATTTCCGCAAGGTATGGCGCCTCGGTTTCAATCGGTGGTTCATGGGCATAGGAGGTTTCAGGTTCAGCACTGGCTTGTTTTAATTGCTCAGCACTGATGAAGCCGTTCTCCAGCATGCGCCCGAGCACGTAGTTGCGTCGCTCGATGGCGCGGTCGCGGTTGTAAAGCGGGTTGCCGCTGGAAGGAAATTTCGGCAGCGAGGCCAGCATCGCACATTCGGCTAAGGTCAGCTGGTCCAAGGTTTTGCCGTAGTAGAACTCGGCTGCGGCAGCCACCCCGTAGGCGCGATGGCCAAGGAAAATTTTATTTAAGTACAGCCCCAGGATTTCATCCTTGCTCAGTTCGCGTTCGATGCGCAGCGCGAGAAAAATTTCTGAAAGTTTGCGGGTATAGGTTTGCTCCGGGCTAAGAAAGAAATTGCGCGCCACCTGCTGGGTGATGGTGCTGCCGCCGGGCCCCTTATCGCCGCCGGTTCGCACCAAGTGCCATACCGCTCTTACGATCCCTTGCCAATCGAACCCGGGGTGTTCATAAAAGCGCGAATCTTCCACGGCAATGAATGCGTTCTTTACCTGCTCCGGCACTTGCTCGATCTTGACTGGGATTCGGCGGGTTTCGCCGAAGGTGGCGATCAGTTTGTCGTCGGTGGAATAAACGCGCAGCGGCACTTGCAAGCGCACGTCGCGTAAAGTATCAACCGAGGGCAAGCGCGGCGCGATCAACCAATAGGCAAAACCTATGGCCAACCCGAAAAAAAACACGCCGAGCAACGTTAAGATCAGAGCATAACGGAGTAAACGTAGGGATAAACGTAATAGAAATCGCATGAGATGTTGTGGAGTGTGACCTTAGTCAAGGTATAGTGCGGGCCCGGCGAAGTATAGAGCTTGCTGCAATGTCCGGATAGTTTGGGGCTCGCTTAATGATCGAAATTCAGTTCAAATAGCGGTTTTTGAAGAATCCGTTCACGAACTGTTGATAATCCGTTAAGTTTCGGATTTAATGTGGATACGCATATATCGCTCGTAAGGGCGCGTGGCAAGGGGAAAAAGTGTGGGCCTATTAAGTGCAAAAGCACCAGCGCTGATTGGGGTGGACATTAGTTCGACAGCCGTAAAGCTGTTGCAATTAACCCAAACCGGTACTCGCTATCGGGTTGAGCACTACGCTGTAGAGCCGCTCCCGCCCAATGCGGTGGTCGAAAAAAACATTGTCGAAGTCGAAGCGGTTGGCGAAGCCATCCGGCGCGCATTAGCGCGTTCGGGAGCGCGCACCAAATTTGCGGCGGCGGCGGTCGCGGGTTCGGCGGTCATCACCAAGATGATTCCAATGCCGGCCGATTTGTCCGAGGAAGATCTCGAAAGCCAAATTCAGGTCGAAGCCAATCAATACATCCCATACCCGATCGAGGAAGTCAGCCTCGACTTTGAAGTGTTGGGTCCGGTTAAAGATAACCCCGAGATGATGAATGTTCTTCTCGCCGCCTCGCGCACCGAGAACGTTGATCTGCGCGTAGCGGCGCTCGATCTTGGCGGTTTGGGCGTCAAAGTAGTGGACGTGGAAGCGTTTGCGATGGAAAACGCGTTCAAGTTGATTGCCGACCAGCTCGCGGTATCGAAAGATGCGGTGATTGCGGTGGTGGACGTCGGCGCAACCATGACGACGCTGATCGTTCTAAAAAATCAACGCACCATTTATTCGCGCGAACAAGTGTTCGGCGGCAAGCAACTCACCGACGAGGTGATGCGCAGGTACGGTCTTTCGTATGAGGAGGCGGGTCTGGCAAAACGCCAAGGCGGTTTGCCCGAATCCTACGAAATCGAAGTGCTTGAGCCCTTTAAGGAAGCGATGGTTCAGCAGATCAGCCGCCTGTTGCAGTTTTTCTTTGCCGGCAGCGAATACAGTAAAGTAGACCAAGTAGTTCTTGCTGGCGGTTGCGCTTCCATTCCGGGTGTCGCGGAGATGGTGGAAGAGCAGCTTGGCGTGCCGGCTGTGGTTGCCAATCCGTTGGCCAATATGTCTCTATCGTCACGGGTTCAGGCCCAAACCCTGGCCCAAGATGCGCCGGCGCTGATGATCGCCTGCGGGCTCGCGCTGAGGAGTTTCGATTAATGGCTAGAATTAACCTACTGCCTTGGCGCGCAGATCGCCGCAAGCAACGCGAGCGCGATTTTTACAAGTTGCTTGGTGCCACGGCGATGATGGCGATTGCGGTCGTGTTCATCGCCTATTTGTGGATGGACGAGATCATCACCAACCAGCAGTCACGCAATTTGTATTTGCAAGACCAGATCAAATTGCTCGATGCAAAAATTGAAAAAATTAAAGAGTTGGAAAAAACAAAAACAAAGCTTTTGCAGCGCAAGCAAATCATTGAACAATTGCAAGCGAGCCGCTCGCAAATGGTACATCTGTTCGATGAGCTGGTGCATACTATTCCCGACGGCGCGCGCTTGTCCGGGCTGAAGCAGAATGGCGACACATTGACGCTGGATGGCGTAGCCCAATCCAACGCCAACGTGGCTTCGTATATGCGCAATTTGGATGAATCGAAATGGTTGGGCCATTCCGATCTGCGCAAGACCGAAGCCAAGCACGATGATAAGAAGAGCCCCTACGTCTTTTCGATGGACGTAAAGGTGCGCAAGCCGGAATCCGAGGAAAATGCCGGCGAAGCCGCACCCGCTGCGGGTGGTCCAGCTAAGCCAGCCGATAAGGGCGCCACGCCAAGCCCGGTTGCGGCTCAGCAGGGGGCCAAATCATGAAACTTTCCGATTTCACCAACCTCGACTACCAGAACATCGGCAACTGGCCAAGCGGCGTAAAAACCGTATTCGGCGTGATTTTGTTTGCGTTGATTGTTTTCCTTGGCTGGTATTTGGAGATTCGCGACCAGCAAGATGCGTTACAAGTGTTGGTGCAGAAAGAAGAGCAATTGAAGACCGAGTTTCGCGATAAACAGGCCAAGGTCGTCAACCTCGAAGCGCTGGAACAGCAGCTTGAGGAAATGAAGGATTTGTTGCGCACCTTGTTACGCCAGTTGCCGAGCAAAACCGAAATGCCGGAATTGTTGGTGGATGTGTCGCAAACCGCGCTTTCGTCCGGTATTCAAAACGAGTTGTTCCAGCCAGGTCCGGAAGCGATCAAAGAGTTTTATGCGGAAAAACCAATCACATTACGAATGATTGGAACGTATCATCAGTTCGGAAACTTCATCAGCGGCGTGGCTTCGTTGCCCCGAGTTGTCATCTTAACGATGCACGATGTCGCGCTTAAACCGAATAAAGAAACCAAGGGACCGCCGCCGCCGGCTGGTCAATTGGTGCTGGAAGGCACGGTTAAGACCTATCGCTACGTCGAAGAGGACGAGATGGCTGAGAACACGGCAACGCAAACACCTGCCAAGCCAGGTGCTGCGCCGCCACCGCCGCCTGCCCCGGCTAAGGGAGGGAAGTGAGCATGCGCGCACAAGCACACTCAAGCCTCTTGTTGGGTATGATCGCGGTGGTATTGTTTTTGAATGGCTGTACCCGCGGCACGGATGACCTGCGTACCTGGGTTGCTGACGAAAAAGCAAAAAAAGGTGCGCCGCTGGAGCGCTTGCCGGTGATCAAAACGTTTGAGACATTTGAATATCGCGACCAGGAATTGCGCGATCCGTTCAGTCCCAGCGCGCAAGATTTGGCGGAGGAGCAGCAAACGGCCAACGCCGGTCAGCATCCGGACCGTAACCGACCGAAAGAGCCTTTGGAAAGCTTTTCGTTGGATACATTGAAAATGGTTGGGACGATCGGTACAGGTCCCGGATTGGAAGGCCTGATTAAAGATCCAGATAACGTGATTCATCGTGTCCATCTCAATAACTATATGGGACAGAACGATGGCAAGATTACAAACATCAGCGAGGATCATCTCGATTTGATGGAATTGGTTCCGAACGGGACCGGCGGTTGGATGCCGAAACCAGCGGCGATTGCGCTGGGTGACAAATAAAGGACCCATTGGGGGTAACTTACATGACCATGATTAACTTCCAGGGACTCAGTCCTGTTTCTGTCATTCGACCGACTGTTCGCAGTCGAGCGGCATGGCTATTCCTTCTCGTAAGCCTGCTATGGGCCGGTTCGGCTTTTGCCGAAAATGTCCTGCAGGACATCAGCTATACCGCCCTTTCCGGCGGGAAGGTTGAACTTACCTTAAAGTTTGCCGGACCGATCGGTGAACCTCAGGTATTTACGACCGAAAATCCGCCACGGATCGCATTGGATCTTCCCGATACCCGCAATGGGATGACCCAGCGTCGAATCGATATCGGCACCGGTGCGACCAGCAGCGTATCGGCGGTTGAAGCCTCGGGTCGTACCCGCGTCGTCATAGATTTGTTCCATGTCGCCGCTTACGAAACCAAAGTTGAGGGCACGCAACTGGTGCTCACCGTCAATAGCGGCATGACCGGCTCGGCCACCACCACGGCCATGGTCAATACCGATCCGACCAAGGCGGCTTTGGTGGCTGCAGGATCTGAAATATCCAGCATCGATTTCCGCCGCGGTAAGAACGGAGAAGGTCGCGTTATCGTTACCTTTGCGGGTGAAGGTGTAGGCGTTGATCTGAAGCGCGAAGGCGATAAGGTGTTACTTGATATGTATAACGTCAAGCTGCCGAGCAATTTGGCTCAGCGCTTGGACGTGCTGGATTTTGCAACGCCGGTGCAATTCATCGAAACCACGACGCATGGCAGCGGTGCGCACATGCAAATATCGGCAGCTGGCGCGTTCGAGCAGCTCGCGTATCAAACGGGGAATGAGTACGTTCTTGAGATCGCCCCGGTACGCGATACGTCAAAAGATAAGAAGGACAAGAACAAAGAACCGGAATACAACGGCAATCGCGTTACGTTTAATTTCCAGGATATTCCAACCCGGTCGGTATTGCAGCTGATCGCCGATGTGTCGGACCTGAATATCGTGGTGGCCGATACGGTGCAAGGGAACGTCACCTTGCGTCTAATCAATGTGCCGTGGGACCAAGCGTTGGCGATCGTGTTGCAAGCCAAGGGATTGGATCAACGCCGCAAAGGCAACGTGATTTGGGTAGCTCCGCAGAAAGAAATCGCTGACCGCGAACAGGCGTTGGAAGATGCGCGTATTCAGTTGTCGCAGCGCGTCGAATTGGTCTCCGAGTACATACCGATCAGTTATGGTAAGGCCAAGGACATTGCCGCACTGCTGACCAAAGAGAGCTTGCAGAGCGTCAGTGGTGGCCAAGGCGGCTCAGGCGGAGCCGGTGGCGGCGCGTCACAACGTTCGCGCGGCTTTCTTTCCGAACGAGGCAGCGTATCGTTTGATGAGCGCACCAATACCCTGCTGGTGAATGACACACCGGAAAAAATTAAGGACATCCGCGAATTGGTGGTGTTGCTGGATCGTCCGGTGCAGCAAGTGCTGATCGAGTCGCGCATTGTGGTCGCCAGCGATAACTTCGCCAAGGAGCTTGGTGCGCGTTTTGGCATTAGCGGCGGTTATGAAAACAAAAACGGCGTTGTGACTTCCTCATCCGGATCATCGTATGGCACCGATGAGATGAACAACATCGCGCTTTCCAATCGGATTGCCGGCAATCGCGGCTTACCGCTTGGGGCTCCGGGAACGATTCCAACCACACCGCAAGCGGGTCCTGCGGGCGGTCTTTCCGTCCCGAATTTGCTTGATCGCTTGAATGTGAATATGCCCGTAACCAATCCCGCTGGCAGTTTCGGGTTGGCGATTCTTGGCGCGGATTATTTGTTGGACCTTGAGTTGTCAGCAGCGCAAACCGAAGGACGCAGCGAAGTGATTTCCAGCCCGCGCGTTATCACCGCCAACCAGCAGGAAGCCGTGATCAAGCAAGGTCAGGAAATCGGTTATGTGACCTTCCAGTCTTCCGGCGGCGGTGCGGCGCAAGCTACAGTACAGTTCAAGGACGCGGTGCTGGAATTGAAGGTGACACCGACCATTACTGCGGATAATCGAGTGTTTCTGGCGCTGGCCGTAAAGAAAGATAACATTTCGCAATTGATACCGAACCCGGGCGGCGGTTTCGTACCGCAATTGGACAAGCGCGAGATCAACACCTCGGTGCTGGTCGATAACGGCCAAACTGTGGTCCTGGGCGGCGTCTATGAAATCTCAAAGAGCGAAGATTTGAAGAAGGTGCCATTCCTAGGCGATGTGCCTGGCGTAGGGGCTCTTTTCCGCAATACCAACAGGAAAAACAACAAGGCCGAGCTGTTGATCTTCGTAACGCCACGCATCCTCAATGAGAGCGTGAAATAGTTTTCGGTTTTTTTAAAGCACAAAAACAGTCGCGGCCCGAATGATCGGGCCGTCGACGCCTAAATCATGTTTCGCGAGTTTGGAGATTAGACATGAAAGCCTTGAGTAAGACTCTCGTATTGCTGCTGGTCAGCGTGTTGCTCACGAGCTGCGGTGGTGGCGGCGGTGGAAATTCCGCATTTGGTCCGCAACAATCGCCAAGTATCGTCGCAACAGCCGTTGCAACGTCTATCTCCCAGAATTCGTTCACCGACATCAATGTG
Source organism: uncultured Rhodanobacteraceae bacterium (assembly GCA_964466115.1). Lineage (GTDB taxonomy): Bacteria > Pseudomonadota > Gammaproteobacteria > Xanthomonadales > Rhodanobacteraceae > Pseudolysobacter. The sequence goes on along the minus strand of CAYXMH010000004.1, from coordinate 123,264 downwards.
GTTGTTTCGAAAGGAGACGGCTCAGCGGTGGCGGACGGTACCGCCGTCAGCGCGCAGTTGACGCCAGCGACCATTGGTACCATTGCCGGCGCTAGCGGTTCCGGTACAACAGCCACCAATACCACGGTAGGCGGGCGCACCACATTCCGTTTTACCAGCACCAATCAAAATGGTACGGCCCACATTACTCTTTCAGTGAATAGCGCCTTTGTCGCCACCTCGAGCATTGATATCGGCGTAAACGGTGCGGGTTCAGATCCACGATTGCAGTTGAGTGCAACCACCACAACCTTGCCGATTAATCGCTCCAGTGGCTTCCCCTTCATCGGCTCTCCTTATATTGCTGAGGTGGATGTCACTTGGCGCCGTGCGAACGGCGAATTGATTGGCGGTACCCGGCAAGTAACGGTATCGATCAATCCGGTTACTGTCGCCGCGTTTTCGACATTGGACAATCCAAGCACCAGTTGGACGGGCGCCACGCAAGATCCGGTTACCGCAGAAGGCAACGAATTCCTCACGCTGGTGGGCTCTGGACCGGTCGATGTTACTGGCGGGCACGGCACCATTTTCGTGCACTCCGCGCAAACCGCAGGGCAGGCGACCTTAACCGTCACAGGTGTTGATCCTGATAACGGTCAAACCGTTTCAGCAACTCAGGTGTTTACCGTAAGCACGGGTACTCCGCGCTTACCGGCGTCAGTAAATGTAACGACGGTCAATCCGTCCCTGTATGTTCAAGGTTCAGGCGGGAATACCAGCACACCGGTCAATGCCACGATCACCGATGGCGGCAGCCAGTTTGTGCCGGACCCGCTAACCGGTAATAACGCGTATAACAACGTTAAATTTGAAATCATCACGCAGGGAAATCTCGGCGGTACGCTGTTGACTTCGGTAAACGCTCAAGGTCAGAGCGTTTCGGGAACCACTGTATTGAGCCACACCGTGCATGGCATCGCTTCGATCGCATTCCATAGCGGCAGTTTGCAGGGACCAATCCAGATTCGTGCAACGGCCGATCGTGCCGACAACAATGTCGATAATGGCATTCAAGACCCGGTATCCGGCACCACTTCTGTTGTGGTTTCGGATGGTCGCCTCTTTAATCTGACCATCACCTCGCCGAACAGCAATGCGATAATCGTTAATCCGGTCAGTAGCAGCACCACCACCACGGCCAGCGGCACGACGATTCCGCTAAGCCCAGATGGCAGCTACAGCCTCACCGTCAGCGTGCTGGCAACCGACCGCCAAGGAAACCCCGTATTGCCAGGTACCGCGATTCGCTTCGGCATGATTGATGCGCCGTTGGTTGGATTCCCGGGCAGCGGCGGAGGTGCCTTTGCAATTTCCGGTGGCGATGGCGATCCGCAGGAGGGCGGCACCTTATTCACGGCACCCAGTGGCCACTTCATCACGGCAGGCGGTGGCGCAGGCCCCGGCGATACTTTGGTGGTGTTTGGTAAGAGCGTTACCGGCAATCGTGACCTGGAAACGGCGCGTGCCATACAAACGGTAAACAGCGATACCAGCCTTAATATCGTTTCGCGTTTCAATTACAACGACGATACCGGCATTAGCGTCAATTACGGTCCGGTATTGCCCTACGTGATCGGGCGCGCAACGGAAGGAAACATTACGGCCGCAGGTGTCACCAATAGTATCGGTATCGCGCGTACGACGCTGAACTATCCCGCATCGCGGTTGGGCAAGACCACTGTGGTTTGGGCCGAGAGCGACGGTGACATTGTCAATGGTTCGCGCGAGATCGTCACCGATGCGGCGTTCTACCGTTTCTCCGGTATTGCCCCGGCGCATCTCACGGCCAGCCCCAACCCGATTCGCGGTAATTCGACCGGCAATGAAACCGTGTGCTTAACCGACGATCTCGGAACCCCCATTCAAGGCGTGACGATCAACTTTAGCTTCCACGATCTTGGCGCCGGACACGGTACGGTCGACGGACACGCCACCTCAGGGTCGGTAACGAACCCCACCGGAGCGGATGGCTGCACGGTAGCCGTGGTTAATACGGTCGGAATAGCTGGCAGCAGTGGCTCTTCCGGGTCGGGTAGCAGCGGCACGCCGGGGCTGACCTTCAGCGTTGGAAGCACCACAGCGAATGTGGATATCGTGGCGGGCGGCAGTTTGGTGCTGCAAGCGAATCCTTCCGCGTTCTTTGGCGGCGGCGGTACCGTGACCCTAACGTTGTTGGACGATTCCGGTAATCCAGTGCCAGGTGTGGCGATCAGTGGGCGTTGCACCAGCAGCGGTGGTGCGGCGGTTGGCTTGGGTTCCGGCCCAGGCGTCACCAATGCCTCGGGCCAAACAACGGCCGTGATTACCGCCACCAATCTCAGCCAATACGGGGCATCGGGCAGCGGCACCTGCACATTCGCAGTGCCTTCCGGCACGCCTTCGGTTGATGTGGACTTGGAAGGAACGGATCTGTGTATCGCGGCTGCCGGCTTCTCGCCGCCATTGCCGCAATGCTCGACCAGTAGTTCCACCCCTCAAACGTTAACAGTACTGTTGCAGGGGGCTAGTGCTGGTAGTGCGGCGGTAACCGTGACCAGTACACCAACGGGTATCAGTTGTACCAAGCCTATAGGTGCAGGTCCGGTTGGTTGCGCTAATCAGTTCACTCAAGGTAGCACGGTGGCATTGATTGCCTCAATTCCAGTTACTTGGAGTGGTGCGTGCGCGTCGGGAGGCACCGGTGTTGCGGCAAACGTCACCATGACTACAGCACAGTCGTGTACGGCTACCGTGTCACCGTAGCGCTAGGCAATGAAGGCTGTGAATTCGGGGCCGCATTAGCGGCCCCGAATTTTTTCACCACCGCGGTATAATATTTGCAGGATTAAGAATTGGCTTTACCACGACGCAAGGTTGGCGGGGAGTCTATGTTCCATGTCTGTTTATCGGGTTGAATTGCCAGCGGGGTGCGAGCTATTTCGCGAAGGCGATGCCGCGACGACGGCGTTTTTAATCGAGCGCGGGCAAATTGAAATATCCACCTATCGCAACGGCGAGGCGTTCGTTTTAAGCCGACTCGGCCCCGGAGCGTTGCTTGGCGAGATGGCGGTGATTGATGATTCGCCACGCACTGCCACTGCGCGCGCGCTCAGCGAATGCGTGTTAACCCCGATTGATCGCAGCCAATTTGCGGAACGCTTGGAAGCCGCGGACCCGGTCGTGCGAGCCCTTTTGATGAGTCAGTTGGTGCGGTATCGTACGGCGCTGGCGACCTTGGCCGGCACGAGCCTGGCTGATGAAGAAATTGAAGCGGCCTCGTCGAGCGCAGGTCATGCGCTACATAAAATTCGATTGGAAAATCAATTGCGCGAGGCGCTGGAGCAAAACGCCTTAGAGATACGTTTGCAACCGATCCAGGACATCGCCACCGGCCATATCGCCGGTTACGAGGCATTAACGCGCTGGACCCATCCGGAGCACGGGGTCATCTCGCCGGCGGAGTTTATCGCGCTGGCGGAGGAAACCTCGCTGATTTTGCCGGTTGGCGTGTATGTGTTGCGTGCCGTTTGCTCGGCATTACACAAAATCGGCGCGCGTGATGGCGAGCCTTTGCCGTACATCGCATTAAACGTTTCCGGCCGCCAATTGAGTGATGCCAGTTTTATCGATCGCGTCATTATGGCGGCGAAGGAACATGAGATTGAACCCGGGCGTATCAAATTAGAAATTACCGAAAGTTTGGTGCTCGATTACGAGAAAGTGCGACGTCTTATCACCGGTTGCCATAACGCCGGCATTCGCGTTGCGCTGGATGATTTCGGTACCGGTTATTCCAATCTCGGTCATTTGCACGAATTGGAGTTTGATACCCTCAAGCTCGATCAGGGTTTTATTCGGCAATTGGAGCAGCCGCGCTGTCTGGCGATCGTGCGCGCTATCATTTCGCTGGCAAATGCCCTTGGTTGCGATATTGTTGCCGAGGGGGTTGAGAGCGAAACTGAGCTGGCGATGCTAAAAGCGCTGGGTTGCCAATATGCGCAAGGTTATTTGGTGGGGCGTCCGATGGCGGTGGCCGCGATACTTGAATATGCCCGCTAAGTATTTATAGGGCGTTGAAAACTTCTATTCGCGTGAGTTGTCCCAAGCACACGAACTCGAACGCACCGATATACGGTGCCCGACTTTAACAACACCAAGTACCTGATGATGGACATGCCTGATCTCAATCCAGTGGATCTAACCCCGGCGTCGAGTTTAACCGGCGCTTTTAAAACCCTGCGCACCGAACTCGCGCGTTGCATTATCGGCCAGTCGGCCTTGGTCGATCGATTGTTGATTGCGTTGTTGGCCGATGGGCACTTATTGGTAGAGGGTGCGCCGGGCTTGGCCAAGACCACGGCCATCAAAGAGCTTGCCGCCCGAATTGAAGGCGATTTTCACCGCATTCAGTTCACCCCGGATTTATTACCGGCGGATATCACCGGCACTGAGATTTATCGCCCGCAAGAAGCCCGATTTGAATTTCAGTATGGACCGATTTTTCACAATTTGATTCTGGCCGATGAGGTCAATCGAGCGCCGGCCAAAGTGCAATCGGCCTTACTTGAGGCGATGGGCGAGCATCAGGTAACGATAGGGCGCACCACCTACCCGCTGCCCGCGTTGTTTTTGGTCATGGCAACGCAAAATCCGATTGAACAGGAAGGCACCTATCCGTTGCCGGAAGCGCAACTCGACCGGTTTTTGATGCATGTGCGCATCGGCTATCCGGACGTGTCGGCCGAGGTGGCCATTCTTAATCTGGCGCGCAACCGCGCGAGTTCCGAGCTTCACTCAATGGCGCCCCCCGCCCGTTGCGTGACGCAGGCGCAGATTTTCGCGGCTCGAGCGCAGGTGTTGGCGCTGCATTTGGCTCCGGCGTTAGAGGAGTATTTGGTGCAATTGGTATTGGCAACGCGCGCACCGGAGCGTTATAGCGGCGACATCAAGCGCTGGGTGGCCTACGGCGCCAGTCCGCGCGGTACGATCGCGCTCGATCGCTGCGCGCGTGCGCACGCTTGGCTTGCGGGGCGCGATTATGTAACACCGGAAGACATCCATGCAGTGGCGCCAGACGTATTGCGACATCGCGTACTGTTGTCGTATGAGGCGGAAGCCGAAGGCGTTACCACCGATCATCTGATTGGTGAATTGCTTAGGTTGGTGCCGGTTCCTTAATGTTCTTCTTGAGCCGACTTCGTTCACCATGGCCGCCACGCATCCGTATCCAGACAAGGGCATCCGCGTCGAGCTGGCAGAGTTGATTGCGCTGCGTTTGCGCGCGCGTGGCTTTAAGCTTCCGAATGCCTCGCGCATTACCAGCAATCCGGCGGGAACCCACCATTCGCGCTTTCGCGGGCGTGGTGTGGACTATGTTGAATCGCGCAACTACCAGCCCGGCGACGATATTCGCCATATGGATTGGCGTGTTACCGCGCGTACCGGTCGCCCGCACACCAAATTGTTCCAGGAAGAGCGTGAACGCACCGTTTTGTTGCTCATGGATTGCAATTCGACGCTGCGATTCGGTACGCGTTTGCGGTTCAAGTCGGTGCAGGCCGCGCGCGTGGCGGCGCTGCTGGCGTGGATTTCGGTACAAAACGGCAATCGCATTGGCGCATTGGGATTTGGCGGTGGAGTTCGCGGCGAGGTAAAACCCGCCGGCGGACAGCGCGGCGCATTGCGTTGTCTGCGTGCGTTTACTGATTGGGATCGCCAAGCCGACGACGCAGCTCAACCGGAAACCTTGTCGGGCGCATTGATTCGCGCGCGTCGATTGGTGCATCCGGGCGGCCTCGTGATGGTGCTGAGTGATGGCTTTAGCGCGGATGCGGATGCTGCGGCGCCGTTAACGACACTGGCCGCACATTGCGATGTTGCGGCGATCTTGTTGAGCGATGCGCTGGAAATGGCCGCACCGCCACCGGGTCGTTATGCCGTGCGCGTGGGTGCAAGCGATAGTGTGATTGATTTCAGCAGCGCATCGTTGCGCGTTGCCTGGCCAAAGTTGTTTGCACAACGGCGTGGGCACTGGCTTTCGCTGTTGAATCAGTATGCGTTACCGTGGATGACGTTGGATACGCGCGCCGAACCAGGCATTGATCTGGCGCGCTTGCTTGCTGGGCGAAAGCCGCGAGAAGCGCTATGAATCCATCGGCGGGGCCAACGTTACGCGATGTGCATTTGCCGGACGATCCCTCTTGGTGGCCGCCGGCCTCGGGTTGGTGGTTGCTGACCGCGGTTGCTCTAATTGCGCTTTATTTTCTATTGCGGACATCGCTTAAGTGGTGGCGACGCCGGCGGCGGCGCAAGCAAATCCTGGCCGATATTGAACGCATTGCACGTCAATACGCCAGTGACGCGGATCGGACACGGCTGGCCGCTTCGCTCTCCCAGTTTTTGCGGCGTTTGATCTTGTTGGTTGAGCCGCAGGCGGTTGCTTTGATTGGCGAGGCTTGGCTCGCGCATCTTGATACGTATACCGGCGGGAATGATTTCATCCATGGACCCGGGCGAGCATTGTTGGATGCGCCGTATCGAATGACGGCGCAGTTCGATGGCGCGGCGCTGCTGGCGTTGGCTCAACGTTGGACCCAGCGGGCATTAACCAAGGGCCCCGGGCATGTTTGAATGGGCCTGGCCTTGGATTTTTTGGGTACTGCCATTGCCTTGGCTGGTGATGCGCTTGCTCAAACCGGCGGTGATACCGCCCGGCTCGGCATTGCGTTTACCGTATGCACAGCTGCCCATAACACTTGCAGCGGATGCGGGATCGGCGGCTCGTTCTCGCTTGTGGATGGCAAGCGCGATTTGGTTGTTGTTGCTGATGGCAGCGGCACGACCGCAGTGGCTGGGCGAGGCGTTGGACTTGCCACGTACTGGGCGGGATTTGCTGCTCGCGGTGGATGCGTCCGGCAGTATGAGCACGCCGGATATGACGCTCGGTAATCAGGCCATCGCGCGATTTGCCGCGGTGAAGGTCATTGCCGGAGATTTCATTCAACGGCGCGCTGGTGATCGTGTTGGGTTGATCTTGTTTGGCAGCCAAGCGTATTTGCTTACGCCGCTCACGTTCGATCGCAAGACGGTGCAAACGCAGCTCAATGAATCCGCCGTCGGCTTAGCCGGGCGCGAAACCGCAATCGGCGATGCCATCGGTTTGGCGCTTAAGCGTTTGCATGCGCGCCCGGAAAATCAGCGTGTCTTGATTTTGCTAACCGATGGCGTGAATACGGCCGGTGAGCTTGATCCACGCAAGGCAACCGAATTGGCGGTCGCCGAGCACGTGCGCATTTACACCGTCGGTATTGGTGCAGAGTCCCTGCGGGTGGACAATTTTTTTGGCAGTCAAATGGTGAATCCCTCGTCCGATCTTGATGCCGCGATGTTGACCGAGATGGCGGAAAAAACCGGCGGGCGTTTTTTCCGCGCGCGCAATACCGAGGAGCTGGCGCAGATTTACCGCGATATCGATCGGCTTGAGCCGGCCGCTGATCAAGTGGAGCATTATCGTCCCATCGAGGAATTGTTTCCATGGCCATTGGCGGCGGCTTTGTTGCTGGCGTTGCTCGTAGCCGCTTGGGCTTTAATTCCATTGAACCGCAAGCAAGGCGCCTATGTTTGAATCGGTAGCCCATTTCCATTTTTTGCGTCCCTATGGATTGCTGGCGCTGCTGCTATTGCCGTTGTTGTTGACGGCATTGCGCCATTTAGGCGCGGCAACCCAGACATGGGGTAGCGCCGTTGATGCGCATCTGTTGCGGCATTTGTTGATACGTGGCACGGGAGCACAGCAAAAAGCCCCGCGCTGGCTGGTGGCGCTTGCCTGGATTATTGCTACCGTAGCGCTGGCTGGCCCGGCATGGGAGCAGTTACCGCAACCGCTTTATCGCAATCGTGCGGCTTATGTCATCGCGTTGGAGTTGGCCCCCACGATGTTGGCTGGCGATTTGAAACCAACGCGCTTGGAGCGCGCACGTTTTAAGATTGCCGATATTCTTCAACGCAGCAAAGATACCCAAACGGCGCTGATAGCCTATGCCGGCGAGCCGTTTGTTGTGGCGCCGTTGACCGATGACGCCAACACGGTGGCGAATTTGGTCGACGCCTTAGATCCCAGCGTGATGCCGGTGGCCGGTAATGATACGGGGCGTGCCATCGACAAGGCTGTGCAGTTGATCCAACAAGCCGGCTTAAATGGTGGCAATGTGTTATTAATTGCCGATTCGGTCAGCGATAACGCGATCGCATCCGCAAAGCGCGCCAATGCGGCGGGCGTACGCGTTTCGGTATTGGCGATGGGTACAACGCAAGGGGCACCCGTGGCCTTGCCGCAAGGTGGATTTTTGCAAGACGCCAGCGGCAATATTGTGCTGCCGCGTTTGAACGCAGAACCTCTGCAGGCGGTAACGGTGGCGGGGGGTGGGGACTTTGCCGTATTTGTTCCGGACAGTAGCGATCTCGATCGATTGCTTGGTTCAATCCCGCTGCGCGAAGCCGGCCAAACCGATGCCAGTTTAGCTGCGACGGCGCGTTTTCGCGACCGCGGCCCATGGTTGTTATTGCTGCTATTGCCATTGGCGGCAGCGGGTTTTCGACGCGGCTGGGTGTTGCTGCTGCCGTTTTGCCTGGTGTTATCAGCGCCTTCAGCGCAGGCATTCGGGTGGAACGACTTGTGGCAGCGCGCCGATCAGCAAGCATGGGACGCATTAAAGGCCGGTGATGCAAAAGCTGCACGGCACTTAGCGCAAGATCCGCGTTTGCGCGGCACGGCGGATTATCGTGATGGAGATTTTCCCGCCGCGGCACAGGAGTTTTCGACGTTGAGCGATGCCGATGGTAAATACAACCTAGGAAACGCCTTGGCGAAACAAGGGCGTTATCCGGAAGCATTGGCAGCGTACGATCAAGCGTTGGCGCTTAAACCGGATATGGAGGATGCGCGGGCCAACAAGCAAGCGATTGAAGACTGGTTGCGTCAGCAAAAGCAGCAGCAACAAGATCAGCAAAATAAACAAGAGCAAAAAAACGACAAAGACAGTCAACAGAATCAGCAATCGCAAGCGGATCAAAACCAAGATCAGAGTAAAAAAAATCAGTCTTCAGCGGATCAGAAATCCGATTCGGGATCGCCTCAATCCAGCGAATCATCCAAACCGGATCAGCCCGAAGCACAGAAAAAAGACGCAGCCAAAGAACAAGAGTCGAATGATCAAAATCAGGCTGAATCTCAAGCTTCAGCCAAACCAGAAGAAAAACAAGCGAAGCAGCAATTTCAAAAGGATATGAACCAGGCGCTTAAGCAGGATCCCGAGAAAAAGCCCGACGAACATACTGAGAAAATGGCAGCTAAACCAACCGATGCCCCACCAACCGAACAGCAACAGGCGATGAAGCAGTGGCTGGAGCGCGTGCCGGACGATCCCGGTGGTTTGTTGCGGCGCAAATTTCAGTTGGAACATCAGCGTCGTCAGGGGCGCGGTGCCGCTGAGGAGGATGGGCAATGAAAGAATGGTTCATTCCAATTTGTAGTAGAAAATCCTCTTTTCCGTTCGCCCTGAGCCTGTCGAAGGGTGAACGAAAAAGCTTCGGTGCTTCGACAGGCTCAGCATGAACGGCTTTCTTAGGTTGCGGCATATGTTATTTCTATCGCAAATTGGAATTAGGCACATCGTATGGATTGCACTAATTACCGTGACGATCAACGCACAAGCAACTGAGCTGCGCGCGTGGCTCGATCGCGACACGATGCAAATCGGCGAAACGGTTACGCTCAATGTCGAGATCACCGGCACAACCAATAGCGAATCGCCCGATTTCAGCGCGCTTAAACAAGATTTTCAATTGCTGGGCACTTCCAGCAGCACGTCGGTGAACATGGTGAACGGTTCCAGCAGCGCGAAATTGCTCTGGGCGGTTGGCTTGGAGCCGAAACACGAGGGTACGATCGTGGTGCCTGCGTTGACGATCGGTGGTGCCAGTACGGCTGCTCTCAGTTTAAAGGTGCTGCCCGCACCCGCGGGGGCGACCGGCAAACAAGGCGACGATGTATACATTGAAGTCAAGGCGGAGCCGCAGTCACCGTATGTACAACAACAGATTCGCTACAGCGTAAAGCTCTATTTCGCGGTCAACTTGACCGATGGCAATATCGAGGAGCCGCATGCCGATGGCTTGGTAGTAAAGAAACTGGGACAGGACCAAAATTATCAGGCGATGGTGGGGGGGCGCCGCTACCACGTGATCGAACGCCACTATGCGCTGGCAGCGGAAAAAAGCGGAACATTGACGTTACCGGCAATCAATTTTCGTGGTCGAGCGATCGATCCCGGCGACGTCAACAGCTTTTTCAACCGCGGCCGCACGCTGAGTGCGCGTTCGGATGCCATAGCGCTGGAAGTGCGCCCGCGCCCGGCCGATTCCGGTACCGCTTCGTGGCTACCGGCGGTAGCGCTGAGCCTTGCCGCAGATGCGGTGGATGGCACCACGACAGCGCGCGTCGGCGAACCGTTAACCTTGACGTTGCGCATCAAAGCACAAGGCTTGAGTCAAGAGCAGTTACCCGAGCTCGAATTGCCCCATATTGACGGTGCCGATGTGTATCCTGATAAATCGGTAACGCACACGCGCGACAATGACGGTTGGCTGTACGCAGAACGCGAGCGCAAGTTTGCGATCGTACCGACGCGCGCGGGCAAATTGGCGTTGCCGGCCTTAAGTATCGACTGGTGGGACACCGAACACGACCGCGGTGTAACGGCGCAACTGCCAGCCCAGGAGTTTGATGTTCAAGCGACGGCCGTGGTTGCGCCAACGCCGTCCAGGTCTGTGGCGACAGAGCCTGCGGACGCCCAAAAACCGGGCGCAATCGAGCCCAATGCTGCGTTGCCAACCTTCAGCGGCGAGCCGGCTTGGCGTTTAATCGCGTTCATCAGCTTTGGTCTGTGGGTCTTAAGCGTCGCTGGTGGCTGCGTGTTCATGTATGTGCGTCGGCAACGACGCCTACGAGGGAACGAAGCACCGGCACTAAAACATCGCTCGAAAGCCGCAAAGATACAATTTCGCGTGGCCTGCGCCAAGACGAACCTCAGCGCGATCAGTAACGCTTTATTGGTGTGGGCCCGAGATGAAAGGCCCGATTTGCGCAACTTGGGAGAATTGGCTCGCGTGCTTACCGATGCGAATCAACGCGAGGCATTGAGCGAGTTGGAGCGGGCTCGTTATGGTGGTGGGGCGGATACGGGGCTGGTGGTTCGATTGCGCCATGCTTTCGCGCAGGGGTTTTCGTTTGAAATGGGGAGCACCTTAGGAACGCCAAACTCCGTGCTCCCACCGCTGTATCCATTCAAACAGCAGAAAGCTGGGTAGGGTGGGCTTTAGCCCACCGTTCCAGGACTAACCGCTACTGCAAAATAATTGCTTAGGGTGGCTTGATACCCACCCTACATTGCTTAAGTGGATTGCTTGTTTTCCACTGCAACGGCACACTCACGTGTCATTTGAAAGCGCGGAGACCGCGATGAAGCTCGCACTGCATATCAAAGTTCTGGCCGGTTTCGTCATCGGCACCACGCTTGGCATCATCGTTTATTCGATCGGCAGCGAAAGCGCCTTCATTACTCTTCTGATCGATTACGTCGCGCAACCCGCAGGTCAGTTGTTTCTGCGCTTGCTGTTCATGTTAGTGCTGCCGTTGATGTTTTCGGCGCTGGTATTGGGCGTGGCGGAATTAGGGGATATTACTGCGCTGGGCCGCATTGGTTGGCGCACTTTGATGTATACGGCAGTAGTGACATCCGTTGCTATTTTAGTCGGGCTGGTGCTGGTGAATCTGATTCAGCCCGGTGTGGGGTTTGATTCGGGATTGCGCGATAGCGTTATGCAAGCCTCTGCCGATAAAGCGCGGCAGATAGCGCAAGCGCATCCCACACTTTCCATAGTGCAGATGGTGCTCGGCGTGGTTCCGCCGAACATTATCAAAGCCGCGGCCGATGGCGAGCTGCTGGCGGTGATGTTTTTCGCGCTGTTACTGGGCGTGGCCTTGGTATTAACGCCAACACCGGCAACGCAGGCGTTCAAGCAGGCTGTGCAGGGCTTAAACGAATTGGTCATGCGGTTGATTGGACTGATTATCCGACTTACCCCCTATGCGGTGGCTTGCCTGATGTTCGCGTTGAGTGCGCGGTTTGGGTGGAACCTGCTTTTTACCTTGGGGAAATACGCCAGCACCGTCTTGTTGGCATTGGCCTTTCATATGTTCGTGGTGCTGCCGTTATGGGTTTGGTATATGGGCAAGATGAGCCCGATACGTTTTTTCCGCGACAGCGAGGAAGCGATATTAACGGCGTTCTCGACAGCTTCCAGCGCCGGCACGCTACCAACGACATTAAAGGTGGCGGAACAGAATTTGAAACTGCCGCCGAAAGTCGCCCGTTTCGTGCTGACCATCGGCGCCAGCGCCAATCACCACGGCACCGCGTTGTTTGAAGGATTAACCACTTTATTCCTGGCGCAATGTTTTGGGGTAACGCTCGATCTGATACAACAAGTGATGGTGCTGGGGTTGTGCATCTTGGGATCGATCGGCACTGCTGGCGTGCCGGCCGGTTCATTGCCGGTTATCGCGATGATCTTGGTTTATTTGCATGTGCCGCCCGAAGGTATTGGTTTGATTCTCGGCGTGGATCGGTTTTTGGATATGTGCCGCACGGCGCTCAATGTCACCGGTGATTTGGCCACCGCCGTGGTCGTTGCGCGGCGTGAGAGTGAGGATGTGCCGATGCCGGTTTTAACACTGGATTAACGCTACTGCGCCACGCCGGCGCTATTGTAGGTGGCATGCGTGCTCTGAGGTTCATGCTTGGTTTGGCGATAACGCTTGGCTTATCGCGTGTGCATGCCCTGCCTTGGGAAATCTGGACCTCGCCTTATCAGCTCGCCGCGCTTGATGCGCGCGATGTCGTGTTAGAGCGATCGAGCTATTGCTTCATCGGCTGTCGTTACGATCGCAGCAATGCCGGCAGTGAATCTGCATCGGCGAATCCGTATCCCGATCGATGGCTTTATTCCAACGGTGGCGAAGCCGTCATTTTCGAAGACAGCGGGCCGGGTGCGATCACACGTATCTGGATGACGACCGGTTTTGGTTTGAGTAATACCTTGCCGAATACGATGCGGGCTCGATTTTATTTGAATGGCAGTGGTACGCCGAGCCTCGACCTACCATTGGTTGCATTATTCGATGGTAGCACCCTGCCGTTTACACCACCGTTGGCATTGGATCGGCTGCGCGCCAGCGGCGGAAATGTAAGCATGGTGCCATTTGCCTATTCCAGCGGTATTCGAGTCACTTTGACCAATGCCGATACGGCATTGCTCTGGTTTCAGTTTCAGTATCACCGTTTGCCATTGGGTGCGGTTGTGACGAGCTTCGTACCTGGCGTTGACGCCACCGATTGGCGTGATTTTCTCACTCACCAAGGGGACGATCCTTGGCATGCGATGTTACCAGTGCAATGGAGTAGCGCCTCGCTTTTACCTGGTAACACGCTATCGCTTGCAACCCATAGCGCTCCGGCTTGGTTGCGCGGCTTGCGTTTGCGCCTGCCGCGCAGCGCATATGCCTTGGTACGGTTGCAATTGACGTTTGATAATGAGTTGCGCGTCGATTTACCTCTATCGGATTTTTTCGCGACACCGGTTGCGGCCACTGTGTCGGCGCGGGCCGTGTTGCTGGGTGAAGATGCCGATGGCTGGCTATATGCCTGGTTTCCGATGCCGTTCCGACAGCAGGCCAACATCACCTTGGTCACCGATCCAGGATTACCGACCGCGGTTTCGCTCGATAGTGAGATCAGTTGGGACGATGCCGCAGTTCCGACGAATGCCGCTTTGTTTCAAGCGGTGGTGAGCGATGCCTGTCCGACTTTGGCCGGTCAGGATCATGTGCTGTTCTCCAATTACGGAGCCGGACGGGTCATCGGTGTCGCAGCGAATTATCAGGCGTTCTCCACGCCTACGCGGGAATATCTGGAGGGCGATGAACGCGCCTACCGCGATGGATCGTCGCATCCCGCTTGGTACGGCACCGGGATTGAGGATTTTTATAACGGCGGTTTTTATTTCGATCAGGGCGCTTATGCGCAAGCCTTAAGCGGTGCGACGAGGGTGGATGCAGACGGAACCGGCGTGACGTCGGTTTATCGGCTGCTGTTAAGCGATTTCTTATCCTATCAAGCGCGGTTGACGTTGACGCAGGAAAACGGTGCGACCGGCCAGCTCCCGATGTGCGCACGCAGTACGGTTTATGCGTATACGCAAACCGCCGCGCAGTTGGTTCCTTATGCGCGGCTTGACGTTGGTGATCCTGCCGCGGTAATACGCTATAGCTACCAACCACCGCTTACTGCTGACTGCCATGCGCTTAATTCCATTTACGGCGATGAGCCGCCGAGCGCCCGCTATGCGACCGCTTGTTACTTTGGCGCGGGGAACAGCCATTTTCATATGGCGGTGCAGGCCGCCGCTTCACCATTGCGATTGCGGCGGATTTACGATGCGGCGCAAGCGGGGCAGAAGGCGGAAATTTGGATCAACAGCACGCTTGCCGGCGTATTTCCCTACAACGCGAGTAATCCCATTCGACGTTGGCAGGAACAAGACGTCGTACTGAATACCGCGGTGAGTGGTACCGATTTCGATATCGAGATTCGCCCGCAGTACGGCAGCCCCGATGGCGCTATTGAATTCAGTGATTCGGCCTATGAATTATGGGGTGCGCCGACCGACCCAATTTTTCGCAATGGTTTGGAATAAATAGGGGATAACGGTCTAACCCCGCGCTCGATCGGTAAACAATCGCTTCTCGCTGACAAATTCATTGCGGCGCACCGCCCGCCTCGGCGACAATCTCCAGGTTTTAGGTCGGTGATATGCGTTACCGACGGCATCCAACCGGGGAACCATCAATGCCGACTCGTCGAGAACTAGCCAACGCCATTCGCGCGCTGTCCATGGATGCGGTCGAGGCCGCTAAATCCGGTCACCCGGGTATGCCGATGGGTATGGCCGATATCGCGCAAGTGCTGTGGAACGATTTCTTAAGTCATAACCCGGGGAATCCGAAATGGGTCAATCGGGACCGTTTTGTGCTGAGCAATGGGCACGGATCGATGCTGCTGTATTCGCTGTTGCATCTCACGGGGTACGATTTGCCGCTCGATCAATTGAAACAGTTTCGGCAGTTGCACTCGAAAACCGCGGGTCACCCCGAGATGAGCGAAACGCCCGGTGTTGAAACGACGACCGGCCCGTTAGGCCAAGGGTTGGCCAATGCGGTCGGCATGGCGCTGGCGGAAAAAGTGTTGGCCGCGCGGTTTAACCGCCCCGGTTATGCGATCGTCGACCACTACACCTACGTTTTTTTAGGTGACGGTTGCTTGATGGAAGGCATTTCGCACGAGGCCTGTTCGTTGGCCGGGACATTCAAGCTTGGAAAATTAATTGCTATTTACGATGACAATGATATTTCCATTGATGGAAAAGTAAACGGATGGTTTACCGACGATACGGCCAAGCGGTTCGAGGCCTACGGCTGGGAGGTGTTGACCGGAATCGATGGCCACAATCCGGAGGCGATCAAGGCCGCCTTGGTATCGGCTGCAATCGATCCGGACAAACCGACGCTGATTTGTTGCAAAACCGTGATTGGTTACGGGGCGCCGAAAAAACAGGGCACTGAAGGCGCGCATGGAGCACCGTTGGGGAAGGAGGAAGTGGCCGCTGCGCGGGAGGCGCTGGGCTGGAATTATCCGCCATTTGTAGTGCCGGATGAGATCCGTGCCGGTTGGAGCGCGATTGCCGCGGGGGCAAAGCGCGAAGCGGACTGGAACGGTTTGTTCTCGAAATACAAAAAAGAATTTGCTGAATTGGCGGCAGAGTTCGAGCGCCGCAACGGCAGTGCCTTACCCGCCGACTGGGAGAGCCATGCGAGTGGGTTTATTCGCAAGCTGCAGCAGGAAGGCCCTGCAGTGGCTTCGCGCAAAGCATCGCAAATGGCATTGGACGCGTATGCGCCGCTGTTGCCGGAGCTGATCGGCGGCTCGGCCGATTTGGCGCATTCCAATCTAACCTTGTGGAAAGGTTCGCGCGACGTCAATGCCCGCGACGAACGCGGCAATTACGTCTATTACGGCGTGCGCGAATTCGCCATGACCGCGATCAGCAATGGGTTGGCGCTGCACGGTGGCTTTATTCCTTACGATGCTACCTTCTTGGTGTTTTCAGACTACGCGCGCAATGCCGTGCGCATGAGCGCGCTGATTCCAGCGCACGCGATTCATGTCTATACGCACGATTCGATCGGGCTTGGCGAAGACGGCCCGACGCACCAGCCAATCGAGCATCTCGCCTCATTGCGCTATATCCCGAACAATCATGTGTGGCGCCCCTGCGATGCGGTGGAATCAGCGGTGGCTTGGAAAGCGGCGATTGAGCGGCGTGATGGACCGTCTTGCTTGATTTTTTCGCGGCAAACGTTGGTGCATCAGCAGCGCATGGACGATCAGGTTACTGCTATCGGTCGCGGTGGGTATGTGTTATCCGACCCTTCGAACGCGAAATTTCAGGCGATTGTGATTGCAACGGGCTCGGAAGCGGAGCTCGCGATGCAGGCGATGCGTGTGCTTGCTGCTGACGGGATCGCGGTGCGCGTGGTGTCGATGCCGTGCAGCAATATATACGATGCGCAGTCTTTTGAATATCGAGAGGCGGTGTTGCCCTCGTGGTGCCGCGCACGGGTGGCCGTAGAAGCTGGAGTTAGCGATTACTGGCGTAAATACGTTGGGTTGGACGGTGCCGTGATTGGCATTGATCGCTTTGGGGCTTCGGCGCCGGCTGAAGCGTTGTATACGTATTTTGGTTTTACCGTTGAGTGTGTGGTTGCGGCTGTTCGGGAGGTATTGCGCAAATGAGTTGCTTAGTAAACCTGAGGCAACCACCCCCACCGGTGCGCATAGGCGCACCGACTCCCCCATCAAGGGGGAGTGAAAATCAGGAGCATGCACTTGCATCAAAGGTGAAGTGAAAGTCGACATGCTCCTTCCCCCTTGATGGGGGAAGGTTGGGATGGGGGTGGATTCGGAGCGAAGCCGTCCTCTACTTTGTAAGAAACGGTGTCGCAACCACCCCCACCGGTGCGCATAGGCGCACCGACTCCCCCATCAAAGGGGAGTGAAAATCAGGTATGTTTATTTCAATGCGGTATTCAGCACTGCGGCTAAACGATCGCCAGCTTCACGCAGTCGCTGCTCCGCAATCGGGCGCAGGCGTTTGAGATAACCATCGTCAATGCTATGGCGTTCGGGATAAATCCGTTTTTCTGCAATCAACCGACACGACTCTATGGCCCAATCGGTAGGGGTTTTCACCGACGTGCTCGATTTGGTCTTAGCCAATTCATCCGCATAACTGCGCCAATCGGTGCTATGCGATTCAATCAATAACGAATCCCAAACGCTGTGCAAATTCCACCCTTCGCTGCGATAGTTGATTTGGAACATATTGCCGCCTTTGTCATCGCCACGGCCCGCGTGCAGCGGCTGATGTACATCGCCAACGAAGTGAACTAGAAACTTCAGCGCTTCGCGCCGTGTTGGAGGCGATTGGGAACGATCACCAAGAACGGCCGTATAGCGTTCGATTGCAGCCACCACGCATTGTCCATCGGGACAATCGCGTGGCGGTACGAGATGGCAATCGCCCGTGGGGAAATTGATGTAATGCCAGCGTTTGGTTGCATCAAATAAGGCTTTTTGATTGGGATCGTTGCGGATCTCATCGGCCCAGTTGGCGATATCGGGAAGGTTGGTGTCGTGATCCGCGCCCAATAGTTCGCGCACTTGTTGCTGCGCTTGCGCGGTGAGCCGGCGTTCGGCCAATGCGGCGACGATGCGATGGCCAACCGGCCCCCAGGCCAGTGCGCAGGAACTGGGAATCGCCAGTAAAACGGCGGTTATCGAGTAGAAAAAATGGGACAGTAAGGCGGGTCTTGGCATGAGCTGCGTACCGTATTGGGCGTTGAATCGCAGCATTATGTGGGTGGCCGCTAAGTGAGTCCAGAAAGGGGTACCGTGGCGCGCTTTGCAACGGTAGAATAGACGGCTTTCCTACCGTTTATTTACAGGAGTCTCCCCCATGGCAATCAAGGTCGCGATCAACGGGTACGGCCGCATCGGTCGCAATGTGTTGCGTGCGCTGTATGAATCTGGTCGCACCCATGAAATCCAGATTGTCGCGGTCAATGATCTGGGTGATGCCGAAACCAATGCGCACCTGACGCAGTACGACACCGCGCACGGCCGTTTTCCGCATGCGGTGTCGGTGGAGGGTGGCGATTTAATCATTAAAGGCGATCGCATTAAGGTTTTTGCGCAGCGCGATCCGGCGAAGCTGCCTTGGGGCGATCTCGGCGTGGACGTGGTGCTGGAATGCACGGGCTTGTTTACCTCCAAGGCCAAAGCATCGGCGCATATTGCCGGTGGCGCGAAAAAAGTGATTATTTCGGCGCCGGGCGATAAGGATGTGGATGCAACCGTCGTCTACGGTGTGAATCACCACACGTTGAAAGCCGCACATACCGTCATTTCGAATGCGTCCTGCACCACCAACTGTCTGGCGCCGCTGGCCAAAGTGTTACATGAGAAAATCGGCATCGTGCATGGTTTGATGACGACGATCCACGCCTATACGAACGATCAAGTCCTAACCGACGTGTTCCATTCCGATCTGCGCCGTGCGCGTTCGGCAACGATGAGCCAGATTCCGACTAAAACTGGCGCGGCAGCCGCTGTGGGCTTGGTATTGCCGGAATTGAACGGCAAGCTTGATGGATTTGCGATGCGCGTTCCGACCATTAATGTGTCGGTCGTGGATTTGTCGTTTGTGGCCGCGCGCGCAACCACGAAGGATGAAATTGATGCGGCGGTGAAAGAGGCTTCTGAGAATGCGCTGAAAGGCATTCTTGGCGTAAACACCAAACCGCTGGTCTCGGTCGATTTCAACCACAATCCGCTATCGTCGATTTACGATGCCACGTTGACCAAAGTCATGAGCGGAACCTTGGTAAAAGTGTGCGCGTGGTACGACAACGAATGGGGTTTTTCCAATCGCATGTTGGACGCCACGCTGGCATTGATGGCCGCGCGCTAAATTAAGGTTGGATTTCGCATGACTTTACTACGCATGGCGGATTTGAGTCTTTCCGGTAAACGGGTGTTGATCCGGGAAGACCTCAATGTGCCGGTTCACGACGGGAAAATCACGGCAACGCAGCGTTTGGAAGCGGCGTTGCCGACGATCCAACTGGCGCGTGATGCTGGTGCGCGCGTATTAGTCATGTCGCATCTTGGGCGTCCGAAAGAAGGGGTATTTGAAGCTTCGGAGTCATTACAACCCGTGGCGGATTGGTTGTCGCAAGCCTTGCACAGCAAAGTGCGACTGGTGCGCGATTATCTCGATGGCGTGGACGCCGCCGCGGGTGAGGTTGTGTTGCTTGAAAATTGCCGCATGAATGTCGGCGAGGCGAAGGACGACGAATCATTGGCCAAGCGTTACGCCGCCCTTTGCGATGTATTCGTCATGGACGCGTTCGGTACCGCGCATCGGGCGCAAGCCAGTACCCACGGCGTGATCCGTTTTGCGCCGGTGGCCGCGGCCGGTCCGTTGCTGTGCGCCGAGCTTGATGCGCTGGCCAAGGCGTTGGAACGTCCGGCCCACCCGTTGCTTGCGATCGTAGCCGGGTCGAAAGTTTCCACAAAATTGGATTTGTTGCAAAATCTTATCAATCGGGTTGATCAGTTGATCGTCGGTGGCGGCATTGCCAATACGTTTATTGCAGCAGCCGGCTTTAACGTCGGCAAATCGCTGTATGAAGCGGATTTGGTCGCTGCGGCAAACAAGGTCATCGCCGCCGCCAAGGCGCGCGGGGCGGACGTCCCGATACCGACGGATGTCGTGGTCGCCAAGGAATTTTCCGCACAGGCGCAGGCCACGGTAAAGCCGGTGAATGCCGTGGCCAATGATGAGATGATTTTGGACATTGGCCCGGAAACCAGCGCGCGCTATGCCAGCTTGATTGAAAAAGCGGGTACGGTGGTTTGGAACGGCCCGGTTGGGGTGTTTGAATTCGATCAATTTGGCCGCGGAACCGAGACCTTGGCAAAGGCCATCGCGGCATCAAAGGCGTTTTCCATCGCCGGCGGTGGCGACACACTTGCGGCGGTGGAGAAGTACCAAGTGGAAAATAAAATTTCTTATATCTCCACCGGCGGTGGCGCATTTTTGGAGTTTCTTGAAGGCAAGGAATTGCCGGCGGTCGCTGCATTAGAGAAACGCGCTCAGCACTAACTTCTGAGGCTGATAAACAATCGCGGCTTTTGTAGGCTGGCGCTGAACGAAGTGAAGCCCAGCGATTGCCAGCGCATGTTCTGCTGGGCTTCACTTCGTTCAGCGCCAGCCTACAAGAATCCAGGGTTCTTATTGCGCTGCATTCGATGAGAATACGGCCTAGCGTCCCTCATACTGTGATAGGTTTAAGGCTAGCAAACTTTGCGAGGACGGTTAATGGAGCCACAGCTGCGCCGCACCAAAATCATTGCGACTTTAGGCCCCGCCACCGACAAACCCGGCATGCTGCGGCACATCCTCGAAGCCGGGGTCGATGTGGTTCGGCTCAATCTCTCCCACGGCTCGGCCGACGATCAAACGCGCCGCGCCGAGGAAGCCCGCGCGATGGCGGTTGAGCTTGGGCGCGAGGTCGGGGTGCTGGCCGATTTGCAGGGCCCTAAAATCCGCATCGAGAAATTCGCGGCCGGCCCAGTGATGTTGGAGCCGGGGCAATTGTTCACGCTCGATTGCCAAGCGAATGCGCAACCCGGTACCCAAGAACGCGTTGGCGTGAGTTATCTTGATCTGTGCCGCGACGTAAAATCCGGCGACACCTTGTTGTTGGACGACGGTTTGATCGCGCTGATGGTGGAAGACGTCGATGGTCCTTCGGTGCGCACCAAAGTGATCCATGGCGGATTGCTTTCGGATCGCAAAGGCATCAATCGTCTTGGCGGTGGGTTAACGGTTGCGGCATTGACCGACAAGGACCGTGCCGATATCCGTTTGGCTGCGAAAATTTCAGTGGATTTCCTTGCCGTGTCGTTTGCGCGATCGGCGGCGGATATGAACGAAACCCGAGCCTTGCTGCGCGCAGCGGGCGGCAGTGCCGCGTTGGTGGCAAAAATCGAGCGGGCCGAAGCGATTGAAGCGTTGGCCGAAATCATCGATGCGTCCGATGCGATCATGGTCGCGCGTGGTGATTTGGGTGTGGAAATCGGGGACGCCGAATTGCCAGGATTACAGAAAAAAATCATTCGCGAAACCTTGGCGCGCAACAAAGTGGTGATCACCGCCACGCAGATGATGCAGTCGATGGTGGAGTCTCCGATTCCCACGCGAGCCGAGGTGCTTGACGTCGCCAACGCGGTGATCGACGGTACCGATGCGGTGATGTTGTCGCAGGAAACCGCCGCCGGAAAATATCCAGACCGGGCCGTGGCCGCGATGCGCCGCGTTTGTTTGGGCGCGGAGCGCCAATTCGAGCCGAAAGAGGACCTTACCTCCGGTAACCATCAAATGGACCGTACCGATCAGGCGATTGCGCGTGCGGCGATGTTTCTGGCAAGCCAAGTCAGCGTGCGTGCGATCATTGCGTTGACCGAGTCCGGCGGTACCGCGCGCTGGTTGTCGCGGTATCGATCCGCAGTGCCGATCTTCGCTCTGTCGCGCAAGCAAGCGGCGCGCCGGCGCATGATGTTATATCGCGATGTGAGCCCAATCGAATTTGATCCACACGGAGTTGATCCGGCGCATGCGGCAAAAGCAGCAATACAGCATTTGTATAACCTAAAGCATCTAAACGATGGTGATCGCGTTATTCTTACCACGGGTGATCACACTGGCCAGCATGGCGGCACCAACACCTTGAAATTACTGCGCGTGGGCGTGGGCGGAATTGCGGAAGGGCTAGGCGAGTTGTGAAAAATGCGGTGATGTTTTATTCCACAAGCGATAGAAAATCCTCTTTTCCGTTCGCCCTGAGCTTGTCGAAGGGTGAGCGGAAAAGCCGCGGTGCTTCGACAGGCTCAGCATGAACGGGTTTCTTAACATTGATAATTAATAAATGGAAATGGAATTATTCGCGTGGGCTTGTTCTGATGGCTACGAGTGTTTACCTGGTCGTAGCAGTAGCCAATCGGCCCATGCGCATCGTAATGCCGGAAAATTTAAGCAAGCACTGGGTGCTTTCCGATCGCTCCATTACGGCGGATGTGCCAAATACCGGGCACGGTTTGAACGATCCGACATGTGCCGCGGTGTCGTACGTCATCGAAAAAAATGGCACGACCAGTCAGGTAAAATTGCAGCGGATTGTGCCGGAAGGTGATCTTGGCAAAGTGGCGATGAGTGTGGCGACTCACTTGCATTACAAACCATCGGACCAGAATGTGGAACGCAATCCGGTGTTCACCTATCTCATTGTTCCGTTTAATTTGCCCGAAGCCACCGCGCTGATTGCGGGCGATAAGGCTCGCGTTGATACCGAGCGCGAACAGATTGTGGCAGCCTGTCGGCTCGATGAATTGAAGCCGGAAAACCCTCCATAACCAATGTGTTGCAATCGATTGGCGTTGACCTGAAAAATCGTAAAAGCCTCATCGGGTTCAGTCAAATTGGGCCAATTAAGGCGTGCCGACCGGTTCTGTCCTATAATCCGCGCCCCGGCTGTTACAGGGCCGATCCGCGAGGCAGACTCAATGCTTCGCGCTTATGTGTTTTTATTCGCGGAGTAAACAATATGAGCATTGAACAATTGGAATCCATCGCCCAAAGCATGGTCGCCCCCGGCAAAGGCATTATTGCCATTGACGAGTCGAACAACACGATCAAGAAACGTTTTGAAGCGGTGGGTGTTCCGAATTCGGAAGAAACGCGTCGCGCTTATCGGGAAATGTTGTTGACGACACCGAATTTGTCCGATCACATCTCCGGCGCGATTCTTTACGATGAAACGATCCGGCAATCGACCAAGGCCGGGGTGCCGTTTACCAAGATCATGCTCGATAGCGGGATTTTGCCGGGAATTAAAGTGGACCGTGGCCCCTTTGCATTGGCCGGATTTCCAGGCGAGGTGGTAACCGAAGGCTTGGACGGTTTGCGCGATCGTTTGAACGAATACGCGCGTTTGGGCGCTAAGTTTGCCAAGTGGCGCGCCGTAATCACGATTGGCGAGGATATGCCAAGCTCCACGTGCATTGACGCCAATTGCCACGCCTTGGCGCGTTATGCGGCGTTGTGCCAAGAAGCTGGTTTGGTGCCGATGGTGGAACCTGAAGTGTTAATGGATGGCGATCACGATATCGAAGTCAGCTACGATGTCACCGAAGCCACGCTGCGCAGTTTGTTCGGTGCGCTGTATGAACATAATGTCATGCTGGAAGGCTCGATTCTTAAAGCCAGCATGGTCATTGCCGGCAAGAGCTGTCCGGAGCAAACCGACGCCGAAGACGTGGCCGAGGCGACGATCCGTTGCTTACGCGCTTCGGTACCGGCCACGGTGCCGGGCATCGTATTTTTGTCCGGTGGGCAAAGCGATGAGCAAGCGACCGCACATTTGAACGCGATGAATCAAATGGGCCCACACCCGTGGCCGCTCAGCTTCAGCTATGGCCGCGCCATGCAACAGGCTGCGTTGAAGCTGTGGGCTGAAGATATGAAAGGCAATTTCGCAATCGCTCAGAAAACGGTGGCACAGCGCGCGCGCGAAAACGGCATGGCGGCGTTGGGGCAGTGGCAAAAAGCGGCTTAAGTTCTTTTACGACAATACCGTAGGGTGGGCTTTAGCCCACCACACCGTGGCTTTCTGTAATTTATCGGTCAAGAAGCGGTGGGCCAAGGCCCACCCTGCTCAAACCATCTCGATAAATTTGCGCGGCGGCGTCACTAAAGCAACAGAAAATTAGCCGCTGCGGTTGCGTGTTTGTTCGCAGGAAAGTGCAAACCTCGTGAATGGCAATCGCCGCCGCCAAATTCAATGGATAACCGTATACGCCGCAACTGATCGCAGGTGCCGCGAGACTTTTGATCTCATATTCACACGCAAGCTTTAGCGAGTTGCGGTAACACTCGGCTAAGAGTCGAGCCTCCCCATGTTGACCCCCTTGCCAGATGGGTCCCACGGTATGAATGACGTATTGGGCAGGTAAGCCATACGCTTTGGTGATCTTGGCATCGCCGGTTGCACATCCGTTTAGCTCACGACACGCCGCCAGCAATTGCGGCCCGGCCGCGCGATGGATAGCGCCATCGACGCCACCGCCGCCGAGCAGCGATTCGTTCGCCGCGTTGACAATGGCGTCTACGGCAAGGGTTGTGATATCCGCTTGTACTACCTCGATGCGGTTCATGGTGAACTCTGGATGCTTGCTCGCATCATAAGCGATGGGAATAAGTAAAGTTATCGTAGCCACCCCCACCAGCGCGCTTACGCGCGCTGACTCCCCCGTCAAGGGGGAGTTAAGATCAGGTTGGCGCAGTGGAAGTTAAAATAAGACTGATGGAAAATGTTGACAGGAATAAAGATTACGAAAGACGGCTCCTTCCCCCTTGAGGGGGGAAGGTTGGGATGGGGGTGCAACGGTGCCAGAACGTCAAATTCAACGCGCACGAGAACTGCGCAGCAAAATGACGGTTGCCGAGCGTATGCTGTGGCGAATTTTGTGTGAACGCCAAATTGACGATTCCGCCGCCAAGTCCCATTAGGAACTTGCATTGTAGATTTCGTTTGTTTGGCCGCACACCTTGTCGTTGAAGTAGATGGCGGCCAACACGATGCCCAGCAGAATTACGACAAACATCGTGATGATTGGCTACGCACATCCGGTTTCCGCGTATTGCGCTTTTGGAACAACGAAATCACACAGAACTTAAGCGGGGCATTCGACAGAATCACGCAAGCATTGCATGATGTACCTATGGATAAACGTCCCGGACCCAAATCACCACGCCCTGCGTTTCGCGCGCGTACCCATGTCGGCTCCCTCTCCGGCAAGGCGCCGGGGCGGGAAGCGAACCCGCGTGCTCCGCGTAATCCACACAATGACGACCGCGAGATCCGTCTATTCGGATTGAACGCGTGCCTCGCTGCGTTTGCGCATCGACCGGACGATTTGCGTAAAGTCTACTTAAGCGAGGAACGCATTCCGGCATTGCAGCCGGTGTTGGCGTGGTGCGTCCAACAGCGCTTGGGTTATCGCGTGGTGGAAAGTGCCGATCTTGATAAGTTAACGCAAACCCAGCATCACGAAGGAGTTTGCTTCGATATGTTGCGGCGCCCACCGTTGCAGCTGGCGGTGTTGCTCAACGCATTGCCAAACCCGCCGCAACCGGCCGCACTGATCGTCTTCGATGGCGTTGGCAATCCGCACAATTTCGGCGCGGTGTTGCGCAGTGCGGCGCATTTTGGGGTGAATGGGCTGATTTTGCCGAGCAACTCCCGTCTGGCTTTATCCGGCGCGGCTTGCCGGGTGGCCGAGGGCGGAGCAGAGGCGGTGCCGGTGGCGCAAGCGGTTAACGACGACGATATGATTGCGGTCTTGCGCCGAGAGGGTTTTTGCATTGCGGCGACGGTGGCGCACTCGGGCAATGCGCTTTATCAAACCCAATTGCCGGCGCGTTTGGCCTTGCTGTTTGGGGCGGAAGGAAGCGGTTTAAGTGAGCGTAAAATCCAAGCGGCGGATTTGCGTTTGACAATCCCCGGGACTGGCGCGGTCGAAAGCCTTAATATTGCGGCGAGCGCGGCGGTGGTGCTTGGTGAGTACTATCGTCAACAAGGTGCGTTGAAGTAATTCGCACTTGCGATAGAAATCCCGTTTTCCGTTCGCCCTGAGCCCTTCGACTACGCTCAGGACAGGCTTGGTCGTAGGGTGAACGGAAAACCCGTTCATACTTCGACAGGCTCAGCATGAACGGGTTTTCTCAACATTTCACAATGCTATTTCTATCGCAACTTGGCATATATTTACGCCAGTTAGAAACAAACGGCCCGATAATCGGGCCGTTTGTTTGATATGAAAACGCGAAGCGGGGTTAGTCAACGCTAAATGATTGCAGCTCCACCGGCGTGGTACTGCCAGATTCATACGCACCAATATCGCAACTCGTGGCTACGGGGGTGGGCCGCAGATTGCTGGGGGCTACCATAGCGGTCCCGAGCGATCCGGTGGCATCGGTGCTGTTGATCGGGCCAGCACTGCAGGTGGCCGGGTCGCCGCCGCGCGAAGCCGGTGAGCTTTCACCGATCGCCATCGTGCGTACCAATGCGGTCACCGCGGTCCCCACGGCTGGAGCGTTGAGGGCGGGAGCGGCCAGCAGCGGATCGCCTATTGTTATAGCGCCGCAAGCGGCGGTGTCTGGTGAATATTGCAAGTTATTACCGTCATTGGTGGGAGCGGTTCCGGCACAATTGCCTCCAGCGCCAGTGCTGGCACCGAAGATCGTATTGACGGCGGTGACCGATCTTGCCGTGGTATTGGCGTTGTAGAGAGCACCGCCGCCGGGGGTGGCGCCGGTACCGGTTGCGCTATTGCCAGAAATCGTGTCGTTAATCAATTGCAATGTACTGGCAGCATCGAGATTGGCAATGGCGCCGCCGTTTTGATTTGCCGTGTTGCCATTAAAAGTGGTGTTGGCGATGACGCTGGCGCTGCCAAAAACATTGTCCGCGTGGGCAATCGCTCCGCCACTGTGATGCGTGCTGACATTGCTGAGAAAACTGGATTGGGTAACCGTAAATAGGCCACGTGAGAAAAGCGCACCCCCCGATCCATTCGTTGGATTGCCGACACTGGGGGTGCCGCTGGCGCTGTTGCCGGAAAAATGGCAGCCGTAGATACCACCGCCGTCGGGAGATGTGGCAGACGAATAAGTCAGTCGCGAACCGCCGCCCATCGCAATGGCACCGCCCTCGCCATTGGGGGCGGTATTGCCGGTGAAGGTGCTGTTGCTAATCAGAAAAACGCCGGTTGGCACGCCACCGTCAACGTCTTCATAAATAGCTCCGCCACCGGCATCCGCGAACGAGCCATCGCCGTTGGCGGTGTTATTGGTGAAGGTGACACGGGTCAGCAGCATTGAGTAGGGCGGGGCCAGTGGGTTGGCATAATTAATCGCGCCGCCGTTATTGCCGGCGGTATTACCAGTGAACGTGACATCGGTCAACGAACTCGGTGCGGAACCGGCCATAATCGAGCTGAAATACAACGCGCCGCCATCGCCACTGTTGGAAATGGAATCGTCCGCGGTGTTGTTGGTGAAGGTGGAGTTGGATATCGTCAAAACCCCGCCACCGCCACCGTAATGATTGACCGCGCCCCCGCCAGCACCGTTGTTGCTGTGGAAGCTGTCAAAGGTGGTGTTGGTGATGGTGAGGTTGCCGCCGGCGGTATTGTCGATCGCGATGCCGGCGCCGGGAGCGGTACAGCCGTCCATTAAGACATTCGACAAGGTGAAGGTGGCATCCGCGGCCTCAATAAATATCTGGGTCGGGTCAGTGATACACGTAATATGAACGGTGTGACCCGTACCGGTGATCGTCAGCGTACCGAGCGTACCGCCTAGGATGCTCAAAGAAGAACCCACATCAATGGGGGTTCCTATGTAATCGGCATTAAAATTAATCGTAACGGCTTCGCCAGCAACAAAGCCTGGCGTGGCGGTGCAGTCGTTATAAGTGGCGCCCACATTCAAATTGCGCAAGGTAATTGCCTCGCGCAGCGAGCAGCCAGCACCCCCAACCATGTCTTCGTCGACTGGTGTATTAACGGTGATGGTATAAGCCTGCGCAAACGCCGCACAGAAAAACCCGCCAATGACGATCAACGTACGGAAGCTGTTCAATAGACGCATAACTTTCCTCCCAATCTTTAATCTTGCGGTTCGATCTAGTGATTACGGGGCCAGATCTTGCGATTAATGCTGCAATTCAGCATTCGGGCATCTTGATCGATGGCGAAAGTTCAATGAACCTGTGCATAAATGACAGATTTTAACGATTTTAGCAACCGTTTGGGACCTAACGCTGCGAATAACACGATAGAAATTTCGTGATCTCAATCGGTTTGCGTACAGCAACTTTGAAGCAATCCGACTCGCTTAAACACAAACGGCCCGATAATCGGGCCGTTTGTGTTGCTACCGAGGTTGCGAAGATCGATCAGTCGACGCTAAACGACTGCAGTTGCACCGGCGTTGTGCTGCCCGATTCGTATGCGCCAATATCGCAGTTTGTGGCCAGCGGGAACGGGCGCACGCCGATCGCTCCCGTGGCGTCCGTACTATTGATTGGACCAGCACTGCACGTGGCTGGATTACCCCCGTGGGAAGCCGGTGAGCTCTCGCCAATCGCCATGGTTAACACCAACGGTGTTACGGGCGCGCCACTGGCCGGCGCGTTGATCGTTGGAGACGAAAGTAAAGGGTCGCCCACGGTAAACGCGCATGCCCCGCCGGTAAAAGAATACTCAAGGTTGTTGGTGCCCGTGTCCGGTTGGTTACCACCGCAGTTCGTTCCTGGTGAGGTAGCGCCAAAAATCGAGTTGTTCACGGTTACCGCGCCGGCGGCGGAGTTGGCATTAAATAATGAGCCTCCCGAACCCGCAGAAGTATTGCCGGCTACGGTGGCGTTGATTATTTGCAGGGTACCGGCGGTGTTTAGATTGGCGATAGCGCCACCGCCTAGTGGGGCGCTGTTGCCGTTAAATGTGGTGTTAGCGATAACGCTTGGGGTGGTCGCATAATTGGTGGCTATAGCGCCACCGAAGTCACTGGTGCTGGAATTGCTGATGAAGCTTGATTGAACCACCGTCATAACACCGCGCGAATAAATTGCACCACCGGCACCGTTAGGCGTGACCGCCCCGCTAGCGCTGTTACCGGCGAAGTTTGAACCGTAAATTCCGCCGGCATTCGGCAACGCGGCGCTGGCATAGGCCAGCCGCGAATCAAATGCCAATACAATCGCCCCGCCGTTGCCGTTGGGTGCGGTATTGTTGATAAAAGCGCCGTTGCTGATCAGGAAAATGCCGGTCACATCCGTAGGGCTTTCGGTTTGCGCCCAAATGGCGCCGCCACCGTCATCCGCGGTATCGCCGCCATTGGCGGTATTACTGGTAAATGTAACGTTGGTTAACGTCAGCGCATAAGGTGGTATGGCGTTGTTGGAATAATAGATAGCACCACCGTTATTACCGGCCGTATTGCTGGTAAAGGTGGTGTTGGTAATGCTGGCCGTAGTAACGCTGTCTATAAAGATTGCGCCGCCGTTACCACTGTCAAGGCCACCATCGCTGCCGTTGCTGGTGAAATTGGAATCCGTGATCGATAAGGTACCGGTGCCATGGGCGATCGCGCCACCGTTGCCGCCGCTATCGCTGTGGATATTGCTAAACGTCACGGTGTTGATGGTCAGATTGCCATCGGTACTGTTATCGACGGCAATGCCGGCACCGCTGGCCGTACAGCCGCTTGCGCCCCCGATGGTCAGGTTCGATAACGTTAAGGATGCACCGCTCGCTTCGATAAAAATTTTGCTGTTATTGGGGCTTGCCGGGCAATTGATGGTCACCGTTTGGCCGCTGCCATCGATTGTAAGGGCGCCAAGCGAGGTGCCGGGAATGCTTAAGGAACCATGACGGGTCGCATCACCAGCGCTGTTGCTGTTGACCGAAATGGTGTAGTTGCCGTCGAATACGATCGTGGCCGGGTCGCCAGGGCTGAAAGCGCCGGTGCTGCAACCGTTATAGGGAGTCCCGGACATGTTGTTAAAGCGAAGTTGCAATGCTTCGCGCAGCGAGCATCCGGTACCACCCGCTCCAACGTCCTCGTCTTCCGCCGTAGTCACGTGGATTGTGTAAGCTTGCGTTACAGCTGCAAACGCCAGCCCCGACAACAAGACCAAACTACGAAAACTGCTGTGCAATTTCATGATCTTAAATCTCCCCAATGTGACTTTCACGCCAATTTTGCCGCACTGGGCCGATGTAGTATGAGGTACACGGTTCCATGCGAATCAAGCTGGACAATACCACTATAAATGGCAGATTTTGCTAAATATGGCAATATCCGCGCATATTTGGGTGCAGGGCGTGGCAGGTGCTGGGCTATGGTGAATGTGCGGTGGCTATCGGTTTTTGCGGGCGCTGTGCTGCTTGCGGTTTCGGGGTCATTGTATTGGTTACCGCACCCCCCTATTCGACGGGTGGCCGAGCATGAGCCACATACCGATGCGGCTTTTGAGCGGATGCAGCTATTTTTACAAAGGCGCTTGCCGCCGGATGTGGACGAATTGCCAACGGCGCGCTATTTCGCTGCGGAGCAGCGTATGCGGACAATGCCGCGGCACGAACCGCGCCGGTGGTCGACATCGACCCCGAACGCAAGCAACTCATTATTAAAAGCCGATGCGGTGGCTAGTCCGCATTGGGAATGGCTTGGTCCCGCCAATGCCGCCGGACGCACGCGTGCTTTGGTGTTTCATCCGACCAACCCCGCCATTCTCTATGCCGGTGGCGTTTCCGGTGGCGTGTGGATTAGCGAGGACGCGGGCGCCAATTGGCGGCCGTTGTCGGACGATGCGGTAAATTTGAACATTGGGGCGCTGGTGATCGACCCCGGCAATCCCAGTGTGCTGTACGCGGGCACTGGTGAGTTGTATCGCAACAGCGGCATGCCCTGGTCGCCGATGACGGGCGCCGGAATTTTGAAAAGCACCGATGGCGGCCACACTTGGAATCGGTTAAGCGCAACTGCTACGAACGATTTCCGGTACGTCAGCGATATCGTATTAAGCCCGCATAATTCGCAGCGTCTGTATGTCGCGACAAACACGGGCGTATGGCGCTCCGATGACGCTGGCGCGAGCTTTACCCACGAGCTGCGGCCGGCTGACCCGGCCGGTGATCTGTTGTACGAAGGTTGCAACGATCTGGCCATACGCGGCGACAGCGACGGCGATTGGTTGTTGGCAGCGTGCTCATCGCGCTCGACGGCGGATCGGTATTATTTGCCCAATACGGTATTGCCAGCCGCCTGTGCGGGTCCGTGCCAGGCGGCGTTGTTTTTGAATACCGATGTCGCCGGCCATGGCGTATGGACGCAAGTGTTGTCCGAAGCCGGTCAAGGCCGCACGCAAATGGACATCCATCGCGCCAATCAAAACATTATTTATGCGGCAGCGGCCAGCATTGCGCCGGGGCCCGATCGCAGCGGCGATGGCGTTGGCGATTACAACAACGGCCTGCACGCGGTATTCCGTTCCGATGATGGCGGGCGCACGTGGGCGGCGCGCGTGCGCAATACCGATGCGTCGTTGTTGAACACGCTGTTGTTTCAGTACGCATCGAGCGCCAACCCGGCTATGTGCGGTTTGGATTTTGCGCCCGATTTTTACGCGGCCGGTTGGTACAACAACGCCATCGCTGTTGATCCGCTAAATCCCGATACGCTGTGGGTGGCGGGGATGAATGTGTATCGATCCGATGACGGTGGCCGCAATTTTGGGCTGGCCAGTTATGAATGGACTGACAATGAAACCTATGTTCATCCGGACCATCATTTATTGAAATTTGATCCGCAGTTCGACGGTGTAGCCAATCAGCGCTTGTACACCACCAACGATGGCGGCGTGGCGGTCACCGAAAACGCCCGCGCTCCGGTCAGCACCGGCGAAATCGCGATGTGTGGGCCGCGCAGTGGTGCTCGCGTTGGTTGGCATGCTTTGATTAACGGTTTGGGGACGACGCAGTTTTATACGGGTGCCGTATTTCCGGACGGGCACAGTTATCTTGGCGGCGCGCAAGACAACGGCACTTGGTTGGGACGTGATAGTGCAGGGATTGCCGGGTGGCGGCATATTTACGGTGGCGACGGCGGTTTTGTTGCGATTGATCCGAGCAACAGCAACACCATTTATGCCACTGCGCAGTACATCTCGCTTGGTAAATCGACCGACGGAGGCGCGAGTTTCAACGATGCCGTCGCGGGGCTTAACGATCAGACGATTTTTATCATGCCGTATCTGATCGATCCGAATCAGTCGGCGCGGCTTTACGCCGGCGGCACGCGGTTGTGGCGCAGTGACAACGGAGCATTCAATTGGCATTCGGTCAGTGCGCCGATGGGCGGTACGGCGTTCGGGAATCGCACCTCGGCGTTGGCGGTGGCTTCCGGAAATGCGAACCGCATTTTGGTCGGCAACGACGTTAGTATTTTCCATAATTCTTCGGCGCTTTCGAGTACGGCGACGACCAATTGGTTGCACACCTCGCCACGAACGGGCTGGGTATCGTGGCTGGCGTTTGATCCAAACGATAGCAATATTGCCTATGCAACGTATTCCACGTTTGGTGGCGTACATGTATGGAAATCGACCGATGTCGGCGCGAGCTGGCAACCGCTCGATGGCAGCGGTGAAGGCGCCTTGCCCGATGTGCCGGTACACGCAATCGCGATTGATCCAGGCAATACGGCGCATCTGTATCTTGGCACCGATCTTGGGATTTTTGTTTCGCTCGATGGCGGTGCGCATTGGGCGGTCGAAAATACCGGGTTTGCGAATGTGATTACCGAAGCGCTGGCGGTTAGCACGCCTGCCAGCGGCACGCCGATGCTGTTTGCGTTCACCTACGGCCGTGGCGTATGGCGCGTACCGCTGACCGATTTAACCGCGACACCGGATTATCGGATCGACAGCAACGTCACCGCAAGCTGGTACAACCCGCAACAGAGCGGCCATGGCATGGTGTTCGAATTGATCAACATCGATGCCGTGCCGATGTTGTTTGCCAGCTGGTATGTGTACCTCAATGGCGAGCAGCGCTGGCTGTATGGCGTTGGTACGGTGGATGGCAATCACGTGCATCTGCCCTTGTTGATCACCTCCGGCGCGGATTTCCCACCGAGCTTTAATCCCAGCACGGTGCAGAACATGCCTTGGGGAACCTTGGATTTGACCTTCAGTTCGGCCACCGCCGTGCACGCGCAATGGAGCAGCGCTTATCCCGGATTCAACAACGGCGAGATCGACTTGGTGCCGATCGCTCCGGTATTAAAACCGGCCGACGACTCACCCGGCGCGCAAGTCCGCGTATGTCATAGCGGCAGTTGGTACAACACCGAGCAAAGCGGGCACGGCTTCGAGCTCGAAGTAATCAACATCAACGGACAGCGCAGTGTGCTGGTGATTTGGTATGCCTACGATCATGGCGCGCAATTGTATTTGGTTGGTACCGGTCCGATTGAGGGCGATCATGCGACGGTGTCGTTTTATCGCACCCGTGGTGGGCAATTTCCGCCGGCGTTTGATCCGGCGCAGGTGGTGCGAGAGGCTTGGGGTACGGCGACATTTCGGTTTAGCGATGCGGATCATGCGTCGGTGAATTGGGTGCCGACTGCGGTTGGATTTACCTCTGGCAGTCTTGCGCTTACTAGACTTACGACGTTAATCGATCGCGGTTGCCATTAGCCGGCTGCTTAAAGTGTTAACTCAGACATTTGTTGGGCTTCACTGCGTTCAGCGCCAACCTACCAAGGCACTCTGTCGCGAACGGGAGCGATTGTTTTATATAAGGATTAAAGTTATACAATGCATCCGTGCAGTTCGCATAGGTTTTCCAGCGTTGCATGGAAGCGATCACCCACCTCAAGCGCCGCCACACCCGCTGGCGTCCCGGCAAAAATCAAATCCCCGGCTTTCAATTCATACAGTTTCGATAACTCGTGGATGATTTCCGGGGCGCTGAAAATCATCGTGCTGATATCGGTGGATTGGCGGCGCCCGCCATTCACCTCCAGCAGCAATTGCCCTTGGCGGGGATGGCCGATATCGCTAACGCGGTGGATGGTTGAGATCGGTGCCGATTGATCGAACGCTTTGCCGGTGTCCCATGGCAGCCCTTTGGCTTTTGCGGCTGTTTGTAAATCACGCCGCGTGAGGTCGAGTCCTATCGCATAACCGAAAATGTGCTGCTCGGCTTCCTTCGGCGCGATATTGGTTCCCCCGGAATGCAACGCAATGACCAGCTCGACTTCGTGATGCAGGTTTTTGGTGGCTAGTGGATAACGCACCGATGCACCGTCCGTCACGATTGCGTCGGCCGGTTTTAGAAAAAAGATCGGTTGTTCGCGGTTGACCTCGGCACCCATTTCTTTGGCGTGGTCGGCGTAGTTGCGGCCGATGCAGTAGATGCGGTGAACGGGGAAGCGTTCGGTGCTGCCGGCGATGGCGATGCTTGGGATTGGTGTTGGGGGGAATGCGAAATCCAAGTTGGTACTCCTCGTTAAAAAGCTAACGAGGA
Source organism: uncultured Rhodanobacteraceae bacterium (assembly GCA_964466115.1). Taxonomy (GTDB): domain Bacteria; phylum Pseudomonadota; class Gammaproteobacteria; order Xanthomonadales; family Rhodanobacteraceae; genus Pseudolysobacter. Next base: position 88,786 of record CAYXMH010000004.1, on the reverse strand, counting down.
GCTGAGATCTTCATTGCTCCTTACACTCCCCCTTGATGGGGGAGTCAGTGCGCGGAGCGCACTGGTGGGGGTGGCTGCGGTATCACCTCTTCCGGAACATAGAATGGCTTCGCTCCGAATCCACCCCCATCCCAACCTTCCCCCATCAAGGGGGAAGGAGCGCACGGGTACAAAAATTGCGGAAAACATTAGCGCTAACCCTTCTCCGGCAAAAAGCTCGTATCCAGCCAATATTCCTTCGGATTGTCCGCATTGACTTTGGCATCCAAAGTATCTTGCTTGACCATATCAGTTGGGTCGTACCAATAGTTTTCACTATAGAAAACGTACACTTTTTGTGTGCTTGGATGCTGCCATTGCGCGCGGATGCGCCATGGGCTGCGATCGTTCACCTTAATACCGGTGTTTTGTTCCACGCCAAGCACTTTGGCTTTGATCGGCATGCCGTTGGTTTGTAGCCACGCCTGAACTTTGCGATGACGTATGCCGCCAAAAAATAACCCATAACCAATTAAGCTTCCGACCAAGCCGAGTACGGCAAGGATCAAGGGCCCAAACCAATTGGACATAAAGCTGTCGATACGAGCACGCTCCGGGGTGCTGGCCGGATAAAGTACCGGGACTTTATCACCGCGGTTATAACTTGGCGTGCTGGAGCTGGTGTCGCTGTTAAAGTGGATGATTTGCCCGGATGCGGCGGTAAATTCGACCACGGGGCGGTACATTGTCTTGTGCTTGCCTTTGTCGGTGGTGTCTTCCTCTAAAAAGTCGGTGACGGTGCCTTCGGCGTGGAGAGCCGTGGCGCGAAAATCGAGCGTAGCGCGGGTCATAAAATACGCCCCGGCCAAAAGGCCAATGCCCAGTAGCAGTACAAAAAAGCCGGCGATGATCTTCCCCATGACATGCCCCTTTTGCCATAAAGCGTTAATGATAAAGGTTGAGAATAATGCACCTGGGGCGGCCATCGAGCATGACGCGCTGCCGCATTGGCCCTTAAAATCGAAACTTTCGGCTATGAATGTGGCAAACTTGCTCTCTTTCTATCACCTCATTCGAGTGTTTGACCTGTGGAAAAAGCTGAACTCTTAAATCAACTGCGCATTGATCGTGGTACGGCGCCCGTGCGCTCATCTAGGCCGCTTTGGATGGCCTGTGCGGTATTGGGAATTCTGGTTGTTGCGGTCGGGCTGTGGTTTGGCTTTTTGAGCGCTAACCCGATTACGGTGAAAACGGTGTTAGCGCGCTCGTTGGCCAAAGCACCCGCTACCGGTTCGGTACTGGATGCCAGTGGCTATGTGACTGCGCGGCGGCAGGCCACAGTGTCCGCGAAAATCACCGGCAAAGTGGCCGAGTTGATGATCGAGGAAGGGCAGCACGTGCAGGAAGGCCAGGTATTGGCCCGCTTGGATGAAACCGATGCGCGCGCCCAATTCAATTTCACCAAGGCGCAATTGGATGCCGCGCGTTCGCAAATGGCGGACTTGCGCGTGCAGCTGGCGCAAGCGCAGCGCGATTTGCAACGCCAGCAAGATATGGTGACGCGCAAGTTGGTGAGTGCCCAGGCGGTGGAACAAGCCCGATCCAGTGTCGATTCCCTTAACGCGCGTTTAAATTCGCAGCAACGGCAAGTGGCGGTAGCCGAACAGGGCTTAAAAGTGGCCGAGGTCAATCTCGATAATACGATTGTGCGCGCGCCGTTTACTGGCGTCATTATCGCCAAGGCGGCACAACCCGGGGAGATCGTATCGCCGATGTCGGCGGGCGGCGGGTTTACTCGTACCGGTATCGGTACCATCGTCGATATGGATTCGCTGGAGGTAGAAGTCGATGTCAATGAGTCTTATATCGGCCGGGTGCAATCCGGGCAGCCGGTTGAGGCCACATTGAACGCGTATCCGGATTGGAAAATCCCGGCCGAGGTGATTGCCATTATTCCGACTGCCGACCGCAGCAAGGCCACGGTTAAAGTGCGCATTGCCTTGAAACAGAAAGATCCGCGCATCGTGCCCGACATGGGCGCCCGCGTGGCGTTCTTGAACGATGTCAAAGACGCTACTCAGCCGCAACAAACACAACTTGGTGTATTAGTGCCGGCCGCAGCGATCCATCAAGAAGGCAATGTTTCGGTGGTATTTGTCTTCAATAATGAGAAAGCGCAACGGCGCAGCGTGCGCGTGGGCGGCAGTTTTGGCGATGACCGCCAGATTTTAGAGGGTGTGCGCGACGGTGAGCGCGTGGTGGTTTCGGCTTCTGAAACGATTAAAGATGGCGATCCGATAAAACTTGAAACCAACGGTTAATTGCAGTTTGCGATAGCGATTCAACTTTTCCGTTCGCCCTGAGCTTGTCGAAGGGTGAACGGAAAAGCCTCGGTGCTTCGACAAGCTCAGCATGAACGGTTTTCTTAAGCTGATACGCATATCATTGCTATCGTTTGTGGAATAATCGATCGCATTGCGAACATTTTATAAACTTGAGGTGCGACTATGAGCAATTTGGTATCGATTCGCGGTTTGACCAAGACCTATCAGCGCGGCGCGGAAAAGATCGAGGTGCTGCACGGCATCAATCTTGATATACCCAAAGGGGATTTCGTCGCCCTGATGGGCCCTTCCGGTTCCGGCAAAACCACCTTGTTGAATTTAATCGGCGGTTTGGATAAACCGACCGGCGGCGAGCTGTCGGTGGATGATAAACGCATCGACCAGTATTCCGGCTCGGAGCTAGCGCGTTGGCGCGCCGCCAATGTCGGTTTCGTATTTCAATTTTATAACTTGTTGCCGGTGTTAACGGCGCAACGCAACGTCGAGTTGCCCTTGCTGTTAACCGATTTGTCCGCCGCACAACGCAAGCAGCATGCGCAAGTGGCGCTGGATTTGGTCGGATTGAGCGATCGCGCCAGCCACAAACCGAAGGAATTGTCCGGCGGCCAAGAGCAGCGCGTGGCGATTGCGCGGGCGATTGTGTCCGACCCCACCCTGTTGGTGTGCGACGAGCCAACCGGTGATCTTGACCGAAAAACCGCGGATGAGGTGTTGACCTTGCTGAAGACGCTGAATCGCGAGCACGGCAAAACCATCGTAATGGTCACGCACGATCCGAAAGCGGCGGAATTCGCCAATCATGTGCTGCATTTGGACAAGGGCACGTTGGTTGACTCCGCTGCCGGCCACGCCTGATTGGGTATAGCGGGAATTACGCAATGAAATATTTGCCGCTGCTATGGGCCGGATTGTTCCGTAAAAAGACGCGCACCATTTTGACGCTGCTGTCGGTGTTTATCGCGTTTATGCTGTTTGGCTTATTGCAATCGGTACGGGTGGCGTTTGACGCCGGTGCGGATTCTGCTGATGCCAAACGTTTGTTGACGATTGCGCGCTATTCGATCATAGAGCCGTTGCCGATGGCTTACGTCAACGAAATCGAGCACGTCGATGGCGTGACCGGCGTGGCGTATGCGGCGTGGTTCGGCGCTAAGTATCAGGATCAAAGCAACGCCTTTCCGGTGTTTCCGGTCGAGGTTGCGCGCTATTTGGATATGTATCCCGAGTTTAAAATTGCAAAAGAGCAGCGCGAAGCGTTTATCAACACGCGCACCGGTGTGGTGGCGGGTAAACGGTTGGTGGATAAATACGGTTGGACGTTGGGGCAAAAACTGCCGTTGCACTCGGAAATCTACCCGAAGGTGGATGGCAGCATGGATTGGGAGTTCGATCTGGTCGGGATCCTCGATGCCGACGACCCGGCCGTGCGCGGCAACACCGATATGGTGCTGATCAATAACGCCTACTTTGATGAGGCGCGTGCAGTCGGCAAAGGGATGACCGGTTGGTACATCGAGCGCATCGCCGACGGTGCGCATGCCAAGGAAATTTCCGCGGCGATCGATAAGCGCTTTATGAATTCCGCGCACGAAACCAAAACGCAACCGGAAAAAGAATTTGCGATTGGATTCGCTAAGCAAATTGGCGATATCGGTGCATTGGTCACGCGCATTCTGGCGGCGGTGTTTTTTACGATTCTGATCCTAACCGGCAATACCATGGCGCAGTCCATTCGTGAACGTATTCCCGAACTCGCGATTTTGAAAACCTTGGGGTTTTCCGATCACAAAGTCACGCTGCTGGTGTTGGCTGAAGCGGTCATGTTGCTGATGCTGGGCGGCGGTTTGGGGATGTTGGCGGCGGTTGCGGTAATGCCAGGGCTTAATACGGCTACCGGTGGCGCTTTCCCGCCATTGTTTGTCAATGTCGGAACTTGGGTTATTGGATTTGCGATCATCATTGGGTTGGCCGGTGCAATTGGGTTGCCGCCGGCATTGCGCGCGCGGCGCATGAAAATTGTCGATGCCTTAAGCGGACATTGATTAACGAATCGGGAACATGAAGTAGGGTGGCTTTAACCCACCACAGATGTCCGGCAACGGTGGGTTAAAACCCACCCTACGATATAGAGAAGGGTATTGAATGCGTTGGTTGAATCAAATCGTTGCAATCACCTTAATGAATCTACGCAATATCCCGCAGCGCCTTGGCACGTCGTTGGTGGTGGTAGTTGGGATCGCCGGCGTGGTCGGGGTTTTGGTATCGGTGTTGGCGATGGCGGAAGGTTTTAAGCACACCTTGGCCAGCACCGGGCGGGCCGACCGAGTTCTGTTATTGCGCGCCGGCTCCGATGCCGAACTCAACAGCGGTATTGCGCGCGATCAAGCGGATCTCGCCAAAGAATTGGATGGCCTTGCTCATGATAATGATGGCATGGTTGTGGCGTCGCGTGAGTTGATGTTAATCGTCGATTTGCCGCGCAAAGGCGAAACCGACCCCAGCAATGTGCCGATGCGCGGGGTTGAGCCAAGTGCATTCACTGTACGCGATGAATTAAAAATGATTGCCGGCCGGCGTTTTAATCTCGGGGTGCGCGAAGTGGTTGTGGGCAAGCGCGCGGCGGCGGAATTCGCCGGGCTTGAGGTTGGCGCGAAAATCGCCTTTCGCGACAGCGATTGGACCGTCGTCGGGATTTTCGAAACCGGTGGCGATGTCCACGAAACCGAAGTATGGGCCGATTCGGAAGTGGTGATGTCGGCGTTCCGCCGCCAAGGGTATCAATCGATTACGGCCAAGCTCGCCGACAGTAGCGAGGCCGGTCTTGCTACGTTGAATGCCGCGATTGCAGCCAACCCGCGCTTGGCGATTAAGGCTTGGCGCGAGCCGGAATACTACGCAAAACAGGCCGGCGCGTTGGCCACGTTGATTAATGTGCTGGGATATACGGTTGCGGTGTTTATGGCCATTGGCGCGCTGTTTGGGGCGCTCAATTGCATGTATTCGGCGATTGTCGGGCGCCAGGTGGAAATAGGTACCTTGCGCGCTTTGGGATTTAGCGCAGGGCCGGTCGTAGTATCGGTTATGGTCGAGGCCTTGTTGTTGGCCACGGTCGGCGGCATTCTCGGCGGTGCGCTCGCGTATGTGTATTGCAACGGCGCTACCTTGTCGACATTGAATTGGAATACGTTTTCCCAAGTCGCGTTTGATTTTAGAGTGACGTTAAGCTTATTGATCAAGGGCCTAGTTTGGGCGCTGGTGATTGGCCTAATCGGTGGATTGTTTCCAGCGTTGCGTGCGGCGCGGTTGCCGGTGACGGCGGCTTTGCGCGCGGCTTAGTGCATACATTTAAGGAATCCGCATGAAATATTTTCCGTTGCTGTGGGCCAATTTGTTTCGCAAGAAAACGCGGACGATTTTGACGCTGTTGTCGCTGCTGATGGCATTCCTGCTATTGGGATTGTTGCAGGCGTTTAGTGTTTTGTTTAGCGCGGGTGCGGATTTTCTTGGCGCGAATCGCTTGATTACCCAAGCGCGTGTGTCGTTCACCAGTCCATTGCCGATGCGTTTGTTGCCGCAGATCGAGGCCATTCCGGGCGTGGAGCGCGTGTCGCATTCGCAATTTTTCGGCGGCGTCTATCAGGACCCGAAGAACTTCTTCGCGCAGTTTGCGGTGGATCCAGAGCGGCATCTGGCGATTTATCCGGAATGGGTTTTGCCGGAAGATCAGAAACAAGCTTGGCTTGCCACGCGTTCGGGGGCGATCGTCGGAAAGCGCCTGGCTGAACGGTTTGGTTGGAAATTGGGCGATCGAATTCCCCTGGTTTCGCAGATTTTCCCGCAGAAAAACGGATCACGCGAGTGGACGTTCGATATCGTGGGTATTTTTGACGGACGTGATGATGATTGGAAGGCGCGCAGCGGAAACATCATGTACATTCGCTACGATTATTTCGATGAAGCGCGGCAATTCGGGCAAGGTACGGGCGGTATTTTTATCGAACGGTTGAGAGACCCGAACCAGGCCGAGGCGATTAGCCAACAAATTGATAAACTGTTTGAAAATTCACCCGATGAAACCAAAAGCCAAAGCGAGCGCGATTTCAATCTTAATTTCGTGCGCCAGCTCGGTAACATCGGTTTTATCGTCAATGCCATTCTTGGGGCGGTGTTTTTCACGATCTTGATGCTAACCGGTAATACCATGAGCCAAGCAGTACGCGATCGGATACCGGAGTTGGCGATTTTGAAGACCTTGGGCTTCAGCGATCGGGCGGTGATGCTTCTGGTGATTGGTGAATCGTTGTTGTTGTGTGTGGTGGGTGGCTTGCTCGGCATGCTGTTTGCTACCGGGTTGATGAAGCTTTTCGCGAAATTGCCGATACAGTTGCCTCCGCTCACGGCCAATGCGCACGTTTGGACCATTGCCATCAGCAGCATGCTATTGCTTGGTATTGTCGTTGGCCTGCCACCGGCGCTGCGAGCGATGCGGTTACGCATTGTCGATGCGTTGGCAGGACGCTGAAGCCCTAATCTCTTTTCCGGGAAAAACCATGCGCTCGATCAATCAAATATTTGCCATTACCGCGCTTAATTTACGCAACATTCCCAATCGCCTGGGCTCTTCACTGGTGATTGTGATCGGTATTGCCGGCGTGGTCGGAGTATTGGTGGCGTTGTTATCGATGGCGCAAGGTTTTGCAGCCACGTTGAAAGCCACTGGGCGCATGGATCGCGCGATCATCGTTTCCGCTGGCGTCACCAGTGAATTGTCATCGGTGTTGGCGCGCGACAACGTGCCGTTACTGAAGGGAATGGCGGGTGTGGCTCACGATGCGGACGGCACGGCATTGGCATCCGCGGAGCTCATGGTCATCACCGAAGTGCGCCGCGGCAGTGAGGAGAAAGGCGATGTCAACGTCGCGTTGCGCGGTGTCGAGCCCGCTGGATTCAAAATTCGTCCGGAAGTGAAGGTCATCGAAGGGCGGATGTTCCAATCCGGCTTGCGCGAAGTGATCGCCGGTAAAGGTGCGCACACGCAGTTCGCCGGGATTTCGATTGGATCCAAATTGCAGTTTCGCGGGTCGGAGTGGACGGTGGTTGGCCTTTTTGAATCCAGCGGCGATGCGCACGAATCGGAGCTTTGGGCCGATGCCGACACTGTGCGTGGCGCGTTCGGCCGCAGTGGTTCATCGTCGATGTTGGTGCAATTGGAATCCGAAGACGCATTGAGCGCGTTGTCGCAAGGCGTTAAAGCCGATCCGCGGTTGCAAGTGGATGTGCAAGCGGAACAAACCTACTTTTCCGCGCAATCGAAAAATTTTACCGATCAAATCGGGTTCCTCACGGCCTTTGTTGCCGCGATCATGGCGATTGGCGCGCTGTTTGCGGCACTGAACACGATGTATTCCGCCATTTCCACACGGCAAGTGGAAATTGCCACTTTGCGTGCCATCGGGTTTTCCGGCAGCCCGGTCGTGATATCGGTATTGGTCGAATCGATTGCCTTGGCGCTGGCGGGAGGATTGATCGGTGCGTTACTGGCCTATGTGCTGTTTAACGGCATGACGGTATCGACGCTGGGTCAGAACTTTACCCAAGTGGCGTTCAATTTTAAGGTGGGACCGGCGTTGTTGGTGCGCGGCTTGATTTGGGCGTTGGTGATTGGGTTTATCGGCGGTTTGTTTCCGGCCGTGCGCGCAGCACGGCAACCGATTACGACGGCGTTGCGGGCGTTGTGATACGGCGAGCTAGCGTTTTTCGCGCGCCAAAGTAATTCCCGCAACACCGAGTAAAATCACCACCATGCCGACGATGTCGAGGGTATGTACGTATTCACCCCCGAGCAAAACGCCGAACAACACGGCAACCGGCGGATTCACGTAAGCGTAGCTGGTCGCGAGCGCCGGCCGCACATGGTGAAGCAAATAAAGATAGGCGCTGAATCCGATAATGGAGCCGGCTATAGCGAGGTAGATCAATGCCCAGGTGGAGGTAGCACTGGGTGCAATTGGTATCGCTTCGCTGTGCAGGTAAGCCATTACCCCAAGCACAACGCTGGCGCACAGCATTTGTGCGGCGGTACCCATGATCGGGTTCGGCATGTCCTGGCGTCGGCTCCACACCGATCCATATGCCCATATCGCTGCCGCTAAGATCAATGCCACCGCGCCGATCGGGGAGCCCTTAAGCTCGCCGCCGAGATTAAGCAATACGACACCGGCGAACCCAATGATAAGGCCAATCCATTCCAGGCGCCGTGGCCACACCCCAGCTAAACCTGCGAACAGCGCTGCGAACAGTGGCATGCTGGCAACCGCAACCGCCGCTAACCCGGAGGCAACCGTTTGCTCGGCGTAGCACACCAGACCATTGCCGCCGGCCAGCAACAAAGTGCCGACGAACGCGCAATTGCGCCACTGCCGCTTTGTAGGCGCCGTCATTCCGCGCAGCCGCAATACGACGTACATCAAAAGCCCGGCGCAAAAAAAGCGCACGCTGGCCATCAAAAATGGCGGATAGCTTTCCAACGCCACGCGAATGGCCAGATAGGTCGAGCCCCAAACCAGGTATACCGAGAGCAGCGCCAGTATCACCCATAAGCGCGAGATCGTTGGCGGCGAAGCGGAAGTGGCCGCTGCGGTCAAAGTGGTATCGTTCATTGCAGGAGGATCGATGAGTTGGCGACATCATAGGGCAGAGCGTCCCAGGGCGATAGTTCCGCTCCATCCAATTACGCTGGGTCCGCTTTTAAGCGTGGAATAAGGTGTTTTAGCGATCGAAAATCGCGAATAAAATACGCTGTTATGCAGCGGGATTGCGATCGCGTTCGATCACAACAAACTCACCTTCGATGACACTGGTTTGCGCCGGTCGCTGATTGACCACCACCGATGGTTGGCGCGTCAATGCCGAATTGATTTGACGCAGCAACCAAACCAGCACTCCAACACCCAATACTACGGCCGCAATGAATAGACCAAACACGAATAACACCGCGGTTAAGCCCAGTCCAATAAAAACCCATAACAAGCGGGCCACTGGATGACGTGGCAGCGGCGGCGGTCGAAAAAATAGCATGGCGTGCAAACCTTAAGTGATACAACGTGTAGGATGGTGGGGCTGAAAATGGATCAATGCAAGTGCCAATGGGCAAACCGGTATGACAGTTAAGAAAGTGTTGTGCAGCCTTGATGATATTCCGGATAACGGGGCGATTTGCCTCGATATCGACAGCAGCAGCGGCGGGTTTTCGCTGATTTTACTGCGCAACGGGCAGGCGGTGTACGCCTATCACAATGAATGCCCGCATGCCGGGCGCCGTCTGGATTGGGCGCCGGGCAAGTTTCTGATCGACGCCAATCGGTTGATCTGTGCGGCGCATGGGGCGACCTTTTTGGTGGAGTCGGGCAAATGCGATGGCGGCCCCTGCCGTGGCGTTGGGTTAACGCCAATTCATGTGGACGTGGCCGATGGTGAAGTGCGATTGCCGTGAGACTAGCTTGCGTGAAACAGCAGGTTCACCGACACCAACATCACCAACAATAAAATGGCCGTCAGCGGCAAACCGACGCGCCAAAAATCACGTGCTTTATAACCACCCGGCCCGGCAATAATGGTCAATACGGGGTTGGCGCTAGCGATAAGAAACGTGTTGGACGTAGAGATCGCGACGATCAATGCGTAAATCGCGGGATTGCCGTGTGAGGCTAACGCAATACTGATCGACATCGGCACCATCATGACGGCAGCGCCGACATTCGACACCACCTGCGAGAAAAACAGCGACAACACGGCGATGCCGCCTTGCAGAGCCCATTGTGGCCAATTGCTGCAGTAGCGCAACACTTCTTGGGCGATCCAAGCCGCGGTGCCGGTGGAATCCATCGCCCATCCTAAGGGAATTAGGCAGGCGAGGGTAAATATGGTTTTCCAATTTATGGCATTGTAGGCTTCTTCCATACTCAGCACGCCGCCCAACAGCATGCCCACGGCGCCGACCAGCATGGCGACGGAAAGCTTAAGTTCGGTGAATAAGCCCAGTCCCATCGCCAGCGTGAAGAAGGCAACCGCATGCCAGATCTTGGCGGGCCGGTGTTCTTCCTTTGGGTAGTCGGTAACGACGACGAAGTCGCGCTCTTCCGCCGCGAGCGTTAAGTCGCGCCAAGAGCTGTGCAGCACCAATATGTCGCCGGGTTTTAATACAATTTTCCGCACTTCCTCGCGAAAAATTTGCTCGCCGCGGTTAACCGCCAGCACGCTGATGCCATGGCGTTTGCGCAGGCGTAAATCGCCCACCGTTTGTTTTACGAAACGTGAAACAGGGGGTAAAACCGCCTCTGAAATGCCGGCGCGGTTGGGATTGAACATATCGGAAAAATTGCGCAGGCGGGTTTGAATGCGCAAAAGATGCATGCTGGCGAAATCATGCACGGCCTCGCGCTTGCCAAGCACGCCGAGCACCGTTCCGACCCAGATCATTTGATCTGCGGGCGGAGCCAGGCGCGCCTCGTTGCCGTTTTTTATCGCCAGGATCAATGGTGCCCCGCGTAAATTTTCGGCCTCGATCACACTCATCCCGACCAAGGGGCTTTCCGGGGTGACGGTTAATTCCATGACCTCCCCGTCGATGCCGTAAATTTCCGCGAAATAGGTTTCGGTGCGGCCGGGCGTTACCTTTTGTTTGTCCTCTTGCGCCGGTAGAAAACGCCGCGGCAGCAAGGCGAAGTAGGCAAGACCCGCCAATAACAGCGGAATACCTACCGGGGTAATCGCAAACAACGTGAACGGCTCAATCGCCTGTGCACCCGAAGGCAAATTGTGATTCGCGCTTTGGATCAAGTCGTTGAGCAAGATCAACGGTGAGTTCGAGATCATCGTGATATTGGTGCCGGCCAGGACACAAAAAGCCATTGGCAGCAATAAACGCGACAGCGGCACACCGGTTCGTGCTGACACTCGGCTGACCACAGGTAGGAACAGTGCGGCCAGCGCCTGGCTTTGCATGATCGCCGAGAGCGAACCGACAATCGCGTTAATCAAAACCCCAAGGCGTGCTTCTACGCCACCGGCCATGCGCAAAATAAACGATGCGGTTTTGTTTAAAACGCCGGTGCGGTTTAAGCCCGCGCCCATGATCATAACCGCCAATAATGAGATGACGGCGTTGCCGGCAAAGCCATAGAATAATTGCTCGGCCGGCATCAACTTGGTAATGCCGATGACGACGATGATGAGTAAGGCCAACAGATCCGCTCGAATCCACTCCAATACCAGCATAAACACTGTAAAGCACACCAACCCAAGCACGAGCAGCATCTCAACGGTGAGGGTTAAGGTGTGATCCATTGGCGTATTGGTGGTGGTTTATCCGTCAGTGATTGGTTGGGTCGATATTAAACTCTGGTGTAGATCAAATCCCAAACGCCATGGCCGAGTCGCTGACCCCGCCGTTCAAAATGGGTTTCAATGCGCCAGACAGGCCGCGGGGAAAACTCGCCGTTTTCAGCCAGATTGCGCCACATCGGTGCGGCTTCAAGCACTTCCAGCATGTGCTGCGCATACTCGGCCCAATCGGTGGCCAAGTGCAAGCGCCCGCCGGTTTTCATGCGCGAGGCGATCAGCTGTACCAGCTCAGGCTGAATTAAACGCCGTTTATGATGGCGATGCTTGGGCCAAGGGTCGGGAAAATAAATACGCACTTCACTGAGTGTTTCAGGCGCGATTTCTTGGGTTAGCACCTCCACGGCATCCTCATGGAAAATGCGAGCGTTGTCTAAATGCGCGTTAGCTAGCGCATTTAATAGCCGCCCGACGCCGGGGCGATGCACTTCAACACCAAGGAAATTCTTATCCGCTTCGCATTGCGCGGCATAGCACAAGGCTTCGCCGTTGCCGAAGCCGATTTCCAAGACTAAAGGCGCGCTACGCCCAAAGATAGCTGCGAAATCGCGCGGCGCGCCCGTCGGCTCCAATCCATAGCGCTGCCAATGCGCTGCAAACGCGCGCATTTGTGCCGGAGTGATTCGTCCCTGACGCAGAACGAAGCTGCGAATCGGGTGTTGTATTGGCGGATCGTTACTGTGCATGTGCCTAAACGGGTATTAATTTCTCAAGTGAGTTCATTATCCATCGACAAAATGGTTGGTTGGGCTTGACGCAGACGCAAACCGTTTGCGCGGGATGCGCCCGGCCAAAAACGCCTCGCGCCCCGCTGCAATTGCTTTGCACATTGCCGAGGCCATCAACACGGGGTTTTTTGCACCCGCAATGGCGGTGTTCATCAAAACGCCATCGCAGCCAAGCTCCATCGCGATCGCGGCGTCGGATGCGGTTCCGACGCCAGCGTCGACCAAAATGGGAATCTTGGCATTTTCGATTATCGTGAATAGGTTATCCGGATTGCGGATGCCAAGGCCCGACCCGATCGGCGCCGCCAGGGGCATGACGGCGACGCAGCCCATGTTCTCAAAACGTTTCGCGAGAATCGGGTCGTCATTGGTGTAGACCATGATCTGAAACTCTTCGCGCACCAGAATTTCCGTGGCTTTAAGGGTTTCAATCACATCGGGCAGCAAAGTTTTTGGATCGCCCAGTACTTCGAGTTTGATCAACGAATGGCCGTCTAAAAGCTCCCGCGCCATGCGGCAAATACGGATGGCGTCCTCCGCGGTGTAACAGCCGGCGGTATTGGGCAGGATTGTGTAACGCGATAGTGGCAGCACATCAAGCAAGTTCGGCTGGTTTTTGTCCTGGCCGATATTGCTGCGGCGGATCGCCACGGTCACGATTTCGGCACCGCTGGCCTCAATGGCAAGACGCGTTTGTTCTAGATCGGTGAATTTACCCGTGCCGGCCAATAAGCGCGAACGATAGCTGCGTCCGGCGATAAGTAACGGATCATGGTTGTTCATTGTTATCCTGGCAATGCTGCTTTAAGACGCATGAAGACGTCGCTCAACCCCCGCCGATGGCATGAACAATTTCGACTCGATCATCCGGTTTGAGTTGATACGTTGCATGCTGACTCTTCGGTATTATTTCGCGATTTATCTCCACGGCAACCTTCATGGCTGCGCAGCCCGATTGCTCCAGCAACGCGTGGAGTGTGGTCTGCGCATCGCATTCGCAGATTTTGCCATTGAGCATAATATTCATCGCACTGCGAAGTGTATCCGCCCGGCCGCCGATTGTCCGCATTCGCAGTGGATACGCGAAAAAAAAAGCGCCCGGGTAAGCCGGGCGCTCGGGGTTGCATACGTTTAACGGTCGTGTCTTTTATCGTCGTCTTTGTCTTTTTTGTGTTCCTCGCGCGAGCTTTGCTGCGTCGGTGGCGGTGGCGGTGCTGCGCGTTGTGCGGGTGGTGGCGGCGGCGGTGCGGCTACGGGTTGCGGCACCGAGCGTGGTTGCTCGGTGGTAGGGGCGTAGCCCCGTTGCTGAGGAGCCGCGCGTTCTTCTGCGCGAGGCGTTGGCGACGGGGTTTGGGCTGGGGGCAAGGTTCGAGCAGAAGGCGGTGAAGCGCTGCGTTCCACTTGTGGTTGGGTTTGGTTGTAGCTACGCGAACGCGAGGGTTGCTCCTGCGCCTGAGGCTCGCTAGCACGGGTAGCACCGTTGTACGTCGATCGCGTCGAAGGTTCGCTGGATTGACGATACGTCGAGCTCGGTGGCGGGGTAGTAGTGCGGCTTCGGGTGTCGCCACGCGTCTCGGAGGGATTTTGCGACTGCAAGCTTTGTTCCTGCACTTGCGGTTGGCCAGAGCGTGCGGCACCACTGGATGTTGACCGAGTCGAAGGTTCGCCGGATTGACGATACGTCGAGCTCGGTGGCGGGGTAGTAGTGCGGCTTCGGGTGTCGCCACGCGTCTCGGAGGGATTTTGCGACTGCAAGCTTTGTTCCTGCACTTGCGGTTGGCCAGAGCGTGCGGCACCACTGGATGTTGACCGAGTCGAAGGTTCGCCGGATTGACGATAGGTCGAACTCGGTGGAGCGGTGGTGGTACGACTGCGCATATCGCTTTCACGAGTCGTTTCGGATCGATGATCAACACGGTTCGATTGCGTTTGCGGTACGCTGGGTTCTGCGGTGCGCGCGTTTGAAACACCTTCTGTGGTATTCACCATCGGTGCTCTGGGGTTATTGGAGCGGCTCGAGGTGTTTGGTTGGTTGGAGGGTTGTCCGCGCTGACCATTTTGGCCGAAGCTGTTGCGTTCAGCCGTGTTGGCGTTGTTTACGCTTGGTGATACGACTCGCACTTGCGGGGCCGGTGCGGTCCTCGCGGTTTGCGTTTGTAATTGCTGTATGGTGGTCGAAGGCAGTGGCCGACCGGCATTTTGCTGTAACGCGGTTTGACGTGAGGCAAACGGCACCATTGCGGGCGCAGGTGCGCTGCGTGCTACGACGGTTCGGCTTTGGATTTGGGCCGGGGGCGCAGCTCTTGCTGCACCCGTCGATACAAGGCTTGCACGGGTGGGCGTTATGGAAGTGAACGCCGTGACATCACCGCGGGCGGCGGCCGCGCGATCGACCCGGAGTGCGGCAGCTGCGACGGGACGCGCGCTGGAAAATACATTTGCGGGCACCGCCGTCAATGCATTCGGAGCGGAGCGGTTAGCGTAGGCCACCCGCGACACATTAATGTCGCCACGTGAGTAGTTATTGTACACATTGGTAATATAGGTGTTATTTACCGTCGTGTTGCTGATGTTAACGTTGTGAAAATAATTGCGGCTGACATGGTAACCAGGCACGTAAACCTCGCGTGGCCCTAACGGGAACCAGCCGACCGGCGCTCCACCGGCAACACCAATACCGACACCAAAGTCACGTCCGCCCACGAATACCACCAGCGCAGGCGCGTACACCGGGCGCACAACGGCCGGGCCTGGCACCCAACCCCAACGATTTTGAATGTAGGCCCAGCGGCCGTAATGGAACGGAGCGAATCCCCACGGTGCTTGATCTACCCAGGTCCAACCCCACGGTTCGATCCAGGCCCAATGGCCATCTCGATAAGGGGCCCAGTCGGCTTGTACATGGCTTGGGTACCAAACATGGCCGTAGTCCGGGGCATCGCTCCAACTGCCGTATTCGTCAAGGTCGGAGTATCCAACGATCTCTTCCGATACGTAACGACGCGAGCGGGAATGATCTTCGCGATCGTCGCGGGCAAAGCAGAAATGGTCGAAATCATCGGCTCGCGGTAAATCAAATGTTTCATAATCACGCAAGCCCGCGTCACGAAATTGCACCGACTCGTCTTCTTCAATACGGAATCGCGCACCGGCTTCACCATAAGCTTCGCCAGCGCCGCTGAATACGGTTACCGTGGTGGTATCGCCATTGGGGCCGACATCAATGCGGTATTCGCCACCGCGCGTGGCGGTGAAGGCCAAGGTTGGGGTGTCCACTTCGTAAACTTCGCCATCCAGCAGGTGGCGGATGCGCAGATTTAACGTGCCTTGGGTAAGCTCAATCTGCGCTGTGGTGTCATTTAAGTTCAAAAAGTCGAAACTGGATTGTTCATCCAAACGAATCGCTGCGGTGCCCACTTGCAATTCGGCGCGAGCGCCGCGATCGGTCCAAAGACGGTCGCCGCTGATTAGGGGGCGATTGACTACCGCTTCGACCCAGTCGTTTTCGCCCGCTGGGACGAAGCTCACAGCGCCACGTACATAGCTTAGGCGCGCCACTCTAGAGGACGGGTCATCATCGGCAAAAGCGCTACCGGTTTGCGCTAGGGAAAGAAGTAGGGCCCAAGCGAAACTGGCAATTAAAGTAAAACGGGGCTGGTTTGTCATGGAAGTTTCCTCAACGCAGTGCATTCGTTTAGATTGGACATTTTACTGCCTTATTTAAGCGTACTGTAGCTGAATGAGGACTTTCTGTTAGATTCAAGGCAGTGCTATCTAAGTTATTACCCTAGACTTGCAGCAGCACACGTGGGTGAGTTGCCTATGCGACATACCTCAAAGTACAGTAGGCGCTTAGCGCGGGTGTAGTTCAATGGTAGAACAGTAGCTTCCCAAGCTACTAGTGTGGGTTCGATTCCCATCACCCGCTCCATGCAATTGCATGCTAGTTAAGTTTCTGGGAAAGCGCAGCGCTGCTCTTGGCCTCTGCGGTAATTATTATTTTTTAAGAGAATTCGCCGTGAAGATTGCCATTCTGTCACGCAATGCCAAGCTGTTTTCCACATTGCGCTTGGTCGAAGCTGCGCGTTCGCGCGGTCATCGCGTGCGCGTGCTCGATCCCTTACGGTGTTATATGCGCATCGCCGCTGGGGTATTCGATATCCATTACAAGGGTAAGGCGTTATCTGGCTTTGATGCGGTGATTCCCCGTATTGGCGCTTCGATTACGGTGTATGGCGCTGCGGTGTTGCGTCAGTTTGAAATGATGGGGGTGTTCACACCGAACCCGTCGGATGCCATTTTGCGCGCTCGCGATAAGTTGCGTTGCCTGCAATTATTGGCGCGCGAAAACATCGGTTTGCCAACCACGGTGTTTGGCGACAATCCCGATGACACGACCGACCTTCTTGCCATGCTCGGCAGTCCGCCGCACGTGATCAAGCTCAATGAAGGTGCGCAAGGTCAAGGCGTTTTGCTCGCGGAGAAACGTTCCGCGTCGCAAGGCATGATCGAGGCGTTGCGCGGCCTGTACGCGAGCTTTCTGGTGCAAGAGTTTATTGGTGAATCGAAAGGGGCGGATTTGCGCTGTTTTGTGGTTGGCGGTAAGGTTATCGCGGCGATGCGCCGTCAGGCAGGGCGTGGAGATTTTCGCTCCAATTTGCACCGGGGGGGAACCGCTACGGCGGTGGAGTTGGATAAGCTGGAAGTGGAAGTTGCGTTAAATTCAGCAAGGGTTATGGGATTAAGTGTCGCTGGTGTGGATTTATTACGCTCCGCACGCGGACCATTGGTGTTGGAAGTGAATTCTTCGCCGGGTCTTGAAGGTATTGAGGCGGTCACTAAGATCGATGTGGCGGGACAGATCATTGAATATCTGGAGCAATGCGCCAAGCCCGTCGACAGCCATAGAACACGTGCCATTAAGTAAGCGATTAGCTCATTGACGCATCGACGCTTTGCTCATCCTTCCACAGCAGGAAAGCATGTCCGGAATTTGCATCATTTTCCGCCACCAGAGGTATTGGGTGTGCGTTGAACAGTTCCAATGTAATTTTGGTCGTGTTGCGCCTGTCGTTGTTGCTCGGCATATGTTTGGCAACGGGTTCGTTTCTGATGCGAACCTATCGGCGCGCTGTTTTCGCAGATTAATCGTTCACCATCGCGTTGAACAAGGATGGCGTTCGCTTGCTCCACAGCACTAAGGATGGTTGTTTTTTCGTCACGGCTCAACTCTGAGAGTGCGTCGTGCTTATTGAGTAGGCTATCGATGTCGGTTAGAGCTTGAGACACACGATCCCGTTCTTCTGCAGTAACGAACTCATATCGTCCTCGCGGTTGTATACCTGCACGAACCGCCGCAATTTGCTGTTCAAAGGCCGTTTTTTCCGTGGTCATTTGCAGGGGAGGTGCGTTAGCTGCTGCGGCAGCTGCACCCGGTGCTAAGCAGATCAAATAAGCCAATAACACCGATTTATTCATGAGCTTTCCTTGGAATTCGTAACCGAAAATTATACACAGCGGCGATGACGACATTGTGATCGGATCGCGGTGTGATCGGATTACGATTTTTGCCGGTCCGGAGCGGATCATTTTTAAAATAAACATCAAAATCAAATAGTTATAATAAATTTTTAAAGATTAACGAAAGCCTCAACCCCGCTTAACGGTAATTTAATTGCCGGCTGCGTAGGATCGTTGTTACTGTAATTTCTGCTCGACACTCCTAAACGTCAGGTCAGGTGACAGGCAGGTTACGGTAATCGGGGCAGTAGCTTTTGGCCCAAGTTGAGGTGTGTCCCCCAATGGCACCTCCTTGGGCCATTTCTTTTTTTGTGCTTAGCGTATCGATCTTATTTAGAAGCCAAACTCGCCGGGCGGCGCGAAATCCAGTTGGCTGGCTAGCAAAGCTTAAGAAAATAGGATTCGGCCGCGTGAGTTGAGTAGAATAAGCTGCGTGTCCCAGAACTGTTGATGATGCATTGCACTCAATCTCAAATTCCTCCTAAGCGAATAAGCTAGCCGCCCATGCGAATTCTTGTCATTGAAGATAATTCCGATATAGCCGCGAACATTGGTGACTACCTCGAAGGCAAAGGCCATGTCGTGGATTTTGCCGGCGACGGGGTAACGGGCTTGCATTTGGCGGTGGTGCATGAATTCGATGCCATTGTGCTGGATCTTACCTTGCCCGGTATGGACGGATTAGAGGTGTGTAAGAAACTTCGGCACGAAGCGCGCCGGCAAACGCCGATACTCATGTTGACTGCCCGCGATACCCTCGACCAGAAACTCAACGGTTTTGACTCCGGTGCCGACGATTACATGACCAAACCGTTCGCTTTGCAGGAATTGGAGGCGCGCTTGGCGGTTCTTGGGCGGCGCGGCAAAGGCAGCCAAAGCAGAATACTGCAGTTGGCCGACCTTAATTTCAATCTCGACACCCTGGTGGTAACGCGCGCCGGGAGGGCTATCCAGCTGAATCCGATTGGGCTTAAGTTGCTGCAGTATTTGATGGAATCGGCACCTTCCGTGGTGACAAGAAAAGATTTGGAGACTCGCGTCTGGGGCGAAGAGCTACCGGATAGCGACAGTTTGCGTGTACATATCCATGGCCTGCGAGCGGTAATCGATAAACCTTTCGATAAACCGTTAATACAAACCCGACACGGCATCGGGTATCGCATGGTCGACCCCGATGCAATACCGGCGTAGGCTTCGAAGCCGTATCATCATTTCGTTTGCGCTGTTTGGGTTGGCCCTAACGGCGCTATTTGCGTTCAGTGCAATTTATTTGCGCCAATATCTTGAGGCCAAATTGATTGGCCAGGTACTGGAGAAAAATCTTCAGGACTATGCCGACAAATTCTATGTCGATCCAAAATCGCCGGGCGTGCCGTTGGAGACGATCACCGGTTATACCTATGGAATAGAGAAAATTTCCAATGTGCAATTTGAGTGGCAGGACTTACCCAATGGGGTTTACGACCTGAACGAGGCCGACGGCAAGGGCGGGCGGCTGTTTTACAAACTCGCGGTGCGCAAAGACCCAAAAGTTTGGTTTTTCTTAAAATACGATACGGCGCAAGACCGGCTTAGCCAGAGATTATTGCAGGGCGCGCTGGTGTTGGCGGTGTTGGTGTTTTCGGTGCTCTCGTTGGTGATTGGGTTTTGGTCTTCGGCGCGCGTAATGAGCCCGGTAGCGGACCTGGCGCGACGTGTACAGCAGATGGGGCGCATTGGACGGGTTGAACCGTTGTCGGCCCATTTCGCAAACGATGAAGTCGGCCAATTGGCCGCCGCGTTGGACGACTATTCCGACAAGCTAACCGCCCTGGTGGTGCGCGATCGCGAGTTCAACGCCGACGTCAGCCATGAACTGCGTACGCCGTTGGCAGTTATTGCCACCACGACGGAGTTGCTGCTCACGCAAGACGATTTACCGCAGAAGCTAAAGGATCGACTGAAGCGCATTGATCGCGCCGCACAACAGTGTACCGAGCTTACGACAGCGCTGCTGTTGTTATCGCGCAGCGAGCGGCAGGGCCCGAGCGATGGCGAAGCTACCGATGTTGCAAAAATTGCCGAGCAGGTGATTGATGCTAATCGACAGCACCTTGGCAACAAGCCGATCACGGTCAATTTACAAATTGACTCAGCGGTTGCGGTCGCCGCTCCATCCGCTGTCGTCGCAGTCGCGTTGGGAAATTTAATTGGTAACGCTTTTAAATACACCCAAGTAGGTGAAGTTGTTGTGCGCGTGGGGGATAACCGGGTCGTGGTTGACGATACCGGCCCTGGCATTCAAAACGAAAATCCTGAAATGTTATTTCAGCGGGGTTACCGCGGCGCGCAAGCGAGCGGCAAAGGTGCCGGTCTTGGGTTGGCGATTGTGCGCCGCTTATGCGCGTTGTATGACTGGAACGTGTCTTTGGCTTCCCGGCCCGAAGGCGGCGTTAGAGCGCTGTTGGATTTTCGTTTGCGCCGCTGACTTGAAGCCTTCGTTAAAGGACTATTACTGGATCGGTTCTAGCCAATGATATTTGTCCGGTGTTTTCCCGGAAAAAAGTCCAAAAAATAAATCTTGTATTTGTCGAGTCAGCGGGCCTGCCTGCCCGTTACCAATCCGTTTGCCATCGATCGATCGGATGGGCGTTACTTCTGCGGCGGTACCGCACATAAAAACTTCGTCGGCGAAATAAAGATATTCGCGCGGCAAATCGCGTTCGATAACTGCAATGCCGGCATCGCGCGCCAGCGTCATGATGGTGTGGCGCGTTATGCCATGCAAAATAGCGGAGCTTACCGGTGTGGTGTGCAATGCATTATCGAGTACCAGAAATAGGTTTTCTCCGGCACCTTCACTGAGCAGCCCCGTGCTGGCTAGAGCAATGCCTTCGCCAAAGCCAAGGCGCCGCGCTTCACGCGCGATTAATTGCCCGGATAAATAATTGCCGCCGGCTTTAGCCCCCGCCGGAATGGTATTCGGTGCCATACGTTGCCAGCTGGAAACGCAGGCGTCGATGCCTGCTTCTAGCACGCCAGCGCCGAGATAAGGGCCCATTTCCCAGGCTGCAATTGCAACATCCGTGGGAGTGGCGGCGCTTAGCCCAAATCCACCCAATCCGCGAAAGGCAATCGGTCGCAAATACGCTTTGCTTAATTGGTTTGCTTTAAGAACGCTATGGCAAGCCGCAGCGAGTTCATCGCGCGTATAGGGCATCTCAATGTCGTACACATTGGCAGAAAGATATAAACGCTTTAAGTGATCGGTTAGCCTAAAAATAGCCGGACCCTGCGGCGTGATATAGCTGCGGATACCTTCAAATACGGATGAGCCGTAATGCAGGGCATGCGCCATGACATGCGTGGTCGCCTGTGCCCACGGCTTGATGGCGCCATTGTGCCAAATATGGGCAGGGTATTGCATAGGCGCAGGTACTTTGGTTGTCGGCATGGCTTTTCCGTTTCCGATGGTTTATCGCGCAGCGTAGCGATCAAGCCGCCGTTTGTGAAGCATGGATGGTTAAGCGGGTTTGGATTGTTCACTCGGTAACACTAGACGCTCGAGTATCCCTATCGTCGCTTTGGCTCGATTCAATGTGTAGAAGTGTAAACCCGGGGCGCCGCCATCGAGTAATTTCCGACAAAGGGAAGCTACCACGTCGGTGCCGAACTCACGAATTGCATCGGCATCGTCGCCGAAGGTTTGTAGACGTTTGGCAATCCATCGCGGTATTTCCGCTCCGCACATATCGGAAAAGCGTTTCAATTGGGTGTAATTTGAAATCGGCATAATGCCGGGCACGATCGGAATCGTGATGCCGATTCGTTTGGCATCATCAACGAGTTGAAAGTACGCATCCGCATTATAAAAATACTGGGTGATGACACCATCGGCACCGGCATCGACTTTGCGTTTTAGATTGGTTAGATCGCTGTGCGCATTTTCCGCTTGCGGATGCACTTCCGGATAACAAGCGACATCAATGTGGAAGTGATTGCCCGTTTGTTCGCGAATGAATTTAACCAAATCATTGGCATAGTGGAATTCGCCAAAGGCCGCCATGCCGGATGGCATATCGCCGCGCAATGCCACGATGCGGTTGACGTCGAGAGTGATGTAGGTATTAAGAAGGCGCAAAATTTCTTCTTTACGTCCGCCCATACAGGATATATGCGGTACAGCATTCAGCGAATGCGTGCCGCGCAAATGTTTGATGGTGTCGACGGTGTAATCGAGCGTTGATCCCCCCGCGCCGAAGGTGACCGAAACGTATTCGGGATGCAGTGCTTTTAGTTTCAGCAAGGCCTTTTCCAGCGTCTCGTGCTGGTCAGCGGTTTTCGGGGGGAAAAATTCGAAACTCAGCTGCATGATGGCATTCGTCGCTGTAGCGAAAGATGGGTCCTGATGTTAACGCCCGAATGGATCGGGTTGTTTGAAAGCGCGGGTGCCGATTGGCACCCGCGCTTCAGGCGGATTTAATAGCGATAATGCTCAGGTTTGTAGGGCCCATCCACAGACACGCCAAGATAGGCGGCTTGCTCTGGTGTAAGGCGCGTCAGCTTCACGCCGATTTTTTCCAAGTGCAGGCGCGCCACTTCTTCATCAAGATGCTTTGGTAAGCGATACACGGTTTTTTCGTAATGGTCTTTGTTCGCCCACAGATCGATTTGAGCCAAGGTCTGATTCGAGAACGAATTCGACATCACGAAACTGGGATGGCCGGTAGCGCACCCTAAATTCACCAAACGCCCTTCGGCCAGCAGATAAATTTCGTGGCCGTTGGCAAAGTGATAGCGATCGACCTGCGGCTTGATATTGGTTTTGGTTACGCCACTGGCAGTATTCAAACGCTCAACTTGGATTTCGTTATCGAAATGTCCGATGTTGCAGACAATGGCTTGGTCTTTCATCTTCGCCATGTGTTCAAAAGTGATCACGTCTTTGTTGCCGGTGGTGGTGACATAAATATCAGCGCGACCGAACGTTTCCTCGATCGTGGTGACTTCGAATCCTTCCATCGCGGCTTGCAGCGCGTTGATGGGGTCGATTTCCGTAATAATTACGCGTGCACCGAAGCCGCGCAAGGAATGTGCGGAACCTTTGCCGACATCGCCGTAGCCGCAAACCACGGCTACTTTACCGGCGACCATAACGTCCATGGCGCGCTTTAATCCATCGGCCAACGATTCGCGGCAGCCATACAAATTATCAAATTTGGATTTGGTTACCGAATCGTTGACGTTGATCGCAGGCACCAATAACTTGCCGGCTTCCATCATTTGGTACAAGCGGTGCACGCCAGTGGTTGTTTCCTCCGATACACCGCGCCAGGACTTGGCAACTTTGGTCCAGTAACCGGGGCGTTCCTTGGCCACGCGCTTGAGCAGGTTTTTGATCACCTGTTCCTCATGGCTTTCGGATTCGGTATTGACCCAGTTGCTGCCTTGTTCCAGTTCATAACCTTTGTGAATCAACAGCGTGACGTCGCCGCCGTCATCGACCACCAATTCCGGCCCCAGACCATCGGGGTGGATAACCGCATCCAAAGTGCAGTCCCAATACTCTTCCAAGGTCTCGCCTTTCCAAGCGAATACTGGCACGCCGGTTTTTGCGATTGCGGCCGCGGCATGATCTTGGGTCGAAAAAATATTGCACGAAGCCCAGCGCACAGACGCGCCAAGATCGCGTAAGGTTTCAATCAGCACCGCGGTTTGGATCGTCATGTGCAACGAACCGGTGATGCGTACATCACGCAGCGGTTTGCTGGCGGCGTGTTTGCGCCGGATCGACATCAGGCCCGGCATCTCGTGCTCGGCAATATCAATTTCTTTGCGTCCCCAATCGGCCAGTGACAAATCGGCTACTTTGAAATCGTCTTGCGTGGACATTTTTGCAACAGCGTTCATGGTTGGTCTCCATTCTTTCGAATGGGCGCACTTACACGGGTTAAACAACACGCTGAGCGTGGCCTTACATAGTTTCAAGGTTGGTTTGCAACGATGAATGGTAAGGTCGCAGCGCCCCTCAACGTGTGGTTGAAATCATATAGTCACCAAACTACTTTTTTAATCCGGATTCACGACGCAGCAGTTCCGCCTTATCGGTTTTTTCCCAACTAAAGGTCGTATAGGTTTGACCGTTGGGCAACCTCACCAATTCCGGAATACGCCCGAAATGCCCGTAGCTGGCGGTTTGCTGGTACATCGGATGAATCAGATCGAGCATTTTGATGATGCCGTACGGGCGCAAATCAAAATGCTTGCGAATCAGCTTTTCGATTTTCGCATCGTCAATTTTGCCGGTGCCAAACGTGGTCACCGAGATCGACGTGGGTTCCGCGACGCCGATGGCGTAGCTGATCTGGATTTCGCAACGATCGGCAAGACCGGCGGCCACCACATTTTTGGCGACATAGCGCGCGGCATAAGCGGCTGAGCGATCCACCTTGGAAGGATCCTTGCCCGAAAACGCGCCGCCACCGTGGCGCGCCCAGCCACCGTAGGTATCGACGATGATCTTGCGGCCGGTTAAGCCGCAGTCGCCGACCGGGCCGCCAATCACGAATTTGCCGGTGGGGTTGATATGGAATTTGGTGCCTTTGTGCAGCCATTTGGCCGGCAGCGTCGGCTTGACGATGTATTCCATGACGCCGTCTTTCAGGTCTTTGTGCTTAACCGAAGGATCGTGTTGCGTGGACAGTACAACCGCATCGATCGCCACGGCCCTGCCGTTTTCATAACGCAACGTGACTTGGCTTTTCGCGTCCGGGCGTAGCCACGGCAGCGGCGATTTTTTCATCTTGCGGACTTTTGCCTGCTGTTCAACCAGGCGATGCGAGTAAAAAATCGCGGCCGGCATGTACTCTTTGGTTTCGTTGGTGGCGTAACCAAACATCAAGCCCTGGTCGCCGGCGCCTTGTTCCTCCGGGTGTTTGCGGTCCACGCCCTGGTTGATGTCGGGCGATTGCTTGCCGATCAGGTTCAAGATGCCGCAGGTTTCACCGTCAAAGCCGACGTGCGAGGAATCATAGCCAATCCCTAAGATCACCTTTCGCGTAAGCGCTTCCAAATCCACCCAGGCCGATGTAGTGACCTCGCCCGCGACGATCGCAACCCCAGTCTTCACTAACGTTTCGCAAGCAACGCGCGCGCGCGAATCCTGGGCCAGGATCGCGTCAAGCACGGCGTCGGAGATTTGATCGGCAACCTTGTCGGGATGGCCTTCGGAAACCGATTCGGAGGTGAAGAGGTAACTGCTCATCGCGGTAAATATCCTTTATTTCGGATGGAGAGATAAATGAGGTGCTTATCATACACCGCGTGGGTTCAAAAAACAGGCCTTAAGCCCCCACGAATAAGCACTAAACGTCCGTTTTATGGCCTGGACCAGCGTTCAAAAGATGAACTTCATCACAGGGGCATGGCGAAAAAGTGATCAGGAGGACATCCGACACAATTTTTAACAGATTTATCGAGGCCGTTCGTCATTTAATGCGGGCATTGTCTCGTTCGGCCTTTATTACATCGCGTAAATGTCTGTGCTTGCGGAGAAATCTCTTATGAACACCTTGCATCGAACGTTAGCGCGCCAGATTCGAAGAGCACCAATGGCAGCCTGCCTAGCCGCCGCGCTTGCGTTACCCGCATCGACGTCCAGCGCATTGACCATGCCGGTACTGAATTGCAACGACGACGGCATCGGTAGCTTGCGTAAGGTCATCCAGGTGGCAGAAAGCGGCGACACGATCGATCTTAGCGCTCTTGCTTGCAGCACCATCACGTTAACTACCGGTGCAATTCACATTACGGCACTTCAGTCGGATCTTATCCTGCGAGGTCCAGGTGCCGACCAATTGGCGATAGATGGGGGGTTGAACAGCCGCCATTACAACCGGGTGCTTAACCATCTTGGAACCGGCACGCTCACCATACAGGGGTTGACCATTGCCAACGCCAGGTATGAAGTGGCAACTACGGCCTTGGGGGGCGGTTGCATTTTTTCCACCGGCAACGTCAGTCTACATTCGTCGACCGTATCGGGTTGCGCGGTCGTTGCGGAAAACGTTTTTGGCGGCGGCATCTATGCGCAAGGTAACGTGACCTTAGTGAATAGCACGGTGACGGGTAACGTGGCGCGATCGACCATCATTGGCAATGGAAAAGGCGGTGGGATTTTCGCCCTTGGGGCCATAACGTTGCTGTACAGCTCGATAACCAATAACCAAAGTACCAATGCCCAAGTCCCCCCTACTTCGCGCGGCGGTGGGATATTCGCAGTGCAACAGCTTGGCAATCTGGGGATTACCAATTCCACGATCTCCGGCAATCAGGCCGGTTCAGGGGCAGGGCTTTATATTAACGACAGCCCTACGCATACGGCATCAATCAGTAACAGTACGATCTCCGGCAATGCGGCAACGGTTAGAGCGGGTGGGGTATACAGCAGGGGAGTGCTAGCGCTTTCAAATAGCACGATCGCTTTTAACAGCGGCCCGGGCGATGGCGCTGGTATGGTTGCATCCGGTTCCGTACAAATGCAAAGCTCAATGATCGCGACCAACCGGAGCAGCACTTGGGTAGCCAGCGATCTTGCCGGACCCGCTGCATTCACCGGTAGTGACAATCTCATCGTGGCCGCAACCACAACGGTACCGGTTCCGGCGGGAACGCTGACCGAGTGTCCCAAATTAGGTCCCTTGGCCGATAACGGCGCGCTAACGCAAACCCATGCACTTCTTCACAACGCTGGCGCTGTAAGCCCCGCCATAGATCATGGCAATAACAGTGCTAGTTTCTCCGTCGACCAACGCGGTTTTGCGCGCGTGGCTGTTATGACCACCGATATTGGCGCGTATGAGTGGCAAGGTGAAACGAGCGATCGTGTGTTTGTGGATAGTCTTGAATCCGTTTGCAACTAGAGCGCGCTCGTTCATTTCGTAGGGTGGGCCAAGGCCCACCCTACGCCGCCAGTGCAGGCATTTCGGCCAGTCGATCAAAGTAGTTACGAGTAACGCGCCATTGATCGCCGGCGCCCTCGCAACGGTTGACCTGCGTGCGAAAATGTACGTTATCGCTGCGGCCTTGCGCATACCAACCTAAGTGTTTGCGAGCGATGCGCACTCCCTGCTGTTCACCATAAAACCCGTAGAGATTGGTGAGGTGGCCGAGCAAGATATCGCGAATCTCAACAATGGACGGTGGCGGCAAGTGTTTCCCGGTCGCCAGGTAATGCGCGATTTCGCGAAAAATCCACGGCCGACCTTGAGCAGCGCGGCCGATCATAACGGCATCGGCCTTGGTTTCGTCGAGTACGAACCGCGCTTGTTCCGGTGTATTGATGTCACCGTTGGCAAAAACGGGGATGCTTACCGTGCGCTTGATGGCGGCAATGGTCGCGTACTCGGCGGCTCCCTGGTACATGTCCACGCGGGTCCGACCGTGCACCGCCAATGCTTGGATGCCGGCTGATTCGGCAATCAGAGCGATGCGCACACCATTGCGATTTTCGTGGTTCCAACCGGTGCGGATTTTTAAAGTGACTGGGACTGAAACCGCATTGACCACAGCTTCTAAAATGCGTCCAACCAAGGGTTCATCTTGCAATAGGGCGGAGCCGGAATAGACGTTACAAACTTTTTTTGCCGGGCAACCCATATTGATATCGATGATTGCGGCGCCGTGATCGACGTTGTAACGAGCGGCATCGGCCAGCATGGCCGGATCGTAACCGGCGATTTGTATGCTGATCGGTTCAGGCTCGCCTTGATGATCCATGCGATGCCGCGATTTCTGTGTGCGCCACAAACGTGGGTCGCAAGTCGTCATTTCCGAAACGGCCAAACCTGCGCCGAGCTGTTTGCACAACTGGCGGAATGGTTTGTCGGTGACGCCGGCCATTGGGGCTAAAACAACGGCGGGCTCGATAAGGTGAGAACCAATGTACATAGTAGTAAATTGCAATAGAAACGGCGCTTGGAAATTTAAGAAAGCCGTTCGTGCTGAGCCTGTCGAAGCATGAACCGCCTTCTCGTTCACCCTTCGACAGGCTCAGGGCGAACGGAAAGCTTTGCTCCAAAAGAGAATAAGTATAATACATTTGAGCGTTGCTAACGGCCGTTATTTTAAGGAAAACGATCACGTACCTTCTCAAAATACGGCATAGCGGGCGCGGTACCCGGTGTTTCGGTCGAAAGTGCAGCGACACGACCGGCATAGTGCACGACGGTGGCAAACGGTTGCTCACGAAAACGTACCAATGCCGCTGCCAACCCGCCGGAAAACGCATCGCCGGCGCCTGTGGTATCGACGGTGGCAACCGATTCGGCGGGAACGCGGTAATAGGTGTTAGCGTCACCGCGCAAATGACCATCGGCATGCGATACGAAGCAGCCTTTATCGCCCAGTGTTATCACTACCGTTGCAACACGGGTATGACGGCATAGCAGATGCAGTGTCGCGTCATCGGCTTCCCAATAATTGGCGGGCACTTGTATGCGAAACAAATGGCGTAGCAAGAACGCGAATTCGGTTTCGTTTGGGGTCAGGATATCGGTTAGTGCCAGGAGCTCAACAGTCAGGCATTGATTGATCGGCGCTGGGTTTAAAATGGTCGCGACCTGCGCCGAACGCGCCAATGTCAGCGCGCTGCGTGTTGCCGCGAGGTTGCATTCGAGTTGGGATAATACAACGCGCGCACGTTGTATTTTTGCTTGCTGAGCTTGAACAAAATCAACCGAGAGCGCGTCGTTCGCGCCCAACGCCACGACGATCAAGTTTTCCCCACGCGCATTCACGGTGATGGTTGAGGCGGCGGTGGGTTTATCGGTATGGACATCCCAAGCGCACGGCAGCTTTTCTCCGGCGGCAAAGTTTTGCGCGGTGCTGCCAAGATGATCGTTACCGATGGCGCCGATAAACAGCGTGTCTACGCCCTGCCGGTGGCAGGCCACCGCCTGGTTGAACCCCTTGCCGCCAGGGCCGGTGGCAAAGGTGCCGATGCGCGATTCCCCGGGAGAGGGGAATTGTTCCGTCGTCCAGGCGTGATCCTGCACATACGATCCAACAACGATGACTTGCGGCGCGCTCATTTACAGTTGCGTTAATACGCCGGCAATCGTCGCGGTCATAAACGTTGCCAGCGAACCGCCCAGAACCGCGCGCAGCCCGAGCCGGGCAAGGTCCGCGCGGCGGCTCGGCGCAATGCCGCCGATGCCGCCAATCTGAATCGCGATCGACGAGAAGTTGGCGAATCCACATAAAGCATAGGTGGCAATAATGCGGCTGTGCTCTTGCAGCAAATTGATGTTATTGGATAAATCAACATAGGCAACAAATTCGTTCAGAACCACCTTTTCGCCGATAAACCCGCCGACCAGGGTGGCGTCTTGCCAGGGCGTACCAATCAGCCAGGCAATTGGTGCGAGGACAAACCCAAAAATGGTTTGCAGGCTTAAATGGATCGGCAACGATTTGCCATTGGATAACCAGGTGTTGATGGTGGAATCCGCGGTAGCACCCCAGGGATGTTCACCCAACCATTGCAACGGCGCATTCAACAACGCGATCAGCGCGATAAACGCCAGCAGCATGGCACCCACGTTCAGCGCCAACCGCAAACCGTCTCCCGCACCGGCAGCGGCCGCGTCAATGACGTTGGCGGTGGTTTTTTCCACCTGCATGCGCACAGTGCCGCGGGTCAATGGTTCGCCGGTTTCCGGAATCAGGATTTTTGCGAGCACCAAAGTGGCCGGTGCGGCCATAATGCTGGCGGCTAGCAAGTGTTTGGCGTATTTCGCCATTTCGATCGGATCGTTGTGGCCGAGCAATCCGACGTACGCCGCCAACACGCCGCCGGCGATATGCGCCATACCGCCGATCATGACCGTCATCAATTCCGATTCAGTCATTTTTTCGATGTAGGGGCGGATCGTGAGCGGTGCTTCGGTTTGGCCGATAAAAATGCTGGCGCAAACCGAAGTGGTTTCCGCGCCCGATACGCGCATCACCTTGGTAATGAGCCAAGCCATGCCGCGCACAATTTGTTGCATGACGCCCAAGTGGTACAGCACGCCCATCAATGCGGCGAAGAAAATAATCGTGGGCAACACCTGGAACGCGAAGATAAACCCGAATTTGTCGATGTCCATTAGGCTACCGAAGATGAACCCCGATCCGGCCTTGGTGAACGTCAGCACTTGCACGAACCCCGCGCCCAGCACATCGAATAGGATGCGTCCGGTTTCCACCTTCAATACGAAAACGGCGAACAGGATCTGCAATGCGACCCCGGTCAGCACCAATTTCCAATTCACCGCGCGTTTGTTGTTGGAAAACGCGAATGCAATCCCGATCAGCGAAGCGAGACCAAAAAGACCAAACAGAACATCACCCAAAACTTGCATGAATCCCTCCCCAGGGCTTACCGGGCTGCACAATCGGGCGAGGGTAGTGCAAGGGCGTGTGCTGGTGCAAGGAATAACTCATGAACCGTCGTTGACAAAGCGGGTGATGATTTCCCCACAGCGGTCAGCCGGATAGAAAAATCCACAAGGCAAGCCCTGTGAACAATAAAGCCGCGCAGATTCGAGCGGCTTTAAGTGGTAATTTATTGGCGAACGTGGCACCTAACATCACCACCGGCACATTCGCCGCCAACATACCGATCGTCGTGCCGACGACAACTTGCCACAGCGGGTGATATTGCGCTGCGAGTATCACGGTCGCTACCTGCGTTTTATCTCCCATCTCGGCTAAAAAAAAACTAATCAAGGTGGCCATAAAAACACCGTGACCGGCGCTGTGTGCTGCCGTGCTCTCATCAATTTTGTCGGGAATTAAGGACCATGCCGCGATACTTAAAAAACTCAACCCCACTAAGGCGCGCAAAACCGGTGGCGATAACCATTGCATCAGCAGTGTGCCGACGGATCCTGCCAGCGCATGATTGACCAAGGTAGCAGCAAAAATGCCGAACACAATCGGCCACGGTTTGCGATATTTTGCTGCCAGGATTAGTGATAACAGTTGTGTCTTATCACCTATTTCCGCTAACGCAACCGTGGCACTGGAAATCAGCAAGGTTTGCATGGGGACTCCGACGTACATCGTCACACGACACGTGCGTGTCGGTTCTTTGGCGGAGCAGTTTAATCGGTTTCACCCCGCACCGGTTATAGTGAAGGGTGAAACGGACGGGTTAGGCATCCACACCCGCGTGGTCCGCCGGTGGGGCAGGTGGTGGCGGCGGTGGCGCCGGTGGGGTGCGTGGTGCATGCACGGGAGGCGGTGTTATGGGCGCTTGCGGTGGTTCGGGCGGCTCCGGAATAAATGGGGTGCGAAACTCCGGCGTCTTCATGCTTAGGGTTTGTTCTTTGTGCTGACGCAACACTTTAATTTTAAACTCGCCGCCAACCGGCTGATCGTGCACCAAACGCATGGCATCTTCCGGTCGGCTGACCGATTGTCCGGCCACCTCAAGCACGACGTCTCCGGATTTCAGCGGCGGAGCGAAGTCTTTTCCGATCGATACCACCAAAACCCCTTTGTCGGTGCCGAAGTAATTGCCAAGATCCGGATTCATGCTGACCAAATTGACGTCGTAGCGCGGCATGATCATGCGCATGGCGTGGTCCAGATGGCCGGGGTGTGTCTCGCGCAGCGCTCGATGCACTTCCACTTGGATATCGTGATCCATGCCGGGCGGCAGCGGTGTTTCCATATCACCTGGCATGGCATGGGCCCAATTAAACGCTTCGCGACGCTCCGCTTTTACGACGACGTCGGATCTTTTCCCGTCGCGCAAAAGTGTTAATTTCACGTCTTGGCCCACTTTTAAACCGGATAAGGCTTTGGTGGCGGCACCAATGCTTTTGCCGGATTTTTCCTTGCCTCCGGTATCCACCGCCTTACCATCAATGGCAACGATGACATCGTTGGTTTTAATGCCGGCCTTCTCCGCCGGACCGCCGGGAGTTAATCCGGCAATGCGTACACCGTGCTCATCCGGCCACATCACAATGCCGATCATTGCGCGATCAGGATCGCCCATATAGCGAAACGCGTAAGCACGTGGGCCGACATCACCGAGCTTTCCCGAAAGCTCCGCCATCTTGTGCGCCAGCTCGCGCATTTGCGTGCGCATACGGTCAAGTTCGCGGTGCGCCTCTTCGGCTTCGCCGGGAGCAAGGGCTGGAGCTTGCTGCGCATCGTCGTCATCGTCGATGTTGATTTCGATCTCTTCCTCGGTCGCGGCCGTTGGTGCGGCGGCGGGTGTGGGGTTGCTGTCCGGTCGGGACATGTGCGGCATGGGCGCCGTTTGCGGCGTTGCGGCACGCGGCGTGGGGTCCGCCGCCATCACCGACCCGCACGCGGCGATCAGGGCTAAAGCTAAAAGTTTGCGTTGCATATTTTGCCTCATTATCAGTTAGTCCAAAGTGCGTGAGTTGCCGACGTTCCGTCGTTGGCAACCCGGGTTTCAGCCAGGCTGTATTGGGAGTAGCGCAGGGCGGCCAAGTCTTGCAGCAAGCGCACGCGCTGGCGCCACAATGGGGCGGCATCGTCGGGGGCGGGTGCTTGCAGCTGAACATCGACGAACCCAATCAGGTCTTCGATTTCCGCCGAAGCCATTAAGTCTTGGCCGTTTAGCGATGAAGCGGCATTGCGCGTATCGCGCAACCATTGTTCCAGCGATTGCGATTGGGCGTGTAGCGCGGCAAGTTCTTGCGCGGCGTCGGGCTTTGATTGAGGTTGCGTCAACTGGGTTGTTTCGGCGGTACGCGTACCTAATGCCGGCGGGTTCGAGGTCAGGTTGGGCGCCATGAAGAATAAGACCAGGCCGGCGGCCAGTGCCGTGGGCAGAATGTACGCCCAGCGGTAGGGGGATCGGCGTTTCATTGGGAGCGGTGACGCTGCTCGGGCTTGCAGCGTGGCTGCCAGATTTTCCCAAGCGCCGGCCGGCGGCGCCACCAACGGCAAGGCGCGTAACGCGTGGCGAAGGCCCGGATCTGGGCCTAGTGGGTGATTGGGACTGCGATCAAACATGACATCGGTTCCGGTGCGGGTGCTAACAGAGCGCGCAATTTGGCGGTGCCGCGCGCGACTTGCGATTTGGAAAAACTGACGGTTTTACCTGTGAACTCTGCAATTTCTGGATGGGTATAACCTTCCACGTGATAGAGCCAAAGTACACTGCGCGTCACGGTCGGTAGCGTGGCCAACGACCGTTCCAACGCGCTGCGATCGGCATAGATGCAAGGCGATGCCGCGGTATCAACGCAGTCGGGCAGCTCCGCCTCGCTGTCGAAGCGCCGCGATTTGCGCAGACGCATCAAAACCTCGTTCAATGCGATTTGCCGCAGCCAGCCCCAAAACGGCGCATCGTTTCGGTACTGGTCGATGTGGTCGAACACTTTGAGCATGGCATCGTGCAGGACGTCGCGCGCGCTATCCGGATCACCCAGCATGCGCAAGGCCAGCGTATAGACGGGGCGTTCGAACAATCGATACAACTGCTCAAATGAACGCAATTCACGCCGGCATACGCGTGCGATCAGGGCGTTGGATACATCGATGTTGAAAGGTGAATGGTCCACGTTGATATAGATGCACCGAGAAGCCCAATGGTCGCAAGTGCTTTTAAGCGTGTCACGCAAACGCAGTGTCCGGTTCGTCCGCACTGGTGCGAACGGACAGTATGTAAAGGCCACGGAAGTCGAGAATAGTTCCGTCCGCGCTCATCGAAGCTCCACCGCTGCAGGTTGGCATGCCTGTTGCTATTGATAGCGCGAAGCCATCAATAATGCGTTCCTGCATGGCATTGATTAGGACGGTTCATGATTCGCGATACCTCAGCCACCGACCGGCGTATTCAAGTAAACCCATGGAGCCAGCGGCGTTGGTGGTTCGTCGGCGCCGGCGCCGTGGTGCTGTGCCTAATCCTGGTGTGGATCGGCCCGGTGGCGATCCATATGTTTTCGGCGAACGCGTCGGTTAGCTCCGCGCGGTTGCGGATTGCCGAGGTCAAACGCGGTGCCTTGGTGCGCGACGTATCGGTGCAGGGTCGCGTCGTCGCGGCGGTGAGTCCAACCTTGTATGCGCCCGCCGCGGGTACCGTCACGCTGGCAATCAACGCCGGGGATCAAGTGGAAAAAGACCAGATACTGGCGGACATCAACAGTCCCGAACTAAGCAATCGCTTGGAGCAGGAGAAGGCCAGCGTGCAAAGCCTTGAGGTGGCGGTCGAGCGCAGCCGCATCGA
The DNA here is from genome assembly GCA_964466115.1 of uncultured Rhodanobacteraceae bacterium. GTDB lineage: Bacteria > Pseudomonadota > Gammaproteobacteria > Xanthomonadales > Rhodanobacteraceae > Pseudolysobacter. Next base: position 54,578 of record CAYXMH010000004.1, on the reverse strand, counting down.
TAGCCGCAAGCAGCAATTGATCACGCAGAAAGCAAGTGACCAAGCCGAGCTCGACCGCATTGCGGCGCAGCGTGAAGTTGAACGCAACGAAGCCGCCTTTCATAAAGGCGCGATTGCGGAACTAACGGTGCTGCGCGCCAAAGACAATCTCGCCAAAGCGCAACTTACCGCCAAGCATGCCGAGAAAGACACCGGGTTAGAGCGCGAAAGTTTGGATTTCGAGCTGAAGACAAAAATCCTTGCGCTCGATCGCCAGCGGCTGTTGGTGGCCGACTTGGAGCGACAGGTCGAGGCGTTGAAGATTCGATCACCGATTACCGGTCAAGTTGGACAATTGCTGGTTGCGCAAAAAGCCAATGTCGCGATCAACGCGCCGTTGTTGACGGTGGTTGATCTGAGCGCGCTGGAAATTGAGATTCAGGTGCCGGAGACGTTTGCCCATGATTTGGGTCTTGGCATGAGCGCGCAGATTCGTGAAGGCGAGGTCGTTTATCCCGGCACCGTGAGCGCCATTTCACCGGAAGTGGTCAACAATCAGGTTACCGGACGCATTCGTTTTGTCGAGAACAAGCCGGCCGGCTTGCGGCAAAACCAACGCTTGAGCACGCGCGTGCTGCTGGATGAACACCCCGATGTCTTGCTGGTGGAGCGCGGGCCATTTCTCGATGCGGGTGCCGGGCGCGTTGCGTATGTCGTTGAAGACGGTATTGCACAGCGGCGCGCAATCGAAGTGGGCGCAAGCAGTTTAAACGCGGTTGAGATTGTCGCGGGCCTAAATGTCGGCGACCGCGTCGTAATCTCCGGCATTGAAGATTTCAACGGCGTTGCGCGTATCGCCATTCATTAATTTTCCACCGAGGACCCAAGCATGTTGCTGATGAATCATCTTTCCAAGGTCTATCGCACGCATTTGATCGAAACGCATGCCTTGCGCGATTTTTCGATCCATGTGCGCAATGGCGAATTTGTCGCCGTTACCGGGCCGTCCGGTTCCGGTAAAACGACGTTCCTTAACATCGCCGGATTGCTGGAAACCTTGAGCAGCGGTGAGTTCAAGCTCGACGGCATCGACGTGAGCGCACTGAACGACAATGCGCGCTCGCAATTGCGCAATGAAAAAATCGGCTTCATCTTTCAGGGGTTTAATTTGATTCCGGATCTTAATATCGCCGATAACGTCGAGGTGCCGTTGCGGTATCGGCGCATGACCGCGGGTGAACGCAAGCATCGCGTTGATGAGGCGTTAACGCGCGTGGGCCTGGCTTCGCGCATGAAGCATTACCCTTCCGAGCTTTCCGGCGGGCAGCAACAGCGGGTCGCGATTGCGCGTGCGTTGGCCGGATCGCCGCGCTTGCTGTTGGCGGATGAGCCGACCGGCAATTTGGATTCGTTGATGGCGCGCGGTGTCATGGAATTGATGGAGGAGATCAATCGTCAGGGGACGACCATCGTCATGGTGACGCACGACCCGGAACTCGCCGCGCGCGCGCAGCGCAACGTGCATGTGATGGACGGCCAAGTGACGGATTTTGACGAGGGGCCGCGATTGCGCGAGGCAAAACCACAGGCGGCAGCGGTGGTGTCTTGATTAAAATTTGTAAAACAGAACATTTACTGAAACGCTAGGAAAAACCGTTCGTACTGAGCCTGTCGAAGTATGAACGGTTTTCCGCTCACCCTTCGACAGGCTCAAGGCGAACGGAAATTGGAATCGAGGAGTTATTGGCATGTTCACTTATTATCTACGCCTTGCTGTGCTAAGCCTGAAGCGCAACCGCGTGCTGACCGGTTTGATGATCGCCGCGATCGCGCTTGGCATCGGCATGAGTATGACATCGTTCACGGTGTTTTATTCGATGTCGGGAAACCCGATCGCGCACAAGAACGATCGTCTGTATGTGCCGCAACTCGATAACTGGGATCCGCAGCAACCGTTTGAAGAGCCGAATGAACCGCCGAATCTTTTCACGTACCGCGATGCGATGGCGTTGATCGATGCACATCAGGCCAAGCGCGAAGTAGTGATGTTGACCAATTTTTTCCCGTTGCAGCCGCAGAACCGCGATATCAAGCCGTTCATGGCGACGGCACGGCTTACTACGGCCGAATTTTTCCCCATGTTCGAGCCGCCGCTCAAGTATGGCAATGGCTGGGATGCCGGCGCGGATAAGGCCAATGCCAGGGTGGCAGTGCTCAGCCAACAAACCAATGAAAAAGCCTTCGGCGGTGAAAATAGCGTTGGTCGGAAAATTAAGATCGGGGATGATGAATTCACGGTGGTCGGCGTACTCGCCGATTGGCATCCGACGCCGAAATTTTACGACGTGACCGCAGGGCCTTTTGCGGAACCCGAGGATGTGTTGTTGCCGTTTCGTTATGGAATTGAACGCGAGCTTCGCAGTTCGCAAAACAACAGCTGTTGGAAAGACGCCGGTGCCGGTTATGCGGCGCTGCTGGAGTCGGATTGCATTTGGTTGAATTTTTGGGTGGAGCTTGAAAGCGCCGGCGACCGGGCGCGTTACAAAGCGTTTCTCGACGCGTACGTCAATGAGCAAAAGAAACTCGGCCGCTTTCCGCGCCCGCTTAATAATCGGCTAAGCACGGTCGGTGAATGGTTGACCCTGCAACACGTGGTGCGCAACGACACGCATATTCAAGTGGCGTTGTCGTTCGGGTTCTTGGTCGTGTGCATGATCAACACCTTGGGTTTGTTACTGGCGAAATTTATGGGTCGCGCCAACGAGATCGGCTTGCGCCGCGCATTGGGCGCGAGCAAGCGAACTTTGTTCGCGCAGTTCCTGACCGAGGCCGGCTTGGTCGGGGTTTGCGGTGGTGTTGCTGGGCTGGCGATCACTTGGCTCGGTCTTGCCGGCGTGCGTCGTCTTTACGATGGGTTTGAGCGCTTGGCGAATCTGGATTGGATGATGGTGGTAACGGCGATTGGCCTTGCCATATGCGCGGCATTGTTGGCCGGCATCGTGCCTACTTGGCGCGCTTGCCGGATAGCGCCGGCGACCTATCTGAAGACGAATTGAGCGTACGCTTTGCTGCGAAACACGCGAGGATACTTATGGATTTTCACCCTATTTTTAAAGCATTAATGCGCAACAAAGCGGCGTTGGCGTTGATTGCGTTACAAATTGCGCTGACGCTGGCGATCGTCTGCAACAGCGTGTTCATCATTGCCGAACGGCTTGGCAAAATGAATCGCTTAAGCGGTTTGGATGAAGCCAACCTGTTTACGTTGGCGAGTGTTGGCTTCACCCCCAATTTCAGCCGCAGCGCCAGTATCAACGAGGATCTGCAAACCTTACGCGCATTGCCGGGCGTGGTGGATGCAACGCCGATCAACAATCTGCCGTTGTCCGGCGGTGGTTGGTCCGAGGGCATCTCGGTGAAGCCGGTCAACCCAACGGCCAAACCGGACGACGTGACCTCTACCAGCGTTTACCTGACGGACGATCATGGCATCAACACGCTCGGGTTAAGATTGATCGAAGGGCGTGGATTTAAGCCGGAGGAAATCACCGATCGTGGCGAAAACGACCACGATTGGCCAACCTCAATGCCGCTGATCATCACCAAGGCCCTGGCGGAGAAACTGCATCCGGGAACCAGCGCGGTGGGCTCCACCGTCTATATGGGTGAGCAACCGCTCACCGTGATCGGGGTGGTCGAGCTTCTGCAGGCGCCTTGGGTGGGATGGAACCATCTGGAGCAAAGCGTGTTGGTCCCGCAGCGCGTGTTGTGGTCGGAGCAGCGCTATCTGGTGCGCACGCTGGCTGGTCAGCGCGATCAGGTAATGGGTAGTGTCGAGAAGAATTTGCTGGCGGCGAATCCGGGCCGGATTGTGCGCAGCATTCGCGACTACGACAAAATCCGCAATGAAGCGTATCGCCGCGATAAGGCGATGACGATCATTCTTATTGCCGTGATTGCCACGCTTCTCACCGTAACCGGGCTTGGCATTGTCGGCATCGCAAGCTTCTGGGTGACGCAGCGCATTAAGCAGATCGGCACACGGCGAGCCCTGGGGGCGCGGCGCATCGACGTGTTGCGTTACTTCCAAATGGAGAACTTTCTGATTGTGTCGATTGGACTAACGCTCGGTGCGCTGCTGACGTACGGGTTTAATCTTTGGTTGATGCACCATTTTGATGCCACCCGTTTGGCGTGGTATTACGTGCCGATCGGGGCGCTCGGTTTGTGGGCGCTTGGCCAGGCGGCGGTGTTTGGTCCGGCCGCGCGCGCGTCCCGCGTTGCGCCGGCGGTGGCGACCCGCTCGGTATAACAATACCGCAGGGCAATTGTCTCTGTACAATCCCAACGCATGCCGACCATATTAATCATCGACGACAACCCCGGCGTCAGTACGGCGCTGGAAGTGCTGTTTTCGCTGCGCGATATTCGTACCCTCTCGGCCAGCACCCCGGAGCAGGGGCTTGAAGCGCTGCAGCGAGAATCGGTTGATTTGGTGGTGCAGGACATGAATTTTCACGCCGATACCACCTCCGGTGACGACGGCGTAAAGTTGTTCCGCGCCATTCGCGACAGCTACCCCGATTTGCCGATCATCCTATTGACGGCGTGGACGCACCTGGAAACCGCCGTTGATCTGGTCAGGGCCGGGGCCGCCGATTACCTCGCCAAGCCTTGGGATGACCGCAAGTTGATGGCAACGGTTGCGAATTTGTTGGAGCTTAGTGAAAGCACGATCGAGATCAAGCAATACCGGCAGGAGCGCAAACGCGTGCGCGCGGGTTTGCAGGAGCGCTACGATTTGCGCGGCATTGTCTATGCGTCGGCGTCGATGGAGCGTCTGGTTGAGTTGGCCTGTCAAGTCGCGCGCGCCGACGTGCCGGTGTTGATTCGTGGACCGAACGGGGCCGGTAAAGAACGCATCGCCGAGATCATTCAAGCCAATTCCAGTGTGCGCAGCGGCCCGTTTATCACGGTCAACTGTGGCGCCTTGCCAAACGAATTGGTCGAGGCTGAATTATTTGGTGCGGAATCCGGCGCGTACACCGGGGCGGTCAAGGCGCGCGAGGGCCGTTTTGAGATCGCCAATGGCGGCACGCTGTTTCTCGACGAGATCGGTAATCTGCCACTTTCGGGGCAAATGAAACTTTTGCGTATTTTAGAAACGGGGCAGTTCGAGCGATTGGGCTCGAGTAAAACGCGCCAAGTTAAAGTGCGCGTAATTAGTGCCTCGAATGCGGATTTGCAGGCGCAAATGCAAGCCGGCCAGTTTCGCGAAGATTTGTACTATCGATTGAATGTCATTGAGCTTACGGTACCGCCGTTGGCGGAGCGTCCCGAGGACATTTTGCCGTTAGCGGACTGTTTCTTAGAAGGCGCCGCTGTGCTCAATGCGGAAGCGAGCCGTGCGCTGGCGGCGCACCCATGGCCTGGAAATGTGAGGGAGTTAAGAAATGCGATTAGTCGCGCGCGGTTATTGGCCCGCGAGGGAGTGATCACCATTGCCGATCTTGGGTTAACGCAAAAGAGCGCGGCGCCGCGGTATGCGCGCGAGGCGGAGCCCGATCGCAATGCGATTGAGTCGGCGTTGCGGCGCGCTGGCGGCGTGATTAGCCAGGCGGCGGCCGAGTTGGGCTTAAGCCGGCAGGCGTTGTATCGACGGTTGGAGAAGCTGGGGATTGAGGTGGTGGGCCAGAAAACACTGCCTTCGAATTAATTCCAAATTGCAATAGAAACTCCTCTTTTCCGTTCGCCCTGAGCCCTTCGACTTTGCTCAGGACAGGCTTGTCGAAGGGTGAACGGAACTGCCTCGGTGCTTCGACTTAGCTCAGCATGAACGGTCTTCTGAATTTGCATTAAGAACGCGACGAAAGTCGGGCAAGCCGGTTACTCTTCGCTCCTAAGCTTCCGGTAGTAATGACGCCATGCGCTTATTTTCGCTTGAAGGCAAACTGTTTGCGCTGCTCACCGGTACGGTATTGGTTGCAACTGTACTGACGATCGGGTTCGCGTACTTTATTCATTCCATGTGGCTGGCCTGGCTACTGGCGATCACGTTAACGATTCCGCTGATCGTTTTTACGGCACGCTGGTCGGCCCGGCCAGTGGCGCATTTATTGCGGGCGTTGTCCGGTAGCGTGCTGAGCTTTCGCGATGGCGATTTCAGCTTCTCGATTAATTCCAACCGGCGCGACGAGTTTGGCGATCTGGCGCGGGCGCACAATGAACTTGGGCATGTGTTGCGCGAAGAGCGCCAGAACCTGTTTCAAAGAGAATTGCTGTTGGATACGGTCGTGCAGTACACGCCCACTTGCTTGGTGTTGGTCGACAAGGCCGACCACGTGATCTACGCCAATTTGGCGGCGCGGCAATTATTGAACGGGGGGCAGCGTCTGCAGGGCTTGAATTTCAGCCAGGTGGTTAGTGAATGCCCGGCACCGTTGGCGCAGGCGGTTGCCGACGGCGAGGACGGGTTGTTTACCGTTGCGATGGAACAAGAGGACGAAATTTTCCACTTGTCCAAACGCAGTTTTCGGCTGCACGGGCGTGAGCACCGGCTGTTTTTAATTAAGCGCTTGACGCGTGAGCTGTCCCGCCAAGAGGTGCAGACCTGGAAGAAAGTCATTCGTATCATAAGCCATGAATTGAATAATTCGCTGGCGCCGATTTCGTCCTTGGCACATTCCGGACGCGAATGGGTGGCTAAGAATGATCTAACCCGGATGATGCAAATTTTCGATACGATTTCCGAACGCACCCAACATTTGGATGGCTTTATTCGCGGTTATGCCGAGTTCGCCAAGTTGCCGCAGCCACGCTTGGAATCGGTTGCTTGGCGACCGTTTCTTGATGGGCTTGCGCAACATTACCCGTTTCGCGAGTTTCGGTTCGATGCACCAGCGCAAGGCTGGTTTGATCGGGCGCAGATCGAGCAAGTGTTGATCAACTTATTAAAAAATGCCCATGAATCGGGTGGTGCAGCGGCGGCCGTGGAGCTTGGGGTGGACAGATTGGGCGAGGACATGCGCATTGAGGTGCGCGATCGCGGCGCCGGCATGAGCGAGCAGGTATTAACCAATGCGTTGCTGCCGTTTTATTCAACCAAGCGCAGCGGTACCGGTTTGGGGTTGGCCTTGGCGCGCGAGATTGTGGAGGCGCACAATGGACGCATTACACTGGCCAACCGCGAGGGGGGTGGGGTGTGTGTCAGCTTCATCCTACCGGGGCGGCGCCTGAGTTGACACGTGCGCCATACACTGCGCGCAGAGCGCTTAAGAGGGCAGCGTTATAATGACTCCGGAGCACAATTATCCGCCATGACCACCGGCCCCCTTAAGATCCCGGGCTACGACGTGTTGCGCCAGCTTGGCGCGGGTGGCGTGTCGACTGTGTATTTGGCCAAGCAGCGCTCCACTGGCCAAAAGCTTGCGATTAAGATCTTGCACCGAGCGGTGGATTCCGCCAACAGCGAAATCAAACTGCTCGAGCGGCGTTTGTTGCTGGAAGGCCGCACGATGGCCAAGTTACCGCATCGCAATATCGTGACCGTATACGACATTGTTAGCGAGGATGACCTTTCCTACATTGCGATGGAATACCTAAGCGCCGGCGCGCTGGTTGATCGCATTCAAAACGGGTTGACGCTCGCTGAAGTGGTTTCCGTTATCGTTCAAATCGGGGCCGCGTTGGATTTTGCGCACAGTCATGGTGTAGTCCATCGCGATCTCAAGCCGGCCAATGTCTTGTTTCGTGATCCGTTGACACCGGTACTGACCGATTTCGGTATTGTTCGATTGGTTGATACCGCACACACCAAGCTAACTCAGGCGGGCACCGTGGTCGGCACGCCAACTTATATGAGCCCCGAGCAGATCGACTCGCAAGAGGTCGACGGCCGTTCCGATTTATATAGCCTAGGGGTGCTGTTTTACGAACTTTTGGTTGGATATCCGCCGTACTCGGGGGATTCACCGGTGGTGATTCTAATGGCGCATTTAAAGCAGCCGGTGCCGGTTTTGCCGGCACCCTTTGCCGTATTCCAACCGATACTCGAGCGAATGCTGGCAAAAGACCCTGAACAGCGTTTTGCTACCGCAAAGGAGTTTATCGGAACGTTGCGGGCGCAGTTCGTCAATTCGAAAGCCTTGGCGCAGCGTCTACAATCGAATGCGAGTGCGCCGTTGCTGGAGCAATTGCGTGGAATGGGTTTTTTAAGCAGCCGGGCAATGATGAACAACCCACCGGCAACCACTGCATCGGATAGGCCACAGCCGAGCCAAATTGGTGTGGCGCGCCCGCTATCGCTATCCCAGCCTGCGGGTGTTCCTCAATCGGGCGCGCGTTGGCGTTGGCTGGCACTGTTTATCATTGCCCTGCTGATCGGGGTTATCGCTTGGAGGCTTCTTTTTAAGCCGTAACAAACGTCATTGCCGTCAATACGCGTTTGGCACGAGACATTGCGATCATTGCACTATACTTAACGCAGTAAGCCCAATACCCACTTCGGAGTAGCCCATGAATTACCTAGCCATCGTCATCGTGTTTGCGGCGGTTGTCGTGTTGTACAAGCTGATCCGGATCGTGCCACAAGGGTATGAGTGGACCGTGGAGCGTTTCGGTAAATACACCCAAACCTTAAGCCCAGGTCTCGCCATCCTGGTGCCGTTTATTTACAACATTGGCCGTAAGGTCAACATGATGGAACAGGTGTTGGACGTGCCGCGCCAAGATGTCATCACCAAAGACAACGCAGTGGTTAGCGTCGATGGCGTGGTGTTTTTTCAAGTGCTTGATGCGGCCAAGGCGGCCTATGAAGTGGCCAATCTGCAGCAAGCGATCTTAAACCTGGTGATGACCAATATCCGTACGGTGTTGGGATCCATGGATCTGGACGAATCGCTGTCCAAGCGCGATACGATCAATGCGCAATTATTGAAAGTGGTGGATGAGGCAACTCACCCTTGGGGCCTTAAATGCAATCGCATCGAAATCAAGGACATTACGCCGCCGCGCGATTTGATCGATTCGATGGCGCGGCAGATGAAGGCCGAGCGCGAAAAGCGCGCCAACATTCTCGAAGCGGAAGGTTTCCGGCAAGCCGCGATTTTGAAAGCCGATGGCGAGAAGCAGGCGACCATCCTTGCCGCCGAGGGTAAAAAGGAGGCGGCGTTTCGTGAAGCCGAGGCCCGCGAGCGCTCAGCGGAAGCGGAAGGCAAGGCCACCACGATGGTGTCGGAGGCGATTGCCAAGGGCGATATCAACGCGCTGAATTATTTCGTTGCGACCAAGTACGTCGATGCATTGAAGGCCATGGTCGGCGCGCCGAACCAAAAAATCATGCTATTGCCGATGGAAGCCACCGGCATACTCGGTTCGCTCGCGGGCATCGCGGAGTTGGCGAAAGACAGCCTCGCGCGGCAGGATGAAAAACGCATAACTCAAGGCAGCGTGAAACAATGACGAGCGCCTTGGGTAAACCTACAAACGGAGAATGCCATGTTCGATAACTTAGCCATGCATTACGAATGGTGGATGCTGGCGTTGTTGCTGATCGCCGCTGAAGTGATGCTGCCGGGTTTCTTTATGCTATGGATCGGCATCGCTGCGGCCTTGGTCGGTGTAATCATGATGGTGTTCCCGGAATTGCCGATGCTGGCGCAAACCCTGCTGTTCGCGGCGTTGGCATTTCTTAGCTGTGGGGTTTATTGGAAATGGATTCAGCCCCGATTCGATCGACGCAGCGATCAACCACATCTGAACCGGCGTGCCGAACAATTGATTGGCCGGTACTACAATTTGGAAACCGCCATCGTCAATGGTCGCGGTAAGGCGCGCATTGGCGATTCGTTATGGCTGGTAGAAGGCCCGGATTTACCGGTCGGCTCAACCATTAAGGTTACCGCGGTGGATGGGTCGACGTTAAAGGTCAAGGCCGTGGAGTGAAGCGTGTGCCGTCCTTCCTTCGAAGACGGGGAATTAAAGGTGCGAGCTGTCGGATCCCATCGCTTTTGCGTCAGTTCACGCCATTTTGGAAGGATTGCTCGGGTTGCGACCATAAAGCTTGGTTTCGTCGCCTCATCTGACGATAATACGAAGCTCGCACTTAACTTTTTAACTCTTCGGATTTTTTCATGACTCAGCAGACCGCTCTCAACGCCAGCCACCGGGCGCTCGGCGCCAAAATGGTGGATTTCGGTGGTTGGGATATGCCATTGAATTACGGCTCGCAACTGGAAGAGCACCACCAGGTGCGGCGTGATGCGGGCATGTTTGATGTGTCACACATGACGGTGGTCGATTTAACCGGCGCGCGGGTGCGCGAATTTTTGCGTTATTTGCTGGCCAACAACGTCGATAAGCTGAAAATCTCCGGCAAGGCGCTGTATTCGTGCATGCTGAATGAGCAAGGCGGCGTCATCGACGACTTAATCGTTTACTTTCTGGCCGAAGATTTTTTCCGCCTGGTCGTCAACGCGGCTACCCGCGCCAAGGACTTGGCCTGGATTGAGAAGCAAGCCAAACCGTTTTCGGTGCAAGTGAAAGAACGCGAAGACTTGGCGATGATCGCGGTGCAGGGCCCGAACGCGCGCGGTAAGGTGCACGGCTTGCTGTCGCCCGCAACCCGCGCCAAGGCGGAGAAGCTCGGTAAGTTCATGGCGTGCGAGGGCGACGGGCTGTTTATCGCGCGCACCGGTTATACCGGCGAGGACGGTTACGAGATCATCGTACCGGCAGCCGGCGTAGTAGATCTTTGGAACCGTTTGCTTAGCGCTCAAGTAAAACCCGCCGGCCTTGGCGCGCGCGATACGCTGCGTTTGGAGGCGGGCATGAATCTTTACGGCCAAGATATGGATGAGACGATCACCCCGTACGAAGCTGGTTTGGCGTGGACCGTGGCGCTGGATGAAGGTCGTAATTTTATCGGCCGCTCCGTGCTGGAGAAACAAAAAGCCGCCGGTCCCAAGCATTGCCTGGTGGGTGTGGTGATGGATGAGAAAGGGGTGTTGCGCCATGGCCAGCGTGTGGTGACGCCGACGGGCGAGGGGGAGGTCCTCTCCGGCAGCTTCTCGCCGACACTTGGCAAGGCGATTGCTTTTGCCCGAGTGCCTGCAGGCAGTGATCGCAGCCTGCAGGTAGACATTCGCGGTAAGCTCGTACCGCTGCGCTTGGTGGGTTATCCCTTCGTGCGCGATGGTAAAATTTGTGAAGGTATTTAAGCCAATAACGTTTTTCCGATAGCAGCCTGTTATAGAATTTATCCCGCCGATATTAGCCTCAAGGGGACAAGGTCATGAACGAGATACCCGGTGATTTGAAATTTCTCAAAACCCACGAATGGGCGCGAGTGGAAGACAACGGTCGCGTGACCGTCGGGATTTCCGATCATGCCCAAGGTTTGCTTGGTGATCTTGTTTATGTCGAGCTGCCGAGCGTTGGCGATCATATCGACGCGGGCGCGGCTTGCGCGGTGGTTGAATCGGTGAAAGCCGCTTCCGACGTATACGCGCCGGTTTCGGGTGAGGTCGTGGCGGTTAATTCGGCGCTGAGCGATAAACCGGAAACGATCAATGAAGACGCCTACGGCGAGGGTTGGATTCTTGTGGTAAAGCCGGACGATCTTGCCGGCGACATGGATAACACGCTTGATCCCGATGCCTATGCCGAATTGATTGAAAACGACGAGCATTGATTGGTTAGCGTTTTTGAAATCCACAAGCTATAGAATTTCTCTTTCCCGTTCGCCCTGAGCCTGTCGAAGGGTGAGCGGGAAAGCCTCGGTGCTTCGACAGGCTCAGCATGAACGGTTTTCTTAACAGTTATATCTGCCCTTCTATAGATTGTGAAATGAATCCACCGGCCGCATTTGCGGCCGGCGTTTTTTTCTAAGCTTACTTCTGATCTGGAATTTTGCATGCCATTTATCCCCCATTCCGCGAGCGACGTGAGCGCGATGCTCAAAGCCATTGGTGTCGACACTATTGAGGCGCTGTTCGATGAAATTCCAAGCTCGCTAAAAACGGGCGAGCTAAAAGGGGTGCCAATGGGGCTGAACGAGATGGACGTGACGCGCCTAATGAAGCAGCGTGCGGCAATGGATGGTACGCCGTTATGCTTTGCCGGTGCCGGGGCGTATGAACATCATATTCCCGCCGCGGTATGGGCGATCGTATCGCGTGGTGAATTTTATTCGGCCTATACGCCGTATCAAGCCGAAGCCAGCCAAGGCACGCTGCAGTTGATTTACGAATTCCAGACGATGATCACGCGCTTAACCGGCATGGACGTATCGAATGCCTCGCTGTACGACGGGGCAACGTCGTTGGCCGAAGCGGTTTTAATGGCCGAGCGTTGTGCCAAGAAGGGGCCGCGCCGCGTGCTGGTGCCAAAGTCTGTGCACCCGGCCTACCGCAAAGTATTGAAGACCATCGTCGGCACGCAAAAAATTGAGGTGGTGGAGCTTGCGGTAGATCGCACCGGTGGCCACCTTTCACCCGACTGGTTGGCGGCGCAGGATGTCGGTGCTTTTTCAGCGTTGGTTATCCCGCAGCCAAATTTCTTCGGGGTGATTGAAGACGTGGATGCGTTGACCGACTGGGCGCACGAGCAAGGCGCATTGGCTATTGCCGTCGTGAATCCATTGGCATTGGCAGTCTTGAAAGAACCGGGTAGCTGGGGAAAGAGCGGTGCGGACATTGTCTGCGGCGATGGCCAGCCGCTCGGTGTGCCTTTGTCGTCCGGCGGACCTTACTTCGGCATTTTGGCCTGCAAGAAGGAGTTTGTACGGCAAATGGCGGGTCGGATTGTCGGCCGCACCGAGGATATTGAGGGCCGTGAAGGTTTCGCCTTGACCCTGCAAGCGCGCGAGCAACACATCAGGCGCGCCAAGGCGACTTCAAATATCTGCACCAACCAGGGCCTTCTGGTTACCGCGGCGACCATCCATATGGCGATGCTGGGACCGGTTGGATTGCGCCGTGTCGCGGCCAACAGCATGGCCAACACCAGAGCGTTGCGCGATCGGTTATGTGCGATCCCCGGAATTTCCGCTTTGTTCACTCGTTCCTTCTTCCACGAAGTGGCCCTGCGTTTGCCGAAGCCGGCGAATGCGGTGATTGAAGCGTTGGCGCGGAAAAATATTTTGGCCGGTGTCGCGCTGAAAGAAGAGTATCCGGAACTCGATGACGCGCTGTTGGTATGCGCCACCGAAACGAAATCCGACAGTGATCTCGAGCAATTCGCGAGTGCATTGGAATCCGTTCTAAGCTGATCGAATTTGCGCAAATTTCTCGCAAAACGCACTTTAGCGGCGTTTATCAAGGGTGTCTTGAGCAGTCGCGATGCCCCCCGTAGGAGCGGCGTTTTCGATCGGTTGGCGTCGCCCTAGTCGGGTGTTTTCCCCTGTGCGCGTCGCATGCGGAGTTTGCGCACAAGTTCGATAGTAAAAAAAATATCGTAGGGGCTCCGGTAATATTTAAAAACAGCTATAACCCGCATAAATATTGGGTTTTTTCAGTGTTTTTAAATTCGAAGAAATGCAAAAAAGATTTATAACGGTAAATACGTTTAGATGTAAAGACGTCTGAAAAAATAAATAAAATCGGCTTAAAACCGCAACGGAAAATGCGCCGAGATGCCTGCGCATGCGCCGACCCTGCGCCGAGTGATGAATAACTCGGTAGCACAAAATTATTGACAGGAAAACTCGACAGGAATAACTTTTGCACCGGCGCAACAAACATAACGGGATCATGGCGGCAGCGAAATTCATCGAACCATACATCGAGCACGGCCAAAAAGCCGAAGCGGTGAAGAAAGTGACGGTATCGATACCGCTGCACGTTCTACAACTACTCTCCGATGAACGCACCAGACGCCAGGTGCACAATTTACGACATGCGACAAACAGTGATTTACTGTGCGAAGCATTTCTACACGCTTTTACTGGGCAGCAACTGCCAACTGACGAGGAGCTTAGACGCGATATGGCTATGAAAAAAGCAACTGCGAAAAAACCAGCAGCAAAGAAAGCTGTAAAAAAACCAGCGGCGAAGAAAACGGCGAAAGCCAAAACCGCTACCGTGAAGAAAACTGCGAAAAAACCAGCAGCAAAGAAAAAGGCCAGGTAGGGCCTTAGCTGCAACCGACCGCGTTGTTTGCGGATCGGAAGTTGCGAGGGGATCGTTAATGCCGCAAGGTGTTAGATCCCTTCCAGTAGTGATACCAGCAACACCTTATACAATTCGAATCGTTAACCTGACCTTCCTCTCCCCGTGTTTGCCCAGCGCGGGGAGAGGTTTTAACGAACCCTTCCGCTCCACCCCCTATTCCCCCTATGGCGGTTTCTAAGGACGCCGCTCCAGCGATTGCCCGATAAAATGAATATCCCGCATGGCGTCCGGACGCGCTGTGCACTAGGATGTTGCGGCTCACTCGCGAGCCTACTTGGGAAGGGTGTTATGGGGTTCCTAAAAAAACTGCTGCTGTGGATGGTGGTCTTACTGGTGATTCTTGCCGGTGTCGGGTTTTTGTTGCCGCAAACGGTGCATGTCGAACGTTCCATCACGATTGCACGTCCTGCATCTGAAGTGTACGCAATCATCAATAGCTATAAACGCTTCAATGAATGGTCACCCTGGTACGCGCTTGATCCGAATGCCCAATGCACCTATACCGGGCCGGTCAGTGGTGTCGGTGCCAAAATGGCTTGGAGCAGTAAGAACGAAAATGTGGGTTCGGGCAGCCAAGAGATTATCGCCAGCGAAACAAACCAATTGGTGAGAACGCAGCTTGATTTTGGCGACATGGGAAGGCCGGTTGCGCTGTTCACGATCGCCCCTGCGGATAAAGGGGTGAAACTGACTTGGGCGCTGGACGCGGATATGGGGATGAGCCCGATCGGTCGGTATTTTGGCTACTTCATGATGGGTTCGATGATTGGCAAAGACTATGAAACCGGGTTGGCCAATCTTAAAACTTTAGTCGAAAGCTTTCCCGATGCGGATATCACCGGCGTCAGCGGTGAGGTTCAAACCTTGAGCGCGCAAACCATCTTGTACGTGAGCGGCAGCAGCAGTAAAGATCCGTCCGCGATTGCGGCAGCACTCGGTGCGGCTTATGGCGAGATCGGTGAGGCGATGAAGACCAACGACATTCATCAAGCCGGAGCACCGCTGGCGATTACCAATTCGTATGATGACAGCGGCTGGAAGTTTGATGCAGCGATTCCGGTCGATCGTAACGACAATCTGCCGACCAGCAATGTGCGTGCCGGCAGCACTTACGCTGGTAAGGCTTTGGTCTTCACTCATACCGGCCCGTATGACAAATTGAGCGATACCATCATGAAGGCCTATGCCTGGGCAGCGGTGCAAGGCTATAAAACCAAAGATCGCCTGATTGAAGAGTTTGTTAGTGATCCGGGCAACACGCCCGCGGAGCAACTGCAAACGCGGATTAAAATGCCAATTGAGTGATTTTTTCGTACGACGATGTAGCAAATTAAACTTGACGTTGCTTGCATGCGCGCCCCTTCCCCCTTGAGGGGGGGAGCGGGGCTTTCGCGAGACACAGTCTCGCGCCCGTGAACGGTTGCATAAGGGATGTGCAACCCGGGCTTGCGAGCGCAGGATGCGCAAGAGGTTGGGATGGGGGTGGATTCGGAGCGGAGCCATCATATGTTCCTTAAGATAAGGATATCGCAACCACCCCCACCAGCGCGCTTACGCGCGCTGACTCCCCCGTTAAGGGGGAGTGGAATAAGGAAGCAGCCGGGTTTTTGGCTTAGCACTATTGGGTTGAATCAGCGGCTTTTCAAAACCGTGAGTGCACGCACGGTTTCCTTCGTTTAAGCTTCTAACCTGTGACCACTACCCGTCTTGCGAGGTGCGATGTGCGCGCTTACTTCGTATCGGTGTTGCTGTTAAGTGGCAGTGTTTGTGCCCAAACCTCCACTTTTCCCGCTTATAACGATGATCTGAACCTGGGTTCTCTTGACAACGCCCGTCCGAAAACACTGCCTTCCCTTGCAACCAGCCAAACGGTCAGCGTCAACTTAAGCGCGAACCGGCATCCCATCAGCGATGAAATTTTCGGGGTGTCGTTCGGCGATGCCGTGCGCAACCAGGCGATCGGCTACACCGTCCGCCGCTGGGGCGGCAATTCGGTCACGCGTTACAATTGGCAAGGCGTCGAGCACAATTCCGCCAGCGATTATTTCTTCATCAACTACACGCCGTCGCAAACCGACGATGCCGATGCCTTCATCGACGAAGCGCGAACGGCCGGTGCGCAGCCGTTCATTACCATTCCCACCATCGGCTGGACGCCGATCGACGATCGCATCGCCAATCACTGGGGTTTTTCCGTTGCCAAATATGGCGCGCAGCTTGAGACCGAGTTCACCGCCACCGGCGGGCAAAGCTGGGCCAACCCAGATGCCGGTAACGGTGAATGCAATCCGATGGTGAACCATACGGTGTATTGCGTTGCCGACGCGCCCGGTGCGAGCCATGGACTGATTCGGGGCAACGATATCAGCGACACCTCGATCGCGGCGCCGCCGTCGTTTGAAGCCCTGTGGGTTGCGCATATTCAAAGCCGAGTCGGCACTGCAGCCAGTGGCGGTGTGAAGTACTACGCGCTCGATAACGAGGCGATGCTGTGGAACTCAACGCACCGCGATGTGCACCCGATTCCCCCGACCTATGATGAGATTTGGCAAAAAGCCGTCGATTACGGCAGTGCGATCAAGGCGCAGGATCCCAATGCCAAAATCTTCGGACCGGTCACCTGGGGCTGGTGCGATATTTTCACCGATGCGGCCGATGCAGCGCGTGGACCCAGTTGCATCGACGGCATCGACCGCCAAGCGCATGGTGGGGTGCCGTTCGCGCAATGGTATTTGCAGCAGGTGTGCGATTACCAAACGGCGCATGGCATTCGCTTGATCGATTATCTGGATGTGCACATCTACCCACAGGACGATGGGGTTCACGATATCGCGGCCACCGGCAGTAACGTGGATGAGTCTGCGACGACCGCGGCTTGGCGTTTGCGCTCGCTCAAAGAGTTGTATGACCCGACCTATACGCAGGAATCGTGGATTGCCGACCAGCCACAATGGATTCCAAGGCTGAAATCTTGGATAGCGGCAAGCTGCCCCGGCACCAAACTTGCGATCACCGAATACAAATGGGGCCCGGACAACGGCGCCAGTGGCGCGCTGGCGCAAGCCGAAGCACTGGCGATTTTTGCGCGCGAAGGCGTGGATTTGGCCGCTCGCTGGGTTGCACCCGATGTGGGTTCCTACGCCGAGGATGCGTTCACGCTGTATCTCAATTACGACGGCACCCATACTCGCGTGAGCGGCGACAGCGTTGCCGCCACCAGCAGCGATGTGGATGCACTCGGTGCTTATGCGATGCATAGGGTGGGTCACTACGTCTATGTGCTGTTGTTCAACAAATCCACCTCATCGCAAGATGTGACGGTGACGTTGTCGAGTGCACTGGCCGGCGCATGGCGATGGTATCGCTTCGATGGAACGCACCATTTGGCGATGGTGAGCTCCGGCACGATTGCAGGAACCGGAGTTTCGCTCAACGCAATCCCGGCGCGCTCGTCGAATCTATTGGTATTACCGGACAGCAATTTCCTATTCGTCAATGGTTTCGAGTAGGGTGGGCCTTGGCCCACCGTATGCGGTTGGTTTTCGCAGGACTGTCATTCGTGAAGCCGCGGTGGGTTGAAGTCCACCCTACATTTTTGCGCAGCTTGCTTGTCCCAACCTCTAGGCACTCAACACACGCGCTAACGTCTGCCATTGCGGTATGGCTTCCGCGAGAATTTTAAGGCACGTCATTAAAGGCACCGCCAGCAACAAACCGGCGACACCGAGCAGCCAACCCAAGATCACCATCGCTAGGAACACCACTACCGGATCTAGGGCAAGGCGGCGACCTACCACCAACGGCGTTACGATTTGGCTCTCGATCGTGTGCAGGATTAAGAACGCTCCCGGTATCGCGAAAGCCGCCAATGGTGCGGAAAAATCCGTGAATCCCACCACCGTTAATATCAACACCGTCAGCAACGGCCCGATATAAGGAGCGAAATTCAGCAAACCGGCGATGCCCCCCCATAACAGCGGGTTTTCGACCCCGATTGCCCAGAACGTAAGGGCCGTCAGCAATCCTACCGCGGTATTGATCAAACACAGGGTCATCACATACGTGGACAACTCGCTTTGCACATTGCGCGTGGTTAAAACGATTTCCTTTTTTATTTTAAGTTGCGGGGCGAGCTCTACAAATTTGCGCAACAGGGCATCGCCGTGAAGCAGCAACGCGAATGTGAGAAATAACGTCACGATGCTGCTGGCCAGCATGGCGGGAGTGGCATTGAGAAGTTGCGAGAGGGGGCCTGGGGTTATATCGACGAGAATGGGTTTTGCTTGCCCATCCTTAAGGCTGATGATTTCCTGCGTGGCCTGGCTAGCGGCCGCCAATGGTTGGCGTAATTCCCGCAAAACCGATTCGATACGGTCCATCGCTTTGGGTGCTCGCGCGAGCCACTCACGTGCGGGTGCCACTAAGCTTGCTAATACACTGACGCTGAAAACCAAGGTAAAGCCCAGCACCAGAAGGGTCGCCAACGGGCGAGGAATACGCCAACCATTCAAAAGACGCACGGCGGGAGCCAGCATCAAACTTAGAAGTAAAGCCAGTAACAGGGGCACGACTAAAGGCGCGGCGAGGTTTAAGGTATACAGCACCAAAAGCACCACCAATACCCCCAGTAGTCGATTGTTCGACCACACAGGAGTTGCGTTGTCAGCGGATGCATCGGGGGTGGTTACCTCTTCCATGGCATGCCGCTCCTTAACCCTAGCCCTGCTCAGAAGTGGGGCTATTATCGGGCTTTGGTTTCGGGCGAGCTCGAACGAGACTGAATAACGCACCAAACAAAGAAGGCGAAAACGGAGATTGGACAAGCCAAGCGGCACTTCCGCCTACAAATGATCCGACCCTGGCCCACACTTTCGGAGGTAAAACAGTGAGCGCCACCCCTGCTAAAAATCCACCGCCGAGCAGTATTCCAGTGCGATGTTGATGAAAGCGCTGCCGCCACGAAACACAGTCGCGATGCAATGCCAATTCGGCATGCGTAAGCGCAAGTCGCGCACGTTTTACATCCTGGCGCGCGGTGTTAATGCTCATGGCTTGGGCTCCATTATGCGAATTAAGGCAGCACGGCTTTGTGGAAAGCTAAGATCCCGCCACCATCGTCGTATTTTGGACAACAGCGTCGCCAGAGCGATGAACTGCAGCGCCGTTGTAATCACAATAGCGCTGGCCCAATCCCCGGTCAGGTGCTGCACCAAACTCGCGCATGCGGCGCTGATGCCAATCCAAATCCCAACGATGAATACGGGTAATACCAATGTCCCGACGATCAGCCAAATGAGGCTGTGCCGTGCCAACGCGGCTTCGCGTTCGAGCAACACCAGCCAGGCTTGAACTAAACCTACGCTGCTATTTGCTACATCCTCAACAGAAGATTGAGTGAACGTATCCGCAGCTGCCTCGGGGCGCGTCGGTTCCTGCATGGCTGACGGTCGGTTCATTGGTGCCTTATTCAGCGGCGCAATACACGCACGACCAACGCGCCCGCCACAAAAGCGAGACCGATCGCCGCCAATGGATGCAATCGTGCTTGTTTAGTTGCCGTATCACTCCATTCCTTGGCGTTGTTGAGAAACCGCCGCCCCGTTTCGCGCAGCTGCTCTTCCAATTCTTTGCCGCGATCACGTAACGACTCCACATGATCAACGATCTTTTCAGCTGCGGTATCAATATCGCTGTGATTTTTGCTGCTTGTTCTCGCTTTCGTTTTCATACGGTTATCCTTGTGCTAATGGATGTCAGATTCGAAACGGCTGGCGGATGAAAATCGCCTACGCACCATTCTGTATGGACTACAGGAAACAACCTGCAGGATAAGGAGGACCGGGTCGTGGCTAAACCACGCCGGTCCCCCTATTCGTCATTTACGCCGCACGATCGGTAGGACGATTCAATGAACGCTCAAATTCTTCAACTTCGGCCTGTGCCTTGTCTTTGGCAAGGCCATAGCGTTCCTGAATCTTGCCGATCAAATATTCGCGATGACCTTCCCGCATTCCCACGTCATCGTCGGTTAATTTATTCCATTTTTCCTTCAACTTGCCGCTGAGTTGCGACCATTTGCCTTTGATGATGTCTTGGTTCATTGCGTTACTCCTAAAAAAAAATACAAACAGGGTTAAGCCGCCAGAGAAGTCTTCAAACGTTTCATTTCATCGTGGCAAGCGCGGACTTTGGGTAATTGCTCCTTCAAAATGGCGCGAATTTCCATTGAATCGGTTTTCTCCAACGCCTTATCAAAGTATTTGAGCAAGCGATCTTCGGTTTCTTCCAATTGCGCGGTATAAACGGCATCGTCATTGCTGCTGATCGCTGCACGCATGTCGGCATAGGTTTGCCTTAAGCCGCCCAAAAATGTGCCTCCCGTTTCCGGTACTTCACCGCGTGCGTTGATATGGCTCGACAATTTATTGATCAACTCGCCTTTGGCCGACGCCATGCGTTCAAAGGTTTGCCGCACAATGGGGTTTTTTATCTCCTTAGCGGCATCCTCATAAAACGATTTACTGTCGCGGGCGACGTGGACTAACTCTTGTAAAATATCGACTTTGGAGTTGGACATAGGTATCTCCTTTGAAAATAAAGAGGGTGGAGCGTCGCCGCACGTTATGGTGCGAGCGGGGGGTGGGATTGCGCGGCGCTCCACCGCAAGCGGGTTTAGACCCATTAGCTAACTCGGAGACCACTGGCATCAACTTTCTTTACCCCACGAACGTTTTGCGCCAATTCGATCGCGAGATCTCGTTCCGCGGAGGTATGGATGGTTCCGCTAAGCGATACCACGCCATTGTTAGTGTCCACGTTGATGGCGGTGCCCTCTACATTGCTTGAAAACAACAGTGTTGATTTCACTTTTGTCGTGATCCACGCGTCGGATACGGTTTCGCTGGTTTCTTTACCGGCCGCTTTGACCTTGGTGCTGGCGGTCGTGTCGTGTTTGTTGGTGACCGTGATTTGGTTGTTCAACCCCGACACACCATTGGTGTTGCGTCCGATACGGCCGGCCAAATCCTTTTCAGCAGAGGTGCTGGCAGTGCCAGTCAGGGTCACTTTTCCGTTGTTGGTATCGACGTTGATATCAAGTCCGTCGGTATGCGTATTCCATAACAACTTGGATTTAATCGTGGCCGTTATGGTGGCGTCTTCCACTTTCTCGCCAAAACTCCGGTCCGAGGCGGTACGCTTTGTCGGTACGTAATTGGCATCAACCACTAAACGGTTGTCGACGTGCTTGATTCCCTCGACACCGAGCGCGATTTGCTCAGCCAGATCTTTCTCCACACCACTCTCAACCGTTCCATCAAGTACGGCCTTATTGCCGTCAACTTTTACTTTTATCTCAAATGCGTGTAAATGGCGATTCATCGCGTAGCTGGTCCAGATTTGCGCTTCACGGCGCGCGTCCACCACTTGCTCGCTCATGGTATCGGCCGGTTTTGACTCAACGGCAAGCGCGCTGCCAATGCCACCCAATGCTAGACCAATGCCACTGGCTAAAACTAATTTGCGAATAATCAGATTCATAATCATCTCCTAATGTGCCTACCGAAAAATTAAAATCCGCGTACGCCGCCGAAAATCAGCGAGCATAAAAATAAAACGATGAATATGAAGAATAAGATTTTGGCGATGCCGGCGGCAGCGCCTGCGACACCGCCAAAACCCAATGCCGCAGCTACTAAAGCGACAATCAGGAAAACCAATGTGTAATACAGCATGATGAACCTCCGTTGCCGATGCGCTGTGGCGCTTGGTGGTTGTTTTCACAAAGCATGTTGGACATAGCAATCGATGTGCCACGATTTATATCTATCAGAATCAATGATTTATTTTTTTCTAAGATCACGGGTTCGTGCAGATTGCATGCTTTGACGCAACGCGATTGGCAGATTGCACGGGACGATCTGTTGTGGAGTTAAATTTTAATTAAATAAAAAAGTAAATATTTATTCTAATTAAACGAGCGCAGAAGCAGCGACGGCATTTCGTTTTTGGCGTCGAGTTCTTTTAAACGAATCGTGCTATATACGTCAGTGCACTTGCGATCGAAATCGAGGTGCGTTGTCATATGGGATCGGCATGATGCATGCTAGGTGTTGTCGTAAGGCTTACGGTTCACTAAAGGAGTTTTAATGAGCACTCTTGCACCATTAACCGAGCGTACGCGCATCTTGTTGGTTGATGACGAACCGCATATTTTGCGCACGTTTCGTTATTGTTTGGAGGATGCCGGCTATCGCGTCGCTACCGTTTCGGATGCGATGCAGGCAGAGCAAATAGTGCAAAATGACGTTTTTGACATTTGCTTTCTCGACTTAAGTTTGGGTGAATCCTCAGGCTTGGAATTATTGCCGAAGTTCAAGCAGCTGGCGCCGTGGATGAAAGTGGTGATTGTCACCGCACATTCATCGGTAGACAGCGCGGTTGATGCCATGCGTGCGGGGGCCAACGACTATTTGGTTAAACCGTGTTCGCCGGATCAGTTGCGCTTAGCCGCCACCAAACAGGCACAAGCGCGGCAATTGGAGTTGCGTTTACAGTCCTTGGAGAATGAGTCCGGTGAATCCAAATCGATTGAGCTCGACACCCATAGCGCTTTGATGCGCCAGGCACTTGAGGTGGCGCGGCAGGTTGCCGATACCGATGCCAATGTATTATTGCTCGGAGAAAGCGGCACCGGAAAAGGCATGCTGGCGCGCGCTATTCACAATTGGAGCCCGCGCGCAAAGCAACAGTTCATCACCATAAACTGCCCTTCGTTATCGACGGAATTGCTCGAAAGCGAATTGTTTGGCCATAAGAAAGGTTCGTTTACCGGTGCCATTGAGAATAAGCTTGGCCGTGTGGATCAGGCCGACGGTGGCACTTTATTTCTCGATGAGATTGGGGATTTTCCGCTGGCACTGCAGCCAAAGTTATTGCGCTTCATTCAAGACCGAGAATACGAGCGTGTGGGCGATCCGATCACGCGGCGCGCCGATGTGCGAATTGTCGCCGCAACCAACCGCAATCTCGCTGAACGCGTGCAGCAAGGTCACTTTCGCGAAGACCTCCTGTACCGGCTTAACGTGATTACGATCGAACTGCCCTCATTACGGGATCGACCCGAAGACGTCGCGGCGTTGGCCGAGCGCTTCCTCGGCCGTTACGTGACCAGCTATCGGCGGCCTGCGCGTGGATTTACCGCCGCAGCTCTAGGGATGCTGCGTGGTTATGGATGGCCCGGCAATGTGCGCGAGTTGCAAAACGTGATTGAGCGCGCCGCGATATTGTGCACGGACGCGCAAGTAGATACCCGGCATTTGGCTATCTCGCAATTGGAGGATCGTCAAATGCGCCCCCGTATCGGCGATAGCCTAAGTCTAGAGGAGATGGAACGCAGCCACATCATCGGTGTGATTGCATCGGCGGCCTCGCTGGATGCGGCGGCACACACCCTGGGGATTGATGTTTCGACACTCTACCGCAAGCGCAAGCACTACGGTATTTGAACGCAAGGCAGTCAAAGGAATTGGATTAGTGAAATTACAACCGCGATTGGCACTCAGTCATGGCATTGTGATGGTACTGGCCATTAGTATCTTTCCGGTTGCCTTATACGCGATACGGCACCTCGCGGCGGCTACGGGTGAATTAATCGGTGATCAAGCCCCCGCACTGCTGGACATTGATCGGATTCGACAGAATCTAGGGGATGAATATTCCTTATTGCTGCAATCGGTGTTATCCCCCAACGAAGAAACCAAACAGCGGATGGCATCTTCGGACCGCCAGATGCGGGATTCCCTGGAAGGCGCCCGACAGCATTTTGTCACCAAGGACGATAAGGCGGCCTTAGATGAGTTTGTGCGCAGTTACGTCCATTTGCAGAATGCGATAGCCATCTGGCAGGCAGGGCAGATGAATCCAAAAAACATTCATGAGGAGCTTCCAGCGAGTTTCGATGAAACCCGTTTTGCCTTGGGAAAGTTGATCAGCATTAAGAGCGGCGCGATGATTCGAACCGCCAAGGAAACCGAGGAGTTTGCGCGTCGCATGTTCGTGCTGCTCGGGGTGCTGGCGGGAATGCTGCTGTTACTCGGGATATGGGCAATGTTGCGCATGGTGCGCGGCATAACCGCACCGGTGCGCCAATTGGGTGATTTGGTGCAACGTCTCGGTGAAGGTGATTTCGATATCGTGTTTAAGCGTGGTTCGATCGAAGAATTCGATGTGCTTGGTAAGCATTTTGAAACCATGGGGCGAGCATTGCATCGGTTTCGCGCGACGAACTTGGATCAGTTGGTTGCGGAACAGCGCCGCAACGCTGCGGTTCTCGATAGTATTGACGACGGGCTAGTGATTTTCGCGGAAACGGGCGTCATTGAGCGCATTAATCCGGTGGCGGAACGCCAGTTGGGCGTTGAGGTGGGGGCAGCCATCGGGCATAGCTTCGAGGAAGTCAGCGGCAATCGCGAGATCGGATTGCGTATACACGAGGTGCTCAACGGGCTGGAGTTAAGCCATGAAGCACCGCCGGAATTGATCGTCAAGATTGGCGAAGACCAACGCATCCTGGCGTATTCATTAACTCGGTTTGCCGAAAGTGGTGGCAGTCGCAGCGGCGCCGTTTTGGTGTTGCGCGATGTCACGATAGAGCGCGCCTTTAATAAGATGCGCAGCGAATTCGTGTTGCGTGCCTCGCATGAATTGCGCACCCCGGTGACCAGTATCCGTATGGGATTGGGAATGTTGGCGGAGAAACTGAGCTTCGCGCCCGGTACACGCGAGCGGGAACTGTACGACACCGTGCAAGCCGAGCTACAGCGCATGGTGCACTTGCTAACGGATTTGCTGGATCTATCGCGTTTACAAGCTGGCCAACAAACACTGGAGCGAGTGCCAACGGATATTCACGGGCTATTGGTACGGGCTAAGCAGCGGTTTGATCTGCAAGCCGCGCAATCCGGTATTAGGTTGGAACTGGAAGTTGAAAATCCATTGCCATTGATTTCATTGGATTGCGCGCAGTTTGATCGAGTGCTCGACAACTTAATTGTCAATGCTCTGCGCCATACTCCTTCCGGAGGCACTATCACCTTAACCGGTCGCATCGCCTCTGCAGAGCGCGTTGCCATCGGTGTAACCGATACCGGCGAAGGCATTGCCCCCACACAGCACGCCTTGATTTTTCAGCCGTTCGTTCAGGTGGGTGGCCGCCGCGGGGGGGCCGGTTTAGGGCTGGCCATCTGCAAAGAGTTGGTGCAACAGCATGGCGGGGAGATACAAATGAGTTCGTTGCGCGGGCGTGGGACGGCGTTTAGTCTGCTATTACCTCGGTAAAGGCCAATGTCACAAAAATTTGCGACAGGTATCGCAAAATGCGTTACCTTTATATCATTATGACCGCCGTTGCGGCGTGAATCCGCACCGGCGGGCCTAAGGATGACTAGGCGTAGGCGGATGGGAACGATCTCAAGCGATTTTTCTCAGCATCTTCAATGATCTAAATGATAGTAGAACAGAACCTAACTATGGCCGATCAATCAACTGCACGTAAGAAAGATTCCTCTGAGCTGTTCATCAAATTAGCGCCGATGCTCGTTATCGTGATCGCGCTAAGTGCTGGTGTTTATTTTTTATTCTTTCGCGGATCTTCGACATCTGCGCCGCCGGTTCAACCGCCAGCGCGAGGCTCCACTGCGTTACCTGCAGCTACGGAACCGACCACGGCACCGGCAGGGGCCGAGCAGCTTAATGTTGAGCAATTGCTAAAAGAATCGAGTACGGCGTTGAAAGAACAGCGCTTGGTTGCTCCAGCGGGTAATAATGCCTTGGAGTTTTATCTACAAATTCTCGAAAAAGAACCTAAAAACCAAGCTGCATTGGATGCTTTGCGCGAGCTGTTGCCGTTTGCTACGGGCGCGGTCGAGCAAAACATCAATGCGGGGCAGCTTGATGAAGCCAAACGGGTGATTGATCTTCTGGCCAAGAATGATCCGGCCAATTACACGCTGACCATTTTGCGTAGCCGCATGGAAGCAAAAAGGAAGGTAGTGGATCGCGAACAAGCGCAGTTGGCCGCTGCAGCGGCCGCAGCGGCGGCCGCCAATAAGCCAGTGCCTACCACCACCGGCACTAACCCTTTACCGCCGCCGAAACCGGCCACGACAACTCCAAGCGACGGCAACCCAACCGCGGTTAGCCCACCGAAACCTGCGCCGAGCTCAACCGATCGGGTGGCGAGTTCCTCCCCTCCGGTTGCCGTACCGCCACCGAGCACGCAAACCTCGCCACCGCCCCCCGTTACTACGCCGGCGGGCGAAACCCACGATGTAGTGGTGGTTAAAACGGTGCCGCCCGAATACCCCCGCGACGCCGTGCGCAAGCGCCAAGAAGGCTGGGTTGAGGTGGAATTCACCGTTACCACAGAAGGCCAGGCCACCGATGCGCGGGTCGTCAGCTCCGAGCCCGGTTCGGTGTTTGATCACGAGGCAGTGCGGGCAGTTCAGCGTTGGACATTCAAACCCAAAATGGAAAACGGTAAACCGGAAGCTTCGCGGGTGAAGCGCCGCATCGAATTCAAATTAAACGGTTAGAGCGAGTTAGCTTAAAAGGTCACTCACCACCGCTGGATCCGGTCGAGCTTGCTGCTAGGCCAACATTCGTTGACCGGATGCTGTCCACGCCGGCCCAGTCAACGGAGGGCATTCCAAGATATCGGTCCAGCAACATCGGTAGCATTCCCGCCGGCAGCGAACATTCGCAGTTCCAAAGAAGTACTGCTCCGAAACGGTATTTGGGAAAAAATCCAACCATTGCGCGATACCCTTGCACGGCACCGGCGTGGAACAATAACGATTCGCCGGCGTAATCGTAGACGCGCCAACCGATGGCGTATTTGGCGTCTCTAACGCGGGTTCTGCGCCATGGCGAAGAATGGCCTTCATTGGGCGTCGCGACTTGCGGCGTGTGTAATTCTTCCAGTAATGCCGGGGTTAACACATTCGGGCGCCCGCCCATCTGCGCAATCAACCATTGTCCCATGTCTTTAATGCTGGCGTTGACACCGGCGGCGGGTGGCACATGGTAATAACTTTCTCTGGGCTCAAACGGAATCCAGGTATTGCCGCGACGGGTATGCGGGCGAGCCCAGCTGGCGCTGCTTTCCAGTGCATTACGGCCGTAAGTTGCGGTGCTCATTGCCAATGGGTGAAAGATGCGCTTTTCCACTTGGTGGTAAAAAAAATCGCCGGTGGCCGCGTAGGTAATATCCCCGATCAAGCTGAAGCTGACATTCTGATAACCGTAGCAATCACCTACCGGGCACGATAACGGCACCTCTTTCAATTTCTCAACCAGCATTGGATAGGGCTCATCCGCCTCCAATAAGCGGTCGTAGGTGTTATGCGGCAAACCAACGCGCTGGCTTAAGATATTGCGCACGGTGAGTTGTTGGCCGGCGTTTTCATCGTGCAGCGTAAACGTTGGCAGCACGTCGCTGACGTGCGTATCCCAGCTCAGCATGCCTTCCTCGATCAACAGTCCGGCAAGGGTGGTGGCAAACGCTTTTGAAAGAGAGGCGAGTCGAAAAACGGTATCACCGGTAACGGGTTCGCGCGTGATTGCGTTGGCGTAACCAATGCCGCGCTGCAACAATATTTGATTTCCATCGACGACAGTGACGGCCATGCCGGAGATTTGACCGGATTGTTCAACGGCGGTTAGCCACTGCTCAAAATCCTTGACGGTGGATGCGGCGTCGAGTGCCTTGCGCGCAACTACCGGTTTGGGCGTGGCTTTGATGCTGTGCGGGTGTCGCGCACTGCGGATATGCGCCTGCGTTTCAAACGACAAAGACGCCAAAGCAACAGTGGAAATGAGCAGCGCCTTTAAGCTACGAATATTCAGCATTCGTGGATTCCTCGGTGGCGACGACCGCTCGTGTTATGCTTTTCATACCATTGTACTGTGTTGCCATTCTAGCGCGATCAAGCGGAGGAAATGCTATGGGTGTTCTGATTTTTTTAGGTCTTGTTGTATTACTGGTGTTTTTCGTCGTTGGCATTTACAACGGGTTGGTTACGGCGCGCAACCAGTACAAAAACGCCTTCGCCCAGATCGACGTACAACTCACCCGCCGCTACGACTTGATACCCAATTTGGTCGAAGTGGCCAAAGGGTACATCAAACACGAGCGTGAAACACTGGAAGCCGTCACGCAAGCGCGCACTGCGGCAATGTCCGGTTTAAGCGCCGCCAAAGCCAACCCCGGCGATGCCGGTGCCATGCAACAATTGGCGGGTGCCGAGGGTCAGTTAACGCAGACATTGGGCAGATTATTTGCCGTTTCTGAGGCGTATCCCGACCTTAAAGCCAACCAAAACATGATGCAGCTTTCCGAAGAGCTAAGCTCAACCGAAAACAAGGTCGCCTTTGCACGCCAGGCCTATAACGATCAGGTGATGGGATACAACAACCGCCGCGAAGTGTTTCCAAATTCGATTATCGCCGGCATGTTTAATTTTGCCGCCGCCTCGTTATTGGAAATCGAAGCACCGCAAATGCGTCAGGCTGTTAAAGTTTCGTTTAGTTGATGACGGCAGCGCGGCGATGAATTTCTTCGCCCAGCAAGAGCGCGCCCGCGGTCAAACGCAGCGCATGGTTTGGCTGTTTGTGTTTGCCGTTGCCAGCATTGTCGTTGCCGTTAACGCCGTGGTCGCGCTTGCCATCTTTTTTTTCTCAGATAAACATGCACACCAACATGTTGCACAGAACCCGCAGGTTTTTTTCTGGACGACGCTCGTTACGCTTAGCATTATCTTCTTCTCGACGTTGTACAAAATTGCCACCCTGCGCGCCGGCGGGGCCGCTGTTGCACGCCAGCTCGGCGCCGTGCCGGTTCCACCGGATACCACCAATTTTGTCTATCGGCGCCTGCGCAATGTGATCGAAGAGGTTGCGATTGCCTCCGGTGTTCCAGTACCGGAGATTTTTGTTCTAGAAGACGAACCCGGCATCAATGCGTTTGCCGCCGGCTACACACCGTCCGACGCGGCTGTGACCGTTACGCGCGGGTGCTTGCAAAAACTCACGCGCGACGAGCTGCAGGGGGTGATCGCACACGAGTTCAGCCACGTTCTGAATGGCGATATGCGTTTGAACATCCGCTTGATGGGCGTGTTGTTCGGCATTCTGGTGATCGCCATCATCGGACAGAAAGTGTTGGTAAATTCTGGGCGCGGTGACTCCGAGAAAGGTGCCCTTGCCATTGCGGTGGTGGCGTTGGCGATCATGATTATCGGCTTCGTCGGTATGTTTTTTGGGCGTTTGATTAAAGCCGGTATTTCGCGCAGCCGAGAATATCTGGCCGATGCGTCTGCGGTGCAGTTCACACGTCAAACCAGCGGTATTGCCGGTGCTTTAAAAAAGATCGGCGGGTTGGAAAGCGGCTCCAAGCTTCACGCCCATGGCGAAGAAGTCGCGCATATGCTGTTTGGCGATGGCGTGGGTTATTCCGCGTTATTTGCCACGCATCCACCCTTGATTGATCGGATTAAGGCGTTGGAGCCTGGATTCAACAGCAATGAATTCATCGATATTGCCAGCGCCTGGTCACAACCGGTAGCCATGGGTGAAATGGAGGGTGCCGAGATTTCGATTTCAGGCTTCGCGCCGGCGGGTATTACGCTTAATAGCAAACGCAGCCCGGTCGCGGCATTGCCGGAGCGCAACTCCGGCCTCAAGTTGTCGGCAAAGAGTTTGGCGCAACAAGTTGGTAGTCCGGCCAAGCAGGATTACAAGGCCGCTGGTGCGATCCAAGCCGCCATGCCCGAACGTTTGCGCGCGGCAGCGTATATGCAAGATCGTGCCATGCAGGTGATATTTGCCCTGGTGCTCGACGCGGATGCCGCGGTTCGAGCCAAGCAACTGAAATTGATCGTCCAGTATTACGATGCCGTGATGGGTCAGGGTGTGGAGGAGTTGCTCACCGACACCAGCGCGTTGCACCCCGTGCAACGCATACCGCTAGCGGCATTGGCGTTTCCCGCCTTGCGGCGGCGTCCACGTCCGGCGTTGCAAACGTTTTTACTGACATTGAACCAGTTGATTCAAGCGGACGGACAAGTCGCGTTGATGGAGTATTGTTTGGCCAAACTGATTAATGTCCAGGTGATCGAGGCGCTGGATCCGTCACGGGCACAAACAATGGGACGGACCAAGTTGCCGGAGCGAATCAACGAATTGGCCACCGTGTTTTCCATTATTGCTAAATATGGCGGTGACGACATCGCACAAGCCCAGCGGGCCTATACCTTAGGCATGCGTGAATTACTATCTGAACCAATTCCCGCTTATGCGCCGCCAGATGACTGGTCATTGGCGTTGGATCGCAGCTTGCCGGCCTTGAATTTGCTTAGCCCGGCAGGCAAGGAATTATTGGTGCAGGGGTTAACCCAAGCGATCAGCGCCGATGGCATCGTTACCGTGAACGAAGCGGAGTTGTTGCGCACGATCTGCGCTTGCTTGCATTGCCCTTTGCCACCGACGTTGGAGCAAGCGGCGTAATTGCGTGGCCTGTTTGAGGCGGTTTTCACGACCCTCATGTATGCGCCAAGATTTCAACGGTTGCGCCAATATGCAATAGGCCATGGTTTCTTGGAATCAGATTTTGACCAAACGTAACCCCATTTGGCCCACGCCGATAACCCATCAAAGTTTTTAACGGCTCGCCATTGGGTGCAATCGTCCCCTGCTCGAAATCCACCGTAGTGAAAACGCAACGCGTGCAGGGTTTGACCACGTCGAATTCGACCGAACCGATACGAATGTGCCTCCATTGGTCTTCTGCATGAGCTGCCGTATCGGCAACGACCAGATTGGGACGAAAACGTAAAATGCTCACAGGTTCCTTTAGCTTGCCGTTCAAGCCATCGAGTGCTGCTTGCGATAACAATAATAGCGGGTAGCCATCGGCGAAGCTGACGGTGTCATCAGGTTGGGAGAACTCCGGCTCCGTTGGACGAATGCAATTTGAGTCCATATATACAAAGCGACACGGTTGTTCAAGATAAGCGCTGATCCAGGCGTTGGCGGACGCATCGGCACTCAATGCCGAACAAGTTTCATCCCAAATCGTGACCGTATGGCGTTCAGCGGCCGTACTTGGTTCGCTCAGCGTGATCTGCGGTAAACCTGGTGCGCTAAGCGCCAATCCATGCACTTGCGGCTGCGCACGCACCAGCGTCAAGCGTGGAAGCTGGCGGCCGGT
The DNA here is from genome assembly GCA_964466115.1 of uncultured Rhodanobacteraceae bacterium. Taxonomy (GTDB): domain Bacteria; phylum Pseudomonadota; class Gammaproteobacteria; order Xanthomonadales; family Rhodanobacteraceae; genus Pseudolysobacter. The sequence goes on along the minus strand of CAYXMH010000004.1, from coordinate 23,165 downwards.
TAGAAAGCGCCCTTGCGCGTCGACAATCATCCAGCGCCGGTCGTGCGCCAGGCCGCGCGACTCAACGGAGGCGCAATCAAGTGCCAGCGCGGCGCAGGATTTCACCGGATAGATATAAATCGAACTTAACAAGTTTGGCATCGATAGTTCCTGTGGATCAGACGATTACATGCGCGCCTTAGTTGCGCGTCAATACCCCATCACTCCACAAGTCCCCATCGATTATTGCTTATCCAGATGGCAAGCGTGCTAGGCTTCGCATCTATTGCTTCCGCTTAAGGTATCGAAACGTGCGATGGCTCATCGACGTTAAACCGGCCGAGCGTTCCGCCCTGGCGCTTTCCTTCCTGTATTTTTTCTGCGTTCTGGCGGCTTATTACGTGATCCGTCCGGTGCGCGATCAGTTGGGTGCGGTCGGTGGCTCGGCATCTTTGGTTTTGTTTTACGCCATTACCTTTGTCGTTACGTTGTTGGTTACACCGATCTTTGGCGCATTGGTGGCGCGTTTATCGCGCAAGCGATTTGTGCCGGTGGTGTACTTGTTTTTTATCGCTTGTTTGGTGGCTTTCGTGCCTTTGTTCCAATTGCAGGAAGTGATTGGAACGCGCCTGCTGGGTTCGATATTTTTTGTCTGGGTGAGCGTGTTCAATTTGTTTGTGGTGTCGGTCTTTTGGAGTTTTATGGCCGATATCTTCAGTATTGGGCAGGCACGTCGGTTGTTCGCGCCGATTGCGATGGGCGGTACGGCAGGGGCGGTGATCGGACCGCTTGCGACGAGTTTTTTAGTGCCGCGCATCGGCGTGCCGTATTTGCTGTTGATTTCCGGCACGCTGTTGCTGGCGGCGTTATTGTGCGTATTCGGGCTGATCGCGTGGTCGCGGCGTTTCCCGGTCAGTGGCGATGCTGTGCGTGAAGAGGCCGCCATCGGCGGCAGCATATTGGCGGGAGCCAAACAATTGCTGACCTCGCCATTTTTGCGGCATATGGCGTTGTTGATGCTGTTGGGTGATGCCGTTGGCACGGTGATGTATGGCTTGGTCGCCGATTATGTGAAAGCGCTGAATTTGGATAGCGCGGGGCGCACGGCTTTGTATGCCAACATCGATTTGGCTTCCAATGGTTTGCAGGTCGTGATGCAGGCGACATTGGCGCGATGGTTGCTGTGGCGCCACGGGCCGGCGCCGACGTTGGTGGTGCCGGCGCTGATCAATGTTGTGATGTTGCTGGTGTTGGCGTTCTTTGGCGGGGCAATGGTAGTGGTGGCGTTGGTGGTCACGCGCTCCGCGGCTTATGGAATTTTCAAACCGGCCAGCGATAGTCTATACACCCGAGTAGAGCGCGAAGCGCGGTACAAAGGGAAGAATTTTATCGATACCGCGGTTTGGCGTTTTGGCGATCTTAGCGTGATCAGCTTATTGAATGGGTTGCGCACATTGGGATTGGCTGCCCCGCAATTCGCGTTGCTGTGCGCCGGAGCTTCCGCGGTTGCCGGTTGGATTGGGTGGCGCACGGCGCATTCGCCGGATCTTCTTCCCGAACAGTTGCATTCAGATTTGGAAGAAGATTGAGTTTTTTCAATCCACAAAGCCTCATTAACGTCATTCCCGCGAAAGCGGGAATCCAAAAGTCCACATATCCCTAAGAGCTGGATTCCCGCTTTCGCGGGAATGACGAAACCTATAAATTGGAATTACGCCACCGAACGCAATGCCGGCCGTCGATGCAAACTCGCCGATTCAAGATCGGCCGGATCGAAATCGTCAACGCTAATAATATCCATGGTTAACGCGCGAGTGCGTTCCAGCAATTTGCATTCGTCGTCACTGAGCAGACCCAGCTGTTGTGCCTGGACGAGTTGTTCGGCTGCGTCATGCGCTGTGATCACCCCAGTTTTTACGGCCTTCAAGAACTTACGCTCCACCGGCTCGGCGCTGATCACCTCGTTGAGTACGGCGTTCATGCGCCCGACCGGATTGTGTGCCGTGGGTGTGAGATAAATTCCTTCGCCAATGCGATCGCGCACTTCGGATGGCGACAGCAACATGGCCGCAACCCGCCGACCCAGCCGGTCGCCCGGTATTTCCTCATGGCGGCCGATCGGAAAGACCAATGCGCGCAATACCCATGCAACGGGGCGCACCGGAAAATTGCGCAATACGCCATCAAGGGCCGATTGGATTTTGAAGATGGCATCGTGAAACGCCCAGGCGAGCAAAGGCTGCTCCGCGGCCGGCTGGTTCAAATCTTCATAGCGCTTGAGCATGCTGCTTGCGATATAGAGCTGACTTAAGATATCGCCCAGTCGCGCCGAGAGCTTTTCTTTTTGCTTTAGCTTTCCGCCCAGAATCAGCATTGAGGTGTCGGCGAGCAAGGCCAATGCTGCGCTGTATCGGTTTAATTTGCGATAAAAACGCCTTGTGTATTTATCCCCAGGCGCCGGGCCGAAGTGCGAGTGAACCAAGCCTAGGAAAAAACTGCGCACCGCATTGGAAATGGCAAATCCGATATGGCGGAACAATAAATCGTCGAAGCGCTTGAGGCGGGTGGCGTAATCGGGCTCGTCCACCGCTTGCATTTCTTTCAGCACATAGGGATGGCAGCGAATCGCGCCCTGGCCGAAGATCATCATGCTGCGTGTGAGGATGTTCGCACCCTCCACCGTGATTGCGATCGGCGTGCCTTGCCAGGCGCGCCCGAGGTAATTCTTGGGCCCAAGTATCACGCCTTTGCCGCCGTGAATGTCCATGGCGTCCGCCGCCACTTGCCGACTAAGCTCAGTGGTATGGTATTTGGCGATGGCGGAAGGCACCGCAGGTTTTTCGCCGCGGTCAACCGCGGCGGCCGTGGCGCGCGACAGGGCAATGGCGGCATAAGCGTGGCCTCCGATGCGTGCGAGCGCTTCCTCTACGCCCTCAAACCGCCCAATCGGCATTTGGAATTGTTTGCGGATACGTGCATAGGCACCGGTTGCAATGGCACCCATGCGTATCGCACCGGTGGAGTTGGAAGGCAGCGATATGGCACGGCCGACCGACAAACACTCGACCAGCATGCGCCAGCCGTGGCCTGCCATTGCCGTGCCTCCGATTAAACAGCTTAGAGGTACGAAGATATCTTTGCCGCGCACCGGTCCATTTTGAAACGGCACGTTTAAGGGAAAATGCCGCCGGCCGATTTCCAAACCTTTGGTATCGCGCGGCAACAGCGCCAGTGAAATGCCAATATCGGCACTATCGCCGAGCAGTTGATCCGGGTCATACATGCGAAAAGCAAGGCCGACCACCGTGGCAATCGGCGCCAGCGTGATATAGCGCTTATCGAACGTCAAACGTACGCCAAGCACATTGCCGCCTTGCCATTCCCCTTTGCAGACGATGCCGTAATCGGGAATTGACGTGGCATCCGATCCGGCGGTTGGGGCGGTTAGTGCAAAGCACGGAATTTCTTGGCCAGTTGCCAAGCGCGGCAAATAATAGTTTTTTTGCTCGGGCGTGCCGTAGTGCAGCAGCAACTCAGCGGGACCTAAGGAATTCGGCACCGCGATGGTGGAGGCGGCGGTGGTTGAAATGCTTGCCACTTTTTGTAATACGGCCGAATGCGCCAATGCCGAAAATCCCAGACCACCGTATTGTTTTGGGATAATCATGCCGAAGAATTTATGGGTTTTTAGAAACTCCCAAACCTCGGGCGACAGATCGGCGCGCTCGTGGGTGATCTCCCAATCATTGAGCAGACCGCAAAGTTCCTCACAAGCACCGCTTAAAAAAGCTTGTTCATCGATCGACAGCTGCGGTATCGGTTCATTCAGCAACTTGCGCCAGTTCGGGCGGCCTGAAAATAATTCGCCCTCGAAGCCAACGGTGCCGGCTTCCAGCGCGATTTTTTCCGTTTCCGATAATTGCGGCGTGATTTTTTGATAGATGGCCAGCAGCGGTGCGGTTACGCGCGATCGGCGAATCGCGGGTAGGTTAAGCGGTATCGCGATAGATAAGAATAAGACGGTCGTAAGTAGGCTGCCAAACCAGGGGCTAGCGGCATAATAAATCGTTGCGGCCAGTACCAATGCGCAGCTTAGGGTCCAAATTCGTAACGAGGCGCGCCAATAGGCGCAAAAAAGAGTCACGCTTAAAACAGCGAGCAAGGGATACCATTGGCTCATTGCAGACTCCTTTCGATGAGTGAACCTACATCATAAGCACCTTGTAGGGTGGGCCTTGGCCCACCAGCGCACACCTTAAAGATAACCTAACCGTAATTTGTTCATCCGCTTTTGTTCAGTCTGGAATTTACCTAGCGCGCTGTCAAATACATTTTGTTGCGACGCAACAAGAATGCTGGGTGTCCACGATCCGCAACTGCGCTTCTTGCAAACTCGATGCACCGTCGGTAACGTGGAGTATCCCCTTTTGTAGATGAACGGGCCGCGGTCCGCTGTAAGGAATTTCATGTCAAGTAAGCTTGAGGCACTGAATCGCTGGGTTGATGAAGTCGCCCGCCTAACCCAGCCGGAACGCATTCATTGGTGCGACGGAACGGATGCGGAAAATAGCGCATTGATCGAGATGATGCTTGGTACCGGCGATTTGATTAAGCTCAACCCCGCCACGCATCCAAATTGCTATTTGCATCGTTCCAGTCCCTTGGATGTGGCGCGGGTGGAACATTTAACGTTTGTCTGCACCTCCAACAAACAAGACGCCGGCCCAAATAACCATTGGATGCACCCGGCCGAGGCGCATCAAAAAATGGACGCGCTGTTCGCGGGCTCGATGCGTGGGCGCACCTTGTATGTGATCCCGTACTGCATGGGCCCGATTGATTCGCCGATTGCACGTTGTGGCGTAGAGATTACCGATAGCCCTTATGTCGTCATCAATATGCGCATCATGACGCGCATGGGTGCTGCCGCATTGGCTCGGATTGAGCGCGAACGCAGCTTTGTAAAAGGCTGGCATTCGATTGGCGAGCTCAATCCGGACAAACGCTACATCATGCATTTCCCTGAAGAGTTGACGATTAAGTCGATCGGCTCCGGTTACGGCGGCAACGCTTTATTGGGTAAGAAATGCCATGCACTGCGTATTGCCTCTTGGCAAGCTCGTGCAGAGGGCTGGTTGGCCGAACACATGCTGATTCTAGGCGTGCAAAATCCACAAGGTGAAATTTACTATATCGCCGCCGCGTTTCCGTCGGCTTGCGGCAAGACCAACCTTGCTATGCTGATTCCACCGGCGGCCTATCCCGGTTGGAAGGTATGGACGGTGGGGGATGATATCTGCTGGATGCAGCCGGGTGCCGATGGCCGACTATGGGCGATCAATCCCGAGGCGGGTTTTTTCGGTGTCGCACCGGGTACCAGCCTTAAAACCAACCCGAATGCATTGGCCATGCTAAGCGACAACGCCATTTTCACCAATGTAGCGGTAACCGCCGATAATCAACCGTGGTGGGAAGGGCTGGCCGGTAAACCCGATAAGGATTGGTGCGGTCGAGCGTATGATCCGAGCAACGGTCCGGCGGCGCATCCCAATTCACGCTTTACCGTTGCGGCACGGCGTTGTCCAAGCTACTCACCGCATGCCGAAGATGCGCAAGGCGTGCCGTTATCCGCGATTATTTTTGGTGGCCGGCGTGAATCGTTGGTGCCATTGGTATTTGAGGCGCGCGATTGGAACCACGGGGTGTTGCTCGGTGCGGCCATGGCCTCGGAAACAACCGCGGCTGCAACCGGCGCGGTCGGTGTGGTGCGCCGCGACTCGATGGCGATGAAGCCATTCTGCGGATACAACTTTGCCGATTATTTCGCGCATTGGTTGAGTTTTGCTGAAAAATCCACAAAGTTACCAAAGATTTTTCATGTCAACTGGTTTCGTAAAGGCAGCGACGGCAAGTTCCTCTGGCCGGGGTTCGGCGACAATATGCGCGTGCTGGAATGGATTATCGGACGCTGCACCGGCGCTACCGCCGCTACCGAAACCCCGATCGGCTTGGTACCGCGGCCGCAGGACCTAAATCTTTCCGGCTTGAACATCGGCCGCACCGAGCTTGATACTTTGCTGGGCGTTGATCGTAGCGGTTGGCGAAAAGAATTGACCGCGATCGGCGAGTATCTGGATTCGTATGGCGAGCCCACGCCGATGCAGCTCAAAATTGAACAGCAGCGGGTGATGGCGGCGTTGGGTTAAATAAAGTAAAAAACATACCCAATAAAAATGGGGCGCTCGGCTATGCGGGCTTTGAATTGCAAGGTGTTTAAACCTTATTCAGGCCATACGCATCCAACTCCACACTATGGAAGCCAACACCGCTTTGATTCTGCCGACGATCAACGCCAATGCGAACGTGTGTCGCGTCGATGAAGCCGCCGACTCAGGCGATGGTGCATTGGTGCGGTGTGCCCAAGCTGGCGTTCTAGCGGCTTTTGAAACCCTATACCGGCGCCATGTGGCACGTGTGCATGCGGTGTTGTATCGATTGAGCGGTCGCGATACGCAACGCGCTGAGGAGTGGACCCAAGACGCGTTCGTACGTGCCTGGCAAAAGCTCAGTGGCTTTCGCCATGAGAGTGCGTTTGGTACATGGCTGCACCGCATTGCCGTGAATACGGCTTTAATGGACATTCGGGCGCGCGTAGCAAAACCGGAAACATCGGTGGATGACGATGATCTAGACCAGATCGTCGAAGCGACACCGATGCACTGCGCTGGCGAGCGCGCCGATTTGGAACGTGCTGTGGCCGGCTTGCCACCGCGTGCGCGCGCGGTGTTGGTGCTGCACGATGTGGAAGGCTGGCGTCACGAAGATATTGCGCTGGAGCTTGGCATGGCGGTGGGTTCGTCGAAAGCGCAGCTGCATCGCGCCCGCCAGCTGTTGCGCCGGATATTAGGAGAGAGCGATGAATGAGTTTGAATGGCAACGGCGATTGCGCAGTTTGGTCAATCCACGTGAACCAGCGCGTGATCTTTGGCCACAGATTGCAGCGCGCATCGCGAACGAAACGGTAACGCTACGTTCCCCCCATAGAAAATGGCAGGGCTGGGCGATTGCGGCTGGCGTCGTATTGGGGTTGACCGTGTTGATTGCCTCGCAGATGAGACTGCAAAGCAACGATTTCGCGAACACGGCAGCACATAGGCAAGCTCAGTCCCCATCGGATGCTACGGCTGCGCGTTATTTGCCGCGCACGGCGCTTGACTGGAACGACCCGCGCGATCCGCAACTGGCTGCCGCTGCAAGCGAAATTGACAGCGCGACGTTTAAATTGCAGGAGGCGTTGGAGCAGCGACCCGATGCCGTATTTTTGGTGAGTTTGCTGAATCGCAGTTATGGCAGACGCATGCGTTTGGCGCGGATCGATACGTAGGGTGGGCTTTGCCCACCGTGGTATTGCGATATCGGTGGGCTAAAGCCCACCCTACAATGGGATGAAAAGACGATGAACACAAAATTATTTTTGATTGTGGTTGGATTTTTTGCCACTGTCGGCGATGCCTATGCGGCTACGCCCATTGCAGAAACCCGTTCGGTAAAGGCGAACGCGACGATCGAGGTCAGCAACGTCAAAGGGGCCGTTGTGATTAGCGGTTGGGATCGCGAGGAAGTGAGTATCGGAGGCAGTTTAGGTGCGGGCGGCAAAGGCTTGAGTATCGAAGGCGGGGCGGATCACCTTAGCATCAAGGTGCAAGGATCGGAGAAGCACGGCTGGTTTGGGTTTAACGATTCTTTGATGGAAGAGACCCGGCTGGAAATCAAGGTGCCGCGGCAAGTGTCTTTAAAATTGGAGGTAGTTAGCGCAGAGGTTAGCGTCACGGACGTTGCCGGAAAATCGCTCGAGGTCGATGGAGTTAGCGGCAAACTCAAATTTACTTGCAGCACCGAGGAGCTCAAAATCGAAAGTGTCAGTGGCGATGTCGAGCTTAACGGGCAGGCAACGCGCTCCAGCATTGAGACGGTTAGTGGCGATATTGATGCGCAAGGTATCGCCGGTCGGGTCAGGTTGGAAACGGTATCGGGCCGGATTCGGTTGCGCAGCGCGGCGATCAGCGAGGTGACGGCAAGCACGGTATCCGGGGAGATCGAAATTCACAGTGCGCCCGAGGCTGCCGGCAGAATCGAAGCCGAGAGCATGAGCGGCAACCTGCGGTTGTTTTTACCGGCCGCGCTATCTGCCCGTATTGAAGCGGAGACCTTTAGTGGCTCGCTCAAAACCGAATTCGGTGAAGTGGTTCACGAAGAGTATGGCCCCGGTTCCACGTTAAATGCGCGTATCGGCGGAGCCGACGCGAGAATTTCCGCGAAATCGTTTAGCGGAAATGTGGAATTGCGTCGCGATCAATGATCGTTCTGACTCTCGTCGCTGCCACAATAGCGGCGATTGAATTGCCCGATGGCGGCAACGGTTGCCGCCATCGCCTCGCATTCGACTTGCGTTAAATACGGATTCCAGATATCGAAAATCAACACCACTCGGGTCTGGTCGCTGTTGTTCCAGGCCTCGTGGAACATCGAATCATCGAAGATCAGGCAGCGGCCAACTTCCCATCCGCGCGCCTCATCACCGGCTTTTAACGCGCCGCATTTTTCCGGCACGATCAGGGGAAGATGGACGGTCAAGCGACCGTTTACCACGCCGGTGTGTAGGGGGATGTGAGTGTGGGGCTTCAATACCGAAAACAACGCTTCCGGCGAATGTTCCGGAACGCGCATGATCGGCAAAGCTTCCAGCGCGGCGACGGTTTTCGGGCAACGTTGGCAATGCGCTTCAACGCGCTCGCCATGTCGGAATAGGTGGTAGCCGCTCCAGCGCGGAGAATGATTGAGTTCGCGCCAAAACGGGGCGGCAGGCGCATCGTCGGGCATATCGACGTACGGCGTAAGGTCGGCTTCGTCGGCCAATACCGCTAACAATTCTTCGCGGATGACATCGGTCATCTGCTCGATGTTGCTCAAGAAAGGAAACGCTTCGCGCTCAAACCACGCCTGTGGCGGTAAATCGGGAATCAGCAGAAACGTAGGACGTTGCAGCGGATGCGGCCATTGCACTTGCGCTTTACCTAAATACACATCCATAGCTCGTTGAATGCGTGCCAATGGCTGTCGGCCATAGCGTTCGCGCAACGGGTTCAATACCAGGTCTAGCGCCGCTTCGCGTGCATTTTGCAGGATTTCAATTGCGTGGTTGACGCGGTGATGCACTTGCGGTGAATAGTCTTGACCCGCATTTAACATCCCGGTCTTGTGCGCCAAGGTGAGGGCATGGCCGTAGGTGTGCAGCATTGCTTCACCCTGGCCAAGGGCTTCCTCCTGCGCGCCTTGGTAGATGCGGGCCAGGATCAAATTGGCATCGCGATCAAAAGCGTGGATAAACGCTTCGCGTGCGGCTGCATGTAAACCGGCAGCCTCTTGGGCGCATCCCAAATGAAAGTGTAGTGCGGCAGAGTTTGGTAACGCGGCGATGCCTTGTGCAGCGAAGGTTTGCGCAGATTCAATATCGCCGGTTTGTAATGCGTGCTGGCTTAAGAAACTTAAGGCGGCTTCGTGGTGTGGCTGCAATACGAGTAACGCGCGGCAGTGTTGTTCGGCTTCCGTAAAATCGTTGCGTTTTAACGCACGGCGTATTTGGCGAACGTGACGATGGACGTCTGGGTCGGCGGTATCAGGGGTGGCGTTAAAAGGCATACGGTGACGTCAAGTAAATAGGACCAAAAAACTCTAACGGATGGAAGGAGCACTATAGTCCGCCTCGCACAACGAACAGTCAAACGAGTGAAATCGTTATAGACCAGTGCCGGCGGGCGCGATCAATGCCACTCCCAAAAAAAAGCGGCCCCTTTCGGGGCCGCTTCGGACTAACTGTTCACAACCGATCTTAGAACTTCTGGCTGTACTGAACGTAGTAGAAACGTCCTGGAACCGGATAGTTAAAGTCGAAGGAGTTAGCGAGCGCACTGTAGGCGATCGGTGGATCCTTATCGAACAGGTTGTTAACACCTGCGGTTACACGCGCATTCCATGGCGCATCCCAACGGCCTTGCAGATCGAAGTACCAGCGGCTGGCAACTTCATGGAACTGCTCACCAAACTGCGGATCAACGAAGTCTGGGTTGGTACCGCACAGCGTCGTGCCCGTTGCAAACCCGCAATCCTCATCCAGGTGAGACATGTAGCGGGTGATTAACGTTGCACCCCAATCGCCATACTGCCAATCGGTGGTTAGGTTGGACTTCCAACGCCAGTAAGCGTTGCCGCCGCCATAATAGTTACCAACAACGGACGTGGTGGTGAACTCCAACGAGCCATCCGCGGCTACACCAGACAGAGCTTGTTGGGTGTATTTGCTGATGTAGTTGTTATCCCAGAGGAAGTTGAATTTGCCGAAGCTCTCGGTATCGAACTTATAACCGACCGTGAAATCATACCCTTCTTCACGATAACGACCTTGGTTGTCGTATACCGAGTTTACGTGATCCAACGAACCATCTGGACCGCGTACGATGTTTTGGCAGAAGGTACCGGTTGTATAGCACTGACCGAGCGAGAAGCCGGACGGTACGATGGCAATGGTGTCACGCAAGTTGATGCTGTACCAATCCAAGTACAGATCCAAGCCTTGTACATAACTTGGGCTATACACCAAACCTAAGGTTTTGGTGGTGGCTTTTTCTGGAGTTAGATCGATGCTACCGCCCTGAAGAACGCGGATCTGGGCATTCGCTTGCTCAACGGTTGAAGGAACACCTTGAGCTGCGCAATTGGCCGCGATAGTGCCGGTGGCGTGAACGCACGGATCTGCAACCGTCAGGAACGATTCGCGGGTACCCAGGAACAGTTCACCAACCGAAGGAGCGCGATACCCTTGCGAGTAGTTGCCACGAACCAATAAGTCATCAATCGGTTTCCAGCGGAAGCCAAACTTGCCGTTGGTCGTATCACCGAAGTTGGAGTAATCGGAGTAACGGCCGGCAAGGCTCAGTTCCAACGTTTGCGCCAACGGTGCATCTTTCAGTAATGGCACGCTGAATTCAAGATAGAACTCGTTCAACGAATAGCCACCCGAGGTTGGGTTCGCCTGGTTGGTGGAGCTGACGCCCGCTACCACGAATGGATCTGGCAGGTTAACCACGTTGTCGCGGCGATATTCGTAACCAGCGGCAAACCCTAATGCACCCGCTGGCAGCTCGAGCAAATCACCGGTCAAGTTGGCGCTGTAGTTGTAGCGTTTGTTTACATCTTTACCAACGCCAGCGTAAGAGATGTAGTCAACCATGTCAGGGGTGATCGAGCCTGGTCCGCCAAACAGGTTTAGCGGTACGCAACCGATGATGACATGGCCTGCGGTGCCGCAATGTGCGCCGGCGGCATCGATAAACGATGGGCCAACGGCATTAGCTACAGCCGCCAAGTTCACGAGGTTGGTATTGGTGTCGGTTTCAAAGTTTTTGTTGAACGTGTAATTCATATCCCACGTCCAATTATGACCCCATACATCGAAGTTGCCTTCGAAGCCACCACCGAAGTGGTAGGTGTCGACGGTCTCGGAGAAAATGCGCGGTCCGGTTTCAACCAAACGACGTTGGGCGCGGGTTACGTTTGCACCAAACGGGTTATAGATGTTTGCGCTGGAAACGTTGATCTGGGTGAACGGGCCACCAAAGATGGTCGTTGTGCCAAGCGTCAGCGGAACCGTTGCGAGCTGTTGGTTGGATTCGCGGCGATTGAACATCACTTCCGACTTGAATGAAATATTGTCGGTGATGTTGTAACGGCCTTGTACATACAAGCCAGTGCGTTGTTGCGGGGTTGCCAGATAGTTCGCCGGGGCGAAGTTGTAACCGTCGGTGCTGAGATTGAACGGACGGAAATCGCTTGGCGAGGTGCCTGGACGACCCGGGATTAAGGTTACGGTGCCTGGTACGCCTGGCTCGCGGAAACGACCATAAGGGGTCGTCGAGCTAGCGCCGGCATTAACGTCGTTGCAACCTAAGTTAACGGTTGGGCACTCAGAAATGTGGCGGTCACCAGCGAAGACTGGATCTTGTTGAGCATACGAAACGTTCATTACAACCGACGCTTTCTCGGAAGATGAGCCGATCGTGAAGTCATACAATTGTTGCTCGCCATCACCGTGTTGGTTTTGGCCCCAGTATGCACTGGCTTCAGCGCCATTGTACTTATCACGCGTGGTGATGTTGATTACACCAGCGATTGCATCGGATCCGTATACAGCAGAAGCGCCGTCTTTCAGCACTTCAACGCGCTCGATGATCGATACTGGAATGGTGTTCAGGTCGGTTTGACCGAAGTCATCCACCGTCCAACGGCGACCGTTAACCAGCACGAGCACACGATTTGGGCCTAAGTTGCGCAGATCGATCTGGGTTGAGCCATCGCCACCGTTGTTTACTACGGTGTTAAGGGCGGCGCCGCCAGAGCTCGACAGGTGCTGCAAGATATCGCCAATCGAGGTTAAACCGGTTTTTTGCAGTTCAGCGCGTTCAAGCACGAACACCGGTTGTGAAGTTTCCACATCGGTGCGTTTGATGCGCGAGCCGACAACGGTAATGGTTTCCAGGGATTCGGCTTTTTCGCCGGTTTTCGCGGTCTGCGCGTGTGCTGCCGTTGCTACCATGGAAGCGGTAGATACGACGCCAAACGCGAGGGCGAAACGAACGGCATTTGAAAGCTCGTTGCTATTTAGTCTCATTTTTCACTCTCCAACGTCAGAGTTGTATACAAAATTCGGGACATTAGTGATCTCCATTCCATGGAATAGCCAAGGCACTGGCCCACCTAAACCTTCGGCAGCGGGGGATACTAACAACATTCTCTTAACATGGGAATCCCTGTTGCGCAATTGCAACAGTTAAAGAAAATTCTCTAGATATAGCCTTGACTTCCGGTGTTGTATGCAGGGATAAGAAACGAATGTCCGGTGGTTCAGAGGCGGTTTTTCATCCGCATTTGTAAAAAATGCGTTAAATGCAATTCGCGAGCGAATGCCTGGCCGATCTTGCTCCGATAAGTTCGTCTTGAAGCCGAAGGGTTCAAGATGGGCAGTGGGATTAGGCGTGGTAACGGGGGTTACAGATCTTGGTGATATTGCACGTAAGGCACGCGCGGCTGAGTGCCATCGTTTTCGTGTGTGGAGGAGTCAAGCGGACCGGGTAAGGTGCCATTGGACCAAAGATTTTGCGTTCCAACGCTAAGCTCGCCCTGCCATGGGGTGCGCCACGAGACGCCAAGATCAATGCTGGCCCAGTGCGTATTGCCAGGGGTTGCCATATCGTTCGGGGCAATAACGCGACCCGTTAGCCCACCACTCAGTGCTCCATAGCTCAGACCCAAATTAATAGCGGCCTGGTTGAAGCTCAGATTGGACCCAGGGTTAAACGAGTTCAGCTGGATGCGGCTTAAGCTGGCACCAAGACCCAATGTTTGGTGATCATTGATTTGCCAACGGCCGTTTGCGGACAACATGGCACTGTTGCCTTGATAGCTCGCAAAGCTGGGAATGACTAAATCGGGTAAATGCAGGGCGGAAACGGACAAGTTACCCGCTGGATCTGCTTCAAGATGAGCTAATGCCGTGGCCGCGTCTAGCCCGTTGTTCGTGGGTAGCCATTCCAGCCCAACGTTTAAATCCACGCTAATACGATCATTCGCCCATCCAGTGCTCGCACCACCCATGAGGGTATGCTCAATTCGGTTTAAGCCAAATCCAAATGCCGATCCGCACGTCGCGCTTGCGCTTAATTGGCTAGGAACCGCTTGCTCTGAAATGCAGTTTGGCAAATTGCCGGCCGCTGCAAGCGGTGAGGTCAATGTTCTCTGCCCAAACGTCATTTGCGCATGCCAGCTGTCATTTATATTTAGACGTAGTGCGCCGGAGAACACCATGCTGGTCACATCGATAACGGACCAATCACTCGGGGAACCGATGTGGGGCGCCGACGGGAATAGCGGCTCCCCGGATGTGCTCAGGGCTACGGTGGTTAGCCAACGGCCGTCAGGTGTGTTCCATAGCGGTATAATTTGTTTGCGATAGGGGTTTTGGGGAGCGGCTGTCGTCTTGAGCAAATCGTCGACGAGTAAAGCCGGCGGCGAAACCGAGTCGGGTTCCGGCAATACATGCTGCGCTAGGCCTGCTATGGGTGAGCAAGCAAGCAGTGCAGTGATGAAAACTCCTAAACGCATAGTCATAATATCAATCAGACCCAAAACTTAAGGCCTTGCCCAAAGACTCTAAAACCCAGCGATTGCATTCCATTTTGCTAATCGCTGCGAAGGAAATTCGCCATTAATAGCGGTTAACTAAATTCTAACGCAAATCTTAAAAAAAAGTAGTACCCATGATCTGGTTGCAAGGTGGCACAAAATAAAGTGCAATGCCAGTTGAAATTGGTTTGGAGCTAATGCACTTAACATACCAATCAAGTGCTATAAACCTGTGTATCTTAAAAAGGCTTCTTAAGCATTATGTCGTCTACCTTCAGCGTTACGAAGGAATCTGCCGAAACGGAAACGGGTAAATCCGACGAATCGTCTGCGCGCCATGCCGTGGGGGCGGGATTAAGCGAGGGCTTGCCGGAACTCGCACTACTGGCGCTGCTGCGAGCGGGGGGTGCGGAAGATCTGGTCGCGGCGGCTGAAATTTTGGCGCATGAATGGCTCAAGGCCAGTGCGGTTCTCCTGCATTGGGTGGATGGCACGCACAATACTTATATTGTTGAATCCGAAGGTTTGTTGGCAGTAGCCGAAAGGGCGGCCAAAGATGCCCAGCAAGTGTGCGAGACCAACCCCGCGGAGGATAATACGCAAGCCGAGGCAAAAGTTTGGGTAGCCACGCCGCTCATGGTTAGGCATAGGGTGGTGGCGATCTTGGCTTTGGAGTTGCTTAACGCGCAATGGGCTACTCCTGAAACCCGTACGCGGCTCAGCCGCTGCGTTAAGTTGCTGCAAGAGCGTTTGGTCAGCGTACAGGCAAATGAAGACCTGCGCCGCTCGGTCGCGCGCTTGGAACAAGCCGAGCGGTTGCAGCGGGCACTATATGCAATTGCCGACCAGGCGAGCTCCGAGCGGGAAATGCCGGAAGTGCTGCAATCGCTGCATTACATTGTCGGGACCTTAATGTACGCAGACAATTTCTACATTGTCTTGTATGACGAGCAGCGCGATATGTTGCGGTTCCCGTATTTTGTCGATGTCGCCGATGCGCAGCCCCCAAGCCCCGAACGCGACATTCCAATGGATGAGATACGGCATAGCCCCACTTGGTACTTGATCCGGCAAGGTCAATCGCTCATGGGGTCGCCGCAGGCTTTGTCGGTGGTGGTGGATGGGCCGGTGACGGCGCTTGGTCCGGATTGTGTGGACTGGTTAGGCGTGCCGCTGGTGCGCGGTTCACAAGTGGTGGGTGGCATTGTTGTGCAGAGTTATACTAGTACCGTGCGGTTTTCCACGGAAGATCGCACTTTGCTCGCTTACGTTGCTCAACATATCCTTACGGCGTTGGAACGCCGTCAAGCGCTGGGCGAGTTGGAGCGGCGCGTCACCGAACGCACTGATGCGTTGTGTGAGGCAAATCGGGTTCTGCAGCAGCAGGTTCTCGAGCGCCAGCACGGCGAGCGTTTGCAGGCGGCGTTATTCCGCATCGCTGAGCTGGCAAACACCACGGAAAGCATTGATGACTTCTACGCCGCTGTGCATCGGGTGGTGGGCGGTCTTTTGTATGCGCGTAACTTCTACATCGCATTGCTTTCCGAGGACAAAACCGAACTGCTGTTTCCGTATTCGGTGGACGAGTTTGATTTGCATCGGGTGCGACGTCCGTTGGGCACTGGCGTTACCGATTATGTATTGAGGACGGGCAGTGCTTTGCTCGGCGATCAGGTTGGTTTGGAGCGCTTGTATGCCAGCGGCGAAGCCACCTCGATCGGAAAACGCTCGCGCTGCTGGCTTGGCGTGCCGCTGATTTGTAATGACAAGCCGGTCGGCGTCATCGCAGTTCAAAGCTATTCCGACGATCACCGTTATACCCCGCGTGATCAAGAACTGCTCACCTTCGTTTCCTACCACATTGCGAATGCGTTGGAGCGTAAGCGCAGTGCGGAATCGCTTAGGCACGCGTATGCTGAGTTGGAGCGCCGGGTTGCCGAACGCACCACGGAACTTGCCACGGCAAATCGCGATTTGCGCGAGCAAATCGAAGTGCGTGAGCGTATCGAACGCCGACTCAAGCATGAAAATTTGCACGATGCACTTACCGGATTGCCCAACCGCAATTATTTGCTGACGCGCTTGAGCCGCGCATTGAATGCGTACGAGCGCGATCCCACTGCGTTATTTGCCGTATTGTTCTTGGATCTTGATCGCTTCAAGGTGATTAACGATTCAGTTGGCCATCTGGTTGGCGATGAGCTTTTAAAAGAAGTGGGTAGCCGCATTGCCAGTTGTTTGGAACCTTTGGATTTGGTGGCGCGCTTGGGCGGCGATGAATTTGCCATCGTGCTCAATAACATCAAGGCGGCCGATGACGCCAGCCAATTCGCGCAACGCATTATCGAGGCGTTGAACGCGCCGTTGCGGTTGGGTGCAAAGGAAGTGTTCACTTCCGTAAGCATCGGTATTGCCTTGGCTGCGTCGCGCTATAACCAAGCAGAGGAGTTGTTGCGCGATGCGGATGTGGCGATGTACCGCGCTAAAGCGGAAGGGCGCCACCGTTATGCGTTATTCGACGAAACACTCCACCAGGAAGCGATTCAACTGCTGGAACTCGAAAGCGATTTGCGCCGCGCCATTACGCGCAGCGAATTCGAGCCTTACTTCCAGCCGATCGTGCGCTTGGATGACCGCAGCACCATTGGCTACGAGGCCTTATTGCGTTGGCGTCACCCCGAGCGGGGGTTGTTGTTGCCGATCGATTTCCTTTCCGTTGCCGAGGACAACGGTTTCGATGAGCAAATCGATTGGCAGATGTTTGACGCAGTCTGTGCTACGGCAGGTCAATTGGTTGGCAGCAGCGGCGGCTTCGTTAGCATCAATTTATCGGGGCGTCATTTCCGGTCGGTGCATTTGATTAATGGCTTGTTGGCGATGTTCGAGCGCCATTCGATTGCACCGGCCAGCATTCGCATTGAAGTGACCGAGGGTGCGCTGCTTGAGAATCCGCCGGCGGTCAAGCAGATGTTGGATGTTCTGCGGTTCCATGGGTTAAGCGTCACGCTTGATGATTTCGGTACCGGTTACTCCTCCTTAAGTTATTTGCATCAGTATCCGCTGCACGCATTAAAAATCGACCGTTCTTTCGTGGCGGATTTGCTGCCAGGAAGCGTGGGAGGTAGCACCGCCGTCGTGCGAGCGATTCAGGCATTGGCCGGGTCGTTATCGATGGAAGTTATTGCCGAGGGCATCGAGACGGAGGCCCAGTGCGCGGCATTGCGCGAATTGGGCTGCGAGTTTGGTCAGGGCTTTTTATTCGCGCAACCGCAGCCGGCTAGCGTTTGGTTAAAATTAAACCAGAGCGCAAAGGGCAAGTAATTCCGTTTCCACTTCAAAACTTCATTATCGTCATTTCCGCGTAGGCTAAAACCTCTAGTGCGCACTCGATGAACTCGGCGCCAAAGGCTGGTCGCTAAATACTTGCTCCATATCGACACGGTCGAAGCGATAACGGGCATTGCAAAACTCGCAAATAATTTCGGCGGCGCCATCCTCACGTACCGCGGCATCGGCTTCGTCGCGCCCGAGTGCGCGCAACATACCGGCGACGCGTTCCCGCGAGCAGCGGCAACCGAGCGTAAGGAAGCGCGGTGCGTAAAGCCGCACCATCTCCTCATGGAACAA
Organism: uncultured Rhodanobacteraceae bacterium; assembly: GCA_964466115.1. GTDB lineage: Bacteria > Pseudomonadota > Gammaproteobacteria > Xanthomonadales > Rhodanobacteraceae > Pseudolysobacter. Next base: position 5,324 of record CAYXMH010000004.1, on the reverse strand, counting down.
ACGCAGCAGCAGCGTCTCGGCGGGTAAGGTCAACAATTCGGCGACTGTCAACGTTTGTAATAATAAGCTGACTCTGTTCCAGGCGTCTGGATCGTGCTGCGTTGCGCTTCCGCCATGGGCGGCCACCGGTTGCAGCATGATACCGCCGCAGAATTTGCCGTCACTGGCCAAGACGATACGGGTGGGAAGCTGTTCCGAACGTTCAAAATAATGCTCAAATAAAACCGCCAACGATGCATTCTCGATGGGCGCCAATCCCTGGTAGCGTTGCCCGCTGGTGGAGTTTTCAATGGTGATGGCAAGTATGGCGTTGGCTTTTTCGAATAAGGTGAATGTCTCGTTAACCTCACCTTGCCAACGCGCCAAACCGCGCAGCTTACCTTCGTGGCTGCATTCGGCGAACACCAAGGTTAATGGTTCGGCACCTTTGATTTGAATGGATAAACTTCCTTGGAACTTGATATTGCCGGTAAGCAATGCGCTGGCGGCCAAGGTTTCACCGAGAATGCGCGCCACCGCTTGAGGGTAATCCGCGCGCTCTTGTATTTGCTGCCAAGTTGCATTTAAACGTACCAACACGCCACGCATTTGCGCACGTTCCAGCAGAAATTGGCGCAGATAATCCGGGCTATCCATTAGGGCGTGCTCCTAAAATCTTAACAACAACACAAATAGTGCCGACCTGCGCCGAATTTGCAAGCCCTAAAGAGCAATGGAGCTTTTAAGATTGCATGGGTTGGTGTGCGCTCGCATACTTTAAGATGAAAAGAGTGAGCGATCAGCGAAGGTTTTGGCTCATAGATCAACCTGAAACGTTGAATTTACGAAATTTACCGGAGTAACAGAATGTCGCGTTACGGCTATGCACGCATTATGGCGTTGGTTCTTGGCGTTGGGTTGGGTATTACCGATGGCTGGTCGGCGCAATCGCGCGCCAAAGTGATAGCACATGCACCCGATTCGCTTGAGCTGCGCAGTGACAACAGCTTGTTATTGCTGCGCGCCGGTGTGTTTGACCCTGCGGCACAACAATTGGACTTAAATCCCACGGGCGTGGCGATGCTGGCCCCCGAGCTCACATCCCGTTATGCGATCGTGCAATTTCTCCCCGGCATCCAAAAAATACAAGATCGTTTGCAGCAGGCGGGAGCCGAGCTGGTGAGCTACGTTCCGAATAACGCCTATTTGATAAGGCTTGGCGGACAAGGCCTGGCGGCAGTGCGGGCCGATCCCGCGGTGCGCTTCGCCGGGAGCTTCGAGCCCGGCATGAAGCTTGATCCGGCATTGTGGACAAATGAGCGTGCCAAGCTTGGCGTCTCCGAGTACGGCGAGCATCAAATTGAAATCCAGGGGTTTGCGGGCGAATCGGCGCAGCGGTTGCTCAGCGCTTTGCAAAAGCGCATCCCGGATGTTGGGGTAACCTCGCAAGTGGAGCGTTCTACCGGGCCGCGTTTGCGCGTTCGGGTGAAGCCGGAGCAGCTCGCATTGTTGCTGCAAACAGCCAGTGGCACCGAAGGCGTGGCGTGGATTGCACCTTATCGATTGCCGCATTTGATGAACGATGGCGCGCCCGGTCCGATGCAAGCCAATACATTGTCCTGTGGTATTGGTTTGTGCGGCCCCACGCCGTTGTGGGATCACCAGATTTTAGGCACCGGCCAAATCGTTGGCATTGCCGATTCCGGTTTGGATCGCAATGAGGCTTGGTTTACCGACTATAACAACGGCACCGGCCTGGTCAGTGCGATAACGGATGCTGTCTCCCCGGTGCCGCCGGCGATTGGTGTTACGCACCCGGGCAATAAAATCTTTGCTTATTGGGTGCAACCCTCTGCCAGCAGTTACGACAATAACGCGTCTTGTTCGGGTGGCCCGGCAACCGCTTACCACGGCACGCATACCAGTGGCACCTTGGCGGGTGATGCTTCCGGTACGTTTGGGTTAACGACTTATACCGCTTCGTCCCCGACCAGTGCGGGCCATGATGCGAACGACAGCATGGCCCCGAACGCGCAAATCCTATTTCAAGATATTGGCGATGACACCACCGGCTGCCTTAGCGGCGCCGATGACGTGCGCACTTTGTTGGAGCAAGCCTACGCGGGCGGTGTGCGCGTGCATAGCGATTCGTGGGGGTCCAGTAATCAGGGCGCCTATGCTTCGGAAGATGCCGATGTCGATTATGAAATGTGGACATTGGAGAATATGGTCATTGCTATTGCCGCCGGTAACGATGGCGCTCCGGGTCCATCGATTGGTTCACCCGGCAATGCCAAGAATGCGGTGACGGTGGGCGCTTTAGGTCACGCATCAAGCCTTTCGGTAGCGAGCTATTCCAGCCGTGGCCCGACCGCAGACGGTCGCTTAAAGCCCGATATCATGGCGCCGGGAACCAGTACGGTTTCCGCGTCCGGTGATAGCAATAACTCTGCCACCATTGAAGCGCCAGTGAGTAAATCGTTGAGCGGCACTTCAATGGCGACACCCACGATTGCGGGCAATACCGTGCTGCTGCGCCAGTTCTTCAGCGATGGGTATTATCCGCGCGGCGCCAAAACCGCCGCCGACACACTCAATCCCAGCGGGATGTTGATGAAAGCCGTGATGTTAAACGGCACCAATCCCATCAGCGCCTCGAATTGGTTTAGCAATAATTACGGCTGGGGGCGGATGTGGTTGGATTCCAATCTCTGGTTCAGTTCCACCACCACCGGCGGCGATGACAACCGCCGCATGCGCTATTGGGAGCGAACCAATGCAACGGGTCTGGTGCAAGGCGAACAACACCAATACCTCATCACTGTTGCAGCCGGTCAAGAACTGCGCGTTACCCTGACTTGGTATGACCCCGAAGGTGCCCCCGGCGCGGCATTGGCGTTGGTCAATAACCTGGATTTGGAAGTGGTTGCGCCGGGTGGTATGACGACCTACAAAGGCAATGTATTCACTAGCGGTGTTTCAACCGCAGGTGGTACGGCCGATAGCAGAAATACCGTGGAACAAGTGCGATTAACCGCGCCGGTCGCGGGAAGCTATACGCTGCGCGTCAATGGGACATCGATACCCGGCAACGGTCGTGCTTACAGCGATCGCCAAGGCTATGCGCTGGTGGTCTCCGGCGCATTTGGATTGCCCGATCCCACGCCATACCCCGCGCCAACCGGCTTGAGTGTGACCAGCAATAACAGTTCCGGGATTGCCATTGGGTTCAGCGCCATGGCGGGAGCCCAAAGCTTTGAGTTGTATCGCGCGGCGGGTACTTGTGCCAGTGCAGCTCAAGGTGATTTTCGGATGGTGGCCAGTAACGGTGTGTCTCCGGTTGTGGATGATCACACGCAAGGTGGTTACAGCTACGCTTATCAAGTTCGCGGCGTACAAAACGATGTCGAAGGCGCCCATTCCGCGTGCCTAGACGTCGTCTCCAATGATATTTGCGCGCTTTTTCCCAATTTTAGCGAAGCGTCCATCCAGCGCAGTCAACAAAACTCAAGTTGCTCAGTCGCGTTGAATTGGAATACCGGCAGCTCGCAATGCCCAGCGGCGTCTGGCGTCAGCTATTCGGTGTACCGCGATAGCAATCCGTACTTCACGGCCCCCACACGGATTGCCAATAATCTATCTGCATTGACGTTTACCGACTCAACATTGACCCACAACGCGCCTTATTACTACCGCGTTTCCGCGGTCGACAGCGCGGGCAACGAGTCGTTGCGCCAGCGTACGCTCAATGCCACAACGCTAGGGCCCGGCGGGGCCGATGGCGGCAGCTTCATCGACGATGTCGATACGCACGCTTATATGGACATGAGCACGCCATGGCGCATAACCAATCAAATCGCCAGTGCGGGCAGCTATAGTTACCATAATGGCGGCGACAATCAAACTTATCCAGCAAGTGTTTGCGCGGCAATTACCACGCCGAATATCGTCGTGCAGCCTGGTGCCATACTGAACTTCAAGGCGCGCTACGATTTGGAGTACCAGTGGGACGGTGTCGTATTGGAAATTTCCACAAATGGCGGAAGTAGCTGGAACGATCTGCCGCCAGACGGCGGTTATCCGAACACCTTTGCGCAAACGGGAACTCCGCCCATCAATAATTGCGCTTATCCGACAAGTCAGGGCGCGTTTACCGGCAAAACTACGACGGTTAGCAACGCCGATTCTGGCAACGGTACCGGTCCCACACCCATCTTTAAGGCATTTACCGCAAACCTCGCCAGTTATGCGGGTCAAACAATTAAATTGCGTTGGCGTTTTTCTTCCGATGGCGGAGCGGAGTTTGAGGGGTTTTCGCTGGATGAAGTGACTCTGGGCGGTATTGCGCTGGATCGCACGTTTAAGGATGCTTTTGAAGGCGGGCCGGTTTTAACTTGCTATTGATTGACTTGTTAGCCTTCAATCACCCGTGGTTTTTCGTGGGGTACGGGTTTTCGGTGTGAAGCTATCTTGAAAACTCCAAGCCCCACATTATTGCCGGCTCGTAAAAGCCCTTGGCGCAGGTTATTGCGCTGGTTCGGTTGGCTTGCCTTATGGGGTCTGATATTAAGCGTGGCGGCGGTGGTGGCATTGCGTTTTCTGCCACCGCCGACGACAGCCTTCATGCTGACGCGGTGGATTGACGCTAAAGTACACAATGATAAAGATTTTAGCTTACGTTACCGCTGGGTGGCATTAAAACAAGTGGCGCCGGAACTGCCGATCGCGCTGGTGGCGGCCGAAGATCAAAAGTTCCCGCTGCATCATGGGTTTGATGTGCAAGCGATCCAAGACGCGTTGAGCGATGCGGAGGGCGGGGAAAAACTCCGCGGTGCAAGCACCATTTCACAACAAACCGCAAAAAATCTATTTCTATGGGGTGGCCGCAGTTTTGTGCGCAAAGCGTTGGAAGCGTATTTCACTGTGCTATTGGAGCTCAGTTGGCCGAAGCGGCGAATTTTAGAGATGTACCTGAACATCGCCGAGTTCGGTGATGGTGTTTATGGCATCGCCGCGGCAAGTCAGCAATTCTTTCGTAAATCGCCGATGGAGCTCAATGCTCACGAAGCGGCGCTGCTTGCTGCGGTGTTGCCAAATCCAAAACGGTACCATGCCGATAAACCGTCATCGTATGTGGTTCATCATGCGCAATGGATTGAGCAGCAAGTACGGCAACTGGGTGGGCCTGCTTATTTGCGAGAGTTGCCTTAATGGTGGTGTGATCTCGCTGCCCTTTCGCGCCGAGTAACAAAAATTCACACAAAAAATGTCCGGATTGCATTCGCTGTTGGAATGCCATGGGTTATGTTTCGGTCCCGCCGATGAACGGTTTCATCGGCCCCGAC
>CAYXMH010000003.1:0-202410 GCA_964466115.1 uncultured Rhodanobacteraceae bacterium | reverse complement strand
TGGCCGACAAAAAAGCACAAAAGCTGCGCGATCAAATGGCCGACGTGTTTCTAAAGCTCAAACTGCCGGCAATCATGATCGACAGCTTCGTCAAGAAACTGCGTGACGTGGTCAACAACATCCGCATGCACGAACGCGTCATTATGGACATCTGCATCAAGCAGGCCAAAATGCCGCGCAAAGATTTTTTGCGCGCGTTCCCCTCGCAAGAAACCAATCTCACCTTTGCCGATGAGTTGATTCGCAAAAAACAAAAATGGTCCTCCGCAATCAAGGCGTTCCGGCAAGACATTATCGGCGAGCAGGAAAAACTGATCGCGAACGAGAAGGCGCTGTTTCTTTCCACCGCCGATATCAAGGAAATCAACCGCGCCATGTCGATTGGCGAGGCCAAAGCGCGGCGCGCCAAGAAAGAAATGGTCGAAGCCAACTTGCGCCTGGTGATCTCGATTGCTAAAAAATACACCAACCGCGGGCTGCAATTTTTGGATCTGATCCAGGAAGGCAATATTGGTCTCATGAAAGCGGTGGATAAATTTGAATACCGCCGCGGCTACAAGTTTTCGACCTACGCCACCTGGTGGATTCGCCAGGCGATTACGCGTTCGATTGCCGATCAAGCACGCACCATCCGCATTCCGGTGCACATGATCGAGACGATCAACAAACTCAACCGCATCAGCCGCCAAATGCTGCAGGAAATGGGCCGCGAACCCACTCCGGACGAGCTGGCAATCAAGATGGAAATGCCCGAGGACAAAATCCGCAAGGTATTGAAGATCGCCAAAGAACCAATATCGATGGAAACGCCGATCGGTGACGACGAGGATTCGCACCTCGGCGATTTCATCGAAGACACCAGCATCGAATCCCCGGTTGAAGCGGCCACCGGCACCGGCCTGCAAGAAACGGTGCGCGATGTATTGGGTGGCCTTACGCCGCGCGAAGCGAAAGTGTTGCGCATGCGCTTTGGCATCGACATGAATACCGACCACACGCTGGAAGAAGTCGGCAAACAATTCGATGTAACGCGCGAGCGCATCCGTCAAATTGAAGCCAAAGCGTTACGCAAACTGCGCCACCCAAGCCGTTCCGAACAGCTGCGCAGTTTTCTCGATTTGGAGTAATCCAGCGTTGCGGACAAGGGTTCTAGGGTGGCTTAACCGGCATTCCACCTGCGTACACTGACCGCTACGGGCCTATAGCTCAATTGGTTAGAGCAGCGGACTCATAATCCGTTGGTTCCAGGTTCAAGTCCTGGTGGGCCCATACCATCTACTCGCGGCCAATTTCAAAACGTAAAGAGCTCTCGAAAAAGAGGGTTTTTTTCTTGTGTTGGTGAGACATCAGCTTATGATATCTATTTGGGGTAACGGTGCCGACTCCAATACCCATAAGCCCATTATTGTTGCACAATAAACACCCTGCTTAAGATCGGCAGAGATGGCCTATGCGCAGCCAGCACGTATTTTTTGCTTATAGCCCGCTGGATATCGTCCCCGCGCTGATGGGGCTTGGTCAAATAACGTTTGCCACGCTGTTATTTTTTGGATTTCGTTGGTTGCCGTGGTTCGTATTTCTACCATTGGCCCTGGTGTACGCGATCAGCATTGCGTGGAGCCTTAGCAGCGTTAGCCATAATTTTATTCACAATGCGTTTTTTTCATCCGCCAGCCTCAATCGCATTTACAGCTTCCTGCTTTCCATCGCCAACGGTTTTTCGCAGGAACTTTATCATCACGTGCACTTGCGCCATCACCTTGGCAATATGGATTGGAAAAACGCGCAAGGCACCACGATTGATCCGCTATCGATCTACCGGCATGGCAAGAATGGTGAAGCGGAAAGCCCTTGGACCTACGCGCTTTTTGGCTATTTCCGCGATGATATCGCTGAAGTCTACCGACGCGTAAAGGAAAAATTTCCGGACAAGGCCGCTTGGATTCGCCGCGAAATCGTGATGGTGGTCGCGCTATACGCGCTATGCGCCTTATACGACTGGCGCGCCTTTGTAGCGCTCACGCCGTTTTATTATTTGGGCCACTCGTTGGCGTTATTGAACGGTTACTACGAACATTTCAAGGCCGATCCGACCACCCCACTGGCCTGGGGTGTAAGCACTTATGAAAGACATTATAACTGGGCCTGGCTTAATAACGGTTACCATGCCGAACACCATTTCCGACCAAAATGGCATTGGACCAAAATGCCGCAATTGCATGAGCTGCTCCTTGAGGAGCAAAAGCGCATCGGTGTGCGGGTGATTCGCTGGCCACATCTGCTCGGCTTTCTAGACGATGCGCCGGCCGCAGGTCAAGGGCAGCCTATATTACAATTGATCGATCAACGCCATCGAATGGAGTGGACGAAATAACTTCCTTAAAGCCCGCAATTCCAGCGCCATCGATGCTGGAACAAATCACCGCCATTATCGAGCGCCTAAAATCGGTGCCGGGTGCGCTATTGCCGATATTGCATGAGATCCAAGCAACGCTAAACCATATTCCAGAGCAGGCGATACCGCTGATTGCCCATGGACTCAACCTCTCGCGTGCCGAGGTACATGGCGTGGTGAGTTTCTATCACTACTTTCGCAGCGCAGCGGCTGGACGATATACGATTCATCTGTGCCGCGCCGAAGCGTGCCAAGCAATGGGAGCTCGGGCACTGGAAGCCCATATCAAACGCCATCTCGACATCGATTTTCACCAAACATCCAAAGACGGTCTATTTTCACTGGAGCCGGTGTATTGCTTGGGCAATTGCGCCTGCGCGCCGTCGTTGATGATCAATCAAGACATTCACGGTCGCGTTAGCGCAGACTCGTTTGATGCGCTGATTCACAACATTCGGAGCTCAACATGCGCGTGACGATTTTCGTGCCGCGCGACAGCAGTGCGCTTTCGCTGGGCGCTGAAGCGGTAGCGCGAGCGATTAACGCGCAGGCCGCGCAGCTTCGCGTCGATATCCATCTGGTGCGTAATGGGTCGCGCGGTTTGTATTGGTTGGAGCCGTTGGTTGAAGTGCAAACACCCACCGGCCGCATCGCCTATGGCCCGGTTCAAGCAAGCGATGTCGCCGGTTTGTTCGCGGCGGACTTCCTCAACGGCGGCGCCCATCCGCTGCGCCTGGGCGCCCCAGAACAACTCCCGTATTTGCAACGGCAAGAGCGGTTGTGTTTTGCACGCGTTGGCATCACGGATCCGCTCAATCCGGAGGACTATATCTCGCACCAGGGTTTTGTCGGGTTGCAACGTGCGCTTGAGTTGAACCCTCAGGCCATTGTGCAACAGGTGATCGATTCCGGCTTGCGCGGCCGCGGCGGCGCCGCATTTCCTACAGGGATAAAATGGAAAACCGTGGCGGAAACACAAGCCACACAAAAATACATCGTATGCAATGCCGATGAGGGCGATTCCGGTACGTTTTCCGATCGCATGTTGATAGAAGGCGATCCATTTGCATTGATCGAAGGTATGCTAATCGCCGCTCTCGCTGTGGGCGCAACGCAAGGCTATATTTATTTGCGCTGCGAATATCCGAATGCCCACCGGATTCTGCGCGACGCCGTCGCTGTGGCTTATCAAAAAGGCTACCTCGGCCGCCGCATCTGCGGGAGCTCGCACGATTTCGATTTGGAAATCCGGTTGGGGGCGGGCGCTTACATCTGCGGTGAAGAAACCTCGTTATTGGAAAGCCTCGAAGGCAAACGCGGGCAAGTGCGTTTTAAGCCGCCGCTGCCGGCGCATAAAGGCTTGTTCGGCCAGCCAACCATCGTCAACAACGTCATCACCTTGGCAAGCGTGCCGTTGATCCTGCAACACGGTGCGGAATTTTATCGCGACTATGGCATGGGCCGGTCGCGCGGCACCCTGCCTATCCAGTTGGCCGGCAACATCAAACACGGGGGTCTGGTCGAAAAAGCGTTTGGCGTAAGTTTGCGTGAATTGCTTTACGACTACGGCGGCGGTTCGGCCAGTGGCCGCTCGATCCGTGCGGTGCAAGTGGGTGGGCCATTGGGTGCGTATTTGCCGGAATCGCAATTCGATACGCCCATCGATTACGAAGCCTTTGCGAGCATCGGTGCGATGCTCGGTCACGGCGGCATCGTTGCATTCGACGACCGTGTCGACATGGCAGAGCAAGCGCGCTTTGCGATGGAGTTTTGTGCGCTGGAGTCGTGCGGAAAATGCACGCCGTGCCGCATTGGTTCGGTGCGCGGTGTCGAGGTGATCGATCGCATCCTCGCAGGTAACGAGTATGATAAACATCTCGTTTTATTACGCGATTTGTGCGACACCATGGTGAATGGCTCATTGTGTGCGATGGGCGGCTTGACACCCTCGCCGGTGCTAAGCGCACTGAATCATTTTCCGCAAGATTTCGCTCCGCGCACGAAGCATTCTTAACCAAGGAGCCCGCCGTGTTATCGATTGCAGATCATGACCTAGGCACGCCAGCGGCAACCTCCAGCGCCATGGTGTGCTTACAGATCGATGGACATTCAGTGACGGTTCCTGCTGGAACCTCGGTGATGCGTGCGGCGGCGCAGGTCGGGCTCGATATTCCGAAGCTTTGCGCCACGCAAACGCTGGAGGCTTTTGGATCGTGCCGCCTGTGCTTGGTTGAAATCGCCAGCATGAAGGGCTATCCCGCCTCGTGCACCACGCTGGTTGCGCAAGGCATGCAAGTGACCACGCAAAGCGAAAAACTCGGGGCGCTACGCCGCGGCGTAATGGAATTGTATATTTCAGACCATCCGCTGGATTGCCTTACCTGCACCGCCAACGGCCATTGCGAATTGCAAACGCAAGCCGGGGTGGTGGGCTTGCGCGAAGTACGTTACGGCTATGCCGGCGCAAATCATCTCGCAGCGAAGAAGGACGACAGCAATCCTTACTTCAGTTTCGACCCAGCCAAGTGCATTGTGTGCTCGCGCTGCGTGCGCGCCTGCGAGGAGGTGCAAGGCACGTTTGCGCTGACCATCCAAGGTCGTGGCTTTGAGTCAGCGGTGGTCGCAAGCCAAGCCGAATCATTTTTGCAATCCGAATGTGTTTCCTGCGGCGCCTGCGTGCAAGCCTGCCCCACCGCAACGCTGACGGAAAAATCGCTGATCACCAAAGGCCAAGCGCAACACAGCGTGATTACTACGTGCGCGTACTGCGGCGTTGGCTGTTCGTTCCGCGCTGAAATGAAAGGCGAAGAATTGGTGCGCATGGTGCCGAATTTGGACGGCCACGCCAATCACGGGCATTCCTGCGTCAAGGGGCGTTTTGCGCTGGGGTACGCCACGCACCCGGAGCGCATCAACACGCCGATGATTCGCGCCAAAATCAGCGATCCTTGGCGTGTCGTATCCTGGGACGAAGCGATAAAACACGCCGCGAGCGAGTTCCGCCGCATTCAAGCCGCATACGGGCGCGATGCTGTGGGTGGCATTACCTCCTCGCGCTGCACCAACGAAGAAACCTATCTAGTGCAGAAATTGGTGCGCGCAGCGTTTGGCAACAACAACGTCGACACTTGCGCACGCGTGTGTCATTCACCCACCGGTTACGGCTTGAAGCAAACCTTGGGCGAGTCGGCCGGAACGCAAACGTTTGATTCGGTCATGCACGCCGACGTGATTTTCATCATCGGCGCAAATCCCACCGATGCGCACCCGGTGTTCGCTTCACAAATGAAACGGCGCCTGCGCCAAGGCGCAAAACTCATCATTGCCGATCCGCGACGCATTGATTTGGTGCGCTCACCGCACATCAAAGCCGATTACCATTTGCCGCTGAAACCCGGCACGAACGTAGCGCTAATCAATAGCCTGGCGCATGTGATCGTGACGGAAGGCTTAGCGAAAGACGCTTTCATCGCACAACGCTGCGAAGCTGCCTCGTACGCCAAATGGAAAGCCTTTATTTCCGGTCCCAGCCACTCCCCGGAAGCCATGCAAGCCATTACCGGTGTGCCGGCTGAATCGGTGCGCGGTGCGGCACGCCTTTATGCAACGGCTGGCAATGCTGCGATTTATTATGGCCTTGGCGTAACCGAACACAGCCAAGGGTCGACCATGGTCATTGGCATTGCCAATCTGGCGATGGCGACGGGCAATCTCGGCCGGGAGGGCGTTGGCGTGAACCCATTGCGCGGGCAAAACAATGTGCAAGGCGCCTGCGACATGGGTTCGTTTCCGCATGAATTTCCCGGTTACCGGCACGTTTCGGATACGGTCACACGCACGTCGTTCGAGAAAGCCTGGGGTGTCGATTTACTGGATGAGCCCGGCTTGCGCCTACCGAATATGTTTGAGGCAGCGTTGGATGGTGAGTTCAAGGCGTTATACATTCAAGGCGAGGACCTGGCCCAATCCGATCCGAACACGCAACATGTCACCGCTGCGTTATCCGCGATAGAATGCGTGGTCGTGCAGGATTTGTTCTTAAATGAAACGGCCAAATTCGCGCACGTGTTTTTACCCGGGTCTTCGTTCTTGGAAAAAGACGGCACCTTCACCAATGCCGAGCGGCGCATTTCCCGCGTGCGTAAGGTCATGCAACCGCCAGCCGGTTACGCCGATTGGGAAATTACGCAGCTGCTGTCCAATGCGCTTGGGTATTCAATGCACTATGCGCATGCAGCGCAGATCATGGATGAAATTGCACAACTAACACCGACGTTTAATGGCGTCAGTTACGACAAGCTGGATGCGCTTGGCAGCATTCAATGGCCGTGCAACGCTCATGCACCAAATGGCACACCGGTGATGCACGTCAACGAATTTGTGCGCGGCAAAGGCCAGTTCTTATTGACCCAATATGTGCCGACCAGCGAACGGGTCAACCAGAAATTCCCGTTGATCCTCACCACAGGTCGGATCTTGTCGCAATACAACGTCGGGGCCCAAACCCGACGCACCGAAAACGTGGTTTGGCATTCGGAGGATCGACTTGAAATCCATCCGCACGACGCCGAACAGCGCGGCATCCGTGACGGAGACTGGGTTGGTATCAGCAGCCGTGCCGGCGAAGTCGTGCTGCATGCCGCGGTAACCGATCGCGTGCAACCGGGCGTGGTCTACACCACATTCCATTTCCCGGAATCCGGCGCCAATGTGATTACCACGGAAAATTCCGACTGGGCCACCAATTGCCCCGAATACAAAGTGACTGCGGTGGAAGTAACTCGCGTTACCCAGCCATCTGCCTGGCAAAAACGCCATCAACAACAAGATCAGCAGCAGCGCGCTTTGTTGAACGCAGATCATGCCGCTGTCTGAATTCAAACCCGTGTCAAATAGGCAGGCCGCTGGTTTTATCCACCGAGACGTCGAACGGCGAGCGCATGGCGTCAGCGTGCGCCAATCCGATTGCATCGCCGAGGAAGTGCCGGTGGCGTTGATCTACAACGCCATGCCGCACGTCGTTATGATGGCAACACCCTGCGACCTTCATGATTTTGCCCTTGGATTTTCGCTAAGCGAAAATGTGATTGCGCGTGTAAGCGAAATGGAATCGATCGAGATTCGACCCGTGCTTGCTGGGATTGAGATTGCAATGACCATCCCGCAAAACAAGCACGATGTATTGGCAAATACGGCTCGAAATTTAATCGGCCGAACTGGGTGCGGCCTGTGTGGGGTGCAGATGTTGGAGCAAGCGATTCGCCATCCACCGCCGGTGGGAACTGGCATTGTCATTGATGACGCCGCGCTTAACCGCGCACTGACCGACATTCAAACCCAGCAAGCGATCAATGCCGCAACCGGTGCAGTGCATGCAGCGGCTTGGGTTTCACCGGATGGGCGCATCGCGCAGCTGCGTGAAGACGTGGGCCGGCATAACGCACTGGATAAACTGATTGGTGCAGCCAGCAAAAACAACATCGACTTTAATGCGGGATTTGCCGTCATTACCAGTCGCGCCAGCTATGAAATGGTATTGAAAGCCGCGACAGTTGGTATCCCTTTCGTTGTTGCGATTTCTGCCCCGACTGGACTGGCCATTCATCTGGCCGAAGAAACCGGGATCACATTGGTCGGCTTTGCGCGAGCAACCGGTTATGTCATTTACGCCAACCCTCACCGGCTTGCCTATCGGGAGCCGCGTGTATGAACGCTGAGCGTTTAGTGCAAATGGCCAACGATATCGGCGCTTACTTCCATGCCGAACCGGATCGTGCTGCAGCGGTTAGCGGCATCGTTAACCATCTCAAACGGTTTTGGGACCCACGCATGCGCAAGAAAATTATTGCGCATTACGAAAGTGGCGCCACCGGACTTAGTGAATTGGCAAATGAAGCAATAGGTCAATTAGCCAAACAATAAAGCGATTTTTCCATCTCCCGCTTTTGTTACAAAAGCGTTAAGCTATTAGCTTACGCCATGGGGAGGGGAAACTATGCAACAGTTACGTTGGTGGATTGCACTCGGATTTTGCGCTGGCATCGGTGCCTGTGGTTTCGCATTGGCACAAAATGCCGCAACGGCACAAGCCAGCGTCGACCCAAGCGATGAGGCAAAAACTCTTGAGGCCGTAAACGTCGTCGGCTCGCGCCGCGCGGATCGCTCCGCCACCGAAACCATGGTGCCGGTCGATATCATCCCGATTGCCAAGCCGGCCGAGCAAGGTGCGCAATTCGATCTTGCCCAAACGTTGCAATATCTCGCACCCTCGTTTAACTCCACCCGCCAGACCGGCGCCGACAATGCCGATTTGATTGATTCCGCCGCGCTGCGCGGTCTTGGTTCGGATCAGACCTTGGTGCTGGTCAATGGCAAACGGTTGCATTCCACTGCTTTGGTTAATTTGTTCGGTGCGCGCAATCGCGGCAATACCGGGACTGATCTCAATACGATCCCGTTGCTCGCAATCGATCACGTCGAAATTCTGCGCGACGGTGCGGCCGCTCAATACGGTTCCGATGCGATTGCCGGGGTTATGAACATTGATCTTAAGCGCAGCAAAGGTTGCGAAACGGTGGAAGGCTATGGCCAGTATTCACGCGGCGACGGCAAAAACTTTCTCACCTCCGGTTATTGCGGTTTTGAATTGAGTAATGGCGGATTCGTTTCTGTCACCGGTGAATGGATCAAGCGCGGCCGTTCCGATCGTTCCGGGCCGGATAATCCGCGCACGATCGGCGATACCAAGGTTGACGATAAAACGCTGTATCTCAATGGCGAAATTCCCTTCGGCGATGCAGCGCATTTTTATTTCAATGCCGGTGCGCAAAACCGCGATGCCTCATCCGCCGCATTCGCGCGCGGCGGCATCGGTTCGGACGATATCCCATCGCGCAACTCGGCGGCGATGTACCCCAATGGGTTTGTCCCTTACATCAACGGCGATATAGAGGATCGTCACGCCACCGCCGGAATCTGGACCATGTTCGGCGATTGGCGCGCGGATCTATCGCAAACCTACGGCTACAACGATTTGGCCAACACCATCAGCAACACACTGAATGCATCGATTGCCGATCAGGATTTGTTGGATGGTGGCTTTGGCTTAAGCCCAAACAAGTTCAAGGCCGGCGGATTTTCGTTCCGGCAAAACACCACCAATTTGGATATTTCGCACTTTTACAACGATATCTTCAATGGCATGAACATCGCGTTCGGCGGTGAATACCGCAGTGAAAATTACCAGATTTTCGCCGGCGAGCCGGGTTCCTACATCGATGCTGACGGTCCCGGCGGCGGCAGTGCCGGAAGCCAAGGTTTCCCGGGGTTCCAACCCGGCGATGAAACCGACAGCAGCCGCAACAGCCGCGCCGCGTATGTCGATGTGGAAACCGATGTCTCGCAAAAGCTCACCACCGATGTGGCGGCTCGCTACGAGGATTACAGCGATTTCGGTTCGACCTTAACCGGCAAATTGGCGCTCGGTTATCGCTTCACCGATAACGTGCTGTTACGCGCTTCGGTCAGCAATGGCTTTCGTGCGCCGTCGTTGCAACAGCGGTTTTTCTCCTCGACCTTCACCGACTTCGTCAGTGGCGAGCCTGTCGACGTAGTACTGGCACCAAACGGCGGGCCACTGGCGCAAGCGGCTGGCATTCCCGACCTTAAGCAAGAAAACTCAACCGGCTTCACGTTGGGGACCACTTGGAAGCCGCAGGATAATCTCTCGATTACCTTAGACGGCTATCGCATCAATATCCGCGACCGCATCGTCTTAACTGGCCGGTTCGATACCACCGATCCGAACATCGGTTCGATTTTGGAGGACTTAGGCGTTGGCCAAGCGCAATTCTTCGTCAATTCGGTCGATACCAAAACGCAAGGCTTGGATTTGACCGTGGATCACCATATGCCATTTGCTTCGGGCGAGCTCACCACGATCCTGGCGGCTAACATCAACTCGACGCAAGTGCAACGCATTCATGCGCCGCCGGCCCTGGTCGGTCGCGAAGAGGTGCTGTTGTCGGAGCGCGAGAAATTGTTTATCGAAGACGGCGCACCGCGCTCGAAAGCCACCCTCAGTTTTGACTATGCGCAAGGCCCCTGGGACGGCAATTTCAAGATCATCTATTTTGGCCCGCAAACCCTCGGAACCTTCTCCGGCCCACCGGTGCCGAACCAACATTACGCGGCCAAAACCTCGGCCGATATCGGCATTACTTACAGTTTCAGCAAAGACACCAAACTCACGCTCGGTGCCGCGAATATTTTCGATCAATTCCCGACGCCGCAAAACCCGGATGAAACCGACAACGGCTTTAAGTACGAAAGCATCCAGTTTGGCTTGAACGGCGCTTCGTATTTTCTGCGCTTCTGGCATAAGTTCTAGCGAATACGGTGGGCCTCGGCCCACCATTCCAACATGAGACTTAAATGAAATTCCGGTTATTTTTTCTTTCGGTTAGCCTTGCTTTTTCATTGGATGAATTTGCACAGGCCGCAAACCCACCCAGCTCTTGCACGGATTGCGCAAAGTGGAATAAACCGCAAACTCCGTTTCGAATCCACGGCAACACGTACTACGTCGGTGTTCACGGACTCAGCTCCGTGTTGATTAAAACCGCCAAGGGCTTGGTGTTACTCGACGCCGATTTACCGCAATCGGCCGCGCTCATCGAAAACAATATCCGTGCGCTCGGGTTTAGCGTCAAAGACATTCAATTCATTCTTAACTCGCACGCTCATTTTGACCACGCCGGCGGCATCGCAAAATTGCAACGTGACAGTGGAGCGGTTGTGGTAGCGAGTGCACCGGGCGCAAAAGCGTTGGAGCAGGGCGGGCTGCTCGAGGATGACCCCCAGTTTGGATTTGGCAGCACCCGCACTTCATTTCCACCTGTCGCGAAAGTGCGAGTAATACAGGATCAGGAGGTTTTAGCCGTTGGTGAAATGGCAATCACCGCGCACTTAACGCCGGGCCACACCCCAGGCAGCACCACGTGGACTTGGCCATCGTGCGAAAACGGTCGTTGCGTGAATATTGTGTACGCCGATAGCCTAAATGCCGTATCGGCCCCCGGTTTTCGTTTTCTTGGCGATGCCAAGCAGGCCGACATCGGTGATTCGTTTCGCCACAGTATCACAACCGTTGCCGAGCTTCCTTGCGATGTCTTGCTGACGGTACACCCCGATTTTTCCAATACGCTTAAGAAATTTGCCTTGCGCGAAAAAGGCAGCGGCCCCGATCCATTTATCGATGCGCAAGCCTGTCGCGCTTACGCCGACGAGGCGCAACGAAGACTGGAAGCGCGGTTGCAACTCGAACGAGCACAATAGCAGCCCTTTTTCTTAATTTCGCCACCAAGGACGTTTGGCACACGTGCCCTACTTGCAATACCGTTAGTGTGGGCGGTCGTAGCTGTCGCTTACTCTGTGTGGAGATCGCAACCCATGTTGGCCATTCGCAATCTTTCCAAGACCTATTCCAACGGCGTGCAAGCGTTGCGCGAGGTTTCGCTCGACATCCCAAACGGCATGTTCGGCTTATTAGGCCCCAATGGCGCGGGCAAATCGACATTAATGCGCACGATTGCAACGTTGCAAGACCCGGACTCGGGCAGCATCAGCTTAAACGGTTTCGATGTCATTACTGAAAAGGAACGCACGCGGCAGTTACTCGGTTATCTGCCACAGGATTTCGGCGTATACCCGAAAGTGACCGCCGAGGACATGCTCGAGCATTTTGCGGTGCTTAAAGGGTTGACGGTGAAAAAAGAGCGCCGCGAAGTCGTCGACTCGTTATTGAAACAAGTCAATTTATGGGATGCGCGCAAGCGTAAGCTTGGCACCTATTCCGGTGGCATGCGCCAGCGCTTCGGCATTGCGCAAGCGTTATTGGGCAATCCTAAACTGGTCATCGTTGATGAGCCCACCGCCGGTTTGGATCCGGAGGAGCGCAATCGGTTCCTCAATCTACTGTCCGAAATCGGCGAGCAAGTGGTGGTGATTCTATCGACGCACATTGTCGAAGACGTAACGGACTTGTGTCCGAATATGGCGATTATTTCGCAAGGGCAGGTGCTGTTGAGCGGGGAGCCGCGCGAAGCGATCGCGGCGATGCGCGATCGGGTTTGGCGAAAACTGGTCAGTAAAGCAACATTGGCGGATTATCAGGCAAAATACACCGTGTTATCGACGCGTCTGCTCGGTGGGCAGCCGCTGATTCACGTTTACAGCGAGACCAACCCTCAAGAGGGTTTTGAAGCCGTGGCGCCTAATCTTGAGGACGTCTATTTTCACAAGCAACGCCAGCACGCGATGAAACCGGTTTAACAACTTTAAGGCTTCGCCATGTTCGGTGAGTTTTTCCGTTTCGACTTGCGCTACCAAATACGAACGCCGCTGCTGTGGATTGGGGCTTTCATCTTTGCGTTAGCCGCGTTTGGCGCAACCAGTTCCGATTCCATCCAAATTGGCGGCGCGATTGGCAATGTGCATCGTAATTCACCGTACGTCATCGTCAATTTCCTCACCGTATTCACCGTGCTTGGCATGTTTATCGTCACGGTTTTTATCGCCGGTGCGCTGTTACGTGATTTTGAATTTGGCACGGCTGAGTTGTTTTTCGCCACACCGATGCGTAAACGCGATTATTTATTCGGCCGTTTTACCGCGGGCATCGTCGTTTCACTGGTGATCTACGCCTTGATTGCGCTTGGCATGATGCTCGGTACGCAGATGCCCTGGGTTGACCCGCATCGGCTCGGACCGTTCTCGTTGGCGCCCTATGCTTGGGCCATTGTGGTGATGGTAATCCCGAACCTGCTATTTACCGGCGCACTCTTAAGTTTATTGGCGGCGACCACGCGCAGCATGCTGATGGTGTATCTCGGCATTCTCGGCTTTCTGGTGTTATGGGTAATAGCGGGCAATCTCACCAAGGATATTCAGAACGATTGGATCGCTTCGCTGCTCGATCCATTTGGCATGCGCGCGCTGTCACGCATGACGCGCTATTGGTCAGCAGCGGAACGCAATACGCAATTACCGCCGCTGGCCGATTATCTGTTGGCGAATCGTGCGCTATGGATGGCTATCGGATTTAGCCTGCTGGGTGCCACCTATACGTTATTCAAGCCGCAACGCGCGGGAACCGGTAAACGGTGGTTTGGGAAAGCGTCCAAGTCGGCTGCTGCAGTTTCGATGACGGTAGATAAGCCTGGGAAAGCCATCGTATTCACTCAACGGTTTAACCATGCAACGGCACTTTATCAATTTTTAAAACAATTGCGTTTCGATACCGTCGGCGTGTTGAAGAGCGTGCCGTTCTTGGTGATGCTGGCATTCGGTGTGTTCAACTTAGTCGGCGCCTCGACCACGATCGACGATATGTACGGCACCAAGGTCTATCCGGTCACCTTGTTGATGCTTGAAGCGATCCAAGGCAGCTACACCTTTCTGCTGGTATTGATCGTCACGTTTTATGCCGGCGAATTGGTCTGGAAGGAGCGCGGCGCGAAACTCAACGAAGTGATCGATGCAATGCCGGTTCCAAACTGGGTGCCCTTGCTTGCGAAGCTAGGCGCTATCGCACTGGTGGTATTGGCGTTTATGTCGGTTGGAGTATTAACCGCCATCGGCTATCAGCTGGCGCGCGGCTATACCTCTTTAGAAGTGGGACTGTATGTCAAAGGGCTGTTGTTGGAAGCGGGCCCATTTATATTAATGGGCGCATTAGCACTGGTGCTGCAGGTGCTTACGAACAATAAATTTTTGGGTTATCTCGCCATGATTTTGGTGTTGATCGCCCAGATGGTATTGGGCGTGATGCATTTCGATCACAACTTATACAATTACGCCGGTATGCCGGGCGCCCCGTATTCGGATATGAATGGCTATGGCCATTTTCTCTCCGGTCGTCTGTGGTTTGAAGGCTACTGGGGCTTGTTCGCCGCGTTATTGACAGTGGTTGCAATGGCGTTCTGGGTGCGCGGCACTGCACCTGCGTGGAACGGACGAATTAGGCAAGCGCGCATTGAGCTCCACGGAACGCTTGGGGCAACACTCACGGCGCTGATTTTTGCATTTCTTGCTGCGGGCGCATGGATTTTTTACAACACCAATGTGCGCAATGAATACGTCGCCAGCGACAAAGCGTTGGACCGTCAGGCCGACTATGAAAAAAAATACCGCCAATATAAAGATTTGCCGCAACCGCGCATCACGGACGTTCGTGCTGATGTGGATTTGTTTCCGGACGAGCGGCGCGTGGTCATCCGCAGCCACTATCGGCTGATGAACAAGACCAATCAGGCGATCCCTGAGCTTCACGTAACCCTACCGCAGGATGTGGAGTTGGATCGACTGGATTTTGCCCCGGCAGAACTGACTCTCAACGACAAAATTTCCGGTTACCGAATTTATAAACTCAAGCAACCGATGACACCCGGCGCGGAAATGGATTTCGATTTTGATGCGCATGTCGCTTATCGAGGATTCACCAACGACGGTCACGCAACCGCCTTGGTCTACAACGGCAGTTTTTTCAATAACGCGCAGTATTTCTTAAGCTTTGGCTACACTGAGGGTTTTCAAATCATAGACCGCAACGAACGTCGCAAACGCGGCCTGGGTGAAGTGCCGCGCATGGCAAAGGTCGAAGAGGAAGCGGCGCGCGCCAACACCTATCTCACGCACGAGGCCGATTGGATCAGCTATGACACCACCGTCAGCACCAACGCCGATCAGATTGCGTTAGCGCCGGGTTATCTGCAACGCGAATGGATGGAAAACGGCCGGCATTACTTTCACTACAAAATGGATGTACCGATGCTGCCGTATTTTGCCTACTTATCGGCGCACTGGCAGGTCAAACGCGACCAATGGCACGACATCCCGATCGAGATTTACTACGACGCCAAACACCCCTACAACATCGACCGCATGATCGCAGGCGTTAAACAATCGCTGGAATACTACACCGCCCATTTCACGCCGTATCAACACAAACAAGTTCGCATCATCGAATTTCCGCGCTACGCCCGCTTTGCGCAGAGCTTCGCCAACACCATTCCGTTTTCGGAGTCGATCGGGTTCATCACCGATTTGCGCGATACCGAAGAGTCGATCGATTACGTGTTTTACGTCACCGCACATGAAGTCGCGCATCAATGGTGGGCGCACCAAGTGATCGGCGCCGATTTGCAGGGTTCCACCATGCTTAGCGAATCGTTGGCGCAGTATTCAGCGTTGATGGTGATGGAGAAAGAATACGGCCGCGAGAAGATGCGACGCTTTCTTAAATATGAATTGGACAATTATTTGCGCAGTCGCGGCGGCGAATTGGTCGAGGAATTGCCACTGTATCGGGTCGAGAACCAGCCGTATATTCATTACCGCAAAGGCTCGCTGGTGTTTTATCGTCTGCGCGATGAAATCGGTGAGGAGCCGCTCAACCGCGCACTGGCGAAATTCCTCAAAGACAAAGGTTTTCAGCAACCGCCGTATACCACCTCGCGCGAATTGCTCGATTACATTCGCGCCGAAACAGCGCAAGACAAACAAAGCCTAATAACCGATCTGTTTGAAAAAATCGTGTTTTACGATAACCGCGCCATCGATGCGAAAGCGCATAAGCGCGACGATGGCAAATACGAAGTCGAATTGAATTACGAAGCGAACAAGCGGCAAGCCGATGGCCAAGGCGCCGAAACGGTGGTGCCGATCGATGATTGGATCGATATCGGCGTATTCGCGCGTGAACCCGGCGCTAAAGAATCGACCGAACAAGTGCTGTATCTGCAAAAGCAGCATATTACCGAAGGCAAAGGCACGCTAAAGCTGGTGGTCGATAAGGAACCGTTTGATGCCGGTATCGACCCTTACAACAAATTGATTGACCGCGTCTCCAGCGACAACCGCAAAACGGTGACTTTGCAGTAACTCGATTCAACCCGAGTTATCCTAAGCTCCATGAAGCCCCTTCGCTTTGATAACCGCTTTGCGCGTGAACTGCCTGCCGACCCGGAATTGGGATCGCGATTGCGGCAAGTGCCGGGCGCCGCGTATTCGCAGGTCAACCCAACTCCGGTCATCGCTCCGCGATTGATCGCTCATTCGCCAGAAATGGCGGAGCAACTTGGCATTGACGCAAACGACGTAGCATCGGACGAATTTACGCAGGTGTTTGGCGGTAATACCGTGCTCGAGGGTATGCAGCCCTATGCTGCAAACTATGGCGGACATCAATTCGGTCATTGGGCGGGCCAGCTGGGTGATGGACGTGCAATCACGCTGGGTGAATTAATCAACCCGGCGGGTGAACGCTTCGAATTGCAGCTAAAAGGCGCCGGGCCAACGCCGTATTCGCGCAATGCCGACGGCCGTGCGGTGCTGCGCTCCTCGGTGCGCGAATTTTTGTGCAGCGAGGCAATGCATCATCTGGGCGTGCCGACCACGCGTGCGTTGAGTTTGGTCTCAACCGGCGAAACGGTAATGCGCGATATGTTTTACGATGGCCATCCCAAAGCGGAACCGGGTGCGATTGTGTGTCGAGTGGCACCTTCGTTTATTCGCTTCGGTACCTTTGAGCTACCGGCCGCGCGTGGGGACGTAGCGCTACTGAAGCAATTGGTTGATTTCACGATTGATCGCGATTTTCCAGAATTGGCTTCTAGGAACAGCACGCACGAGGATCAAGCGCTGCGTGCCGAATGGTTCGCGCAGGTGTGCGAACGCACCGCCATTATGGTGGCGCATTGGATGCGCGTCGGTTTTGTGCACGGCGTAATGAACACCGATAATATGTCGATTTTAGGGCTTACCCTTGATTACGGCCCTTACGGCTGGATCGATAATTTCGATTTGGATTGGACGCCCAACACCACCGATGCCGAAAGCCGCCGCTATCGTTTCGGCCAACAGCCGCAGATTGCGTATTGGAATTTGGCGCAACTGGCGAATGCGCTGATGCCTGCTTTTACCAGTGCCGATCCTTTGCATGCGGGTTTGCAACGTTACGTGGATGCATTCACGCGTGCCGATCACTGCAATGTCGCCGCCAAACTCGGCCTGATCGAATGCACCCCGGAAGACCTTAAAAGCATGCAAATGCTATATGCATTGCTACAAGCGGCCGAAGTCGATATGACATTATTCTTCCGAACGTTGGCGGATGTCGATCCGGATGCGCCGACGATGATGTTGTTCAACGGCGCTTTTTATGACACGGCCAAGCAACAGCAAACCCAGCCCGAATTTAACGCCTGGCTGCTCCGTTACAGCGCACGAGTGCGCCGCGACGGCTTGGCCTTAGCAGAACGTCGCGCCCGCATGCAAGCGGTCAATCCTCGCTATGTGCTGCGCAATTATCTGGCACAACAGGCAATTGATCGCGCCGAGCAAGGCGATGAATCCGGCATTGCGGACCTGCTCGAGGTGTTGCGTCATCCGTACGACGATCAAATCGGACGCGAGCATTTCGCGCAACGCCGGCCGGATTGGGCGCGCGATCGCGCCGGATGTTCGATGTTATCGTGCAGTTCGTGATTTATGCGCCGCCGTTGTATACAGTCTACGTAAACCTCAGTGAACGGAGTGCTCATGAACGCCTATCGTCATCTGGCATGGCTATGGTTGTTGCTTGGTTTCAATGCCGTCGCGGTGAACCCCGATTTATTTCAGGATTTGCATTGGCGGTCGATCGGGCCATTTCGCGGCGGTCGCGTCCTGGCGGTGAGCGGCATTGCCGGCGATCCGCAGCACTTTTATTTTGGGGCCGTGAACGGCGGTGTTTGGGAAACCAAGGACGGCGCACGCACTTGGCAGCCGATCTTCGACGATCAGCCCACCGGCGCGATCGGAGCCCTGGCATTGGCGCCCTCGAACCCGCAAGTCCTTTATGTCGGCAGTGGCGAGGCCGACATGCGCTCGGACATCAGCCAAGGCAATGGTTTATATAAATCCACCGACGCCGGAAAAAGCTGGAGCTCTATCGGACTTAACGATACGCAACAAATCGGGCGCGTCTTGGTTCATCCTAATAACCCGGACCTGGTGTACGTTGCGGCACTTGGCCACCCGTATGGACCGAACGAGCAACGCGGCGTATTCCGATCCAGCGACGGCGGAAAGACTTGGCAAAAAATCCTTTACAAGAACGCCAATACCGGTGCGATCGATCTTGCCTTCGAGCCCGGCAATCCCAAAGTCGTTTATGCCGCGTTGTGGCAAACGCGCCGCACGCCTTGGAATATCTATCCACCATCCAGCGGTCCCGGCAGTGGTTTATACAAATCCACCGATGGCGGCGATCATTGGACATTCATCGGCGGGCACGGTTTGCCGATGAAGCATGGCCGCATCGGGTTGGCGGTGGCGCTGACCGCGCCGCAGCGCGTGTACGCCATGGTCGATAGCGAGGCCGGCGGCTTGTATCGATCCGATGATGGCGGCGCGCACTGGACACTAACCGGCAGCGATCGGCGTATTTGGAACCGCGGCTGGTATTTTTCCGGTATTAGCGTGGACCCAAAAAACGCCGATGTGATTTATGCCTGCAACACCAATTTGTATCGGTCAAACGACGGCGGCAAAACATTCGTACCCACCAAGGGTGCGCCCGGCGGCGATGATTACCATGAGCTGTGGATTGATCCCACCAACCCGGAGCGGCAAATCTTGGGCGTCGATCAGGGTGCGGTGGTGACGCAAAACGGCGGTGAAACCTGGAGCTCTTGGTACAACCAGCCCACCGGTCAGTTCTATCACGTCAGCACCGATACGCGCTTCCCGTATTGGGTATACGGTTCGCAACAGGATTCCGGAGCGGCAAGCGTGCCAAGCCGCAGCAACAACATCGACGGCATCAACATGACACAGTTTCGCGAAACCACGGCGGGTGGGGAAAGCGACAACATTGCGCCAGACCCGAAAGACTCGGACGTGATTTACGGGGGGCGCGTGCGGAAGCTCAATTTACGCTCGCAGCAAACCGAAGACATCGATCCAACCTTCGCCTATCCGGATCACTATCGCAGTGTTTGGACACTGCCGCTGGTATTTTCCTATCGCAATCCCGATGTGCTGTATTTCTCCAATCAGCGTTTATTCCGCACTGCGGACAACGGCAAGCACTGGGACATCATCAGCCCCGACTTAACCCGCGAAAATCCAGAAGTGCCACGCAATCTCGATCCGCCCACCATCGCCAACAACGAGCAACGCGGTGCACGCCGTGGCGTAATCTACGCGATTGCGCCTTCGCGGCTGAACGAGCACGACATTTGGCTTGGTACCGATGACGGTTTGGTTTGGCGCACACGCGATGAAGGCGCGCATTGGGACAATATTACGCCAGCGCAGCTCAGTTCCTGGTCCAAAGTCGGAAATATCGAAACTTCGCATTTCGATGCGCAACGCGCCTATATCGCGATTGATCGACACCGCCTCGATGATTTCAAACCGTATGTTTACCGCACACAAGACGGCGGCAAAAACTGGCAGCCGATCGCAACCGGAATCCCTGACGGCAAGTTCGTTAACGTTATACGCGAGGATTCTGCAAGACCCGGTTTACTTTATGCCGGAACCGAGAAAGGCGTATTTGTATCGTTTGACGATGGCAGTCATTGGCAACCCTTGCAGAACGGATTGCCCGTGACGTCGGTGCGCGACATCGATGTGCACGATAACGATCTGGTCATCGCCACGCATGGGCGCGCGTTTTGGATATTGGACGACATCACCGCGTTACGGCAAATCGATGCGGCTGTCGAAACGTCTCCCGCATGGTTGTTCGCGCCAGCCACGACGATACGTCTGCGGCCGGCCGGATTCGTCGGAACCCCATTACCGAAAGACGAGCCGATGGCACCGAACCCCGCCGATGGTGCCTACATCGATTATGTATTACATGAACCCATCACAACGCCAATCACATTGACGATTTTGACCGAGCACGGTGAATTGGTACGCCGTTACAACAGCACCGAACAGCCGCCGAAGATCGACACTGGAACTATTGAAACCGCACCGGATTGGATCAATTCACCGGTGAAGCTCGCAACAACGCCAGGCATGCACCGCTTTGTTTGGTCGTTGCATTATCCGGCACCAAAAGCGCTTAGCGGAGGAAATCCATACGCCGATGGCGTATGGGCGCCGCCCGGTCGCTACAAGGCGGAACTCAGCGTAGCAGACAAGCGCTACACACAAACCTTTTCCGTACTGCCGGACCCACGCATCGATCTTCCACAGCAAGCCTACGCGCAGCAGTTCGAGCTCGCGCAAAAAATTGAAACGGCGCGCGAGCGTGCGGTCGCGGCAGCGACCGAAGCGGAACAATTGGCGAAGCTTCTGATTGAGCGCGCCCAGAGCCAGAAACCTGACTCGAAAATCGCTGCTTACCTTGGCGCTGTGCAGCAGCGTTTGGTGGTGCTTTCCGGCAATCAGAATGCGGCTTATCCCAATAGCACCTGGTATTTGCCGCCAAAAAGCTTAACCAGCTTACGTTATCTGACGACCGAACTTGAAAAATTAGCGGATGCTGTGGATGGTGCGGATGCTTGGCCAACAACGGATGCGCAAACTGGGTATGTAAAAATTCAGCCGCTATTGAACACGACATTAACCTTGTGGGATCGGTTCAAAGCACACGATCTCGCAACACTAAACAAGCGCTTAGAAAAAGCGGCGATCAACCCCGTTTCACTGTCGATCGAGCAGTAATTCCCAGAGGGGAATGGATGCGCTGCTGAAGAGTTTGCAAATTGTGACAAATTTTGATGTCGGTTTAGGGGTGACTTGCGCGCTATTGATCTATGTATGCACCACTTCTTGGTGTTTGGATCAATGGAGTTGTTATGGGCAAGTCGCCAGTTCACGTATACCAATCGCGATTTCCAATAGGAATGGCCAGAGTCATGACGCATCGCTTTGTGGCGTGCACTGTATTGACGCTGTTGGCTTCGTTGCATCACTTTGCCCATGCTACCCATTATGGCAATGACCCTTTGGGCCAGGTCTACACTCATGATGGCGGGGGTTATGTTTACGACGCAAATCAGAACCAGACCTTCCAGTACGTCAAAGCACCGGGCAGTACTACCCCAACCGTAGCCTATGCGGCCTTTCCGGGGTTGGAGATCGAGTATCGGCTGGACGCCAGCGGCAATTTAACGCGCCAAGCATTGCGCCGGCACATTGGCAGCCAGCGCAAAACCGTGATCGGACCGAGCGACGACGCCATCGTCGAGTCCGACGTGCTAGGCAACGCGGTGATGGTGCGCCCTAGCGGCAGCGGCCTTCGCGCAGCCTATGCGAACTACACTCCGTTTGGGCAAATGATACCCAGTCGCACCTCGGGTTTTAGCCACGAATGGGTCGGCTACAAAGGCGGACGCATCGATCAAACCGGCACCGGGCTCTATCGCTTCGGGGCCAGAACCTACGACCCCAGCACCACGCGCTGGACCAGCCGCGACCCGATCCGCAATCGACTCGCTGCCAGGGACGCTTATGCCGCGTTCGATGACAATGCCATCGTGAATGACGATCCCTCCGGCTTGCAATCGATGCCAGGAACGGCAGTTGAACGTCCCGCACCGATTCCACCGGCAGAAAGCGCCGCGGCGATACATCAGTTCTGCCAAAGCAATCCGAACGAATGCGCCAATGGCACACCCGTTAGCTGGGCCAGAGCGATTTATGCAATCGGACACAATGGAAGATTACCGGCGATTACTCCCTTAGCCATTCAGAATGGTACGTTGCAGCCCGGGAGTGGCGTAAGGCCCATAGCTGCACCATCACATCTGGAAGCCCTTCCTTCAAGACCCGAAATTGGGATGGCGGCCGGAGCAACTTTAGTCGCGGAAGGTACCGGCGCGGCCATTTTAAGGTTGGGTCCCAGGGCGTGGCCGTATTTGAATGCGGCTCGTGCCGCAACAACGCGTCTATGGGCCGCCACATTTTTTAGCGCTGGATCCACTGCCGCTGGAAGTGGCCCTACAGGGCAAGCGCCGAATTACAACAGCACTGGGCTTGGCTCGTCCGGCTCTAGTTCCTCGGCGCCACCCATTGCACCGCCCTCCTCTGGAGGTGATGGCACTTCATTACCGCCTTCTCCCGTTGGCGGTGGCGAGCCTCTACGGTTGCGGTATTTACCGCCTGGTACTGGCACCTCCGTATACAGGGATTATGTCCCGCAAACAGGGCCATTGCCGTTGGTATGGCCGTCGCAAACTCAAGAAGCCGCATTCGCACAACTACGTGGTGGCTACGTATCATTAAACACCCAGCTTCAGAGCGCGATGGATAGCGGATACGCAAGGCTAACTAACCAGCAAGCAGATCGTGCCTCTGCCATTGAAACGGGTGCCGCTTTGGGTGCAGAGCTAAGGCGGATGGGATACACAGACGAGGAGATGCGAAGTAGCACTACGTTCCATATCTGGGTCGGAAGCACCGGTGCGAATGTCAGATTTCCTCCCAATTCGATGGACAATGTCGTTAGCGGCGTAGTTTGGCAGCAACTTCGAGAGGTGGGAGAGTTGCTAGGAGTACCTTTTAGATGACAATAATTTCTGCTCGCATAGTTTTATCTGATGATGACAATCAGGTGCGCCGCAAAACGGCGCGTGTTCGATTAATATATTTTACGTGCAGACAATGCTGCGATTAATTAACTGCGCATTTCATAGGCAATCTGGTTATTGCCCGTTGGGCTGTCACGTAGGGTGGGCTAAAGCACCCTACCCTCGCGTTTCGAAGCCGCCGCGGAAAATGGTATCGGTAGTCGTGAACGGCGCACCACCGGCAATCCAATCGTAAATCAACGCCTGCTGTTCGGGGCTAAGCGGTGGGAAACCGTAAGGCATACGTTGACCAATGCCCGGGGTGTCGCAGTTAATTTTCTGGAACAGCAGACTGGCGTCAGGGTTATTTGGAATCACGCGCGTCAACATCGAGTCTTGCGCGCTTAATTGATAAACCAAATTCGACCACGAGACGCCACCGGTTAGATCAAGCCCACCGGTGGGCCCGGCGCTCGGTTCATGGCAATCGGTACAGCCGTTGGCGCCATTGAAATTGTTGAAAAGCCCTTGAATGGCGGCTTGATAGGAGATCGTGAACTGCGGCGGTATTGCATCGAGATTGGTGCAGCCGCTGGGCGTTACGGCGCGCACGGGCCAGGAGGCAACCGTCGCCAAGCTCGTGCTTAGCGCCGCCACCAATATCCATGCCCAAGGTTTGCACACGATACGATTGGTTAATTCCATTTCTATGTCAAAACTTCCGTAGGGTCATTCCAAATCGGTTCCTATACAAAACCAAGATTACTGCTTGAGAAACTCGGTAAATTGGCGAAGATTGAATTAAGATCGCTTGGCGCGGTAATACCCATCCATTGCGCCAGTGTCGCACCGTATTGCTCCACGCCGATGCCGGGAATCATCTGACCACGCGAAAAATTGTTCGGCGCATTGAGTGCCTGATTTGGAAAGCCGCTGATCGAGCCACCGCCGTTTGCGTATATTCTGCCACCGGTAACGGCGCCACCCAATACCATTTGCACCCCACCCCAAGCGTGATCGGAGCCGTGCCCGTTCGAGCTTAAGGTGCGGGCAAATTCACTGGCCGTGAACAACGTGACGTTATTCTGGGCGTTGACATCGGTCGGGCCCATGGCCGTCCAAAATGCATTCAGCGCCAGAGATACCTGGGTTAGGAGCGCCGCATGCGCGGTTGTGCCGGTGCCCATTAAGCCATCGTGCATATCAAACCCGCCCATGCGAACGTAATAAATTTGCCGCGCGGCGTAATTTTGCGCCATCGATAATTTGATCATTTTCGCCACGGTCTGCAATTGCGTCGCTAACGAATTTCCGCTCGGGAACGTTGTTGTCAATGTCGTAGAGGCTAAGCCGGCGCTAAGCAACGCGTACAGATCACGCCCGCGCTGAAATACTTTTGCGTATTCGCCGGGAAAATCGTTGGCATAGGTGTCACCGAGCAGCGCATTCAATGCGGTATTGCGCTGCGAGGAGTTGCCGCCACAGCTGGGATTGCAAACGCCATTCAACGAGGACAATCCGTTCGAGGACATTTGATAAGGAACGGTACTAACGCCCACCTCGAATCGGCTGGCGCCCGCGATCGAGATGCACGGTGATAATTGCGCATTGTTATTGCTGGTTCTGACGATATCGCCGGCCAACCCACCCCAACCGGTGGCGCTGTTGCCATTGGTATTGGCTTGATGCCATAAGTTTTCCTGATCGCTGTGCGAAAACAGCTGTGGCGGTCGGTTTGTGGCGCTGGCACTGTAATCGCTCATCACGATCGGTCGGACCAAGGTACCCACGTTGGCGACCAAGGCCAAGTGATTCTGCCGAAACAGCGTGGCCATTTCGGGCATGCTGGGATGCATGAAGTATTGATTCGTGGCCGAGCTTGCGTCATTCGCGTCGGTGATGACTTGGGCGGAGATTTCACCCGCTGTCGCCGGCATCGCCAGCGCAATGCCGCCCGGATTGGTGCTGGCGTTGTAGACCCCGCTGCGCGAGGCGGCATACACGTTAAACCGCGCGACATCGTATGGCACCAACACATTCCACGAATCGTTACCGCCAGCAAGATAAACACACACCAACGCTTTGTAGCCGGATAATAATTTGGGTGATTGCGCCGCCAATGCGGTTCCAATCATCCGCAATTGCGGCATTAAAGCGCTGGCGCCGCCGCTTGCCGCAAGGCAAGCCAGGGTGCGTAGGAAGTCGCGACGCGATTTGCGATCGAAGCTCATGGTCAACTCCTCAACGCTGTGCGGCATATTCGGGAGAAAGCATGGTCAAATAAATCGCGGACCACGCTTTTTCCGAGGCTGACGCACTGGCCAGCCCGGTAATCAGATTGGTTAATGTCGTATGCATGTTGGCCGACATGCTTCCGTAAAGCATATTGGCGTTGATCGTATCGACCATTGCCGAAGGCGTGGCAACATTGACCGTGAGCGTGGATAAATCAATCAACGGTCGATCAACCGGCGGACTGCTCATTCCAAGGTAGGCATTCGCGGTGAAGTTGTAATAACTGTTACTGGTCGAGTAGGTGCTGGCTTCACTGGTGATTTGAAACTCCGGTGAGTACAAACCGGCGTCGGCAAACGTGCCGGCCTGCTGGTAATCCGGCGTATAAAAATTAAAAACAGTCGGTGCGCCCAACGGCGCTTGGCCATAGGACGATGCGAAATTGGTGGTTCCCGCCATTTTAATTTCGCCGTACGCATCGGCTACGGGTGCTACCGCATTCCATGCCCGCCACATCGCAATCAAGCGCAGCAGCGGCTCGCGCAGTTTACCGTAGCTATTCAAAAGCGGCGGATTGCGCGCCTCGGTATCGAGCAAGATCGCCTTAACGACATCCCCTAAATCGCCACGGTCGCCTACGCCGTTGTCTTCAAATACCTGCGCCACTCGTTGAATGTAGGCGGGGGAAGGGTTGCTGGTGACGAAGCGTTGGATCAGCTGCCGCGAGATAAAGGGTGCGACATTGGCGTGGCCGGCAACGATGTCGAGCTCAGCGCCGACGTCGGCCGCGCAGGTTTGCCCCGCGGGAATGGTCAACCCGGCAAGTACGGTTTTTGAAGTACCCGTGGTGCCGTCGTCACCGGTGATGTCGTGGCGCATATTGGAGCTGTTGGAGGCGAATAATTCGGTTCCCCAACACGCCATCGGATTGTACGAACCGGCATTGGTCAAGGCCCCGCCGTAGAAATTAGCCGGACTTACGGGGGCATCGCTATAAGTGAACCCGGTAAAAATCTTTGCCGTATGGGTGATTACCGTCTGGTCGTAGGTGGGAATGGGGCTACCGGAACTTAACACCGGGGAAAAATCCAAATTGAGCTCAATCAACCCGATGGAAAAAAGCTGCATCACCTCGCGCGCGTAGTTTTCATCCGGCTGCGTCGTCGAGCTTGGCTTTTGGTTATGGAAATAGGACAAGTATTTGCCCATGGTCGGGCTTGAAGTCACATCGCCGAGTACCGTGCGGTAAGATGAAAACGCATCGCGCGTCAGCACATCGTAGTATTCGGTCATCGGGATGATGTCCGAATTGATGGTGCTGCTTTGATCCGACACCACAAAAATTTGGCTTAGCGCAAAGGCCATGCGTTGCCGCAACTGATCCGGCGCATAGGTCGCTTGCCAGAACCAGCGATGATTGCGCTGCGTTTGTCCGATGCTTTGGCCACCGCCGGTGCGCGCCGCGATCACTTGTTCGACGGTGGGACGGGCGGTGGTCGCCGTCTTGCCAAGCTGTTGTTCAATCCATTCGCTATAACCCACGGCCCGAACCCAAGCGATATCGGTTTGAGTGGGGCCGAAAGTCGCCTGGGTGAGGAATCGGGCGGCCTCGGCATCGCTTGCTGGTGCGTCAGGTGGGGTATCGAAGGGATTGGCGAAGAGGTGATCGTGAGTTCGCGCAAATAGGGGCGAGGTGATTGTTACCCCCAGTAGAAGAAAAATTGCAGACACCAAACGAGCAGTTTTCATGCGATTGGCTCCAGCAAGGATTAATTGATTTTTTTGAATACCCGCTAACAAGCTCAACGCAGCAATTATTATTTGGTTGACGCACAAATGTTGTGCGGACGTTGGCAGGTTGGCTATGGTGCAATGCACCAGAATTAAAAAGCCAACTAATCGATAAATA
Organism: uncultured Rhodanobacteraceae bacterium; assembly: GCA_964466115.1. Classification (GTDB taxonomy): domain Bacteria; phylum Pseudomonadota; class Gammaproteobacteria; order Xanthomonadales; family Rhodanobacteraceae; genus Pseudolysobacter. The sequence continues at coordinate 175,298 of CAYXMH010000003.1, read as the reverse complement.
ACAAAATTTTAATCTACAGAAAAATCTTTCCGGTCAATTAAAACGGCTTTCCCTTTAACGAAACGAACCCGGAACTTGACTGGCGCGCTCGTTTTAAACTGAGTTTGATTGGTGAAAATAAGCTCGATCACGCTGTTATCTGGGTCCTCGCACTGCGCGTTGACGATATCGGGTGGGGCTACATCCATGCTCCATTTTTCTTTATCGCGCTTAACCACATAAGGCCCCGGAAACCCGGCCGCGGCAAAGGCTTGAAAGGGGCACATGCCGTTAATGACCACCCCTTCTTTTATCGCCTGCTTAATCATAGGCGACGTGGCGGGATCATTTTGATAATGCTGGATCAATTCGTCTTTGCTCTGCGCGTAGGCGGGATTTTTTAAAAGGCAAAGAACCGCAAAAACGGCGCCGATGGTGCTTTTTATGGTTCTCACGCTTTAGTTATCGCAGCGACGCATTCATCTTGTCCAAGACTGCCGCCCCCGGACACAACTCGCTTGCATTCAAGGCATTGAGCGGCCGCGCAATGGTATTGAGATGCGCATGCAAATCATCGGCTTTCGGATCGAGATACAGCAATCCCGTTACCACCTGGCCTTTGGCTTGGTGTTCCTGCACGTAGTTCATCGCGGCAATGCGGTTGCTAGGCTCGTAGCTCGAATCGAGCTTACGCAATACCAGCACGCTTCCGTCGTGTTGTTCGACCTCGAGCACTTGACCTTCCGCATAGTCGATCGCAATTTCTTCTTTGTGCGGAATGATGTCGATACGGTTGACCGCTTCGTTATGTTCGCGCACGTACTCGTAACTCTTGGTGCTGCCGGCGTGATTGTTGAACGCAACGCAGGGGCTGATGACATCGAGGAACGCCGCCCCCTTATGGGCGATCGCGGCTTTGATCAACGGCACCAATTGGCGTTTATCGCCGGAAAAACTGCGTGCCACAAAACTGGCGCCGAGCTGCAGCGCCAAGCTCACCATGTCGATCGGACTGTCGGAATTGATCACGCCGCGCTTGGAGCTTGAGCCTTGATCGGCGGTCGCGGAAAACTGCCCTTTGGTTAAACCATACACACCATTGTTTTCGACGATGTACACCATGTTCACACCGCGACGCATGGCATGCACGAATTGACCAATGCCAATCGAAGCCGAGTCGCCATCACCGGATACGCCAAGATACAACAATTCCCGATTGGCCAAATTGGCGCCGGTCAAAACCGAAGGCATGCGGCCGTGCACGGTATTGAAACCGTGCGAGTTACCGAGAAAATAATCCGGCGTTTTCGAACTGCAGCCGATGCCGGAAAGTTTAGCGACGCGATGCGGTTCGATGTCCATTTCCCAGCACGCCTGGATAATCGCCGCCGAAATCGAATCGTGCCCGCAGCCGGCACACAACGTGGAAATCTTCCCTTCGTAATCGCGACGCGTGTAGCACAGCTTATTCGTCGGTAACGTTGGGTGGTGCAATTTTGGTTTAGCGATGTAAGTCATATTCGACCCGTAGGGTGGGCTTTAGCCCACCAAATTATTCGACAAAAAGCGGTGGGTTAAAGCCCACACTATGCTGCGATCTCTCTGGAGCTTGTGTGTCCAGCAATTTCTTTGGCAATAAATCGTGCCGTGATCGGTGTGCCATCGTAATGCAACACTGAAATCAGCTTGGCCGGATCAAAGCCAAACTCATTGATTAACAGGCTGCGCATTTGCGCATCGCGGTTTTGTTCGACGACGAAGACCTTTTCATGAGCGTGGATGAAATCGGCAACGGCATTAGAAAATGGAAACGCGCGCAACCGTAGCCGATCCAAATAAACAGATTGCGCTTCCAGAGCCTCGATCGCTTCATTCATCGCCGGGCTGGTCGAACCAAAATAGACAGTGCCAAACCCCGTTCGCCGTTTGGCTGGATGCATCACCGGTTGCGGTACTAACGTTTTTGCCGTATCGAATTTTTTCAACAACCGCTGCATATTGTAAATGTAATCCGGACCCGCTTCTGAGTAGCGGGCATACGCGTCTTTGGTCGTACCGCGCGTAAAAAAGCTGCCACGCGCCGGGTGCGTTGCCGGGTAGGTACGAAACGGAATACCGTCGCCATCGCTATCGAGATAGCGCCCGAATTCCTTGCCCGCCTCTAAGTCGTCATAGGTCATCACTTTGCCGCGGTCAAATTGACGCGAATCGTCCCATTGAAACGGCGCGCACAGGCGTTGGTTCATGCCGATATCAAGATCGGTCATTACGAATACCGGAGTCTGCAGGCGATCGGCCAAATCCAGTGCCGCCGCCGCGTGTTCAAAGCACTCGTGTGGGTCTTGCGGAAACAGCAACACATGTTTGGTGTCGCCGTGCGAGGCATACGCGCACGAGAGGATATCGGCTTGTTGCGTACGCGTTGGCATTCCGGTCGAGGGTCCGCCGCGCTGGACATTGATGATCGTAACCGGAATCTCGGCCATATACGCCAAGCCGATAAATTCGGTCATCAATGACACGCCGGGGCCGGAGGTGGTCGTAAACGCGCGAGCGCCGTTCCAGCCAGCGCCAACGACGATGCCAATCGAGGCAATCTCGTCTTCGGCTTGAATAATCGCGTAGAGATTTTGACCCGTGTTCTTATCAACACGCAGTTTTTGACAATATTTTTGAAACGCTTCGGCCAATGACGACGACGGTGTGATCGGGTACCAAGCGCACACGGTGGCGCCGCCGTAGACGCAGCCGAGCGCCGCGGCGCTGTTGCCATCGACGAAAATGCGATCGCCGACGTTGTCGCAACGCCGCACACGCAGACCAATCGGGTGTTGCAAATGCTGTTTCACATAATCGCGACCTGAGTGCAGCGCTTGCACATTTGAGGTCAGCAATTTCTCCTTGCCTTTGTATTGCTCCGCGAACAATTTTTCGATCACTTGTGGATCGATATCCAGCAACATCGAAAGCGCACCGACATAAATGATGTTTTTGAACAATTGCCGCTGCCGTGGATCCGAATAGGTGCTGTTGCAAATTTGCGTCAACGGCACACCGATGACAGTGATGTCGTCGCGAAAACGCGAGGCCGGTAAAGGTTTGCTGTTGTCGTAAAACAAATAGCCGCCGGTCTCGATTTCCTTTAGATCAGCGTTCCAAGTTTGCGGGTTCATCGCCACCATCAAGTCAACGCCGCCGCGCCGTCCAAGATGGCCGCGCTCGGTCACGCGCACTTCATACCAAGTGGGCAAACCTTGAATGTTCGACGGAAAAATATTGCGCGGGCTGACCGGTACTCCCATGCGCAAGATGGCTTTGGCGAACAACTCATTCGCCGACGCGGAACCGGAGCCGTTGACGTTGGCGAACTTGACGACAAAATCGTTGATGGCCTCAATGGCGGGTTTCACGCGGCAACCCTCTCGGTTTTTTTGTTGCGACAGCCTGGGCCTGCTTGAGTCAACTCCAGCAACGATTTCTGCATATCCCAAGCACCGGTCGGACAACGCTCTGCGCATAACCCACAATGCAAGCAAACGTCTTCGTCTTTTACCATCACGCGCCCGGTTTTAAGTGCCCCAGAAACGTACAAATCTTGGGTAAGGTTCAATGCTGGCGCCGTTAGATGCTGGCGTAATAAGGGCTCTTCATCGTTTCCGGTAAAGCTGATGCAATCCATCGGACAGATATCGACACACGCATCGCATTCGATGCAGGCGTCTTTTGCGAATACGGTTTGCACATCGCAATTCAAGCAGCGCTGCGCTTCTTTCCATGCGGTTTTTGCATCAAATCCAAGCTCCACTTCCATTTTGATGCTTTTAAGCGTTTTTTCTTTTTCTGCTAACGGTACTTTGTAGCGCTCATCCGGAGAAACGTCGTTATCGTAACTCCATTCATGAATGCCCATTTTCTGGGAAACGAGATTGAACAGCGGATCGGGGCGATCGCTTATCTCTTCGCCGCTTAGGAATTTATCAATCGAAATCGCCGCCTCATGCCCGTGCGCCACGGCCCAGATGATGTTTTTAGGACCAAACGCCGCATCGCCTCCGAAAAACACATTGGGGATTGTGGACCGCATCGTCGTTGTATCCACGATCGGCATGCCCCATTCATCGAAAGTCAAACCGATATCGCGCTCAATCCACGGGAAGGCGTTCTCTTGGCCGACAGCAATCAGTACATCATCGCATTCAAAGAATGCATCTGCTTCGCCGGTGGGGACCAGCGTACGCCGACCCTTCGCATCGAACTGCGCCTTCACTTTTTCAAACGTCATCCCGGTCAATTTGCCGTTTTCGTGCACGAAGGATTTCGGAACGAAATAATTCAAGATCGGGATGTCTTCGTGAATCGCGTCTTCTTTTTCCCACGGAGAGGCTTTCATTTCCTCAAAGCCGGAACGCACGATCACTTTGACGTCCTCGCCACCCAAGCGGCGCGAAGAACGGCAGCAATCCATCGCCGTATTACCACCACCAAGCACAATCACGCGCCGGCCTATTTGAGTGATGTGCCCGAACGAGACCGACGATAACCAATCGATGCCGATGTGAATGTTTTTTGCGGCTTCGTGGCGACCCGGTAAATCCAAATCGCGCCCACGCGGTGCGCCGGATCCAACAAAGACAGCGTCGTAGCCTTCGCTCAATAAGGCTTTTAGCGAATCCACGCGTGATCCGCCGCGAAATTCGACGCCAAGATTAAGGATATAACCGGTTTCCTCATCAATCACCGATTCCGGCAAACGAAACCGCGGCACTTGCGTGCGCATAAAGCCGCCGGCTTTGGGGTCGGCGTCGTACACCACCACGTGATAGCCCAGTGGCGCGAGATCCCGAGCCACGGTGAGCGATGCCGGCCCCGCACCAACGCAAGCAATGCGCTTGCCATTCGGTTTGCCGGGTTTCGGCAGCCGATGTTGAATATCGTCTTTGTTATCGGCGGCAACGCGCTTAAGTCGGCAAATCGCCACTGGTTCCGGTTTTTCGCCGTTGTTTTCCTCAACCCGACCGCGCCGGCAAGCCGGCTCGCAGGGCCGATCGCAGGTACGCCCGAGAATGCCCGGGAACACATTCGATGCCCAATTGATCATATAGGCATCGGAATAGCGTCCGGCGGCAATCAAACGAATGTACTCGGGAACTGGCGTATGCGCCGGGCAAGCCCATTGGCAATCGACGACTTTGTGGAAGTAGTCCGGTTTGCGGATATCGGTCGGTTGCACGCTGCCCTCTCCCGTTGTCAGTGCCGCTTGAATTTATTTCCTGAAGTCTATGCGTTAGATCACGTTAAGAAAAGGGTGCAATCAAGATCAATGCAGGCAGGAGTAAGATAGCGCGCTAAACAGGAGCCTATACGTGGACAATAACTCAACCGATGCCGGCGAAAATCTATTGCAGCTTAGCGATATCGAAGCGCGAATCTTAGGCTGCTTGATTGAAAAAGCCGCAACCACGCCGGAAGTGTATCCGCTGACCTTAAACGCCATCGTCATCGCTTGCAATCAGAAAACCAATCGCGAACCGCTGATGAATCTCGAGCCCGGCACGGTCGGTCACACGTTGCGGCAAATGGAAGGCCGCGGCCTGATCAAGGTGGTCGATGCCTCGCGTGCTTTGCGCTATGAACACCGCATCGATGCGATTTACCGGATTACGCCGCCGCAACGCGCATTATTATGTGCCTTGCTGCTGCGCGGCCCGCAAACCTTGAGTGAGCTTTTCACTCGAACCGAACGTTTATCACAATTTCCGAATTTGGACGAAGTGCGCTACACCTTGGAGCGGCTTAGCGAACGCGCGCCGGCTTTGGTGGTACGCATCGGTCGCGCTAGCGGGCAGCGGGAAGATCGCTATATGCATTTGCTGTGTGGGCCGGTGTCGGCAGCGGACCTGATTGAAAGAAAAACGAACGTGGTCGGCTCACACGACAGTGCGCCGAATAAAGAACTTGCCGATCGGATCGAGCATTTGGAAATAGTGGTTGAAAACTTACGAAACGAACTGACGGAGTTGCGTCAAACGATATCGCCGCGCAGCGATGCATAGGGTGGGCTTTAGCCCACCGGAATGATTTCGGCAGTAAAGCGATGGACTAAAGCCCACCCTACATGGTCTCAAATAATTTATAGATGCGTTTGTATTCGTCGAGCCATGAATCGGCGTGGCTGAACGCGTGGCGATCCAACGGATATGGCGATATCTCGAAATTGTCTTTGTGCAACTCTATTAAACGTTGATATAGACGGATTGAATCGGCGAAGAATACGTTGTCGTCGATTACACCGTGACAGATCAGCAGCGGATGTTTTAACCCAGCAGCGTATTCCAGCGGTGAGCTGGTTTGATAGGCTTCCGGATCGATCTGCGGAGTATTGAGGATATTGGCGCTGTATTCGTGGTTGTATTGACTCCAATCGGTCACTGGCCGTAATGCCGCGCCGACGGCAAACTCATCGGGTGCGCGGAACAAGGCCATCAAGGTCATAAAGCCGCCGTACGAACCGCCGTAAATACCAACGCGTTTCGGATCGACATGGTGGTTTTTGACTAGCCAGGCCTTGCCATCGAGCAGATCTTCCAATTCCGGATGGCCCATCTGGCGATAGATCGCCGTGCGCCAATCGCGACCATAGCCTTCCGATGCGCGATAGTCCATGTCCAATACGACATAGCCGTGCTCGGTCAACAGCTGATGGAACATCTGCTCGCGAAAATAATGCGGATAACTCAAGATGGTGTTTTGCAGATACCCGGCACCGTGCACAAAAATGACGGCGGGGTGCGTTTTCGCGGAGTCGAAGCTTCTCGCTTGATAATACTTCGCGTAAATGGGTTGTTTGGTGTGCGTCGAAGGCACTGCGATTATTTCAGGCTGCAGCCAGCTCATCGCCTTGAAGTTTGCACTGCGGGTATCCGTCAACGCTTTCGCTGCATTGCTACCATCGCTTGGTTGCAGTGACAACTGTACCGGGATATAGCTGGCCGAATGGCTAACCAGTAATTGTTTGCCATCGGGAGATAGCGCGAAATTTTCCACGCCTTGCAGTTGCGTCACGCGTTGCAACTCTCCACCCGTAACCGGCACGCGGTACACATCATAGGCATAGGGCTGTTCGCGATTCGTTCGGGCATAGAAGAAACGGCCCTCGCGATCGAGCGTCGGTTGCGAAATTTCGAATCTGCCTTGCGTCAGCACCTTGGCTTGCTTATCGCCTAAGGTGCGCGCATACAAATGCGAATAACCGGATTCTTCCGACAAATACCACAAGCTGCGGTTGTCGTTCTCCCAACCGAATTCGTTGTTGTTCCAGTTGATCCATGCAGGATCGGTTAAACGATGCTGGGGCTCGAGTGCATGCTTACTGAAATCGACCGTCGCGATCCAACGATCCTTATTGTCATTCGCGCGCAATTCCAATGCGAGATTCATACCGTCGCGTGACCAAGCACTGCCTACCACTTGTAACAAACGCTCTTTTGCTTCGGGCTTTTTATTTTTGTCCTTAGACGTCTCATTCTTCTTAGCGTCTTTCGTTTTTTCCTCTGGCTTGAGATTTTTTTCACGGATCGATTTCAACGGATCGTCTTTAATGCCTGGCAAACTCGAATACGCCAACGCAAACTTTTCATGCTTTTCCAAATCAAGCAACAGCAACGAATGCGGCGCCGGATCACTGCGCCCTACGCGAGTGCGCTCATCCTCGAATTCTTCGTAGCCGGACTCGGTAACGTAACGCGTTAGCTTGCCGACTTTGCCCGCCTCGTAAGCTTTGGGTGTGGTCACCAGCAGCAACCAACGGCCGTTCGGCGACGCCGCGCTATCGGCGATTTGAATATCGTCATCGATAAAAAACGGCAATGGCGCACGGGTGGGATCAGCACGTTGCAAATCCTCAGCATGATGCCGTGCCGCATCAGTGTCATCGTGTGCCTGCTTAAGGGTGCTGAACCAATGCAATTGCAAATCGCGCAGTGCATCGGGTTTCTTATCCGTCGGATCTTTTTCGAGCTTCACGATCGCAAGCGGCGCCGTTACGCCACTGGCCAGATCGTGCACATACCAATCATTGCCGACATGAAATTGCAGCGAACGGCCATCCGCCGAAAATTGCGGGGCCGCTTCTTCCTGCGGCGTGCGGGTGATTTGGCGCAAGGTCCCGTTGGCCAGCTCTCGCACGAACACATCGCCGTTGCGAATGAATGCGCCATTATGGTGTGCCGTATCAAACACGGCATCACGGCCGTCACTTAAGGCCATGGCCGCGCCATCGATCACCTGGTCATCACCATTGGTCAATTGCAAGCGATGCAAATCGCGGATCGCACTACCGCTGCGTTTCAATTGGTAATAAACCGCGGTGCCATTGACCGACCAGTACGGCTGCTCTACCGGGGGCCCAATCCAATCCGGATCGGCCATAATCGTTTCAAGTGTCAGTGCCGCGTGTGCCGGTGCGGTTGCAAAACAAAGCAGAGCGGTGCTGACGCTAAGCAAAAGGTGGCGCATGGATAAGTCCCCGGATGGTCAAGCGCATAGCATAACCGACTGTCACAGGTTGGGGGATTGGTGGAAAGTCACCATACCGCAGGCCCTTATCAAGTTGCGATAATATCCGGCAGCAACCGCGCGAATTCTCGCTTGACCACGTCATAGCACTCGCACGATGCGGCTTCCAATCGGGGGCGATTGATGACGGTGATGTGGCCGCGGTTGTAACGAATGATCCCTGCGGCTTGAAGCTTTCCCGCCGCCGCAGTCACACCCTCGCGACGCACACCGAGCATGTTCGCAATCAATTCCTGGGTCATCGTCAATTCGTTCGACGGCAACCGATCAAGACTTAATAGCAACCAGCGGCAGAACTGCTGATCGATCGAATGATGGCGATTGCATACGGCGGTTTGCGACATCTGAGTGATCAGGGCTTGCGTGTAGCGCAGCAACAAATGCTGCATGGATTCCGCGCGGGCGAATTCCTCTTTCAAAAGGCGCCCCGGTAAGCGGAAAGCAATACCGGCGCTTTGCACCACCGCGCGGCTCGTCGTGGTTTCTCCACCCATAAATAGCGAAACCCCAACCACCCCTTCGTTACCGACAATGGCAATCTCGGCCGACGATCCGTTTTCCAGCACGTAAAGCAAAGACACAATACAGGTGGTCGGAAAATAGATATTCCGTAATTGCTTGCCGGATTCGTAAACGATCTCACCCAGTCGCAAAGGCACGCATTTAAGATGCGGAATTAGGCGCTTCCAACTAGCCGCGGGCAATGCTGCCAACAGATGATTCTGCAATGGATCGGGAGTGGTTTGTGTGGGCATAGGTGCGTTTACGTGAAGCGAATGATAACGATAGTACCGCTTATGTGCGCTGGCGTACCGAACAACAGGTCGATTCAGCCTATATTTGCCGAATCATGCATTTCCCATACTGCAATTGGACGTTCAGTGTCTTATTTGCGCGTATTTAGCAACGATGAACATTTCACTAATTTGGAGAATTTCTATGAGTACCCTAATGCGTAAATTGATGATCGCTAATGGCATCGCCCTAGCATTAACCAGCATGGCGATCACTACATCGGCTCAAGCCCGGCACCAAGACGACTACGAGTACAGTCACCATTATGAGCGTTGTGATAACTGTGGGACTGTCCGCAGCATCGAACATATCCGCGATCGCAATAAGCACTTCGGTGGCGGAACGATACTCGGTGCCGTCGTCGGTGGCGCGCTAGGTAATCAAGTGGGCAGAGGCGATGGGCGGACAGCCGCAACCATTGTGGGTGCCGTTGCTGGCGGGGCTGTTGGTCACAACGTCGAAAGCAATCATCGCCGTCACTACGAAGCGTATCGAATCAGCGTACGCATGGACGGTGGGCGCATCTATACCTACGACCAAGACACCTCAAACGGACTACGCAGCGGCGATCGTGTTGTGGTCGAAGACGGTTACGTACAACCGCAGCGATAACATTTTAGATAGGACAGAAGAAATGAACCCATTCAAGGTAACGGCGCTAGCACTGATCGTAGGCGGTTTATTCGCATTGGCCTACGGCAGCTTCACCTACACAAAGGAAACGCACACAACACAGATCGGGCCGGTTGAGCTATCGGTAAAAGATGATCAGACGATCAATATCCCGAGGTGGGCCGGAGCCGGTGCGATTATATTGGGCACACTTGTGTTGCTCGTGCGGGTAAAACCTTAGTCTCTGATACGCCACGATGCCCGTTAACCGCAGTGCGCGACAACTTCACGCAGAGGTTACTGCTGCATATCGATTATTTACCCATAAAGGACTCTCTATGAACACCAAACCAATTACGACGAAAATCCAGGATGGCGCTGATAGCCTGGAAGAGCAAATCCAAGTTGGGGCAAACAAGCTCGCAAATGGTGCCGCAGCAATGGACTCCAAAGTCAGCATGCTGGAAGAGCAGTTGCGCGATCTTGGTAACCGCTTTCTCGGCAACGCCAAGCAAATGAGTGGCGAACTATCCGCGCAGGCGCGTTTGCACCCGCTCGCAACGGTTGGTATCGCTGTGGCGGCCGGCATTGTTATCGCGCGTTTATTGCGCCGTTAACCAGAACGGTAGATCAGGCGATGCGACGCTGAGTACCCGTGCAGACGACATAACCGCGTCTCCTGTAAGACCGCTACGCGTAATGGAGGACGTGTCATGAGCCACATAAATGCACAACAACGAGTGCGCCAAGCACGCATGGAATTGGAATTAGCGCAAACCAAATTGTCTGCGCATTGGCAACCATGGTATGTCCGTTTGGCGCGGTGTCGGCTTGCACTCCTGCTCGGTGGCGGCCTGCTCGCAGGTTATGCTATCGCCACGGTTCCACCACGGCATTGGTCGCGTGTGGGCGCGGCCCTATTGGGCAGTAGTGCTTGGTTGGCGCGGTCTGCGTTCGGCCCCGCATTGATCGGGGCGCTGCTTGCCTACCTGCCAATGGCATCACGAACCACCAAGCTTGATGCCGACGATTGATCAGCCAAATCCGTACTCACTGCATCAAAATGCGTTCATATACGGTCCTGTCATTGCGATAACACACACACGATGCCGCCTCAAGCCCAATGCGATCAACGATCGTAATAGCCCCGCGGCTATAGCGAATCAGTCGCTGTTCTTTCAAAACGCCAGCGGCTCGCGTGACACCCACGCGCCGCACACCCAACATGACCGCAATCGATTCATGGGTAAGATGGAACGCATCGGAATGCGCTCGATCGTGGATCATTAACAACCAACGCGCAAGCCGTGCCTGGACCACATGAAAATGCGTGCAAGCGGCCGTTTGTGCCAACTCACTGCGCGACACATACAAATAGCGATTTAACAGCCGCTGCACGGAGGGACGCCGTTTGAGCTCATCGCGAAACACGATTGCCTTCATCCGTAAAGCCAAGCCTGGGCCCTGAACCTGAGCCCGCAACGGCGAAACGTTCACCCCCAGCAGCAGTGAAATTCCCAGCATGCCCTCGTCACCCACCAAACCCACTTCCAGTTTCGCGTGACTATCGATTGGGGCAACCAGCGCAACAAAACTGTCGATCGGAAAATAGGCGTAATGAATCTGCGCTCCGGCTTCAAAAAGAATGTCGGCAAAAGCAAGCTCAACTTGCTCGCAATTGGCCAGCATCGGTTGACGATCTTTGCGTGGCAACGCTGTTAGTAAGCGATTGGTTGCCAAGACACCTTTGGACCCTGGCACGGCACATCTCCTGAAGCGCGGAAAGTGAGGCAAACATTGGCGGACCAAAACCCAAGCCCGCATTACTGGATGCGTTTTGCTACACCCAAACCAACAAAGGGATAGCCATCCCATCGCTCATCTAGAAACATAGGCGGATTTGCATGCCCGCGCCGTGCGTTAGCGAACAAAGGTTGATAACCGATTGCGACGCTCACGACGAACAAATCCTCCATAGCGCGTGGCATATGTTCGTTAGCGTACAGAGCCAACGCCGGTTTCGGCGTATTTTATTGACTTCAAGTAACCCAGAAAAGAGATTGTTATGAATTTGACATTGACCATCGGCCCGCTCATTTCACTGATCGCCGGCATCCTCATTCTGATCGTGCCGCGCTTGCTTAATTATGTGGTTGCGGTCTATTTGATCGTGATCGGATTGCTTGGGCTGTTTGGCGCTGGCAATTTCCAGTTGCGCTAAATATTTCCGGAATAAATTACTTTATGGGAGAAGCAAAATGTCATTGGGCACCATTCTTTTAGTCGTTTTGATTTTGATGCTGGTCGGCGCAATGCCAACGTGGTCGCACAGCCGTTCCTGGGGTTACGGACCCAGCGGTGGGTTGGGATTGTTGTTCGTTATCTTGCTGGTTTTGGTGTTAATGGGGCGAATCTAACCGGCTCTTTTCTTGCGTTTTAGATGCAGAAAATCCGTGATGTTGCTGTCGCGGACACAATCCGGCACCATGTGAAACCCACTTCACTACTGTCCCGATCATGTCCTTAGACAGCGTTCAAATCGAAACCGGTGCATCACCGCAATTCAGCGTTATCTGGCTGCATGGCTTAGGTGCCGATGGTCACGATTTTGAACCGATCGTGCCGCAATTGGTCGATCGCGCTTGGCCGGCAGTGCGCTTTGTATTTCCACATGCGCCGGTGCGGCCCATCACCATCAATGGCGGCACGGCCATGCGTGCCTGGTATGACATTTCCGGGCTTGAAATCGCGCAAAAGCAAGACGAAATTGGAATTCGTGATTCCATTCGTCTGTTGGGCGAATTGATCGAACGCGAAAACGCCCGCGGCATCCCAACCCAACGGATTTTCCTGGTTGGTTTTTCGCAAGGCGGCGCCATCGTATTAGCCGGTGGCGTGCGTTATCCGCAGCGTCTGGGTGGAATTGCGGCTTTATCCACTTATTTGCCGATGGCGGAAAAAACCGAAGCGGAGGCCAGCGACAAAAACCACAAGGTGCCGATATTTATCGCTCATGGCAGCGCCGATCCGACCATTTCCCACGCTTTGGGCATAATGAGCCGCGATTATTTGGCCAAGTTGAATTATCCAGTGGAATGGCATAGCTACCCCATGGCCCATCAAGTGTGCTTGGAAGAAATTGCCGATTTGCAACGGTTCCTTACGAAAAACATGGCAATCTGAGGGAATTACACTCCTCTTTTAAAAAAGAGGTTACTGCCCAGGGTTCGAATCCGGCGTTACGATAACGACCATGAACCGCCCATCATCGCCGATCGACGCAATCCACCAAACAGATGCGCCTGCCCGTTGGTTGCCGGATTTTTGCAGTCTGCCGGTGCTCTTCGCATTGATGCTGGTCGCCGAATTGGTGGCTCTGATCATCATGTTGGCGCCCGGCGAGGAAGTACGGCCGTTTTGGCCACAATTGGCAACCGCCAGCGTGTTCGTGCAATGGTTGGCCTTGGTCTGCGCGTTATGCCTGTGCAAACTGAAATCAACGCTTACGCGCATGACGCCAACCGCGGGCATGCTGCTCGCTTATTTGTTGATCATTGCAATCACCGCCATCGGCAGTGCCTTGGTATTTGCGATCGATCAAGCGCTTTCGCTGCATTTCACACCGAAAGACCAATCCAGCCAGCATTTTGTGCTCGGCAATGTCGCTATTTGTGCGTTGATTGCCGCCGCGTTACTGCGCTATTTCTACGTACTGGAACAATGGCGTGGACGCATGCGCGCGGTGGCGAAGGCGCAGTTCGACGCGTTGCAAGCACGAATTCGGCCGCATTTTTTGTTTAACAGCATGAATACGATCGCGAGCCTAATCCGCACTCAACCGGAAGACGCGGAACACGCGGTTGAAAATTTATCGGATCTGTTTCGCGCCGCATTAGGCGCTGACGCGCTAAGCACGCTGGGCGTGGAGCTTGAGCTTGCTCATCATTACCTGGAAATCGAACGTTTGCGCTTGGGCGAGCGCCTAAAAATCGAGTGGGATGTTGAGGCGCTACCGTTGGATTTGCCTTTGCCGACCTTGCTTTTGCAGCCCTTAGTGGAAAATGCCGTTTACCACGGCATTCAGGCACTGCAAGAGGGCGGTACGGTTACCATCATTGGTGAACGTAACGATAATGAAGTGACCATTACGATTCACAACCCGTGTCCGCCGCAGCAAGAGAGCGCGCCGACCGGCAACGGCATGGCGCTAGTCAACATCCGCGGCCGGATCGAGTACCATTTCGGCAACCGCGGTAGTCTGGATGTGAATCGCGGTAACGATTATTTTTCCTGTACGGTGCATCTACCCAATGAAAGTTCTGATCGTAGATGACGAAGCCCCCGCTCGCGCACGCCTGATCGCACTCTTAAGCGATTGTGACGATGTGCAAGTGGTGGGTGAAGCAAGCAACGGCCGCGAGGCAATTGCCGCCGTACAACAGTTGCATCCGGAGTTGGTGTTGATGGACATCCGCATGCCGGTGATGGACGGTCTGGAAGCGGCGCGTTGTTTGGCGCAAACCCCTTCTCCTCCCGCCGTCATCTTCTGCACCGCATACGATGAGCATGCGCTTGCCGCGTTCGAAGCAAAGGCAGTGGATTATTTAGTAAAACCGATCCGCCTCGCGCGTTTACGCACCGCGATTGAGCAAGCCAGGCGCTTTACCGGTGTCAATCCAATCAAGGCATTGGCATCCACAAGCCACGATAAAAAACGAACGCACATTTGCGCCCGGGTGCGCGGCAATTTGATGCTGGTGCCGGTAACCGATATCTTTTATTTGCTGGCCGAGGACAAGTACGTCGTTGTTCACTACACGCACGGCGAAGTGCTGATTGAGGAAGCGCTAAAGAATTTGGAACTGGAATTTTCCGATCACTTTATCCGCATTCACCGCAATTGTCTGGTGGCCCTGAACCGGCTTGCGGGATTAACCCGTGCCCACGATGGCCGCATTTTCATCCAACTGACCGATGTCAAAACACCGTTGGAGGTGAGCCGGCGTAATTTACCGGCATTGCGCAAGTTGGTTCGCTCATTATGACCCTAGCGCTGAAAAAAGCCCCGTTACGCATCGCCACCCGCCAAAGCGCACTTGCGTTATGGCAAGCCGAACACGTTGCGGCGCAATTGCGGTTGCTACAACCGGATCGCGCGGTGGAATTATTACCCTTAACCACGCGCGGCGATGAATTTCTGGATCAACCGCTAGCGCAAATTGGCGGTAAGGGGTTATTTCTCAAAGAGCTTGAGCTTGCCATATTAAATGGCCGTGCCGACATCGCGGTGCACTCTTTAAAAGATGTGCCGATGGATATGGAGCCTGGCTTCGTACTTGGCGCAATATTGGAGCGCGCCAATCCATTCGATGCGTTCGTCAGTAATCAATACAACCGCCTGATCGAGTTGCCCGCTGGCGCACGCGTTGGCACCTCCTCGTTACGGCGGCAAGCACAATTGCGCGCCATCCGGCCTGATTTGGAACTGTGTGACTTACGCGGCAATGTGAACACACGTTTGGCAAAACTCGATGAAGGTCAATACGACGCGATCATCCTTGCTTGTGCCGGACTTGAGCGCTTGGGCCTGTATGCACGCATCCGCAGTCGCTTGATCGCACCGGACTGGCTACCCGCCGTCGGCCAAGGCGTAATTGCGATCGAACAACGAGCTGACGATGTTGCCGTTGCTGAACTACTTAAACCGTTGAACGATGCCGATACCGCACATTGCGCGATGGCGGAACGTGCGATGAATCGTCAATTGCATGGCAGTTGTCAGGTGCCCATCGGCGGCTTTTGCGTAGCGACGGAAACTGGGCTGGCGTTGGCGGGGTTGGTTGGCGATGTGCAAACCGGACGCTTGGTGCGCGCGCAAGCGCAAGGTGATGCCGCGCAACCGGAAGCGTTGGGTCAACGCGTTGCTGCGCTGTTACTGGAAGGAGGCGCTGGCGAAATGCTGCAGCATTTCGGCTCGACCTGAACCTTAAGACTGAATGGAACGGGACTTAAGCACCGTAATACAGCGTAACCACATGCCGCGCTTGCGCAAAAAATAACCAACGCTCGACCACGACGCCAACGCTGGCAAGTGAGGCCGCGAAGATGGCCAGCAGTGGATTTAACGCAGGCAACAAAAGCGCCAAGCACAGCAGTGTCGCGGGAGCAAAAAACGCCAGGGCGATGCTCCAGCGACGCAAAGCCGCTGCGTGTTTGCGGCCGAGCACAAAACCCATTTCCCTAAGCAAATAATTTTCTTCGGTGTGTGGCGCTGCAAAACTTTTCACGCTACCCAAATGCCCGAGCCCAGTGGCCGTCGCGATGGATGAGACGGGTTTGGCAGTGGCAATGAATCGCCAATACATCCATTTACTGCTGAGCGCCAATCCGATCAAAAGCAGCTGTGATAAAGCACCGAGGTAGGACAAAGTAGCGCCGAAACCGGCGCTGATCGCCCAGAGCCACAGGGCGCCGTTCATCAAACCAATAAGCAAATAACCCGGCAGCACATACGCGTTGTGCCAGGCACGTACGGTTTTTAGCGACGTATAAATGCGCGCCGTGCAATACACGGTGATCCATGCGCCCAGCGCCAGCCACGCACCAAATAGACGCATCCCGATTCCGGTGTTTGCGTAGAGAAGACATAGACCAAGACCCATCGCCGGCACATAGCAGACGACCGAAGCGACCCCTTCGCGCGATAGCCAAGAGCTGCGCCACTGACTGAACGCCCGCCAGGCGCGCTCAGGGTGCCCCAAATGCAGAAACGAAGACAGCAACCCCAAACTGACCAAGACGAACCCGAGCGCCAGCGCAATTAATCCTTCGGTCTTGTTTAGTGCGGCCGGGGCAAGAAGAGCGGCCATCCCAAGTAGAAACCATAAGCCATAACCAGCCCCGGAGCTGCTCGTAAAAAAAATGACGGAAAAGGCGGGGTTCATTTTGGCTTCGAGGTAAGGGTTGGGAGATCAACGCGACAAGAGCTTATCTATCCAACGCATGACCGGGGGCAGTTGCACTGTATCAACGGTTTCGGGCGCGGCAAGTCGCGGCGTCGCATGGTCACGCCGCTCGCGCGGCGGCAAATAGCGATTCACGGGCTGATAACCCAACTCCGGCATTAAAGCGTAACCGTTTCGCTTTGCTACCAGCTGCGACACCGCCGAGTCCGAATCGCCCAAATCGCCAAAATGGCGCGCGCGCGTTGGGCACGCCATGACGCACGCCGGTTGCCGGTCCTCCTGCGCCAGGCTTTCGTTGTAAATCCGATCGACACACAAAGTGCATTTTTGCATTACGCCGCGCACCTCACTGTATTCGCGCGCACCATACGGGCAAGCCCACGAGCACAACTTGCAGCCGATGCATTTGTCCTCATCGACCAAAACGATGCCGTCCTCAGCGCGTTTATAGCTCGCGCCGGTTGGGCAAACGGTAACGCAATCGGGTGTCTCGCAATGCAAACAAGAGCGGGGAAAATGGACCGTCATGTGCCGCGCTTTCGGTGTTTGCTCGCCGGAAGGGTTATGTCCGCACGAAGATCCGGAGGTCTGCTCTACCTCGTAGGTATGCACGCGATTAAACCAAACGCCAAACGGTTCCTTCGCATACGGATTTTCATCCGGCAGCGGCCCAAATTGACCGCCATCGTTCCACTCCTTGCAGGCAACCGCGCACGCATGGCAGCCGACGCAGATATCGAGATCAATGACCAGACCCAGCTTCTTCGCGGATGGCGTGGGCAATGACGTCATGCGGTTGCCTTTTCAATGCGCACACGCAAATCAAACCAAGCCGCCTGCCCGGTGACGGGGTCGGCATTCGCATAGTTTTCAAGCGTTGCGTCGCGGGTTTTCATTTTTGGTGACGGCAATTCATCCGAAATTAAATGATTCAACAAAAAACCCTTGCTGCTTTCGGGGGCATCGCTCGCCAATTTCCACGCCGCCTTTTTTTTACCGATGGCGTTCCAGGTCCAAACCGTACCGGGTTCCACCCCAGCATGCCATTTTACCGGCACGCGCATGCGTCCCAAATGCGATTCCAGCCACGCGTCGGCGCCATCTGGAATATCGTATAGCACCGCCGTGTCCGGATGCACATACAAGAAATTCCGTGTCGCAATCTGCCGCAACCAGCGGTTTTGCGAACCCCAACTGTGATACATGAACATCGGCCGCTGCGTCAGCGCCGACAGCGGATACCGCGACTGATCGATTCCGCTCCACTCAAACGGTTCGTACCATAATGGCAAAGGATCGAAATATTTTGCCACGCGCGCGCGATCTTTTTCTGGCGGTTGGTTGATTCCATGCCCTTGTGCCGCCAGTCGAAATTTTTGCAACGTTTCCGAATACAGTTGCAGCACAATCGATTCGGTAGAAGCGATAAAGCCCAGGCCTTTCGCCCATGCCAAATAATCGCGATTGGCCATTTTGTAGTAGCGCGCCGATTCCGGAATGGGGTGATGCCAAAAGCAATTGTTGTCTGCGTAGTTTTGCAATTGTTCGGGATTGGGTTCGCCGATACCTTGCTTGCCGCCATCGGCACCACGCCAACCGGCCAGCAATCCGATACCCGGGGCGCGTTCGTGTTGCGCCATATATTGTGGGAAACCGCCGGGATAGGTCGGTGAGCCATCCGCATTAACCATATTGGGCAATCTCAGCCGGGCACCGATATCGAGCAGCACACTTTGAAACGGGCGCACATCGCGATCGGGCGCGAAAATCGGTTGTCGGATTGAATCGGCTGCGCCGTTGGCATCGGATATGGGGCGATCAAGTAAGGAGATGCAATCGTAGCGTTCCAAATACGTGGTATCGGGAAGTACCAGATCGGCATACGCCACCATCTCCGATGAATAGGCATCCGAATAAATGATATGCGGGATTTTGTATTCACCGGTTTGGGCGTCTTTATCGGTTAACCAGCGTTGGGTTTCACCGGTGTTCATGGCCGAGTTCCAACTCATGTTCGCCATAAACAGAAACAGCGTATCGATGGGGTAGGGATCGCCAGCCCAGGCGTTGCGAATGACGGTATGCAACATGCCGTGCACGGCCAACGGGTATTCCCAGGAAAACGCTTTATCGATGCGTTGCGGTGCGCCGTGAGCATCGATGAGCAAATCCTCGGGGCCGTTAACAAAGCCCAATGGCGCTGCATTTAATGCGCCGTTGCTTTGGCGTGTTCGTCCAGGACGATTCGCTGGCGGAATGGGCTTTGGAAACGGAGGCTGATATCGAAACGAGCCCGGGGTATCGATTGCGCCCAACAACATTTGTAATACATGCAGCATTCGACAGGTGTGGAAACCGTTCGAATGCGCCGAAATGCCGCGCATGGCGTGGAATGCGACCGGGCGGCCGATCATCTCATCGTGTTCACGACCCGTCCAATCGGTCCATCGAATCGGCAGACGAATTTCTTGCTTAAACGCCACCTCAGCGATTTCGGCGGCGAGACGTTGAATCGTATCGGCAGCAATTCCGGTGCGTTGCGACACCGTGGCGGGTGCGTATTGTGCATCGAGATAGCGTTCGGCCAACAATTGAAACGAGGGTATGGCCTTGCGGCCGTCGGGCAATCGATACTCTCCGGCGATGACTGGGTGAATATCGGTTGTCAGCGCAGACACCAGGCGATCGGCGCCGCGCTCCCAACACAACGGATTTCCCGCCGCATCGCGCGCGAACAACCCGTCATCCGCGGCACCGGGATTGCGTATCACCAACCAATGCGCATTGGTGTAACGCACCAGATAATCAAAATCGATTTGATCGGTACGCAGCAATTCGTGGATCAACGCCCCAATCAACAAGCCATCGGTGCCCGGCCGAACCCCAATCCACTCATCCGCAATCGCGGCATACCCGGTTTGCACGGGATTGATCGCGACGATTTTTGCACCTCGGCCTTTCAGTTGGCCAAGCCCCAACTTGATCGGGTTGGAATCGTGGTCCTCGGCCACCCCGAACATCATCAAATATTTGCAATGTTCCCAATCCGGTTCACCGAATTCCCAGAACGATCCGCCAATCGTATACAAACCGGCCGCCGCCATATTGACCGAGCAGAAGCCGCCGTGCGCGGCATAGTTCACTGTTCCAAATTGCTGCGCCCACCAACCGGTCAGTGCCTGCGATTGATCGCGACCGGTAAAAAACGCCAATCGGTTCGGGTCGGTTTCGCGGATATGGGAGAGCCAATTCGTGGCCAACGCCAACGCTTCATCCCACGAAATTTCCTTAAACTGTCCGCTACCGCGCTCACCCACGCGCAGCAACGGTGCACGCAAACGCGCCGGCGAGTAATGCTGCATGATTCCGGCGGAGCCTTTCGCGCACAGCACGCCTTTGTTAACCGGATGTGTACGGTTGCCTTCGATATAGCGGATGCGACCGTCTTTTATATGAACGTTGATGCCGCATCGGCACGCGCACATGTAGCACGTCGTGGTTTTAACCTCGTCGCCGGTTTTTTCGGAATACTGGACGATCGGTTCGTTCATAATCCCCAAATTGTAGGGTGGGCTTTAGCCCACCGAATGCGCGATGCCCAGTGGGCCAAGGCCCACCCTACCAGCGCTCATAATACCGTACACGCGCCCGCTGCGATTGATGCACAATAGCAGGATGGACCGCTACGAACGCATATTGACGCTGCACCGCATTCTTAAAGACGCGCGCTATCCGGTAACGCTGACGCGCCTTAAAGACGAGCTTGCCTGCTCGCGCGCGACACTGTATCGCGATATCGCGTTTTTGCGCGATGCGCTCGGCGCGCCAATCGAATCGGACAGCGAACAACACGCAATCCATTATGCCGCCAACGACGCGCAGCGTTTTGAACTGCCTGGGCTTTGGCTAACCAGCGAAGAGCTGCAAGCCCTGCTCGCATTGAACGAACTGATTGGACGCACCGGGCCCGGTGTACTGGCCGGCGCTTTGGCTCCGTTCAAATCCCGCATCGAAAAGCTGTTATCGGACCAGTCCAGCGGTGCGCGTTTACCGATCGAGCGCATTCGGGTTATCGCCAGCGGCGTGCGCAAACTCGATGAAGCAACGTTTCGTACCGTCGCCAGCGCCGTGCTCGGGCGCAGACGTCTAAATTTTCGCTATCGCGCCCGTTCCACCAACGACGACACCTTGCGCGAAGTATCCCCACAACGACTCGCCCACTACCGCGACAATTGGTATCTCGACGCTTGGGACCACGGCCGCGAAGGTTTGCGCAGCTTTGCGCTAGATCGCATGCGCGATATGCAGGTGCTCGATAGCATTGCGCTCGATCGCGATGACCAAGAATTGAACGCGCATCTGGCCGCCAGTTACGGCATTTTTTCCGGCCCTCCGAAAGCGTGGGCGACGATTCGATTCTCACCTCATGCGGCGCGCTGGGTCGCCGATGAACATTGGCATTCGCAACAACAGGGCGTATGGCTAAACGATGGCCGCTACGAATTGAAATTGCCGTACAGCAATTCGCGCGAGTTGTTGATGGATGTCCTGAAGTACGGACCCGATGCCGAGGTCGTTACCCCCTTACCGTTGCGCGAAGAGATGAAATGCTTGTTGCAATTGGCGTTGAGCGGTTATACCTAGACGCCAATCCAACACATGAACCACTACGCATCCCAATCCGGAATCAACTTATTCTCCAAATAAGCGACCATATCCTTAATGCGCAGTTTGCGTTTTTTCAGTCGCTTCAGCTGCACCTCGTCGCAGCGTGGGTCGGCCGATAGCCGGGCGATGATCTCGTCCAAATCGCGGTGTTCGAGCTTAAGCTCGACCAATTGGCGGGCAATCTCGGCGGGATCGATCCAATTCACGGAATGACTCGGTTGAGGGTCCCCGCCGAGTGTACCTTTGTTGCCAGTCTTGTTGTAGCCGGGCGCTAATCGCGTGTGTGCGGAGCCGTTCGGCCCTACAATAAGCCAAACCGTTCGCCATCCAAGATTGCACCCATGACCGCCCCGCTGCGCAAACTCGAATTCAACGCCAATAAACTGGCCAAACGCCTGCGCCGGCAGGTGGGGCAGGCGATTGCCGATTTTAATATGATCGAGCAAGGCGACCGGGTAATGGTGTGCCTTTCCGGGGGCAAAGATTCCTATGCCCTACTCGATATTTTGCTGGCGCTGAAAACCAAGGCACCGGTCGAATTCGATTTGATTGCCGTCAATCTCGATCAAAAACACCCGGGTTTTCCGGAACACGTGCTGCCGGATTATCTGCGCAGCCTGGGTGTGCCCTTTCACATCATCGAACAAGACACCTACAGTGTCGTTAAGCGCGTGATCCCTGAAGGCAAAACCATGTGTGGTTTGTGTTCGCGCTTGCGCCGCGGGGCTTTGTACGATTACGCGCAGCGCACCGGTGTTACGAAAATCGCCTTGGGACACCATCGCGATGACTTGGTGGAAACCTTATTTCTGAATCTGTTTTATCACTCGAAAATAAAGTCCATGCCACCAAAGCTGCAGTCCGACGATGGACGGCATGTGGTGATTCGCCCACTGGTCTATTGCAAGGAAGCCGATTTGGCAGCGTATGCCGACGTCAGAAATTTCCCGATCATTCCGTGCGACTTATGCGGTTCGCAGGAAACGTTGCAGCGCCAGTCGATTAAAACGATGCTGCAGGAATGGGATCGCCAATATCCCGGTCGGGTGGAAAACATCGCACGGGCGTTGACCGACATTACGCCTTCGCATTTAGCCGACCGCACTCTGTTCGATTTCGCTGCGCTAGGCGCTAATGCTTCCGCCAAACGGCTGTCACACGCGGATTGGTTATCTGATCCTGAAATCAATATGGATAACGACGATTTTTAGAGAATCAGTAATTATAATTTGATTATAAAATCAATAAGTTATTATATTTAGTCCCACCCGGATTTTTCCTCCCTCTAACTTGTCGAATAGTAGACCTATGTGGTTTCGCAATTTAACGTTGTTTCGTTTTTCTGAACGCACCGCCGTCAGCCTCAAATCCTTGGGAAAAAAGCTCGAAGCGGCCCGCTTGCGCGCCTGCGGACCGTTGGAGCTTGGTACCCGCGGTTTTGTCTCGCCGCTCGGCCGAAACGAAGAGGTTTTGCTGCATCAAGTTGGGGCATTTTCGCTGTTAGCGCTGGGGAGTGAAGACAAATTGCTTCCCAGCCAGGTAGTTAACGAAGCGGTGGCGGTAAAGGTCGATGCAATTGTTAAAAAAACCGGTCGCCAGGTCGGCGGTCGAGAACGTAAACAATTGAAAGATGAGGTCATCACCGATCTGCTGCCGCGGGCCTTTGTGCGCACGTCTAGGCTGTTTGCTTACCTCGACAGCAAAAACGGCTGGCTGGTGCTGGACACGGCCAGCAGCAAGGCCGCAGAGGCCGCGGTGAGCGAAATTCGCAGCGCTTTAGGCACGTTTCCGGCCGTCCCTTTAACGGCCGAAACGTCGCCAAAAAGCCACATGACGGACTGGTTAAAGCGTGGCAAGCTACCCCCTGGTTTAAGTCTCGGCGATGAGTGTGAGCTGCGCGATCCGGGCGAATCCGGCGCCGTAATTCGCTGCCGCCGTCAAGACCTTGAAACCGACGAGGTGCGTGAGCATCTTAAGTCTGGCAAGCACGTGTTCCAACTCGGATTAACCTTTGAGGAACGCTTAAGCTTTGTTCTGGGCGAAGATTTAGTCGTCCGGAAGCTGCGTTTTCTTGATTCTGTGTTGGACGAATTGGATGACAGCGAACGCGACTCCGATACGGCTGAATTGGATGCGCGTTTTGCTCTGATGACGCTGGAACTTGAGCCGTTTTTGGCACGCATCGAAAAATGGTTTGGATTATCTCGGCCGATGGATCGGAAATAAACCCTCTGCCGAGTTTTAGGTAGAACGCAATGGCTGACGAAAACAATTATCTTGAACTATCCACGCCCACCGGTGAAACCATCAAGGTGTTGCGCGCATCGCATCCGCGCGCACGGCGCTTGCGCCTGACGGTAACGTCCAGCGGTGCGCGTCTGTCGTATCCGGAACGCACCCATCCGGCGCAAGTGTTCGCATTTTTACGCAAGAACGCCAATTGGCTGGAGCGTAAGCTCGACGAGTTGCAACTCGAACACGCAGGTCCACCGCCGCTGTTACCTGGCAAGCCAACGCTGATTCCGTTGCGCGGTGAAACCACGCGCTTGAGTTGGCGTGATGGGCCGTGCCCGCATATTGAATTGCGTGACGATCGTCTGCTTCTGATCATGCCAAAACCGCACAACAAACGCAGCTTAGAAGCGGCGCGTTCGTTGTTGAATACGTTTTTGCAGGCGCAGATGCGGCGCGATGTTTCGCGTTTGTTGGCCCGTTACACGCCGGAGCTTGGACAGGTTCCAACCGGTGTGCGCATCAAGCCATTAAAAAGCCTATGGGGCAGTCTCGACAGCCGCGACAGCATCACACTCGATCTTGCGCTGGCATTGGCGCCACCGGAAGTTTTGAAATACGTCGTGATCCACGAGCTTTGCCATCTGCGCATTCGCGATCATTCACCGCGTTTTTGGAACTTGGTCGCAACGCTGTGCCCGAACTGGCAAGATCAACGCGATTGGTTAAAGCTGCGTGGCTTTGCATTGAAAGCAGAGTTGTCGCGGTTGATTGAAAGCGTTTGACATCAATCTCATTGTCGCAAGCATCGGAATATTTATTGGTAGGCTGGCGCTGAACGCAGTGAAGCCCAGCGGCGATCGGCGAACAAATTGCTGGGCTTCACTGCGTTCAGCGCCAGCCTACGAGAACCCGCATACTGTGCTGCAAAGCTCAAAGCGCTCGGGTTTATCCGTTCGCCCTGAGCCTGTCGAAGGGTGAATGGATAAACCCGAGCTCTATTGATGGTTGTCGGCCAGCCAGCTTTCCGCATCACGCTCAAACCACGCCAACGGCCCTTGCGCGGCATACGCAGGATGCGCAAAGCGGCGCTCGCCGTTGCGATGCAACCCCGCCTTGATCAACACCCGCTGCGAATTGATATTCGGCAAATCGGTAATCCCAACGATCTGCGGCAATTGAAGCATTACAAAACCGTAACGCACTAAAGCCACTGCCATTTCCGTGGCGTAGCCGCGGTTCCAATACTCGGGCAACAGCAAATACCCGACTTGAATAAACGATTCGCCCTGAATGTGGTTGAGCAAATGTACGCCGACACTGGCACCACTTGATCGCTCTTGCGTAATCCAAACGCCAAGCCCCGGGTTTTGTTCGTAGTACCCTAAGATGCGCACCTTAAGCATCACTTCGGTTTCATCGCGCGTCTTTGGCCCGCCGATGTAGCGCATAACCTCGATATCGCTGTTCAAGCGATGCAAAAAGTCGAGATCGTCCCACGTCATGCGGCGCAACATTAACCGTTCCGTGACGGGTAGCTCTTGCGAGCTTGTCATTGCACTCGGTTCACTGCGTAGTCGGCCAATCCCAGCAATGCCGATTTGGCGGGCGACGCGGGCAGCAAGGCAAGCTCGGCTTGGGCGGCCTTGGCATAGTCCTGCGCGCATTGATAACTTCGCTCCAACGCGCCGGAGTCGCGAATCGCCGCAACAATGTTCTGCAGCGAATCAAGACCGCCGGTTTCAATCACGCGGCGCAAACTCGCTGCTTGTTCGGGGTTGCTGCGCTCGATCGCGTAGATCAGCGGCAGGGTGGGTTTGCCTTCTGCCAGATCGTCACCAATGTTTTTGCCGAGCGTTGCGCTGTCGGACATGTAATCGAGCACATCGTCGGCAATCTGGAAGGCATATCCCAGATTCATACCGTAACGAGCCAACGCCTCTTCCTGCTCATGCGACACCTCAGCCAGTACGCCGCCCAGGCGTGCAGCGGCGGAAAACAGCACTGCGGTCTTGCGCTCAATCACGCGCAGATACGCCGCCTTATCAATATCGGGATTGTGAATATGCAGCAACTGCAGAACCTCGCCTTCGGCAATCGCGTTGGTCGCATCGGCAAGAATTTGCATCACCCGCAAGCGTTCGATTTCCACCATCATCTGAAACGACCGCGAATAGAGAAAATCGCCGACCAGCACGCTGGCCGCATTGCCCCACATCGCATTGGCGGTTTTGCGCCCGCGCCGAAGATCCGACTCGTCCACGACATCGTCGTGCAATAACGTGGCGGTATGAATAAATTCGATCACCGCCGCCAGTTGAATGTGCTCGCGCCCGTTATAGCCAGCCGCCCGCGCCGCCAGCAATGCCAGCAACGGCCGCAGCCGTTTACCGCCGCTTAAAATGATGTGTTCGGCAATCTGGTTGATCAACACCACATCCGATGCCAAGCGCGCGCGGATCAACGCATCCACGCTTGCCATATCATCGGCAACCAGCGCTTGGGCTTCGGAGAAACCTGCGGCGGAGTAGGGTTTTTTCACAGCCAAGGGGGAGCCCACGTTTAAAACTTACCTCTGCCGCATGAATTAGCCGGGATTATAGCGGGCCTGAAGCTTCGAACACCTGCGTTTCGGGTTTTAGTGTCCACGATCGTCATTTTCGTACACGCCGACGGGGTAAAAACGGACAAGAAATCCGAACGCGTATGGTAAACTTCCCCGCGATAATAACCCAGGTTCTTAAATCCCATTCGAGGTATCTCACTCATGGCACGCGGCGTCAATAAAGTCATTTTGGTCGGCAATCTTGGGGCAGACCCGGAAACACGCTACACCGCCAACGGCGCTGCCATCACTTCGATTCGCATCGCCACTTCCGAATCGTGGAAAGACAAAACCACCGGCGAGCAGCAGGAGCGCACCGAATGGCACCGGATTAAATTCTTCGGCAAATTGGCCGAGATCGCCGGCGAGTATTTAAAGAAAGGTTCACAAGTATACGTAGAAGGCAAGCTGCGTACCGATGAATACGAAAAAGACGGCGTAAAACGCTATTCCACCGATGTCATCGCCGATGAAATGCAAATGCTCGGCAGTCGCGGTGGTGGCGAAGCCGGCGCAAGTGGCGGTGGCGCACGCGAACGGCCGGAGCGCGGCCCACCACGCGGTGCGCAACCAGTACCGGGGAAAATGACACCGCCACCGTCGGATCAATTCGACGATGACGAGATTCCGTTCTAGTTTCTACCATCTACTTATCTGTTGCGTTAGACGTGACAGCCTGCCCTAGTGCGGGCTTTTCGCACAATTGCGAACGAGAAATGATGCTATGTAGATTGGCGCTACTGCACATCGAACGACTGCAACTGCACCGGCGTTCCACTGACGGTGATCGAGCCGTTGACCAGCGTAAGATCCGTCGCGGTGACGGTCTCGTTTAAGGTACCACCCTCGTTGCTGAGCTGGGTCAATGTCGGGTCGAGCGTGAGCGATACGGTGCCGGCTACGGCACCAACGGCGATGATGAAATGCAAGACGCCGATCTGGTCACCGGGCGCAGCTGCATTGAGCGTGAAGGGAATCAAATTGGTGGATTCTTGAAACGTGGCGATCGCAGAGATCGAACCGGGGCTAGTGGGCGAGGTTTCGAACGTGGGCGTAAGCGAAGCGATAACGCCGGCACGCGCGAACGTCACCGACTGTATAGAGGCCGCTGGAGAATAATCGACTTTGATCGAGTACGCCTGGATCCGCGAGCCGGATGGTTGGTCGAGGCCTAGCGGCGAGCCCGACACATCCCGGATATAGACCGGTATGTCAACGGTCGCGCCAGGCGATCCGGCGCCGGTATCGAGCGTGACCACGTCGCTTACCTGCGCGACGGCAGATCTGACAGCGAGGCAGAAAACGAGTGTAAGCAGACTGGCGATCATCAGACGTGGCATGGCGGAGCTCCTAGCATCGCGGTGGCGGTGCGGTTTTTTAACACAGTCTTTCGCTAAATAGGGAATTTGTTGCGCGGCAGGCCAACTTTCAGCATCACAACCTCTTATTCTAAGGAGAGCGAAGTAGGGCATGGTGGAGATTCTTGTTTACAATGCCCCATGACCGAAATCACGCAACTACTGGAACGCGCAGGACGCGGCGAAAACGCCGCCACCAATCAGCTGATGCCGATGATCTACGATCAACTGCGCGCGATTGCGCATCGGCAATTGGACCGTGCTCGTTATTCTAAAACCCTAGCAACGACTGCGTTGGTCCACGAGGCCTATCTTGCGCTGTTTGGTGAAGCGGACTTGGATTGGCACGATCGCGGGCATTTTTTTGCATTTGCGGCCAAAGCGATGCGCAATATTTTGATCGATCGCGTGCGCCGCCGCATGGCCGAAAAGCGCGGTGGCGAAGTCGAACGCGTTGATGTCGAAGATACCCAAATTGGTATCGAGGACGACAGCATTGGCCTCCTCGCCTTAGATCAAGCGTTGACCCAAATGGCGGACGAACACCCACGTTTAGTGCAAGTCGTGGA
The DNA here is from genome assembly GCA_964466115.1 of uncultured Rhodanobacteraceae bacterium. GTDB lineage: Bacteria > Pseudomonadota > Gammaproteobacteria > Xanthomonadales > Rhodanobacteraceae > Pseudolysobacter. The sequence continues at coordinate 146,941 of CAYXMH010000003.1, read as the reverse complement.
ACTGCGTTTTTTTGCCGGACTATCGGTGGAGGAGACGGCCGCATCATTGAATGTCGATCCTTCAACGATCAAACGCGATTGGCGCAAAGCCAGGGCCTTTTTGAACCGGGCGTTAGGGCAAGAAATCGGTGATCAAACCGATGAGCCGGAGGAATGACCTCCGATGGCCTCAAATTCCGTATAGCTCTTTAGAGAAGGTTTGAACTGAACTTGCCTCCCACCATAAACCGAGGCGGTATTGGTAGGTTGGCGCTGAACGAAGTGAAGCCCAACAAATGCGATCGCGGGTTGCCGTTGGGCTTCACTTCGTTCAGCACCAACCTACGGGAATTCGTAGACTGATTCTCATAAACAAGCAGGGAATGGACTCCGTGCGCATGACATGGCCGAGTGTAATTTATGAACGAAAATCCCATTTCCCGCGCTGCACGCATTGAGGCGCTATTGGATCAAGCCTTCGATTTGAACGAACCCGACCGCGCTGAATTTCTTAAAACCGTAGAACCGCAGTTGCGAGAAGAACTGACTGAGCTTTTAAAAGCCGACGCCGCGGCAAGCTTGTTGGATCGCACCTGGGCAGGCATGGCTTCTGTGGCAGAAGAAGTGCTGTTTGAAACAGAAGGAAGCCGAAAGGCCGGGGAACGCTTAGGTCAGTACCGCTTGATTCGCTTAGCCGGCGAAGGCGGCATGGCCAGCGTGTGGTTAGGCGAACGCGACGATGGAACATTCAGCCACCAAGTCGCAATCAAATGCCTAAAGACCGGATTAGCCACACCAGAAAGCCGCAGCCGCTTTTTGCGCGAGCAGCAGATTTTGGCGCAGCTGCAACATCCAAACATTGCGCGACTCTACGACGCTGGTATCAGCAGCGACGGTGTGCCATTCATCGTCATGGAATGGATCGATGGCGCTTCGTTGATCCGCCATTGTGATGAAAAGCGCTTAAGCCTGCGTCAACGCCTAAACGTATTCGAGAAGGTGTGTGGCGCGGTGGCCTATGCCCATCAAAACTTGATCGTTCATCGCGACATTAAACCGGGAAACATCCTGGTCAGCCTCGATGGTGAGCCTAAGTTATTGGATTTTGGCATTGCCAAGCTCTTGAACGAGAGCGAATCGATGACGCGCAGTGGTGTGCATTTATTGACGCCGGAATATGCCGCGCCAGAACAGTTCAGTGATGAACCAATCACAACCGCGACCGATGTGTATGCATTGGGCGGAGTTTTGTATGAGCTGCTGTGCGGGATTAAGCCACGGCAATTTATCAAGCGTGGGGAAGCGAGCAGCGCCACTACGACACCATCCGAAGCCCTCCGGCGAATTAAGGGGATCGATCCGAGGGAACTGGCCGAATTGCGCTTAAGCGTTCCGGAACGATTGCAGAAAACCTTACGTGGCGATCTGGACACGATCGTGATGAAAGCGCTGCAAGTGCCGCCGAACCGGCGTTATCCAACCGTGCAAGCTCTGAGCGAGGATTTGGGTCGCTATCTTAAACAACAACCGATTCAGGCGCGAAAAGACACTTGGCGTTATCGATTAGTCAAATTCTTGCAACGCCATGCGCTCGGTACGACAGTGACCTTACTGATTACCGCCGCACTGATCACGACCACTGCGGTCAGTGTCTATCAGGCGCAACGCGCCGAGCGACAAACCGGATTGGCGCAAACCGAAGCCAAACGCGCCCTTGCCGTTAAAAACTTTTTAAGCAATTTGTTTGAGGTAGCCGATAACGGATTACCGCGCGATCAAGCCCCAACGGCCGAAACCTTATTAAACGATGGCGCTCAACGCATTCGACAAACATTTAATGACGCGCCTGAGTTGAAATTGGATATGCTGTTGCTGTTGGGCAAGATCCAAACCAATTTGGGATTTTACCAGCCGGCCGATGTGTTGCTGAGCGAAGCCATCGCCTTGGCGAATAACACATACACGCCAGCCGATGAAGTGTGGCTTACCGCGCAAACCGAACGGGCAACCCTGCTGCTGAAACGCTCACAGTTCGCCACTGCCGCCAAAGATCTAGAAATTGCAATCGAGCAGCATCGAAAAGCGCATGGGGGTGAAAGCGTAGCCTTGGGCGACGCTTGGATCACCATTGCCGCGGCATATGGACGGCTGGATCGATTTGATGAATCCATTGCGGTAGCGCGACAGGCGTTGAACTTATTCAAGACCTTATACGGTGAACATGATCGTCACGTGCAACGCGCACTGCAAGCATTAGGAGCAGCTTTAGTTTCTGCCAGACGCTGGGACGAAGTCGAAATAACGCAGCGCGCAAACTTAGCGTTAAGTCTTGAATTGTACGGGCGACAACACGCAACAGTCGCAAAAAGCCTGGCGCAACTGGCCAATGCTTTGCGATTCGGGAAAGGAGACGGTGTTCAAGCAGAACAGTTAGCGCGCCAAGCACTCACCATTGCCGAGGCAGTCTACAGTCATCCGAATGCAGAAACCGTTTATGCACTCAATGCGCTGGCCGGCTCTTTGTATTTTCAGCTTAAATATGATGAAGCCGAAAAATTTTACCGGCGCGAATTGACTATGGAAACTGAGCTGCTGGGTTCGGATAACGCTAGAGTCGCCGATACCTTGTTTAACCTCGGCAGTATCGCCACCCGCCGTTCCCGCTTGACGGCAGGCGAAAATTTTTTCCGACAATCGCTGGAATTGACTCGCAAACACGAAGGCACGCAAAGCAGCCGTGTCGCTGAAACGCTAGTCGAACTTGGTATCAATCTTTCTATCCAAAATCGGCTTGCAGAAGCGTCCAATGTTCTGCGGGAAGCTTTACCCATTTACCGGCTGACGCATGGAGATCGATCCGAACCGGTTGGATTGACGTTGTCGTATCTGGCGCGCAACGAAAATGACAGCAATCATCCCAAAGAGGCGCTACATAACGCCGAGGATGCATTGATGATCCTGCAAGAACTGCCAGGGGCAAAGACATTTTTAATCGAGGCTGGTGCTGAGAAAGCCAAAGCACTCAATAGACTGCAGCAATTCCAAGCGGCGCGGGACTTTCTGCAAACCTTCATCGCTGATGTGCGGCGGCCAACTTTAGTCATTAGAGAGGAATACGCACTAGTTTCTGTATTATTTGAACTAGGCCATGCACAATTCGAACTTGGCGAATACTCGCTAGCGCAACTCAGTTGGCAAACTGCCTTGGATCTAAAGCAAGGTCCGCTTAAAGCGAACGATTTGAATGACGAGGATGTCCTCGCATTAAAACAACGAATTCGCAAGGTGCGTCAAAAGATATCTGCCGAATCCCGTACGAAACCCACCTCCAAAAAACTTTAGCCGCCTGGCACTACCGTTCGTCGGTTTTATAGGAATTCGATGAGCCCTGGAGGGTTGCTTTTACGTGTACGTATAAGACCGCCCACTTAAGCTTGATTCCGGTGGTCAACCCATAGTAGTTGAGGAATCGCGCTACCTATACATAAGGAGTTATTCGAGTATGAGCAGCAAAATGTTTGAATTGAACCGCGCGCAGTTAAACCTTATCGCCGGAGGCATTGGAATTGGCACAGGAGGTCACATTGCGGAAATAGTGATTGGTAAGGGTGGCCGCACTCCAATATTACCCGATCCCTTTGGTGGTTTTGGTGATGGCGGGTGGACCATCCCAGGGGATCTGGTGCAGCCGTTGCCGATTCTGAAACCGAAGCCCGGCTTTCCTTAACTCGCATTGATTATCAGAGAAACCGACCAAAACGCCTGCCTAAAAACTAGCAGGTGCTTGGTTTCTGATGCGTGAGCGTTGCCTAGATATAACCCCAACGAAATCGCGCTCCTTCCCCCTTGATGGGGGGTGAGCGGGGATTTCGCGAGACATTGTCTCGCGCCCGTGAACGGTTGCACATGGATGTGCAACCCGGGCTTGCGAACGCAGGATGCGTGAGAGGCTGGGATGGGAGTGGTTCGGAGCGAGGCGATCATGCGCTCCGTAAGGACGGATATCGCAACCACCCCCACCGGCGCTACGCGCCGACTCCCCCGTCAAGGGGGAGTAGAGTTTTGTAAATGCGTCGTCATTGCCTCCCAACCGCATTTCGCCGATGCCGCACAGCCGCAGTGTTAGAATTCGCACCCTCTTGAACGCCATTACGAGCCTCTCATGACCGCTTCCGCCTTGCCGCTGGATCGCGATTACACGCTGGACCACAAATACACGCGCCAAGAAGGGCGGATTTACCTGTCCGGGGTTCAGGCATTGGTGCGTTTACCGCTAATGCAGCAAATGCGCGACCGTGCCGCGGACTTAAATACGGCGGGGTTTATTTCCGGGTATCGCGGCTCACCGCTGGGTGGGTTGGATCTCGAGCTTTGGCGCGCCAAGAAACATCTTAAAGGCGCCAATATCGAATTCACATCCGGGTTGAACGAGGACTTGGCGGCCACGATGGTTTGGGGTTCGCAGCAGGCCAATCTGTTTCCGGGCGCGAAATACGACGGTGTATTTGCGATGTGGTACGGCAAAGGACCCGGGGTCGATCGCAGCGGCGATGTGTTTAAGCACGGCAACGCCGCCGGTACATCGCAACACGGTGGCGTGTTGGTATTGGCCGGCGACGATCACGCGTGCCGATCGTCGACCTTACCGCACGGTTCCGAATTGGAATTCGTCTCGGCGATGATGCCAGTGCTGAATCCAGCGGGTGTGCAGGATATTCTGGATATGGGTTTGCTCGGCTGGGCGATGTCGCGCTTTAGCGGGCGCTGGGTCGGTTTTAAGACGATTGCGGAAACGGTGGAGTCGTCCGCTTCGGTCTATGTCAATCCGCATCAATTGAATATCGTCATCCCTACCGATTTCGAATTGCCACTGAACGGGTTAAATATCCGCTGGCCGGATCCGCCACTGGATCAAGAATTGCGCTTACATCAATACGCAATGCACGCAGCAATCGCTTTCGCCAAAGCCAACGGCATCGACAAGATTATTTTCGATTCACCAAAAGCGCGGCTCGGAATTGTCACGACCGGAAAAAGCTATCTCGATGTGCTCGAAGCGTTGGAATATTTAGGCATCGATGGCCGTGCCTGCGCCGATATCGGCATTCGCGTGTACAAGGTCGGCATGACTTGGCCGCTGGAGCCGCAAGGTATCCGCGCTTTCGCCGCCGGTTTGGAAGACATCATCGTCGTCGAAGAGAAGCGCTCGTTCATCGAATCGCAGATGAAAGAGCACATGTACAACTGGGACAATCAAAAGCGCCCGTCGATTGTTGGCAAATACGACGAAGCCGAGGAATGGATTTTGCCGAGCACCTCGGAATTGACGCCGGCGCGCATTGCGCGCGTGATCGCAAAACGGTTATCGCGATTCTTCACTTCCGACCGCATCCACGAACGCCTCGCATTCCTTGCCGCGAAAGAGAAAGAGCTGGCGCTACCGCGCGCGAATTTTCCGCGCGCCGCGCATTATTGTTCCGGCTGTCCGCACAACACGTCCACCGTCGTTCCGGAAGGCTCGCGCGCGCTGGCTGGTATCGGCTGCCATTACATGGTCACCTGGATGGATCGGCGCACCGACACGTTCACGCAGATGGGCGGGGAAGGCGTTACTTGGTGCGGACAGGCGCCTTTCACCGAAACCCAACACGTGTTTCAGAATTTAGGCGACGGCACCTATTTCCACTCCGGCTCGCTCGCGATCCGCCAGGCGATCGCGGCCAAGGTCAACATCACTTACAAAATTTTATACAACGATGCGGTGGCGATGACCGGTGGCCAGCCGGTGGATGGCACCTTGAGCGTGCCCGATATCGCGCACCAGATTCGTGCCGAAGGCGTGCAGACCATCATTGTGATGTCGGATGACATTGAAAAATGGTCGGCGCCTGAAATCTTTCCGGGCGGAGTCGAATTCATCGCGCGCGAACATCTCGATGCCGTGCAAAAACGTCTGCGCGACACGCCCGGTTGCACGGCCATCATCTACGACCAAACCTGCGCGGCCGAGAAACGCCGCCGCCGCAAACGCAAACTGATGGTCGATCCGCCGAAACGCACGATGATCAATTCGTTGGTGTGTGAAGGTTGCGGGGATTGTGGCGTGAAATCGAATTGCGTATCGATCTTGCCGTTGGAAACCGAATTCGGACGTAAGCGCACGATCGATCAATCCAATTGCAATAAGGATTTTTCCTGCGTGCAAGGGTTCTGTCCGAGTTTCGTGACGATCCACGGCGGGGAGTTGAAAAAACGCAAGAGCGTAGCTGATGCCGGTATCTTCTCCGCATTGCCGGATCCGCAGCTGCCGTCGATTGATCGACCTTGGAACATTCTCGTTACCGGCATCGGTGGCACCGGTGTCGTTACGATCGGTGCATTAATCGGTATGGCGGCGCATTTGGAAGGCAAGGGTGCCACGATCTTGGATCAAACCGGCCTCGCGCAGAAAGGCGGCGCGGTTACTTGCCATATCCGTATCGCCAACACGCCCAACGAGATCCACGCCGTGCGCATTGCGGCAGGCGAGGCGGATTTGGTACTCGGTTGCGACATGGTTGTCGTCAACGATTATTGGGCGCTGTCGAAAATTCGCGAAGATCGCACGCACGTGGTTCTTAACACCTACGAAGCGATGCCGGGCACATTTACGCGCGATCCGGATATGCAATTTCCCACGCAGCCGATCATTGCAGCGGTAACGCTCGCATTAGGCGGGAAAGCGCCGGCACTGGTTGATGCGACCAAACTGGCAACCGCCTTACTGGGTGATTCGATTGCCGCAAATTTGTTTATGCTCGGATTCGCCTGGCAGAAAGGGTTGGTGCCAGTCAGCCTCGACGCATTGATGCGCGCCATCGAACTCAACGCCGCTGCGATCGAGATGAACAAAACGGCGTTCAATTGGGGGCGCTTGGCGGCGCACAACATCGCCACGGTGCAAATCACAGCCGGAGAGCGACCGACGGTAGAAGACGTATCGGTTTTACCAATCAACGATCAGCGCTTGAGCGCATCGCTTACCGAACAAATCGAACGCCGCGTGCGTTTCTTAACCGACTACCAAAATGCGGCTTACGCAATGAAGTACAAATCGTTGGTCGAGCGCGTCCGCGATGCCGAAAGCCGCAGCGTAAGCGGTGCGACCGCTTTAACCGCAGCCGTTGCGCGCTACGCATTCAAGCTGATGGCCTACAAGGACGAATACGAAGTCGCGCGTCTTTACAGCACTGGCGATTTTCTCGAACAGATCGCCCGTAATTTCGAAGGCGACTACAAAATCTCGTTCAATCTCGCCCCTCCGTTGTTCAGTCAACGCGATGACAACGGCCATTTGATGAAGCGCGAATACGGTCCGTGGATGTTTACGATGTTCAAACTGCTGGCCAAACTAAAAGGCTTGCGCGGTGGGCTGTTCGATGTGTTCGGCAAAACGGCCGAGCGGCGCATGGAACGAAAACTGATTGCCGACTATTTCCTGACCATCGAACAATTGCTGGCGTCGTTGACGCGCGAAAACCACGCGCTGGCGGTTGAGATTGCGTCGATTCCGGAACACATTCGTGGGTTCGGTCACGTTAAGGAGGCGCACATTACCAAAGCCAAAGAACGCTCCGACGCCTTGCTGGCGGGTTGGACCGCGCCGTTGTCGATTAAATCGGCCGCTTAAAGGGAATAAAACTCGGCTTCAATGCCTTATTTTCATCACGCCATTCCCGCACAAGCGGGAATGGCGCCGCAACCGTTTACCTTTTATTTTCTAGACCCGCCGAAGTTATACGTGAACTGCAGGAAATATTCACGACCCACCGGCTCAAACCAGAACAAATCGTAATACGGATAAGCGGAGTTGGTGCTGTCGCGATGCGGATGCGAGTTGAATACATTGTTCACAATGAATGCGACCTGGGCGTCGTCATTGATCTTGTAGTTCAAAGACGCGTTATAACTCATCGAAGGCCCGTAGCGGCCGCTTTGATCGAACTTCGGCAAATTGCCTAGGCGCTCGCCGAATACCGTCGTCGTAAAATCGCCGTATTTCCACGCCACCGAGCCGCTGGCCTTGCTGCGCGGGATATCGAACAGGGAAAAATTCGTCAATTCGTTCAGCACCGGATCGCCCCTGAATTGCTGCAACGTGTGCGTCACCACCAAGCCGTATTGCAAACCGAAATCAAACCGGCCGTAGCTGTCGGTATCCCATCGGTAATGCGCGGCAAAATCGACGCCCGAGGTGCGCTCCACCGAGGCGTTGATCGGGTTGGTGTTTACCGAGTTCAATTGGTTGGGGTTAACCGGCGCACCGGGACCATTGCGGTTAACCAAGGACAGCGCGTTCACGCAGCTTGGGGAATTGATGTCGACCGGCGTGCCGGATAAGGTGGCGCCGATTCGGCAATCGGCTTCCTCGCGCAGGATTTGGTCGATGCTGCTATCGGTGACTTCGTTCCTAAGCTTGATGATGTAGTAATCGGCAGTGAAATCCAGGTTTTGCAGCGGCGACCAAACAAAACCATACGTATAAGACGTGCTGGTTTCGTAATTGAGCGCTGTATTGCCTTGTCGCGTTCCCGAAATCGGCACGCCGCTCAAGCTGCATTCGCTGAAGGACACTCCGGGTTCTTGAGTGCGGCACAGATAATAATCGGTGGCGCCCGTGAAAAACCCGCTCGGCCCGGCATACAAATAATGCAGGTCCGGTGCTCTGAAACCGGTGCCCGCCGAACCGCGCACCAGCAAACTGTCGAATGGACGCCATTCCAATCCGAGATTGTAAGTCGGCTTGCCATTCCCGTTGCCCGAATAGGAATACTTATCGTAACGGCCGGCCGCAGTCAGCGCTAAGCTTTGCAGCAACGGCGCCCGAAATTCCACGCCCGCCGCATAATGACTCCGGTCGCCGGAGCCGCCGGTTCCGGTTAAACCGAAATAACTGCCATCGAGCTTAAACGGATCCACCTCAATCTCGTACGCCTGCGTTCCGTATTCGGCAATCGCCGCGAAACCCACCGGTCCCGCCGGAAGATTGAACAATTCGGACGTGTTGAGATTGATGCTGGCGTTGTCGGTTCGGGTGTGTGCGTGGTCGACCGCCATTTGAGTGAGCGACAGGTATTGGCTTTCCGTCAACGGCGTATAAAAGTGATTCACGTCCGGGGCGAAGATCGGGTAACCGGAATCGGGATCGGTGTCCGTTTGCTCGCCTAGAAAAAACCGGTCCGCGGGTGCGGCCAATAACGCCCGGCTTGCGTCAACCGTCCGGTATTGCGAATGGCTGAAGCCTAAGTCGTATTCCCAATTCGAGGCGCCTAGGGTTCCGGCGACGCCGACGTTGCCGCTGAAGGTATGGTTTTTATCGAACGAATTATTGGCTGATAAGCCACCGATCTCCTCCGGTGTAAAGATGCGTTGCCACAATTCAAAGGAGCTGGTCGTCGCATTGATGAAGGTGCCGCCGAATTGGCTGTAATTCCAGAATAAAGGCCCGCTATTAAATTGCGTGTTGGAATACCCGAATTGAAAATCGCCGTAAAGCCGGGTGGCTTCATCGAGGTGATACGTCAACGATGCGTAAGCCGTGACATCCTTCCGCTTATTCAGCGTCGTACCATCGGCGATGCTCTCATCGCTACCGCAGTAATAGCCGCGGTTCGGGCGAAACGCATAACGTTCGGTACCGAAATCAAGGTGCGACAGGCCCGCACACACCGCCTGACCGGGATCGATATAGACCGGCGCTCCGTCCTGATTGATGCGAAGGAAAGTACGCGACGCAACGGCGGCGTTCGGGTCGCTTAAGGTCGGGTCGTCCCGATTGGAATCTTGGTAGCTGCGCTGATAGGCGAAAATCGGATTCTGGTGATTGAGCTCCAAGCTGAAAATGGATTCCAGCCCTCCCCAGGTTCCCCCAGTCGTCAATTGCAAACGCTGCGAAGCGCCGCCACCGTCTTGCGTGCCGCCGACGCGATAATCGATGGTCGTGCCATCGGCGTGCCTTTTCAGGATAAAGTTCACCACGCCAGAGATGGCGTCCGAGCCGTAAATGGCCGAAGCGCTGCCGCTTAGGATTTCGATGCGATCAATCATCGAAACCGGAATATTGGAGATATCGGTAAAGTTGCTTTGACCGTTAAAGGGAAGCGGAAAATCGGCAATGCGCCGGCCATTCAACAACACCAAGGTGTGATTCGGCCCCAATCCGTGCAGATCGACCTCCTGCGCCCCCGGGGTAAAGCCGGTGGTAAATTGATTCGGTTGGGTGAAGCCATTGTTTTGCACTAGCGAACGCAAGATATCGTCAACCGTGCCAAAACCGTTGTTTTTAATGTCTTGCGAGGTAACCACCGTAATCGGTGCGGCGCTTTCAATTTGCGCGCGCGGGATGTGCGATCCGGTGACGGTGATCTGTTCCAATCTTGAACCATTGTCGTCACTGGTTGTTTTTTCGGCTTGATCAGTTCCGGAGTTTTGCTGCCCTTGGGCATTATCGATTCCATAAGAGCAAGCCAGCGCTATAACACCAGCAATCATCCACTGCGTTTTCATTTTTCAACTCCCCAAAAGCTGCTCTGCCAAACCTGGCGGGTAAAACCCATCGGAATTGCATGGGTTTATATTTATATTAATTACAACAAATGTAATAGCTATTTTTTTAAATCTCACCCTCGTCGACAACCACTGGCATGGACGCTTGCAATTCAAGCTCCATCGATCCTGCTGGTGGCGTTGCAACCATCGCATCCGCCGGCATCGGTTTGGTAAGATTTGGCATATGCCCAATCACCCGAAACGCAAACACCAACCCGCCAGCCAATAACGCTGATGCTAAAAGAAACGACGCGCCAGGCACGTGCCATAAGGCATGGGGGCTTATAAATGAGGCAAACACCTGGGTGAACAAAAACGGCCCGAAAATGCCGGCCAGGCTGACTAAACTGGTAACCGCGCCTTGCAAACGCCCTTGTTCGTGGGGGTCCACTTGCCGTGTCATCAGCGCTTGAATCGATGGACCGGCAAGCCCCCACAAGGCGAGAAAAGGAATAGCGGCCAATGAGATCAAACCGGTTGGCGCAAGTCCTTGCGTAGCAAAACCGATCGCACCAAACAATAACCCACTTAACAGCATCGGTCGTTCACCGAAGCGTTTAACCAGCTTGCCAACCAATCCAGCCTGCACAATTGCATTGCAGACGCCGACCAAGGCCAAGGTATAACCCACCGCTTGCGCACCCCAGCCAAAACGATAATCGGCATAAAGAACAAACGTACTCGGCAATACGTAATGGGCAAGATTGGATAAAAGAACGATGGTTGCCAAGCCAAACACTTGCGGATAGCGACGCAGCAAAAGCACTGCACCGAAGGGATTGGCATGGCCCCAATCAAAACGAGCGCAACGTTTTTCCACCGGCAGCGATTCCGGCAAGATAAAAAAACCGTAGCAAAAATTCGCTAGCGCTAATATTGCAGCCGCATAAAATGGCAAGCGCAAATCGATGCCGCCGAGAAACCCGCCCAGGGCCGGCCCAATGACAAAACCGATGCCAAAAGAAGCACCGAGCATGCCATAGCTGGCTGCACGTTTCTCAGGTGGTGTAACGTCAGCGATATACGCATTGGCTGTGCTAAAACTGGCGGCGGTAATCCCCGAAATTACGCGCCCGATGAATAACAATGGCAAGGTATTAACCAACGCCATAAAAAGAAAATCCACACCGATGCCAAGATTGGATAACAGGATCACCGGACGCCGACCAAACCGATCCGATAATGCGCCTTGTATTGGTGAGCAGACAAACTGCGTAAACGCAAAAACGGTCCCGAAAATACCGGTCCAGACTATCGCCTTGGTGGTGTCGCCACCGAGCATGCTTTGCAGCAAATGCGGCAACACCGGAATAATGATGCCGAACGCCAAAATATCGAGCGTAACGGTGACAAAAATAAACGCCAATGCAGCACGGCGCATCGGTGCGCCGCCAGTAACCGACATATCCACGAAATTCAGCCTTATTGAAAACCCAATCGGGGCGCAACGATAACCCAGGTAACACTGCAACAGAAGTGTTTATGGGGGGGGTTGCTTGTGTTGAAGCCGGTTTTAACCTCGTTGTCACGAAAATCGGTTGGCATTGACACGAATACAGCTAAAGAAATGGCCAGATGTGCCGATGTCTAACAAAAGCAACAAGATGAAAATTTCATGATTTTTTAACTTTATCTCCTCACCGCCTACCCTGAGCTCTCCTAATCCTTACGTATTGGAGGAATTTATGGCTATCGGCCATACGGTATTGGGATTCATCGTCATCGGTTCTTTGGTAGGGGGATGGGAGCCAACCCACGTATCTGAAACCCGCGATCTGGCCGGCATGCTTGACGCCCAGGGCCATTTGAAAGTTCTCAACGGTTTTGAAGGTACCCTAAATGCCGCGGATTATCGCTTGGATTCCAAATCCGGCGAGGCCCCGCATTTCGTAAAGTCGCTGTCGATTGCCGGTACCTGGCAAGGGTTCGGCGGATTGCTGCAAGGCTGCAATGGAGACATTAACGCGATTGCGCCCGACGATTCCGGCGGGTTTTATGTCGGGGGCACCTTTACCGTCTGCGGCAAGGTACCGGCGAATCATGTGGCGCATTGGAATGGTGCCGCTTGGTTTTCGCTCGGGGATGGCACCAATAATGGCGTCAACAATTCGGTTAACGCCCTAGCCGTTCTGGGTAGCACCGTTTACGTTGGCGGGCTTTTTATTACAGCCGGCACTACCTCCGCAAATCGGGTTGCAATGTGGGACGGAAGCACTTGGTCTGCGTTGGCCGGTGGCGCGGATAATTTCGTTAATGCGCTGGCTCTTTCCGGCAGCAAACTCTATATGGGCGGAGGCTTTGACAACGTCAATGGCGTGAGCATCAAGCATGTGGCAATGTGGAATGGCAGTACTTGGTCTGGCCTTACCGCTGGTACGGACTCTTACGTAACCGCCTTAGCGGTCTCCGGCACCAATCTGTACGTGGGCGGCGCCTTTACTCAAGCCGGGGGCATTACGGCCAATCGGGTTGCACTATGGAACGGGAGCTCGTGGTCAACGCTCGGTAATGGAGCAGATAATGGCGTTGGTAGCGTCGTGTATGACATTGCCTTATCGGGTAGCTCAGTTTTTGTGGGCGGCCTTTTTACCACCGCCGGTAGCATCAGCGCCAAGCACATCGCACAATGGAATGGCAGCGTCTGGTCGGCGCTAGGGGAAGGAACCGATCAGTTTGTCAGCTCATTGGCTATCTCCGGCGGCAATTTGTATGTCGGCGGCCAGTTCACCCAAGTCGATAATTCAATAGCAGCCAATTACATTGCACAATGGAATGGCAGCGGTTGGGTGAAGCTCGGTAGCGGGTCTACCAATGGTATGGACAGTGCCGTGATGGCATTGGCTGTGTCGGGTAGCAACGTGTACGCTGGCGGCCAGTTCCATCAAACCGATGGTGCTCCCGCAAATCATCTCGCGCAATGGGATGGTAGCGCTTGGTCTGTGCTTGGCAACGAAACCGGAAACGGCGCTAGCGATCGCATTTTGGCAATGGCCGTTGCGAGCGACGTGCTGTACGTCGCCGGCGATTTTCTGGAAGTGGGGGGTGTCGCCGCAGCACACATCGCGCAATGGGACGGTACCAGCTGGTCGACGCTTGGCAGCGGAACCGATGCCAACGTAAGCGCATTAGCGGTTTCAGGCAGCACGCTGTACGCCGGCGGCAACTTCACTCACGCCGGCGGGGTTGCGGCCAACCATATTGCGCAATGGAACGGCGTCGCCTGGGCGCCATTGGGTAGTGGCTTAGGAATCGCCAACGATACCGTTTCGGCATTGGCGGTGTCGGGCAGCACGCTGTACGCCGGCGGTAACTTCACTGTAGCTGGTGCGGTGAACGCCAATCGCATCGCGCGTTGGAACGGTAGCAATTGGACCGCGCTGGGAACCTTAGCCGGAGGGGTGAACGGCTCTGTTTACGCGCTGGCTTTGTCCGGCACCAATCTTTACGTTGGTGGCGATTTTACCCGCGCTAATTTGAACACCGTTGTCACAAACTATATCGCGCTATGGGACGGTAGCTCGTGGTCCGGATTGGGCACTGGCACAAGCGGTACCGTATACGCTGTGGCGGTTTCAGGCAGCACGCTCTACGTCGGCGGCAACTTCGTACAGGCCGGCGGGGTTGTATCCAATAATATTGCCCAATGGGATGGTGCCTTCTGGGACACGCTCGATAGCGGGACCGACCTTAGTATTTATGCCCTGTTGGTTTCCGGAACAACATTATATGCCGCAGGTGCTTTCACTACGTCGGGGGGACTGACAACCAATTATGTGGCGCAATGGAACGGTGCATGGGCACAGACCAAGGGCGGTGTCGATGCGACGGCTTACGCATTGGCATTACCAACCACGAACAATACGCCGTATGTGGGTGGTGCGTTTTCTAGCGCCGGCGGTCAAGTTTCAACCGCAATTGCCAAATATGTTCCTGATACCTTGTTCGATAACGGTTATGAATGAAATGTAACCGACTTAAAACTACCGACGGTATTGCAATGGCGCACGTTTCGTAACGGCGCCATTGTTTTATTCCATGCCTTCAAATTGACAGGTAACGCTGACCACCTTCACAGGTTCAGCATAGAACGCCTCAGCGTATTCTTGCATCGCTATTAGGGTGCGGCGCATTGGATCCGGTTCGACGATGCAAAACAACAGATGCATCGGGTCGGAGGGGAGTAGGGACGCCGATAGGTTGGTTGGATCGGCCAACATTGCCAACGCGGCAAATTCGCTACGTGTATTCCTAGATACCGCCATGTCACTATTGAACGTTCGCTTTGCCATACAAGATCTCCTTCCAGTATGAAACGATCATTAAATTGTTGCGCTTAAGGCTGCGGTTACATGGTGCAAACTGTGAGCTGAATAATATACAAATAACTACGCGGCATTTGATACAAATTGTGTCTTCGCCGGGCCTGCAACAATTTTTTGCAAATGCCAATAACCCACAAGATGTGCGCATGTGAAAACTTAAGGGCTTGTGCGCCTTATCCCCACGTGGCCATCAAGCGCACTGTAAAAAGGTTAGCCGTTGCCGTATGTCCCGCTATATTTGTAAGACCGCAATGTTATGGGCATGAATTGCTGCAAACCAAGCGCTAAAGCGGTGTAACGCAAATTTTTTGGCCCTACGATCGCAACGGTGCAACGCTAATCGGCATTGTGAAAGCGCCAAGCGGTTCCATACGAAACGTTTTGGTGTAGTGCTGCATGGCATGCAGCGTTTCCATCGCCGGATCAGGCCCCAACATACCAAGCAAAAACGTTGGCGGCTCCGACGGGAAAACGCCCATCGGCAGGATTTTCTCATTGGCCAATATGGCTGTCGTAGTTGCAGTATCGATCGGCGCGACAAGTCGCGTTTCGCGTAAAGCCGAGGAATAAAAACGCCGCTTTACCATAGTCCTTATCTCCAATACCGTCGTCCAAATGGGTCGCAAATCGGCAGAGCGCGCTTAAGGTTGCGCTGCCTCCCTTTATAAATACGTAATTTGGCACGAAGAAAGGGCTATTTTGTTAGCTTACAATTGTTACGAATTGTGTCTTGATTGATTTAGATCGGTATTTCACCGATCCGATGTGGGCTCAATAAAGCGCAAAAACTCCGAACGGGTGCGCTGATCTTCACGGAAACTGCCCAGCATCTGGCTCGTGACCATCGATACCCGGGTTTTATGGACACCACGCGTGGTCATGCACTGATGGGTCGCGTCGATCACCACTCCAACGCCTCGCGGTTTCAACACATCATCAATGCAGCGGGCAATTTGTGCGGTCATTTTTTCCTGCACCTGAAAACGCCGCGCAAATGCCTCCACCACGCGCGCTAATTTGCTGATTCCAACAACCTTATTGGTCGGCAAATAACCGATATGCGCACGGCCGATAATCGGAGCCATATGGTGTTCACAATGCGACTCAAATTCGATGTTGCGCAAGACGATCATCTCGTCATAGCCGGCCACCTCTTTAAACGTGCGCCGCAAATACTCGGCGGGATCGATCGCATAACCGCTGAACCAATCGGCATAGGCGTCCACCACACGCCGCGGGGTATCGCTTAAACCCTCGCGGTTGGGATCGTCACCGGCCCAACGCAATAGCGTGCGTACCGCCTCCTCGGCCTTGCGACGGGTGAGATTTGCTTGCTTGGTGGGCTTCATGAGTCTTTCTCCGCTTGCGGTAACGTTCAAGCACAAACAAATAAGTACGCGCAGTGTAGTGTCTGCGGGGGAGCAAACCTATACCATAAAGCTTGCTTGTAAAATCCTCGAGCGTCTCCACATCAAAAAAAATGAGCGCACCGTTCTTCAATCTCGATCCGATCGACCCCAGCAGCGCTGCAGCCGGCTACGACCGTGAACGATTACGGCTGGCTTGGCTGGGGGCGGTAGCCTTAGTGGCGGGCATTTGGCTGGTTTGGCTTTGTGGCGCATTATCCGATTGGCCATTGGACGAGCTTGGCATTGCACCGCGGCGGGCGGCCGGTTTGATCGGTATCCTAAGCGCCCCGCTGGTGCATGGGTCATTTACGCATTTAATGTCCAATACCCTGCCTCTAGCGGTTCTTAGCGCTTTGGCCTTGTACAGTTACCCGCGCACGTTTCGTTATGCATTTCCGTTGATTTGGGTTGGAGCCGGTTGCGGCGTCTGGCTATTTGCTCGCCCGTCCGTTCACATCGGCATTAGCGGCATTGTTCATGGACTGATGTTTTTTTTGTTTTTTATCGGATTGCTGCGCCGGGACCGGCAAGCCATTAGCATCGCGCTGATGGTTTTTTTCCTCTATGGCGGAATGCTTCTTACGGTATTGCCGCGCGAGTTGGAAATCTCCTGGGAATACCATTTATTTGGCGCGCTGTTTGGCGCGATTGCTGCGATTTTATGGCGTGGAGTTGAGCCCGTACCGCCGCGCAAGAAATACAGTTGGGATGATGAAGGGCAAGCGCCGCTTCCCGATGCGCAGTTTAGTCAGCTCCAGGCCATGGCCGATGCGCAACCGATGCCCGATAATCGTTATGCGGCAATCACGGCGGCGCAGCGAATGCCGCCCGATGCCAATAAGCCGACCCTGCATTGATGCCAATCGCGCACGGTTAAGTCCTTGTACTTATTCTTGCGCTGCAATCGGCAATACGTCGGTCTTTTTCACCGTCTTTAGAACAAAGTTGGAACGCACATCGGCTACTCCGGTGGAATTGACCAATTTGTCGAGTAAAAACTGCGAGAAATGATTTAAATCGACCACGATCACATGCAGCAAATAATCCATATTGCCGGTTAATGCGTGGCAGGTGATTACCTCGTCCCACTGGTTTACTCGATCGACAAAATTGGCAATTGAATCGACATCGTATTTGTCCAGCCGCACCCGTACAAACGCTTGCAAACCAAGCCCAATCGCCTCGGGGGCAACGTGCGCCGCATATCCGGTAATGACTCCGGCCTGTTCCAAACGCTGTAGGCGCCGCAAGCAGGGTGAGGGAGACAGGTTGACGCGCTCGGCCAATTCGGCGTTGGTGATGCGGCCCTCGCGTTGCACCAGATTCAATATGCGGTGGTCAATGCGATCCAACTCGATTTTCGTTAAGTCTGCCATTTTCTGCCTCATATACCCCGCTTGGCGCAATTATAATGCGCTTCATGCCGCTATCTCGGCAAGTAAAAATGACCCATTTGCGTCGATCAGCATTACACTGATCTTAATCATCAAAGCGATATTCATTTTTTTTAGGGAGTCCGGGTCATGATTAACCCTCGGCGAATTGAACACCAACAAACCGACCGCGGTTATGTTCCCGTATATGCCACAGGCGTAGTCGAGCAGCCCTGGGATAGCTATTCCACTACCGATCACAGCACATGGGCGGCGCTGTTTAAGCGTCAAAGTGACTTATTGCCACAACGCGCTTGCCGCGAATTTTTAGAAAACATTGCGCAACTTGGCATGAACCCTAATGCGATTCCGCGTTTTGAAGAGCTCAACCAAATACTGCAGAGTGCTACCGGTTGGACCTTGGTCGGCGTAGAGGGGTTATTACCGGAATTGGCGTTTTTTGAACATCTGGCGAACCGCCGTTTTCCCGTGACCTGGTGGATTCGCGCTCCGGAGCAGATCGATTACATCGCCGAGCCGGATTTATTCCATGATTTGTACGGCCATGTCCCATTATTGTTGAACCCGGTTTTCGCCGACTACATGCAAGCGTACGGGCGCGGTGGCGTGAAGGCCTCATCGATTGGCCCCAATGCCTTGATGAACCTAACTCGGCTTTATTGGTACACAGTGGAATTCGGATTAATCAATACCCCGCAAGGGCTGCGCATTTACGGCTCGGGCATTGTCTCCAGCAAAGGTGAATCGATTTACAGCTTGGAAGACGCTGCGCCCAATCGCACCGGTTTTGATTTGCAACGCATTATGAACACTCGTTACCGTATCGATACCTACCAAAAAACCTATTTCGTGATCGACAGTTTCGAACAATTGATCGAGGCGACCCGGCCGGATTTCACTCCCATTTATGCGCAGTTGGCGGCCCAACCGGCTTATTCTGCGGGGCAAGTGCTGGAAAGTGATCTTGTATACAATCGCGGCACAGGCGCGGGCTGGTCTAGCGATGGCGATGTTTAATCCTCGTGCGTGAATCGATTTCAATTACCGATCAAAAAAGCTCACCCTGTGCGCTAGGTAAGCGCGGCGGAGAAAACTCGCTGCAATTGAGTGGGCTGGTTCGATTACCGGTCAACCCATAACGACGTTTGGCCAAAGCAAAGCGCTGCCGCAACAATTGCGCAAACTCACCTTCGCCACGCATGCGCTTACCAAAGCGCGGGTCATTGTCGTGACCCCCGCGCATTTGCCTAAGCAAACTCCATACATGATCGGCGCGATCCGGATAATGAGTCTCCAGCCATTCCCGCACCAATTGCTTTAACTCGTACGGCACCCGCAACAAGGTATAACCGGCTGAATCGGCACCCGCGGCGCTTGCGCGCTCGAGAATCTGTTCCAGCCAGCGGTCGGTCAGCGCTGGAATAATCGGAGCCACCATCACGCCACACGGAATTCCGGCATTGGCCAGCGTTTCCAGCGCCTTCAACCGTCGATGCGGCGCACTTGCCCGCGGTTCCAGTCGCGCCGACAACCGGTTATCGAGACTGGTGATGGAGACAAACACCGTAACCAAGTCGTGTTGTGCCAATTGCGCTAGTACGTCGATGTCACGCTCGACCCTGGCGCTTTTGGTGATGATCGTGAGCGGATGTCGGCATTGGAGTAATACATCCAGTATCTGCCGGGTAATGCGATAGCGGCGCTCAATTGGCTGATACGGATCGGTGTTCGCACCCAACGTGATCGGACTAACCCGATAGTTGGGTTTTGCAAGTTCGGTGCGCAACTGTTCGGCGGCATTCACCTTAGCGAACAATTTGGTCTCGAAATCCAATCCGGACGAGAGATTCAAATACCCATGCGATGGACGGGCATAGCAGTAGATGCAACCGTGCTCGCAACCACGATAAGGGTTAATGCTTTGCGAAAACGGAACATCGGGGGAGTTGTTATGGCTGATAATCCTGCGCGCGTGCTCTTCGGTTACGAATGTGGCTGGATGTGGCGCAGGCTGTTCCTCGCGATACCAACCGTCATCCTCCGCTTGGGTATGCTGCGACTCAAACCGACCTTCAGGGTTGGAAACCGCTCCGCGCCCTTTAATGGGGAGAAGGGGTGGGTTAAGGTAATCGCTCATGCTTCATCCAACAACCAGCGTTTATGCTGATCGATTGCTGTCTCAAATTCTGCGCCGAGGATTAAGATCGTGTCTAGCGAAATATCCGTATTTTAAGGTTGCTAATTTCGCGGCCGGTTCTAGACTAGTGGGTGATTCCATGGGTTTTTACCCGTTATCGGCTTTGTAGGGGAACGTATGCGCTGGGGAATGTTGTTGCTGTCCGTGATTGGCTTCACCTTCGTTTTTTCGACCAGGAGTCCTGGTGTACTTGCATTGGGTTTGGTGTTTGGGTTTGGCGGCTTATTTGGCGCCGTTTTGGTGATGGTGAACGAACGAATCGGCGCTAGCGCACGCTCTGAAGCCACGCTGCTCACTGATAAGGAAGTTCTTGCCATGCGCAACAAAGCGCAACAATCTCGAGACCGGAAAACGCCCGTGTCTAATGAACAAAACTCATCGGCCTCTTTAGACTGAATACCAGCGACTTTTCACGCACGACAGCTTAAGAATCCCTATGTCGAAGATCTATCCCGTGTCTCGTGACATCGCCAAGCCAAGCCGAATCAATCCGGCCGACTACAAAAAACACTACGCCGATTCGATAAAAGACCCAGAACGCTTTTGGGGTCAAATCGGCCAGCGTCTTGACTGGATCAAACCTTACACGTTGATCAAAGACATTTGTTTCGACGCCAAAGATTTGCGCATTCGCTGGTATTGCGATGGCATTCTAAACTTAAGCAGCAATTGCCTCGATCGCCACCTGCCACTGCGTGGCGATAAAACCGCCATTATCTGGGAAGGCGATGATCCCAATGAGTCGCGTCGGATCAGCTATCGTGAGTTGCATGCGGATGTTTGTCGCTGCGCCAATTTAATGCTCCATCTTGGTATAAAAAAAGGCGATCGCGTTACACTTTACCTGCCCATGATCCCACACGCCGCCGTGGCCATGCTGGCCTGCGCGCGCATCGGTGCGATTCATTCCGTGGTGTTTGCGGGGTTTTCACCGGAAGCTTTGGCGGGGCGTATCGCCGACTGTCAATCCAAACTGGTTATCACGGCCGATGAAGGCATGCGCGGCGGCAAAAAAATTCCATTAAAAGCCAATGTCGATGAGGCACTCCTCGATCATCCCGGCACCCATTGCGTTGAAACCGTTCTGGTGGTGCGTCGCACCGGTACCTTGGTGCCGATGCAAACGCCGCGCG
Source organism: uncultured Rhodanobacteraceae bacterium (assembly GCA_964466115.1). GTDB lineage: Bacteria > Pseudomonadota > Gammaproteobacteria > Xanthomonadales > Rhodanobacteraceae > Pseudolysobacter. Next base: position 125,920 of record CAYXMH010000003.1, on the reverse strand, counting down.
ATCGCTACTACCACACACTAATGGCCGCGCAATCTCCCGATTGCCCAGCAACGCCAATGAATGCTGAAGACCCTTTGTTCATTCTTTACACCTCGGGCTCAACGGGGAAACCGAAAGGCGTTCTTCACACCACCGGGGGCTACGGGGTTTATGTGAGCTACACCCACGAATGCGTTTTTGATTTACGCGAAGACGACATTTATTGGTGCACCGCCGATATCGGGTGGGTAACCGGGCATTCTTATCTTGTTTATGGCCCGCTTGCCAACGGCGCTACTACACTTATGTTTGAGGGAGTTCCCAATTATCCCGATGTCGGTCGTTTTTGGCACACTTGCGATAAACATCAAGTAACCATTTTTTATACCGCGCCCACCGTCATCCGCTCACTGATGCGGGAAGGAGATGCGCCGGTGAAGCGGAGCAAACGTGGCTCACTGCGCCTGCTCGGAACGGTTGGAGAGCCGATCAACCCGGAAGCCTGGGAGTGGTATTACCACACCGTCGGTGATGCGCGCTGCCCGATCGTCGACACCTGGTGGCAAACCGAAACCGGTGGCATCTTAATAACTCCGCTGCCGGGAGCTATGGATTTAAAACCGGGTTCGGCAGCCAAACCGTTTTTCGGAATTAAACCGGCGATTGTCGATGCCGCCGGCAAACTGCTAAACGATGCTTGCGAAGGCAATTTGGTGTTAACGGACGGTTGGCCGGGAATGATGCGTACCGTATACGGCGATCACCAGCGTTTCATTGATACGTATTTCAAAACCTATCCGGGTAACTATTTCACCGGTGATGGGGCGCGTCGCGATGACGACGGATATTACTGGATTACCGGCCGTGTCGATGATGTGATCAATGTGTCTGGCCACCGCCTCGGCACCGCGGAAGTGGAAAGCGCCCTGGTCACGCATCCCAAAGTCGCCGAGGCCGCGGTGGTGGGTTGTCCTCACGATATCAAAGGCCAAGGCATTTATGCCTATGTCACGCTAAAAACCGGTGAAACCGCCGATGCGGCATTACGCCAAGAATTAATTGCCCTGGTGCGTAAAGAAATCGGGGCGATTGCAGCACCGGACTACATTCAGTGGGCCCAAGGATTGCCAAAAACACGTTCGGGCAAAATCATGCGCCGCATCTTGCGCAAAATCGCCGAAAACGCACCCGAGCAGCTCGGCGACACGTCCACGCTAGCGGATCCGGCGGTCGTGCAAACGCTGTTGAATGAACGCTTGCTTCGTTAATTTCGTCACAGTCTAAAACCTTGACTCCATTAAAATTTCTGCCAGTTAAAGCTCCGCCGCCGTTATCTTCGGACGAAATACATTTGTGGTTTTTTTCATTAAAAAACGAAATGTTTCCGACCACCACCGACCACCCAACGGCTTTTGTTGCTGCAACGTCAATACAGGACCAATACGAGGAGCTAGTTCGATATTTGCTCGGCGCCTATCTTGGCGCTTCCGCGGAGAGCTTAATTTTTCAGCGAAGCCGTTATGGCAAACCCTTTCTCATCGATGGCGGTGATTTAACTTTTAACCTATCGCACAGCGGATCAGGACTAATCATGGCATTGGCGCGTAATCTAGCAATTGGAGTGGATTTGGAATGCAATCACCGCAAGCGACCCATTCTGAAACTGGCCAAGCGCTTTTTCTGCGAGGCTGAGTTCCAGGCCCTTTCCGAGCTTGCCCCGCAGGGACAACGGGAGGCTTTCCTTTACTTATGGACAGCAAAGGAAGCCGTGTTAAAAGCCATCGGCAGAGGATTGGCCTTTGGATTGAAGCGGCTGGAATTCGAAATGTCCGCCGGGCGACCACGGCGGCTGTTGCGGATCGACGCTCCGGCGCAGCCGGCCGCGGACTGGCGCATCCTAAATTTTTCACCAAACACTGGTTATTGCGCTACCTTGGCTTGGCGTGGAAATCCTTTACGCATCAGCGGATTCTGTTTGATCGAGTAATGTCCATCTCGTAAGGTGTAATCAGCACCCTTGCCGCCCGACGTCAATCGGGTTACGTTTCATTCCGTAAAATGCCAATATAACGAACATGTTAAAGCTGCTTCGCAACCTCCTATTACTTGCCCTGCTGATTGCCGGGTCACTGAAGCTATTGCTCTGGTACCAGGTTCAGCAGCGATTCGACCAGATGGTGACTCGATTCGCCCCGCTGGTTCAAATACGTTATGACAACGTATCAGCCGACCTTCACGGCGCCGTGCACGTACAAACCGTGCAGGTCACTCCCCAGCAAGGCAAGTTGCGCGGCACGTTCATCGCGCAGAACTTGCATATTCAAACCCCCGGTTTATTGTGGTTGCTAAAACGCAGCCTAATAGATGACAAAGAGCCGCCGGACCATTTAAGTATCGCGATCGAAGGCTTGCAACTGCCTTCGAGCAATACCTTTTTCAGCGAAATTGATCCGGCCTGGTTTAATCCCGTAAGTCACGTGCCTTTTGAAACCTTGGGTTGCGGCATAGTGACGCGATTTGATGAGCGCGACTACGCGCGGATGGGCTTGGCATTGGCTCGTCCCACGCAGCATTTTGACTACCGCTATGACGCAAAAAGCGAAAAACTCGAGCTCAATGCGGAGCTGGACAGCCCCCCGCTTTCGAATATCGGCCTGCACGCGGAACTCAGCAACATCAATTCCTTGGTGTTCACCAACCCCGCCGCGACGGAGAAGGTGCGTGTGGCTCGCGTTTCGTTAAGCTATTCTGACTTAGGTTATCTGCAGCAACGCAATAAATTCTGCGCTCAGCACACCAATCTGCAACCGTACAAGTTTGTCGAACAGCACATGCTCGCCGTACTGGAATTTCTTAAAGCACGCGGGATTGAACCGGGCACGGAGTTAATTGACCTGTATCGCCATTTGTTGCTGAATGGCGGCAAAGTGGACTTTGCCAGTTTGCCGAACGACGCCATTGAACCCACGCGTTTTGCGCAATTGGACGCCGCCGATTTTCTGCGCATGCTCAATCTCACTGCGCGTTACAATGATGCGCCACCGGTTTTAATACGATTATCGTTTGCGCAACCCGAGTCAACCGCCGAACCGCTAGCTGCCGATACTGCAGCAAGCGCCACATCAAGCACAACCGAAACGTATCCAATACCGCCAACCAGTGCGGCAAAAACCAGCACGATCGATCCATCGGCTTCCGGCAAATCGGTTACCCCGGCTCCAACCACTGCAAAGTCCCTTACGACAAACGCCTCTGTGAGTCCATCGAATGCCACCTCGAGCTCGACAAAACCAAGCTCATCGCAAGCATTGCCGAATTCGAGCGACGCCGGTTCGGGGTTAAATAAAACGACCGCTGTACCGCCGATCGCCACGACATCGACCGCGTCGAGCCGGGCAAATTCGCAACCGCCTACCATCGCCGCCGCTGACCCAAGCTCCAAAGAGCCCTCCTCCTTGCTGGCGCCGATAAAACAACCAAAAACCCAACCCAATTCGCTCGCAGCCAGCGCGCCGCCGCCGCCGCCAAATTCCACGTTGGCGCTGGTTTGGCAGGACCCAAAGATTGAACCGTTGCCTGCGCCGGTTACGCGTGTACGCGATTACGATATCATCACAATTGAATCTTTATCCTCACGCATCGGTAAGCGAATTCGCTTGATTACATCCGGCGGGAGGGACATTGAAGGCCATCTGCTGGGTGTCGATGCCATGAATGTGGCGGTTCGAATCAATGGAGTCGGCGGAAATGCCGAATTTGAAGTTCCAAAAAATCGTATTGAAGAAGTTCAATTGTTACGTCGCGACCCACCTGGCTAGATTGTTGCTTGCGACTGCGGCAATTTAGTGCGCAGCTCGTCCCGTCTTGCGGGACAATCCCATAGGAGGTGTTTTATGAACTTGTTTACTGCCTTACCCCATCGAATAGTTTTGGCTGTTTTATTTCTGCTTATCGGAACCGTCAGCGCAAACGCGGCGAATTCCTGCGGGCGTATCAGTGTTTTCCATATCGCCCCACGCTCCGAGCATCTTTATCCCGCCACCATCATTGAGATTGACGGAAAAATCCCGGGTCCAAAACAGCAAGACACCTATCGCGTCAGTCCGGGCAGTCACCGCTTGCTGGTAAGCGAAAACATCGATTCCCATGACATCTCAGGCACACCGAGCAACCAGCAGCGACACAATCAGTACAAGGAACTAACGGTGGATGTAGCGGCTGGCACTACGTATATGGTGTCCGCACGCCTAAATCCGGATAAAAGCGTCAATGATAAGGATGCCGCATACTGGGACCCGATTGTGTGGAAACAAATTCCCGAAGCCTGTGATTAACCAAAACCGCGGTCTTTGCTGGGCCATTTGAAATATTCAATGGCTCAGCGATTTATCGGGCATCCGCGCAAGAAATTCGGCGAAATTAAAACCATGCCCTGGTAAGCTCATCGCTTGCTCAGTCGGCGCATTGTGGAGGCCGTCATTTCATCTCGCCCCGCCTTTTACTTCGGATGGCTGTTGCTCGCGATCGCACCTATTGCCGTCGCTGCACCTACATTGGCCGAAAATTATCGCAACGCAATCGAACACGGCGTTGCAAATGGCGCCTACCCTGCGTTAGCCGTTGGCATAATTGAAGGTGGCGAGCAAGCGCAGTGGTTTTTCGGTCAAGACCAACGCGGCGCGCCTGTTCGCGCCGACAGCGGATTCGAAATCGGTGCGATTAACAAGGTGTTTACTGCATTGTTACTGAGTGAGGCCACGCGCAATGGCAAACTCAGGCTCGATGATCCGATCGCGAAATTTTTGCCGCGGGCTTTCAAGTTTGCGGACTCGCATATCGGCGCAATTACGCTGGAAGAGTTGGCCACGCATCGCTCCGGCCTACCCCCACTTCCGGCCAACCTATTTCCCAAAGACAGTGATGACCCTTACGCTGATTACGACGAAACGGCGCTGTTGATGTGGCTTGCGCATTATCATCGTACGACATGGACTAAACAGTACGAATACTCAAACCTGGGTTACGGATTATTGGGTTACTTACTCGGGCGCGCTTATGGCACTGATTATGCGAACGCACTGAATGAGCATGTGCTGTTACCGCTTGGGCTTGAACACACACGCTTTACCGATGAAGCCGATCTACTGGAGGCCCATAATGATGGTCACTCAGTAGCGCATTGGCACTTAAGCGCCCTGGCCGCGGCCGGGGCCTTGCGCTCAACCTTAACGGATATGCTGAACTTTGCGCAGCTGAACCTTAAGCCTGGCGATCATCCCTTGCGCGCGGCTTTGCTGTTGGCGCGCCAGTCGCGCGGTGCTATTTCTAACGGCGAAATTGGTTTGGCTTGGCATATTCTCAACGTGCCAAGCACCGATCAAACCTGGCCTTTGCTCTGGCATAACGGAGCCACCGGTGGATTTTCGTCGTTTATTGGTTTTCGGGTCGATCGTCAGCAAGCCGTTGTGTTGCTTGGCAACTCCCTGGTTGACCTTACTGCTCTTGGTATAGCGCTGCTGACCGACCAATCGGCACCACCCCCACCACGTAAACCGCTGAACCTTGCTGCTGATCAGCTGGCGGAATTTACTGGCCTGTATCAAATTCTGCCCGGAACTGAGATGACCTTGCGCGTTAAACGCGCTCGATTGGAGGCTCAGCTGACCGGTCAGGCAGCCCTGCCGTTGTATGCCGCCGACACCGACGCGTTTTTCTATAAAGCGGTGGACGCGGATCTTCGTTTTGTGCGCGATGAAGGTAAAATTAACGGTTTGGTGCTGCATCAAAATGGCCAATATTTCAGTGCCAAGCGCTTAAGCACCCGCCCGCCGACACTTGAACGCCAGCCGTTAAACATTTCCGCCAAGGATCTTCTGGCGTTCAACGGTGACTATCAATTCGATGCCGACACCCAAGCGCGCGTTGTCAGCCGCGGTGACGAGCTCCAATTGCAGTTAACTGCACAGCCCGGCGAAGCGCTGCTCGCTTACGCCAAAGATCGTTTCGCCGTAGCCTCCGACGGCAGCACGATCGCGTTCACGCGCAGCGAAACCGGAACCATTTCTGGATTTTCTTTGGTGTTGGGCGGAGTCGAGCGTTCAGCCACACGAATCGACTGGAAAACGAATTAGAAGGGTGACTGTCTATGACTCTTCTTAGTGTAAATGTTAACAAAATTGCAGTGCTGCGCAATTCGCGTGGCGATCAAGAACCAAATGTGGGCTTGGCGGTGCGTACGTGCATTGCCGCCGGCTGCGGGGGCATTACCGTACATCCGCGCCCCGACTTACGCCATATTCGACCGGACGATGTCTACGCCGTTGCTAACGAGCTTGACGGTGTCGAGTTGAATATCGAAGGGAATCCGTTCGCGCCTGCGCATGATGAGTATCCTGGTTTGGCGGCGATCGTTCGAGCCGTGCGCCCAACCCAATGCACCTTGGTTCCGGATGCAAATGATCAGCTCACTTCCGACCACGGTTTCGATTTGCGCCGTGACGCCGCTACACTTAAACCCGTTGTCGCTGAGCTAAAGTCTTATGGCTGCCGAGTCAGCCTTTTTATCGATGCCGCTGCGTTGGACATCGAACAAGCGGCACAGATCGGTGCCGATCGAATTGAGATTTACACTGGACCTTATGCAAAAGCGTATGCGCATGGTTCCTACGAACATGAGCTCAACGACTGCCAACGGATTGCACACGCCGCACGCGCCGTTGGACTTGGCGTTAATGCAGGCCACGACCTTAATCAAACCAATTTAGGCGCTTTAAAGCGCGCGATTCCGTTCCTAAACGAAGTGTCCATTGGCCATGCCTTAATTTCAGATGCGCTTTACGCTGGATTGACGGCCACCGTACGCGCTTATTTAGCCATCTTAGCCGATACGCGGACCCGTTAAGTTTTTTGGAGCGTCAAAAAAAACGCCACGTTTCTAACGTGGCGTTTTTTTTAAGCATGTGAAGCAGCTGTCTATTGCTGGGTACCGGGAGTTGTCACAAACCCGATTTTAACCATACCGGCATTTTTCGCATCCGCCATGACGGTGGCGATCAATTGATATTGCGTAGCCTTATCGGCACGAATTTGCAATTCCGGTTGCGGCGATTTCTGCGCCGTTACCCGTAACTGTGCCTGCAGCGCGGCTTCGGTAATGATTTCATCGTTCCAATAGATCTCGCCGGTATCTTTAACCGATAAATTGATCGGCTCTTGCGGATCCTGAGGAGGATTTACCAGACTTGCCTGCGGTAAATCGATTTTGATCTTGTGCGACATCAAAGGCGCGGTAATCATAAAAATGATCAACAACACCAACATCACGTCGACCAACGGCGTGACGTTGATTTCCGCCATTGGGCCGCCGCCACCACCACTGCTAAACGCCATGGCTTATCTCCTTTGTGCCGGAGCCGCTGGTGAGCCCATTGGAGGACGCGGCGCGGCGGGTGCTGGAGTAGGTGCCATCGGCGCCGTCGCGCCCGCTTCCACGCGCGAGCCGGTCGCGAAGAAATCGTGCAGATCATGCGCAAACTCATCGAACTGGCTATACGTCACGCGATTGGCACGAACATAAAAGTTGTACGCCAACACCGCGGGAATGGCGACACCAAGGCCGATGGCGGTCATAATCAGCGCTTCACCGACTGGGCCGGCCACCGCATCAATCGAAGCTTGTCCGGTAGCGCCAATTCGAATCAACGCGTGGTAGATGCCCCATACCGTGCCTAACAAACCAACGAACGGTGCGGTAGAGCCGACCGTAGCCAGTACCGTTAGACCGCCTTCAAGACGGGCGCTTTCGCGTGCCACCGCCTGGCGTAATGCGCGATCGATAAACTCGCTGCGATTCAGCGCTTCAACCAAGCGGCTGCCTTCATGGCGCTGATGATGCGCAGCGGCGGAAGCACAATCGATGGCAATCTTTGAAAACGGTTCGGATTTCGGCTGGTCTTCAAGGAAGCGTACGGCATCTTGCGCCGACGGAGTTTCCCAGAAAGTATGCCGTACGCTATCGGCGCGGGTACGGATCATCAAATTGCGTAAGAAATTCGCAACGATGAAATACCAAGACAAGACCGACATGACGACTAAGGTTATAAACACCACAATACCCACAACATCGAAGTTGTGTATGAGGTGATCAAAACCCATTTGCGAAAGAGCCTGTGCATCACCACTGCCCAAGGGGCCGGTAGGTAAAGCCGCATGACTTGGATCTACGGGCTGTGGCTGAGTCGAAGCTGCATCTTGCATAGCGCTACCCTTCGTTGAGACTAAATTTAATGGGAACCAAAGCATACCCGCGATAGGGCTTGCCGTCTTTACGTCCTGGATTAAATACCCAGGTTTTGGCCGCCGCAATCGCGGCCTGATCAAGCTCACGGTGGCCGCTTGACCTTTCTACTGTTATTTCTTCTGGTGCACCGTCCACACCAACCAGGACCTTCAGCATCACCTCGCCCTCTTGGTGCTGGCGAATTGAGGCAGGTGGATACTTTGGCGGCCGCATTTTGCGGTAGCTCACGTTCTCGCTAGGTGCGATGTCAGACGGCGGTGCCGGAGGCGCTGGTGGCGCGGGCGGCGGTGCTGGCGTCGACATCGGCGTCGCTTCCGCGATCACAGGCGGCGGCGGTTCCGGCGGCGGAATTGGCGGTGGCTTTAACTTTTCGATGATCTTCGGTGGCGGCTTTTTGGGCGGCTCCGGTGGCGGCGGTGGCGGCGGCGGTGGCGGTGGTGGTGGTTCAATGAACTCCACCGTCACGATATTTTCGTGCTCTTTTTCCTTGGCTTTAGGCGGCGCAATAGGCGCCATCAGCATCATGAACGCGAACGCATGCAGCGTAAAGGCCGTAGCCAACGCAGAAGTTCGCCTCCAATTGAAAGGCTCGGTAGTTGATTGAAATATGTTTAACGCCATCAGACGAACCAAAGCATGACGATCAATGTTTCACAATACTCGCGGAGGAGCCATAAGTTGGATCAACGAACGATCACAAAATTACAGCAGAGCCAGGCACGGTACACCACCGAGGGTTGCAAAGACAAGACCTTGCAACCATATTTAACATGATTTCCAGTGATGCCGCCGTATTGCCCTATCCGCGCCCCAATAATTTCCCCATTACCCTTACTTTTTCTTTTTAATCGGCGCGCCTGCCTTCGCGCTTTTTAACCACGATTCCGCCATTTTTTGTGTACTGGGATACGCCTTGGCTTTCTCGTAGGCTGCAATCGCTGCTGCCGTATTCCCTAAATCGTATTCTGCGTTACCAAGCAGGATATAAGCCTCCCCTGGCTGCTTTAGCCCGCCTTTAGCAATGGCTTGGGTTAACGCTTCACGCGCTTCTTTACTGCGATCAGCATCAAGTAAAAGATGTCCGCGCAAATAATCGACATTGCCGTCTTTCGCAAACGGCGCCGCTTTTGAGTAGGCTTCTATTGCGTTCTTATCATCTTCCGCCAAGGCATAGGCATCGCCTTGCAGTTTATAAAGATCGTAAGACGGTTTAATGATCCCTTTACTAATGCCTTCGTTCAACACGCTCGCAGCGTCTTTGGGCTTTTCCAAATAATTGTAGAGCTGTGCCAGTTGTTTATAGTCTTCCTCGGTTGTTACTAGGCCCTTAGCCTTGGCACCAGACATTAATTCCAGCGCTTTGGCTTCTTGCTTGGCATTGATGTAAATCGATGACAATTGTTGAATTAATTTTTTGTTATTCGGGTCTTTGGCCAATTGCTGCTCGGCCACTTTCGATGCTTCATCGTATTGTTCAAGCTCGAAATAACTGGCCATTAAGATTTGTAGCCAGGATTCATTGGTTTTTTGCGAAAGCGCCAGCGCTTTCTTCATTGAATCGATCGCCAACTGGAATTTATCGAGACGGTAATACGCGTTGCCTTGAACCGCATAAGCATCTGCCGTTTGTGCGCCACTGAGTTTGAACCACTCGGTGATCGCGTCAAGCGCGTCCTGGTATTTTTCTTGCGCCAACGATAGCTGCGCTAACTGGTATATCGCTTGGAAGTGCGATTTATTCGGCAAAGCATCGAGCTTGATTGCCAAGCGAATCTGATCGATGGCCCCAGCGTAATCGTCTTTTTCCCAGCGCACTTGGCTCATCGCCTGTGCGGCCAACGCGTGCGCGTAGTTGCTCGCGCGTTTGTCTTCTATGACCTTGGTAAGAAGCTCGCTCGCCGCATCCGTTTCATTTTCATCCAAATGCTTAAAAGCGGCGGTAAGTTGTTTTTGCGAGATTTCGGAAATGTCCGGTTTTGGCTCCTTACGCGTTGCGTTCGGGTACTCGTTTGCGGTGCTCTTGGTAGCGGCAATGGCATTGCTCGCAACACATAAAAACATCGCACAAACACAATAAAGCCACAGCGAATATCGACGCAACATCATGGTAATCCCCTTAAGATTTATTTAAGCGTCTATGCATGACTGACCTCTCACCGACGCGAGTCGCGCAGGTTACCCCTAACCATTGGTAAAGCTCAAGCGATTACACGTCCAGATTGCTCACGCGCAAAGCATTGGCTTCGATGAAAGCGCGACGTGGCTCCACCACATCCCCCATCAGCGTGGAGAAAATTTGATCTGCCGCCACCGCATCTTCGATGCTGACTTGCAGTAACCGTCGCGATTCCGGATTTACTGTGGTTTCCCAAAGCTGCTCCGGATTCATTTCACCCAATCCTTTGAAGCGCTGAATCGTACGTCCTTTTTTTGCCTCTTCCATAAGCCAGGCCTGCGCTTGGGAGAAACTCGTCACAACATGGCTGTTATTGCCACGGCGAATTTCCGCGCCAGGCTGAATTAAATCCGCCAGCACCTGAGAAACTTCCGCGATGGCACGAAATTCGCTGCCCTCAAAGAACGCTGCGGGCAGCACTTGTGTGGTCATCGTGCCATGGTTTTGACGCTCAATGACCAATGCGGCCGGATGTTCCGGCGTCGCAGCCTGGATGCGCAGCCGATATTGCGGTCGACCAATGCCGACGCCATTGATCTTGTCAGCCAAGCGTTCAATCCACTGTTTAAGCCGCTCTGGTTGTTGCCAAATGTCTGCGGAAAGCGGCGTCATATCCAGCATCGCCTCTAAAATCGTGCTGTCGCAACGATACGATAATCGTGTGATCTGTTCGGTGGCCAATTGATAATCGATCAACAGCTTTTCAAGTGCAGCGCCCCGCAATGGCGGCGCATCGATGCTGTAGTGCAGTTGCGCGCCGTCAACGGCATTGTTGATGAGGTAAGTATTCAATGCGAGATCGTCCTTTAGGTACAGCTCCTGCTTGCCTTGCTTTAGTTTGTACAAAGGCGGTTGACCGATATAAATATGGCCGCGTTCGATCAGTATTGGCATTTGTCGGTAGAAGAACGTCAACAACAACGTGCGGATGTGTGATCCGTCCACGTCCGCATCGGTCATGATGATAATGCGGTGATAACGCAGTTTATCGACGTTGAATTCGTCCTTACCTATGCCACAGCCAAGCGCTGTGATTAACGTACCAACCTCAGCCGATCCTAACATTTTATCAAATCTTGCTTTTTCTACATTGAGAATTTTTCCCTTGAGCGGCAATACCGCTTGATTTTTGCGGTTGCGGCCCTGCTTGGCCGATCCTCCCGCCGAATCACCCTCGACGATGAATAATTCGCTTAAAGCGGGATCTTTTTCTTGGCAATCGGCCAGTTTGCCGGGTAATCCGGCAATATCCAATGCGCCTTTGCGCCTAGTCATCTCGCGCGCTTTACGGGCCGCTTCACGCGCTCTGGCCGCCTCCACCACTTTGATGCCAATGGCACGCGCCTCGGCTGGATGCTCCAAAAGAAACTCTTCGAGCTTTTGATTGATCAGCGATTCCACCACACCTTTCACTTCCGAGGACACCAGCTTGTCCTTGGTTTGCGATGAAAATTTAGGATCCGGCACCTTGATCGACAGTACCGCGATTAAACCTTCGCGCATGTCATCACCAGCGGTTGTCACTTTCGCTGTTTTTTGTAACCCACTGGACTCAATGTAATTTCCCAGTGTTCGCGTTAGCGCACCGCGAAATCCCGCCAAATGCGTACCGCCGTCTTTTTGCGGAATATTGTTGGTAAAACAGAAGGTGTTTTCTTGATAAGCGTCGGTCCACTGCATCGCCAGATCAACCGTCATTAAATCCTGTTGCGCACTGAAGTAAATAACCGACGGATGCAATGGAGTTTTGAGCTGCGCGAGATGTTCGACAAAAGAACGTATGCCGCCCTCGTATTCAAACACATCGTGTTTTCCACCCAGCTCTTCGGTAAGCTCGATCTTGACGCCGGAATTGAGAAACGACAGCTCACGCAAACGCTTAGCTAAAATATCGTAATGAAATTCGGTATTGGTAAAGATGGTGCTGCTCGGTTTAAATCGCACGGTAGTTCCACGGCGACTTGATGGCCGAACTTGCTTTAGTGGATAAGCCGGTTCACCGAGGCGGTATTCCTGTTGATGCTCGTAGCCGTCTCGATGGATGGTCAAGTACAGCACTTCCGACAAGGCGTTGACCACCGACACACCCACCCCGTGTAAGCCTCCCGATACCTTGTAGGAATTGGCATCGAATTTTCCACCGGCATGCAGCACGGTCATTACAACTTCGGCCGTGGATCGTCCCTCTTCGTGCATGTCCACAGGAATGCCACGGCCATTGTCTTCCACACTCACGGAGCCATCCGCATGGATCGTCACTTGTACGTGATTGCAATAACCGGCCAAGGCTTCGTCAATTGCGTTATCCACTACTTCAAACACCATGTGATGCAAACCGGTGCCATCATCGGTATCGCCGATATACATTCCAGGGCGTTTGCGGACCGCATCGAGCCCTTTAAGCACCTTGATATTGCTGGAATCGTATTGATCGGTGGATTCTATGTGATCGGTCATACGCTGAAATGTCTTTGAGAAGGGAATTTTGCCGCTGCGTTTAGAACAGATTCGCCTAAAATTTTAATTATAACAAACCTCTACTCGATTCGGTTCCACGTGGAACCGGCGTACTTCGATGTTATCCGACAAGGTTGGCATACTGTTGGTGCTGGTCAATAGCACTTGGGCTTTCCATGCCCGGAGATAAGCCATTACTAACCCCTGATGCGCGAGGTCCAGCTCAGACCCTAAGTCGTCCAGACAAAAAATCGGCCAGTCGTGCTTGATCTGATGAAAAACCTCAGCTTGCGCCAATGCACAGGCCAGGGCACACAATTTTTCTTGGCCACGCGATAAATACTCTCGCTGGGGAGATCCCGGAAAACTCAGGCGCCAATCGGCTCGATGCGCGCCTTCACCGGTAAAACCACGCAAACGATCTCGAGCATGAGTTTGTTCCAAAACCACCTCAAGCGGCGTAGCCTCCGACCAACCTGGATTAAAATGCAAAGAACATGCTCCGAGCTCACCTAAAAACGTGTCAGCAATGGCACTAAGCCGTGGACTTAATAAATTCAAATAGTTACGGCGATATTGAGTCACCTCTTTCGCAGCGCTGACCAACTCTTTATTCCAAGGAGTAAAAGCAGCCTCATCGGAGTGTTGTCGCAACAACGCATTGCGTTGCCTCAAGGCACGTTGATAACGGCGCCAACTCGAAAGAAAATTTGGTTCCACGTGGAACAATCCCCAGTCGAGAAAATTCCGTCGATATTCGCTAGCACCACTGATCAAAGCATGGGAACCTGGTTCGAAACACACCACAGCACACAACCGTAGCAAATCGCTTAATGCTGAAATCGGCTGACCATTAATTTGCGCTTGCCAACGGCCATGATTGCGCGACAGCCCAACCGAGCGATCGATTTCGTCTGGATACACCAACCGTCCAAAAATAACCAATCCACCCGCATTGTGCCGGGCTAATACGGCTCGATTGTTGGTCCGAAATGAGCGCGCATACGACAATAAATACACCGCTTCCAATAAACTGGTCTTACCCGCCCCGTTGGCACCCACAAACAAATTGATTCCCGATGAAAATTCGAGTGTCTGGTTTTCAAACACTCGCAAATTTTCGAGCCGTAACTCCCTTAACCACACCCCGGTCCACTCCGGATATGCATTCTTATTTTCACGTCAAACCGTGGTAGTGGATTAAAAATCAAAGTCGCAACGGCATAACCACATGGCGTGATTGATCGGAGTCCGCCGCGCGCAACAGGCAGCTGGAATTGCCATCGCGAAGACAAATCACCACATGATCACCACGTAATGCACCCAGCGCATCCAATAAGTAATTCACATTAAATCCAACACTCAGCTCCGCCACATTGGTATTGGCTTCCAATTCTTCAACAGCCTCTTCTTGTTCTGGATTATGCGCAACGATGCGCAATCGGTTTGGGCTGACCTCTAATTTAACACCCCGGTATTTTTCGTTCGACAGAATGGCGGCACGCTGCAACGCCGCTTTCAATTCATCACGCGCCAGTCGGACTTCCTTGTCGGCCCCAATGGGGATTACCGCTTCATAGTCAGGGAATCGACCGTCGATCAATTTTGAAGTAAACGTCACTTCGCTGCGACGCACGCGCAAATGATTGCGACCAAATTCCAATGCCACCTGGTTGTCTCCGGATTCAAACAAACCTTGTAACTCCACCACACCTTTGCGTGGAATGATGATTTGCCGCCGCGTTTTAATATCCACCGTCAACGGCGTTTCGCCCAGCGCCAAACGATGGCCATCGGTAGCAACGCAACGCAACACATGTTCATGCAAATCCAATAACATGCCATTCAAATAATACCGAACATCTTGGTGCGCCATCGCAAAACTGGTGCGGTCCATCAAATCTTTAAGCGTGGCTTCCGGTAAGCTAACTTGTTCAATTAATTCAATATTTTCGATAACCGGGAACTCAGTTGCCGGCAACGTTGCCAGCGTAAATCGGCTGCGGCCGGCGCTAACGGACACCCGATCGCCGCTCAACTTCACCTCAATCCGGCAACCATCTGGTAAGGCTCGGCAAATATCGAACAACTTGCGCGCTGGTATCGTCACCTCACCGGGTTGCAAATCATCCGCCGGCGTACTGGCAACCATCTCTACTTCAAGATCCGTACCGGTGAATGACACGCCACTCGCGCTCACGTTAACCAATAGGTTCGCGAGCACCGGTAAAGTTTGGCGTCGTTCAACAACACCAACTACTTTCTGCAGCGGCTTAAGCAATACTTCGCGTTGAATGCTGAATCGCATAGCGTTGTGTCCCAGGTATTATTATTAAAGAGTTATTTATTAAAGAGCATTTAGTTGTTGTAGGGGCTGTGTATATCAAGGTTTTAGAAAAATATATTTAATTATCAACGAGTTATTTTGGTTGCGTGGCGGGAGAGAAGACTCGGTTGTGTGTCAACAAGCTGTGGATGAAATAACGCTTATTAAAAACCCCCAATCTATCCACAACATCTTAACCGGTTAAAATTCGCAGCAGTTTTTCCCAATCTTCCCGAAATTTTCCGTCCGTTTCCGATAAATCTCGAATCGTGCGGCACGCGTGCATGACAGTGGTATGGTCACGCCCGCCGAAGCCGTCCCCAATTTCCGGCAGGCTATGCTCCGTCAATTCTTTTGCCAAAGCCATGGCCATTTGCCGCGGGCGCACGATCGAACGACTGCGACTCTTCGACAACAAATCTGTCAGCCGCAATTGGTAATAGTCTGCCACGATCTTTTGAATATTGGGGATAGTAATCGCGCGAGCATGCACAGTTAGAAGATCGCGCAGAGTTTCCTGAGCAAATTCAAGGGTTATCGTGCGCCCAAGGAAATTGGCGCGCGCGGCAAGCGTGTTCAAAGCCCCCTCTAAATCGCGCACATTCGAACGCATCCGCCGTGCAACCAATAAGGCAACATCTTCGGGTAGATCAACGTGTTTGGCCGCGGCCTTGCTAAGAATAATCGCTGCGCGTGTTTCAAAATCTGGCGGTTCAATCGCCACGCTTAACCCCCAACCGAGCCTTGATTTCAGGCGTGGTTCGAGGTTTTCAACCTCCTTAGGGTACCGATCACATGTGAGGATAATTTGCTGCTTGCCTTCAAAAAGCGCGTTGAACGTGTGGAAAAACTCTTCTTGCGTCGTATTTTTTCCGGCAAAAAATTGAATGTCGTCGATCAGCAAAGCGTCAACAGAACGATAACGACGTTTGAAATCGTCCATATTTTTGGTGCGTAACGCATCAATCATGGCACCGACAAATTGTTCCGAACGCAGATAAACGACCTTCATTGCCGCATTTTGTGCGCGCATTAGATTTCCAGCCGCGTGCATCAAATGGGTTTTGCCCAAACCGGTGCTGCCGTACAGCAGCAACGGGTTATAGGCGCGTCCCGGATTCGTCGCCACCTGGATGGCTGCCGCCTTGCCCAGCTGATTCGATTTGCCTTCGACAAAATTATCGAACGTGTAGTAAGGATCCAAATTGTGCTCAAAATCCGTGTCAGCAGCGGCTATTGCTGCGCGCGCCGGCTTACGTGCAGCCACTTTGCGATGGGATAGCGCACCGACGTCCAGCCGCACGGCAACCGGTGTCTGTTGCAAATGTTTAAGCACCAAATTGATTTGCTCTAAATATTCCGCGCGCACGATTTCCAAGGTATAGGCATTGGGTGCGAGCAGCCGCAGACCTTGCTCATCTTCGCTGGCCTGCAACGGCATAAGATAAGTATGTATATTCTCGCTGCTGAATTCGCCTTCAAGGCGTTCCAGGCAGCGCCGCCAAAGATCACTCATGGGTACACGAATCCTTCGGATAACACGCGCGTTAACGGTACGCACAAGATATAACGACGAGCCCAACAGTTTACCCCCGTTATGGGATGCCCGCCAAGCATCTTAAACTTGACAGAACCCAGACTCACTACTATCCTCGGCGGTCCTTACAACCCCCTTTGAAAGCAGTAGCACCGCCATGAAACGCACTTTTCAGCCTGGAAATCTTAAGCACGCGCGCACCCACGGTTTTCGCGCACGCATGAAAACTCGTGGTGGACGTGCTGTAATCAACGCGCGCCGCGCCAAGGGCCGTAAGCGTTTAATTCCTTGATCTTCCGCTAAAGCGGCGCTATGAATTATGGGGCTTTTCCATTTCCCACGCGCCGCTCGACTGCTGAAGTCGGCTGACTTCGTCGCCCCACGCCGCTTCGGCAAGCGCATTGCCGTCCAATTTTTTGACGCGGAATTTCTTCCAACTGCTCATAAACAGGCGCGCTTGGGCATGGCCGTTTCGCGTCGAGTATCGAAGTTGGCCGTAATACGCAACCGGATCAAGCGGCAACTTCGTGAAAGTTTCCGGCATCAATTGCCGCAACTGCCGCCATACGATGTGCTCATCATTGCTCGCAGCAACGCCGCTAAACAAGATTCACAAACGTTGCGAGAAGACATAAACGCTCTATGGACAAAACTGGCATTGAAGCTTGGTCAGTCACCCGGCACAATGCGCGCCGGTTTATGAGCTATACACATTTTTCCATCATCCTAAACATTGCTAAATACGGTTTATTGCTTACACATTAACCGTACAAGCCCAACAGGCGCATTGCATGCCTAATACACGGTCGTTTTTATTTATCGCGTTAATTTGTGTGGGCTATCTGCTGTGGCAGCAGTGGCAGCAGGATTATGTGAACACGGTGGCAGTCGTTTCACCGTCGCCGGTTGATTCAAACGCGAATCCATCTGCGAGCCCAACCCATGTGGCGGGTGCCGATGTACCTCATGTTCCAACCGATAGTACGCCTTCGGTGCCAACCATTGCAGCAAAGCCAACTGTAGTAACCGCCTCGTCCGATCCTACGATTGAGGTCACAACCGATGTGTTCAAACTTACGATTGCGGCACGCGGCGGCAACATCGTGCGTGCCGATTTGCTGGCTTATCCGATTGCGCCCAAGGATTGGGATCACCCAGTGCGTTTGCTAAACGAGGATGGCGAACATTATTTTGTTGCGCAAACGGGATTGATCAGCTCCACCGCCCCAGCGCCGGACCATCAAGCCTTGTTTGCGATCGAACAGAGCCACTATGCCTTTGCCGACGGGGCAACCACGCTGGAAGTGCCGCTCACGTGGATCGATGCATCGGGAATAAAAGTAAAGAAAGTATACGTTTTTAAGCGCGACAGTTACGTCATCGAGGAACGGCAGGAGATCAGCAACTCAACGCCTGCGGCCTGGGTCGGTTTTGAATACCGGCAATTACAGCGCGTTCCACCGCCGGTGGCTTCGGGAGGGTTTTCATTTACCAACCCGGATCGCAACAGTTTTGTTGGCGCCGCGTGGTACAGCCCACAGCAAAATTTTGAAAAATTACGCTTCGACAAATACGATCCGAAGGCACCCCTGGATCGCACCATTCAAGGCGGCTGGGCTGCGCTGTTGCAGCATTATTTCTTTGCCGCATGGATTCCGCCGGCAGACGAGACCGATCGTTACTCAACCGGTATCGTAACCGGTTCCGCGGCAACACGTTACGTGATTCGCACCCTGTCGCCGGCGATAACGGTCGAGCCCGGACAAACTAAACAAGTGGGTGCGCGTTTGTATGTGGGTCCAAAACTGCAAGCCGAGCTTGGCCAGGTCGCACCCAAGTTAGAGCTCGTCGTGGATTACGGTATTTTTACCGTGATTGCGCAGCCGTTGTTCAATTGGGCGCTGAGTCCCCTGCACAGCCTGGTTGGCAATTGGGGTTGGGCGATTGTTTTGGTCACGATTCTCTTGAAATTGGTTTTTTTCAAACTCAGCGAAGCGCAATACCGATCCATGGCGAAAATGAAAAAACTCCAGCCACGGCTGGCGGCGGTTAAAGAACGCTATGGCGATGATAAGCAAAAATACCAATCAGCAATGATGGAATTGTATCAAAAGGAAAAAATAAATCCGATCGGCGGTTGCTTGCCGATGCTGGTGCAGTTTCCGGTTTTCATCGCCTTGTATTGGGTGTTGTTGGAGAGCGTGGAGTTGCGCCAGGCGCCGTTTATCGGTTGGGTTCAGAATTTATCGGCACCCGACCCTTACTTCGTATTGCCGATCCTAAATGGCGCCGCCATGATTGCCAGCCAACTGCTGTCGCCGACCACGGGTATGGACCCGACCCAGGCGAAGATGATGAAAATCATGCCGTTTGTGTTTTCGATCATGTTCGCTTTTTTCCCGGCCGGGCTCGTTTTGTATTGGACGGTGAACGGCACCTTGTCTTTGATCCAACAATGGGTAATCACCAAACGCATCGAGGCGGGCGCGAAAGCCTGATGCGCGCATGAGCGCCGGCGATACCATCGCCGCCATCGCCACGGCGTCAGGTGCGGCCGGCGTCGGCGTAGTACGCGTATCGGGGGCGGCCGCAGCAACGATTGCGCGATCATTGCTAGGGCGAGTTCCCGCACCAAGACACGCGCAATATACGGCGTTTCATGATGCCAACGGCCGCGCGTTGGACCACGGGTTAGCGCTGTATTTTCCAAAGCCGAATTCGTTCACTGGAGAGTCGGTGTTGGAGTTGCACGCGCACGGCAGTCCAGTTCTACTCAATATGTTGTTGCGTCGAGTATGCGAACTGGGTGCGCGCGTGGCGCGGCCCGGCGAGTTTTCCGAACGCGCTTTTCTCAATGGCAAACTCGACCTAACCCAAGCCGAAGCGATCGCCGATCTCATAGCCTGCGATTCCGAAGCGGCCGTGCGCGCCGCATTACGCAGTTTGGAAGGCGATTTTTCCAACAAAATACACAAAATATTAGACGAATTGATTAAGCTGCGCGTCTATATAGAGGCAGCAATTGATTTCCCGGAAGAAGAAATTGATTTTCTTAAGGCGCCTCAAGTGTTGCGGGATTTAAGCGCGCTGCGCACACAGCTAACCGACTTGCTCGCAGCAACACGACGTGGAGTGGTGTTGAGAAATGGGTTGCATGTGGTCATTGTTGGCGCGCCGAATGTCGGTAAATCAAGTTTACTGAACGCGTTAGCACAAAGCGATCGCGCCATTGTAACGGCCATACCGGGTACAACACGCGATACGCTGCGCGAGGAGGTTCAACTTGATGGTATTGCGCTGACGTTGGTCGATACGGCGGGTTTACGAGAAGCAAACGACCCGGTTGAGCGCGAAGGTATTCGCCGCGCTTTGGCGGAACTGACCCAAGCCGATGTCGTGCTTTTGGTCAGTGATGCGGTTGCGGCGGATACAGGCGCTACGATATCAACGGAACTTCCGAAAACCGCCACTTGCGTATTCCTTCACAATAAGATCGATTTGGGCGCAGAAATCCCGCATGTTCGGGTCATCGGAAATGCGACGCACATATGGTTGTCGGTGCAAACGGGCGCTGGATTGGATTTGCTTCGCGCAGAACTTAAACGATTGGCGGGCCTTGGTGAAGGTAGCGAAGGAGCGTTTACGGCGCGCTCACGACACGTAATGGGGCTGGAACAAGTGGCCAATCACCTTGACAGCGCAGAGCTGGCACTTCGCCAAGCCAATGCGGGTGAGATCGCGGCCGAAGAGCTGCGTGGAGCGCAAACCGTTCTTAACTCAATCACTGGCGAATTCAGCAGCGATGATTTATTGGGTGAAATATTCTCCACGTTCTGCATAGGGAAATGACATTGCGGGGGACATTTGAATTCGGCACGTTCTTTAAATCAATGCAAAGAGCGGCCACCACGGCGCCGCACCGAACGGCCACCTCCGGGACTTAGCTCCGGTGCACTGGCGACTGCGCGCTTCTCATCTTCGCTCAATGGCTCATCGTGCCAGTAGCGTTCAGCAGCGGCGACGCACAGCGGAATTTGCGCTAAACACTCTTCGTACTCCTCATGCGTAAGGGGTGCGAATTCCTCATCGGCCGAGAACACGCCCTCCTCCACGGCCAATGCCATGATCGGACCCAAAAATTCCATTAATTGCGAATCGGCGCCAAGACGAATCTCCCACGCCCGAGCGCGCATATCCACACCGCGAGAAAAACCCTCGCACCAGCCGTGAGCGGTAAGCGCTGTTTCACCGTCCTCGAGATCCATCTCGCCGAGAATCGGCTCGTACTCATCGGTTTGAAGTTCGTGTGAGATGCTGTCACCCAATCGCGCTAGCAATTCAAGAATGCGCTTACCTTCGGTTTCGGAAGTAAATGGAGAGTGCAATATTTCCGGCAGCCATTCCTCTGCCGCTACCGTGTCCGGCCCAATCGCGATGGCAGTTAACAAACCATGCACCCCGTCCAGCAGCAAATCATCCTCGCCGGCGTGTGCGCGCAGATAGTGATCGAGCTCTTCAAGCTCCGCATCATCCAAATGATCGGGCCAGTTTGGTTCAGCCATGGTCAAGTTCCAACATCACGGGTGCATGGTCCGAAGGGCGTTCCCAGCGGCGCGGGGTTATATCAATACTTGCATTAAGACAGTTAGAAAGCAGGGCGTTACTGACCAATACCAGATCAATGCGCAATCCTAGGTTACGGCGGAATGCGGCTTGCCGATAATCCCACCAACTGTATTGTCCCGCTTCTTGATGAAATAAACGATAGCTGTCCTTAAAACCGAGCGCCAATAAATGTTGCAGGGCATCGCGCTCAGGTACCGAACACAGGATTTGATCACGCCACAATTCTGGATCATGGACATCGCGATCCTCGGGGGCGATGTTAAAATCACCCAATACGATCATTTTTGGATAGCGTTTAAGCTCAGCATTGAGGTAGGACGTTATTTTAGCGAGCCAATTGAGCTTATACGAGTATTTATCCGATCCCACTTGCTGACCATTCACGACGTAAAGATTGACGATACGCAAATCGCCAACACTTGCCGCTAACACGCGACGTTGTGGATCTTCAAATCCCGCGATGTCGGTGTGCACGTCGTGCAGGGGCTGGCGGCTTAAGATGGCCACGCCGTTATAAGTCTTCTGGCCGGAGAAAACACACTCGTACCCCAAGGCTGCGATTTCTTGTTTTGGAAATTTATCGTTCTCGGTCTTGATTTCTTGCAAGGCGAGCACGTCGGGTTGTGCTACAGCACACCATTCCAACAAATGCGGTAATCGCACTTTCAACGAATTGACGTTCCAAGAGGCGATCTTCATGGAGATTCTAGATAGTGATGGACCTAATTCGTGATTCCCGCGTAGGTGGGAATCCACTAGCAATTACACCTGCCCCTGGATTCCCACCTACGCGGGAATGACGGCAGAGGTTTTGAATGGAAATAAGGAAACCCATTGCTGACGGCTGCACTATTATACCGCCAGCCCATAGCTGCGGAGCAGCGGCTCCGGTTGTGGGGCGCGGCCGCGGAATTCGATAAAAGACTCGAGTGCGGGGCGTGAGCCGCCGACACTAAGAATGCTACGACGAAATGCGGCACCGGTTGGTGCATCAAAAATTCCAGATTGCTCAAAACGATCGAATGCATCGGCGGAAAGAAGCTCGGCCCAGAGATAACTATAATAACCTGCTCCATACCCGCCGGCGAAAATATGCGAGAAGCCGTGGGCGAAACGCTGCCAAGCCGGAGGATGTATGACAGCGACTTCACGGCGTATTTCGTTCAATAGTGGTTGCACGCGCGCTCCAACTGCCGGGTCGTATTCCAGGTGCAGCCTGAAATCAAATAGGGCGAATTCAAGTTGCCGCAATAAAAACAGCCCTGATTGAAAATGACGCGCGTCCAGCATGCGTTGGAACAGGCTCTCCGGTAACAAGGTTCCGGTTTGGTAATGACGCGCAAATACATCCAGTGCCACTCGTTGCCAGCCGAAATTCTCCATGAACTGGCTGGGTAGCTCCACCGCATCCCATTCGACGCCGGCAATGCCGGCAATGCTTGGATAGTCCACTTCGGTCAATAGATGGTGGAGACCGTGGCCAAATTCGTGGAATAGGGTCAACACATCATCATGCGTTAACAACGTGGGATGATCTGGCGCGGGCGGAGCGAAGTTGCAGGTAAGAAAAGCGATCGGTTGCTGCAAATGTTCATCTTGGCGAAAGCGATTGCGACAGACATCCATCCATGCGCCCCCGCGCTTGGCAGCGCGTGCGTAGAGATCGAAATAGGTGCCGGCAATCACCGCACCGGCTTCGTTCACCACATCGAAATAGCGGACATCGGGATGCCACACATCCACATCATTGCGTTCACGCAAACTGACCCCAAACACGCGATTGGTGATGGTGAACAATCCCGCCATCACGGCAGGTAATGCAAAATATTGTTTGATTTCCTCTTCGCTTAGAGCGTATTTTTTTAAACGCAATTTTTCCGATGCGTAAGCGATGTCCCACGGTTTAAGATCGTTCAAGCCAAGCTCGGCTAGGGCAAAGGTGCTCAGCTCAGCCAGGTCGCGTTCGGCTCCGGGCTTGGCGCGCCGTACTAAATCTTTGAGAAAAGCCAGCACTGCATCGGTGTTAGGGGCCATTTTGGTGGCCAGCGATTCTTCGGCGCTGTTGGCAAACCCGAGCAACCGTGCGGCTTCATGGCGTAACGCCAAAATCCGTTCAATGCGTGTGGAGTTGTCGAATTGGCCGGCATTCGGCCCTTGATCGGAAGCGCGCGTATGATAAGCGGTGTAAACCCGTTCGCGTAAGGCGCGATCATCGGCATAAGTAAGAACAGCGGTTACGCTGGGCTGCTTTAACGTGACCAGCGAACCGCACATCTTTTTTTCTTCAGCGTAGCGTCTTAGCAAAGCGCGATCGTCATCCGATAAGCCGTGCAGTGCGGTGTCGTCATTGATGTGCTCGCTCCAAGCCTCGGTGGCATCGAGCAGAGCTTCCTCGAATTCGGTGGTGAGTTTGGCCAATTCGTTGGTTATTGCCTTGAAACGGCCGCGTGCGGGTTCATCCAGTGCGACGCCGGATAATTTGAAATCACGCAATGCGTCTAGGATCAATTTTTTTTGAGCTCTATCTAAGCTGGCGAATTCCGTTGAATTCGCCACGGCTTGCACCGCGGCATACAGCTCACGGTTTTGGCCGAGTTCGGTCGCATGTTCGGTGATTTTTTCCTCGGCTTGCGAATACACCGTGCGTAACGCCGGTGAATCCTGCACCGAATGCAGATGCGATACGGGCGCCCAAGCGTGGTTGAGCCGGTCATCCAATTGCTCCTGCGCCAACATCACGCAAGCGAAATTTCGTGGTGTGGATGGATCAAGCAAGGCATCGATACCGACGCGGTAATCGGCCAGCAACTGGTCGATGGCTGCAACCACGTGTTCCGGACGAATGGCTGAGAACCGCGGAAAGCGCTCGTCGATCAACAGGGGGTTGGTTGTGGGCATAATGACAGATCGATGTAAGGTTGAGCCTGGCTTGATGGGTTTACGCTAGCATGGCCTGGACGTTAAGGTAACCTACAGTATGAATGAACCGCCCACCAGCAACCAACCCTTAAGCGCCCATGAGGTGTTGCGGGAGTTGCCGTTGTTTGCGCACCTTAGCGCTCAAGCGTTGACCGAGCTTGAAAGTGAGTTGGAGTATTTTGCGCTACCGGGCGGCGCGACATTATTTGAACACGGGGAAATCTCAGACGCCCTCTACGTTTTGAAAAGCGGCAGTTTGGGAGCGTTCCAGCCGCGGTCGGATGCAACAACGCCCGATTACGAGCTGACCGGCATCATTGCTGCGGGCGAAACCGTCGGCGAGCTTGGACTGATCGTCGATCAACCGCGCTCGGCTACGGTGCGAGCCTTGCGCGATTCGGAATTGTTGCGCTTATCGCGGCGCGGCTTTGAAAATTTGGTCAAGCACCATCCGCAAGCGATGCTGTTGACGGCGCGCATTGCGGTGCGGCGTTTGATTACCCGCAACGTAAGCGGCAAGCTGTCCGCGCCCCGCACGTTTAGCATAGTGCCGCACCATCGTGGCATCGACGCGCGCGCTTTTGCGTTACGGTTTCGCAAAGCATTAGCAAGCTATGGAGACTGTGCCTTTATTGACCGGGATGCGGGGCACGGCCAGATCAGCAATTGGTATAGCGCGCTTGAATCCCGCGTGCGTTACGTGATTTACCTAGCCGATTCCGAACCCGGTTCATGGCGTGAGCTGTGCATTCGCCAAGCCGATTGTTTGGTACTGCTGGCGCAAGCCAGTGATGAGGCCGCGGCTTGGCCTTTGGATATCGATGTAAATGCGGCGTTACATCGACCGCGGCACCTAGTGTTAGTGCACCGCAATGAAGCGCGTTTTGGCGTGGCGGAGCGCTGGCTCGGCTTTTTGCCAGGGGCGCAGCACCACCATGTACGCCAAGACAGCGATATTGAGCGGGTGGCCAGGTTATTGATTGGACGAAGCCTGGGTTTGGTGCTGTCCGGCGGCGGTGCTCGCGGTTTTGCCCATATCGGTGTGGTTAAAGCGTTGCGTGAAGCCGGCATGCAGATTGATAGTGTTGGTGGTACCAGCATTGGCGCGATCATCGGCGCCGGCGTGGCGGCGGATTGGTCGACTGACGAGTTGATTGAAAAAAACCGGCAAGCGTTCGTCGTTGGACACCCTCTTGCTGATTATACGTTTCCATTTATTTCACTGGTGCGGGGCCGGCGTGTGTCACGCTTATTACGCGAGTCGTTTGGTTCGCGCGATATCGCTGATCTGGCATTGCCGTATTATTGCGTCGCCGCGAATTTAACCGCCGGCCAAGCCGTTACCTATCGTCAAGGCCCGTTATGGCTGTGGCTGCGCGCCTCGTGCGCGATTCCCGGTATCTTGCCTCCGGTATTGCATCGCGGCCAGGTGTTGGTGGACGGCGCGGTGATCAACAATTTGCCGGTCGATATCATGCGCGAACGCAACATCGGTGATGTTATTGGCGTGGACATCGGCGCTGACGACGTGCTGCATACCGACATTGAAGAGCACGCGCTACCGGCGCTGTGGCAAGTGGCTTGGGAACGCCTTAAACGGCATCGCCGTCCGGGTATTTTAAGTATTTTGTTGCGTTCCGGAATGGTCAATGCCGAAGCCGCCAGCATCGCACGCCGCGCCCAAACCAGTTTGCTGTTGACGCCGCCGTTAAACGACATTGATCTGTTGGATTGGAAAGCCTACGACCGGGCGATCGAAGCCGGTTATCAATACACATTACGCGTGATTGGCGGGCAGAAAGATGCACTGGCGGAGCAAACGCCTTTGGCATTGTGACATGCCGTTGGCAGAAATCCCAGCGACATTAATTTTACATTCAGAAACTTAATTGGATAATTCTTTTTTTTTCGGGTGGCGCGCCTAAGAACACGCCTTGATGGTGGGCAAAAAAACCAAAAATTTGATTTTTTTACGATATCTTACTTAAGATGCGAATGAGATTCGGGGAACGCACGGCTATCATAGCGAGCGAAGGATGAAGCGAAATCGCTTTGTTCGCATAGGCGCTATCCCTGCGCGCGACAAAAACCAATTATTCTGCGGAGGATGAAACGCATGCGTTCGATTAAATTTTCAAATAGTATGGCATTTGCATTTTTTATTATTAGCAGCAATTCCGCTCTAGCGGCTACCGTTGCTGTAACCACCGCGTTTGATGAGGATAACAACAACACCAGTGGAGTAAATGCGTTAAGCCTTGGATGCTCGTTGCGCGAAGCAATCACCTCATACAACAACGGCGCTGCATACAACGATTGCAGTCTCACCGGCTCCGGCGCAATCGACACCATTAGTATTGATGCCGGCGCGGGGCTTGCTGCGGATTTAACGCATAAGATACCGGTCAATGGTTTAACGGACGATCCAACCATGCCTACGGGTATGGGTACCGTACGCCACGGCCCGTTGCCAACCATTGGCAGTCATGGCCCGTTAACTATCCAGGGTACAGGTGCAAAGTTTTATATCGGATGCGGGGATGGGGATTCAGGTGCCACTAACGGGGCTCATATTTTCACTCTTGGCAATTCCGCTGAAGTAACTTTTACCAATATGATATTTCAAGGATGCACCGCAGGCGGTGATGGCCCTGCGATCTCTGCACCGGTCACCACTGGGGCTTACCTGACATTGACGGATGTTGATTTTAAAAACATCCATTCCGACAATGGTTCCGGCGTTGGTGGTAAAGGTGGCGCAGTATACTTTTACGGGGCAGCGAACCTCACGCGCGGTGGGCGGTTAAGCATGACCAATGTTACTTTTGGCGGTACTGGTGTTACGCCGGATCCGGCCGATGGCTGCAGCTCTGGGTTACCGGGCTTTGCGGGAAATGGCGGTGCGTTGGCGATCGAAACCATCGGTAACTCTACCTCGGATGGCACTTCCGGTGGCACGACAGTGCTTAATCCCGTCGTCCTCAATGGGGTTAGCTTCGATCACAATTCTGCGGGTGGTAACGGTGGTGCAGTTTGGATTAACAACACGACTTCGACAGCAAGAGGGTTCAACATTCAATTCCTGAACAACAACTTCACCAACAATGTTGCTAATGGAGATACCGCTTCCTCAAGTGGCGCTAACAGTGGCGGTGGGGCAATTTGGGCGCAGACGACGGCTAACGATATGAGCACCACCAGCCCGGAGGTTTTCTTGATCCAAGGCTCGTTAACAGGCTCACAGTTTTTGGCAAACAGCGCAGCAGAAGGCAATGGTGGTGCGATTTTGCTGGCCGGTGGTCGCCTAATTTATTCGGATCCGGCGGTGCCAACAGCGGGTGGTATTGTTGGGGTCAATTTTTCGGGTAATACCGCACCCACAGGAACAGGCGCTGGCAATGGCGGTGCGATTTATTCGCGGGGTGCGTTAAGTGTCGTGCAGTCAAGTTTTTCTTCAATAGCCTCGCCAGCTCTTGGGGGTAATAGCGGTGCTGGATCGGGCGGTGCAATTGCTCTTAATGGCAGCGCTAGCGGCAGTTTGATAACCCCCACGATCATTGCCAATGTGACCTTTACCGGTAACATCGCTGGTGGCAATGGCGGTGCGATTGCCAATCTTCAATCCGGACTGCAAGCGGTTAATGCAATTCAATTGATCAACGATACGATCGATAGTAACACCGCGAGTGGTACGCCGGGGGGATCCATTCACAACCTCGCACCAACCAATACTTTGTTAGTAAGCAACACGATTATCAGCAATGGAACGGGTGGAAATTGCGCAGGCAATGTACCGACCAATTCAACTCCGACACAGAATTTGCAATTTCCAGGTAGCACTTGTGGGGGAACCATCACCACCGGCGATCCTCAGCTTGGTTCTCCGTCGATACATGCAGGTCCAAACTTACTGGTTTTGACAATGGAACCGATGACGGGTAGTCCGGCGCTAAATACCGCTGACACAACCGTTTGCGCGGCTGGTCCCGTATTAGGATTTGATGCGACGGGTAGAAGCAGTATCCGCAGTGTATCAAGTTGCGATATCGGTGCGTATGAGTCTTCAAATGCGCCAGTAACACTACAGTCGTTCTCAGTAGATTAAGTTTCCTCACATTTATTTAAATGTGATTTTAAAACCCTCTCATTGCGAGAGGGTTTTTTGACCCATCTTTATCGAGTCAAAAATCGCGTCAAAAAATCAGCGACTTTGCGATACGGTGGCCGCATCAGCGCCATGCTAGTCCAGCGCGCTTGATGCAGCACCGATTTTTGGTGGGAAAATGTCAAAAATCCTGCATGGCCGTGATATTGACCCATGCCAGAGGCACCGATGCCGCCAAATGGCAATTCGGTTTGTGCAAATTGCATCACCGTGTCATTGATGCTGACACCGCCTGCCACGGTTCGGTTTAGTACGGCATTGATGCGGCGCTGGTTGAAATCGAAATAATACAGGGCCAATGGGCGCGGGCGGGCATTGACGTAGTCGATTGCAGCATCCACCGAATCGACCGCAACCAGCGGTAAAATCGGACCGAAGATTTCCTCTTGCATCAGGCGCAAATTTTCCGCTGCGTTTAAAACCAAGATGGGCGGCAACACGCGTTGTTCGGTATTTCCGGTTGCCAGTTCGATGACTTGCGCGCCGTTGGCGCGTGCCTCATCGAGATAGTCGTTCAAGCGTAGGTAGTGATGTGCGTTGATGATGCTGGCATAATCGGGATTGTTGGCTAGGTTTGGGTAGTGAATTAATATGTATTTTTGCATTTCATCCACAAATGCCGGAATCAATTGACGCGGCAACAGAACATAATCGGGTGCGATGCAGGTTTGGCCGGCGTTGAGAAATTTTCCGGTGGCGATTCGTTTGACCGCAACCGCCACCGGATAATCCGGTGCAATGACCGCCGGTGATTTGCCGCCCAACTCCAAGGTCAGCGGCGTTAAATTGGCGGCGGCAGCCGTCATCACGCGTTTTCCGGTTGCTGTTGATCCGGTAAAAAACAGATGATCAAACGGCAATGCGGTGAAAGCCGCGGCAATGTCCGGCCCTCCGAGTACGGTGGTGACACGCTCCTGGGGAAAAATACCCTCGAGCATGTTCTTTAACAGCTCCGCTGTTCTGGGTGTGTGCTCAGATGGTTTTAACAACACATGATTGCCAGCACCAATGGCTGCGATTAAAGGCTTCAGCGCGAGATTCAACGGGTAATTCCATGGCGAAATAATGCCAACAACCCCAAGCGGTTGATAACGAATTTCCGCTCGCGCTGGAAAAAAGAGCCAATTGACGCGAGTGCGTTTGGGTTGCATCCAGTGGCCCAGTTGGCGGCACACGTGATCGATATCGTTTAGTACCGTCATGCCTTCACTAAGCAGGGACTCGTGCCGCGGCCGTCGTCCAAAATCCGCACTGATCGCGGCGATGAAGCACTCAAGCTTGGCTTTAAACGCCCCACGCAGCCGCGCTAGATCG
Source organism: uncultured Rhodanobacteraceae bacterium (assembly GCA_964466115.1). Classification (GTDB taxonomy): domain Bacteria; phylum Pseudomonadota; class Gammaproteobacteria; order Xanthomonadales; family Rhodanobacteraceae; genus Pseudolysobacter. Next base: position 96,122 of record CAYXMH010000003.1, on the reverse strand, counting down.
TCCATGCGCTGCTGATAACTCGGCGTATGCAGCCGCTGCGCTAAGCGCGCTTGTGCGAGCAATCCATGAAGATCGGAGGGTTTGGGCATTGGCATCGTTTGCTCCAAACGGAATTCGATAAGTCGATGCTACCATGCGCACTTTCCCATCGAATCGCTTCAAAACGTATGAACATTCGTCCGTATCGCGAACACACTCCTAAACTTGGTGCATACGTTTATATCGACCCGGCCGCGTTGGTCATCGGGAACGTGGAAATTGGCGAGGACGCTTCTTTGTGGCCATTTGTGGTTGCGCGCGGTGATGTCAACTGGATTCGCGTGGGTGCGCGCAGCAACATCCAAGACGCCAGTGTGTTGCACGTTACGCACGACGGTGAATACACACCGGGCGGTTTACCGTTGATCATCGGTGCCGACGTGACGGTCGGACATGGTGTCATTTTACATGCCTGTACGCTGGAAGACGCCTGCTTGATTGGCATGGGTGCGACGGTGTTGGATGGTGCATTGGTTAAAACACATGCGTTTGTCGGTGCAGGAGCGGTGGTGAGCCCTGGAAAGACCGTAGGCTCCGGGGAATTATGGTTAGGCAACCCGGCGCGCTGCGTACGCAAATTATCGGCCGAAGAAATCGAGCGGCTGTACTATTCGGCGCAACATTACGTGCGATTAAAAAACGATTATCTGGCTGGCCGTTAGCGAACGACGGAACGGGAAAACACTACGGCATCGTGGCCACTTCAAGTGCCGCGATATTGAGCATGGCTGCATCGAAGTTTGCGCCACACATGGGGAGCTCTGGCCGTAATCGACGACACACTTCTGGGCGCTGCGGTTGACCGAAAATCAAACAACGATTGTCCTCGGCCAATTGGCTGCAACGAACGCCGGCCGGTTTTCCTTGCGGCATACCGGGTATCGGCGAGGAAATCGACAGCGCGATGCAACAAGCGCCGCAACCGACGCGGCACACCATGGGCACTATGTGTTGCATGCTTAAGAGCTGCCCAATTCGGCGCGCAGTTCCTGATACACGGGCGCCGTATCGGGCCGAATGCCATGCCATAGCGCAAACGCTTCGGCGGCTTGTTCCACCAGCATGCCCAGTCCATCGAATACATAACCGGCGTTGGCGCTACGCGCCCAGGAAAGAAACTTTTGCGCGGCCGTACCGTAAGACAAGTCGTAACACATCGCGCGGTTGCCGACGATCGAAAACGGTAAATGAAATGCTTCTGGATTATGTCCGGCAGCGGTTGCATTGATAATCAAATCGAAACTGCCGCAGTCGGCCAAATCCGACCAGTAGCGCGTATGCACACGATCCGGATCACCGATTTGATCGGCCAATGCATCGGCGCGTTCGGGTGTGCGATTGCAGATGGTTAAATCAGCGATGCCGGCGTCGAGCAGTGCATACGCGACGGCACTGGCGCTGCCACCGGCGCCCAGCAATAGCGTGCGCCGGCCGCGGATATCCATGCGTTGATGTTCGGCAAGATCGCGCAGCAAACCGATGCCGTCGGTATTGTCGCCACGAAAGCCACCGCTGCGTAATCGCGTGACGGTGTTTACCGCTCGAATCCGACCTGCTACATCGGAAACTTCCTTACACAGATCGAAAGCCAAGCGCTTGTTGGGCAAAGTGATGCTAGCGCCATAGCCTCCGTTGGCCTCGAATTGCTGCAGTAACTCGGCAAAGTGCTCGGTTGGCGCATCCTTGAGCTCGTACCGGATGGCGCGCCCTGCCTGTTCGGCAAAACGCAGATGGATCCGCGGGGACAAGGAGTGCGCGATGGGATGACCAAACACCACAAAGTATTGCAGCGCCGGCATTGCGATCGGAGCGCCATCGATAACGGATTCGGAAACTTCACTCGGCTTCATAAGACTTTAATTAAAAAATACACTAGTTGATGAGTTTTCCAAGATGAGAGACGCCGCTCTCTTCTTTGGTGTCCGCGCGGGTTTATTGTGCGGAGCGAGCTGGGAAACGAATAAAATACCCCGCTTTTGGTCGGCACGGGTATTTTATTGATCTTCGCGTAACCAACGTGCCGCTTGCATCGCAAAATAGGTCAATATGGCGTCGGCGCCGGCGCGCTTTATCGATGTCAATGTTTCCAATACACAAGCCCGCTCATCGATCCAGCCATTTAAACCCGCGGCCTTAAGCATCGCGTATTCGCCACTGACTTGATATACAAAAGTCGGTGCGCCAAACCGGTCCTTTACCCGTCGCACCACATCAAGATACGGCAATCCCGGTTTTATCATCACCATATCCGCCCCTTCGGCCAAATCCAGTGCCACCTCGCGCAAGGCTTCATCGGCATTGGCTGGGTCCATCTGATACGTCGATTTGCTGCGTTTTCCCAGATGCGAGGAAGAGCCCACCGCATCGCGGAATGGGCTGTAAAAGCTCGATGCGTATTTCGCGGAGTAAGCGAGAATGCGGGTATGCACAAAACCCGCGGTCTCTAATGCATTGCGCACGGCCCCGATGCGCCCGTCCATCATATCCGATGGCGCTACCACATCGGCGCCGGCGGTGGCGTGAGAAAGTGCTTGTTTTACCAGGGCGGCGATCGTTTCATCGTTCTGCACGTAACCGGTTGCATCGACCAGCCCATCCTGGCCGTGGGTGGTAAACGGGTCCAGCGCCACATCGGTGATGACCCCAAGCTCCGGTACCCGTTCTTTAAGAGCTCGCACTGCCCGTTGAACCAATCCATTCGGATTCCAGGCGTCCCGGGCGTCTTCCGATTTGGCTTCGTCTGGGGTAACCGGAAACAGGGCTAGAGCTGGGATTTTAAGGACGTGGGCTTGCTCAGCCAGAACCAGTGCTTGATCAATCGATAAACGCTCCACACCGGGCATGGAAGGCACTGGCTCGCATTTGTTACGACCCTCGTGCACGAAAACCGGCAGGATTAAATCTTCAGCTCTAAGCGTTGTTTCGCGCATTAAGGCGCGTGAAAAAGCGTCATGACGCATCCGGCGCATGCGCGTAGCGGGATAAGACATGATGCTTTCACTCCTACATGCCAACCTAGGACTCACACTGTAGCGCGATTCATCGGCTAAACAACCCCCTTGCAAAGCACCAACGATACTGCTTTGATTGTCGTCCATTACTTGAAGGCAAGCCGTTACCCACCGGCGTATTCTGCGGTTGGCTGGTATATACCGTCACTGCAGCAGACGCGAGCATCGCAGGCAGCGATTACAGGGGCTCATTTGTCCGGACTATTGATTGTAGAACGCTCCGTTACCTTGAGCCATTTGCTCAAGCGTGCTCTTGCAGCCGCAGGTTTAAGCGCGCGCAATGAAGTAACGGGATACCTTGACGCCATAGAGTATTTGCAGCATTCGGTTACGCTTACCCAGCCTTACGGCGTGGTTATCATCGGCGCACCGGCGCGAGTGACGCGCGAATTCAGTGCCTTACTCGAATTTTTATGCCAAGGGGCAATGGTCAGCCTACCGGTGTTGTTGCTGGCGCACGAAATCGTACCGGAGCTTACCGAATGGTGTGCGGCCAGGGTCAATGCAAGTACCGTATTGTGGGCGCAATTTAGCCGCATTCCGGGCATGGTGGCGCAATTAAGCCCAATCGAATCGCAGGAGACCCCGGCGATTAGCTTAAACGTTCGTCCCGTCTCATTCCGCACCATACGTGTCTTGCTGGTGGATGACTCGCAAAGCGTTCGGGCGATTTACGGACAATTGCTGGAACAGGATGGGTTTGCGGTGGAGGTTACCGACTCATTAAAACAGGCCCGTGCGCATCTGGCGCAACAGCATTTCGACTTGGCGATTATCGATTATTTTTTGCCCGATGGCACTGGCGACGAGCTGTGCCGGTATCTGAGTGGTTTAACCGAGAAGCCGGTATTGGCGATTATTACCAGCATGTATCGTGAAGATGTGGTGAAACGCTGCCTGGAAGCGGGCGCGGTTGAATTCTGTTTTAAGAACGAAACTAAGGAATTATTTAGCACCCGGGTGCGCATTTTGGCGCAACAAATCCAAATGCAAAAAACGGCGGAATCCGAGCGCCAGCGATTGGACGGCGTTTTGGGCACGGTGGACGATGGTGTTTATGGCGTGGATAGCAATGGCGTCATCACCTTCATCAACCCGACCGGTGTGCGTCTTCTTGGCTATGCCGATGAAGCCGATCTGGTAGGTCAATCGGCTTATGCATTGCTGCACCATATTACCGATAACGGGGCGGTGTTGACTTCCGAGGCCTCTGTTTTGGGTCGCAGCTATGTTAAAGGTGAGGCGTTAAAAGCCCATAAATGCGAATTTTGGCAAAAGTCGGGTCGTGCGATGGAGGTGGAATGCACGGTATTGCCTCTGGTCATCCATACCCGGCACGAGGGCTCCATTGTCGTGTTTCGCGGCACCCGGGAACGACAGAATGCGCAGCGCCCGGCGGTAGTGGGAACCGAAGCGGTGAGTTTGGTCGATCGCTTGCGCGTGGCTTTAGAGCAGGAGCGATTCGTGTTGTTGACCCGGCCGATTTTGCCGATGGCGAGCTTGCCGGAAAGCCCTCGAGATCAAATGCTGGAGCACCCCGGGTGGCGTATGGGCGAGATGGCCCAATCGCCGTATGAACACTTGTTTGAGGTTCTGGTGCGCTTGGTCGGCAAAGATGGCCGGTTGATACCGCCATCGGTCTTTGTGCCATTGGCCGAACGCACCGGCATGATGGCAAAAATCGATTTGTGGGTGATCAGCCGCTTGCTTAGACACATGCCTGTGGCAAAAGATAAAATTGCATTTAATGTCAATTTATCCAATACCACGCTGACGGATTCGGAAGCGGTGGCTGCCATTGAAACGATGTTGGGACAAGCGGGTATACCGGCGCAGCAATTGGTGGTCCAGATGGCCGAAACCAAGGAGCTGACCAACCCGCACGTTGCGCGGCGGTTTATGTCGGTATTAAAAAAACAAGGCTGCCGGTTTGCGTTAAACAATTTTGGTACCGGGTTTTCTTCGTTCACCCATTTGCGGCATTTACCGGTCGATTTCATCAAAGTGGAAGGCAGCTTTATCGAAGGCATGACGCAAAATGCGCGCGATCATGCGATGGTCAGCGCCATCATCCAGTTGGCGCGATCATTACAGCTAAAAGTAATCGGAAAACACGTGGATAACCTCATCACATTGAACGCCTTGCGCGATTGCGGTGCTGAATACGCGCAAGGTAATTACGTTGGCGAACCGCGGCCATTACGTGCCGTCAATTTCGCGGCCTTGTTTCCCAAGGCATAACGCTTTTCTGAAATTCCTCTCGCTTTTCAATGCGCGCTCAGGTTAGCGGTCGGGCGTGTTCGCCGAAAGACGGGGTTATCTTTTTTAATTTCGCAGTTTGGCTAAAGAGATTGGTATTCCTGCCGTTCTTATCCATCAGATGGGTAACTTATTGATTCAAGCTGCAGAATTGAATAAAACCCGCGAAAAAATGTGAGCTGCTTCACAGATTTGTTGAGAAAAAGTTAAAATTTCATTGCGTTACTTGGATTTGTTAGTGTAATCTTGAGATATAACCTATAACCTCTTGAATGAGAGAGGAATAAATATGTTATCCCCGGTGTTGTTTTTGGCTTTAAGTGCTACCGTTGCCCTAGCGTGTGCCTCGATTCGCCATATTCCGGAAGGTCAGGTCTATACGCTGCGCCGATTTGGTCGACAAAGCCGCAGCATTGGCCCGGGTATGCATTTGGTCTTGCCCTTAGTCGAGCGTGTTGCGCATAAAATCAGCTTGTTAGGCCAGGTGGTTCATTTCCCGGTAGCATCCAAAGAGCACGGCAATTCCGCAGCCGTTAGCGGCAATATCTATTTCCAGGTACTCAATGCAGACCGTGCCGATCACATGATTGACGGCCTTGAGGGCCTTTTGCGTGAGCGCACGTTGGCCTTAATTGAGGCCGGCTCCTGCGCTTGCGAAGAAGAAAGCTTGGTGCGTAACGATCGGATTAAGCGGGCGCTCAATCTGGATTTACGTGATAGCGGCATTTTAGTCACCCGAGTCCAGTTGAATTTGGAATAACTGCGGGTTTTAAACGCAATTCCGCAAACCACTGCAAGAGACCCCGCATTCGCTGGCTTGTTATTGTGCAGTTCCGCAAAGCCGTTTCCTTAATCTTAGCTCTGGATTTTGTCCAGTCATGCAACGATACTTGTCGGTCTTGCATTGTTGAGGGGTGTTTGCATTGATGGGGCAAGACCGTGCGGCGCGCCATTCTCTGTTGATCGCGGGTCTTACCTCTTTGCAACTGGCGCTTAATGCGCAGACGGTTGATAAGCTACTGAATTACATTGAATTGCTGGCAAAGCGAACGGCCGAAGTTAACTTAACGGCGGTGCGTGATCCTTTGCAGATGGTGACGCGGCATTTGCTCGATTCTCTTAGCATTGCTAAGTATGTGGAAGGTCATAGCTTGATTGATATTGGATCTGGGGCCGGTTTGCCGGGTATTCCATTAGCGTTGATTGCCCCGCAGCGCCAAGTGTTGTTGGTGGATTCCAATGGCAAAAAAGTGCGTTTCCTAAACGAGGCCGTGCAAACGTTGGAACTTCGCAATACCCGGGTGGTGCAGCAGCGTATCGAGCAGATCAAAGAGCGTTTTGATTGTGTAACAGCACGAGCGTTTGCCACATTGCCCGAAATGTTAAAACTGGGTGGACATTTATTAGCGCCTAACGGCGCATGGTTGGCACAGAAAGGGCGTTATCCTGAAGCGGAAATTGCCGCGGTACCGCGTGAATTTAAGGTAATGGCCACGCACAAATTGCAAGTGCCGGGTTTGGATGCGCAGCGGCACTTGGTTGTTATTCGAAGGGCAGACGGGCAAAAGAAAACATCATGACTCGCATCATTGCTATCGCCAATCAAAAAGGCGGCGTGGGTAAAACCACGACCTGCGTCAACCTGGCCGCGGCTTTGGCTGAAACGCGGCGCAAGGTGTTGTTGATTGACCTTGATCCGCAGGGCAATGCCACCATGGCCTGTGGTGTGGACAAACGCACGGCCAAACCGAATGGCTGCGATGTATTGCTCGAGGAATGCACGATTGCCCAGGCAATCGTCGCTACCAGTGGCGGTTTTGACTTGGTGCCCGGCAACGGCGATCTTACGGCAGCGGAATTAAAATTGATGGACGCATTGGCGCGCGAGTCGCGCTTGAAAGAGCGACTTGCCCCGGTATTGGCTAATTATCACACCGTTTTAATCGATTGCCCGCCCTCATTGCATCTGCTGACGATTAACGCTCTAACCGCCGCGCAAGGCGTATTGATTCCGGTGCAGTGCGAATACTTTGCGTTGGAAGGATTATCCAGTTTGCTCGAGACCGTGAAGGCGGTGCGCAAGCGCTTAAATCCAACCCTGGAAATCGAAGGTTTATTGCGCACGATGTTCGACATTCGCAACAACTTGGGCAATGAGGTCTCCGCGCAATTGACCAAGCACTTCGGCGATAAGCTGCTGCGCTCGATCATTCCGCGCAACGTGCGTTTGGCCGAAGCGCCAAGTCATGGCTTGCCGATCAATTTGTACGATCGCGAATCGCGCGGCGCAATTGCCTATCTTGGTTTGGCTGGAGAGATGTTGCGGCGCGAGCGCACCCCCAGCGTTGTTGCAACGCATTAGGAGATAAACGCATGGCTGCGAAAAAGAAAAGTTTGGGACGCGGGTTGGATGCGTTGATTGGTACGGCTTCGGAAACCACGCCGGATACCGAGGGTGAATTGCGCAGTTTGGCGATCGGGCAAATCCAACCCGGTAAGTACCAGCCACGGCAAGCGATGGACTCGGAACGTCTGCAAGAATTGGCGTCTTCCATTCGCGCGCAAGGATTGATTCAGCCGATCGTGGTGCGGGAAATCAGCGCCGGACGTTTTGAAATCATCGCCGGTGAGCGTCGTTGGCGCGCGGCACAACTGGCTGAGCTTCGGGATATTCCCGCCCTGGTGCGAGTGGTGCCGGATCAAACCGTTGTTGCTATGGCGCTGATTGAGAACATTCAGCGCGAGGATCTCACGCCGCTGGAAGAGGCGCAGGCGCTGCAACGTCTTATTGACGAGTTTGATCTTACCCATCAGCAGGTAGCCGAAGCCGTTGGCCGTTCGCGTGCATCGGTGAGCAATTTATTGCGTTTGTTGGAGCTGCCGAGCGAAATCAAGCAATTGCTGGAGACGCGCAAACTCGATATGGGGCATGCACGTGCGTTGCTCACCGTACCTGGAGCGCAAGCCTTGGCGCTGGCGCGGCAGGCTGCTGCCAACGGTTGGTCAGTGCGTGAATTGGAAGAAGCGGTGCGTCTTGGGCAAAAAGCGCCGGCTAAGCGTCCGCTTAGCAATGCACGCGATCCGAACATCGAAGCGTTGGAGCGCGAGCTTGCCGAAAAACTGGCCACCCGCGTTCATTTAATGCACGGCCGCGCCGGGCGCGGCAAACTGGTGATCCAATACCACAGTCTGGATGAGTTGGACGGCATCCTCGAGCGCATTCGCTGAGGATCGGCGATAATAATCGCTTGCCGAAGGGAATAGCCGTTCATGACTGAACTTTCTGTGGTGGTGCCGGTGCATAACGAGCGCGACAATATTGTCCCGCTGTTGACCGAGATCGTGGCTGCGTTGCGCGGGCAGATCGGATTTGAAATCGTTTACGTCGACGATGCCAGTCGTGACGATTCGATAGACGTGCTTAAAGCCGCGAAAGCGCAATTTCCGGAATTGCGTGTGGTTAAGCATTTATCACAGAGTGGACAAAGTACCGCTGTGCGCAATGGCGTAAAAGCGGCCCGTGGAGCCTGGATCGCGACGCTCGATGGCGACGGACAAAACGATCCGGCCGATATTCTTAAATTGTTAGGCGCACGCAACGAGGCCGATCCGATGGTGCGCTTGTTCGCCGGTTGGCGGGTCAATCGCCGCGACGACTTCATCAAGCGGGTTTCGTCAAAAATCGCCAACGGCGTACGCTCGCGCCTGTTGAAAGACGCCACACCCGATACCGGCTGCGGCATCAAATTGTTTGAGCGCGCCTTGTTTTTAGAATTGCCGTATTTCGATCATATGCACCGCTATTTGCCGGCTTTGGTGCAGCGCGTCGGCTATCGTGTGCAAAGCGTGCCAGTCAATCACCGTTCACGAACGCGCGGCATCTCCAAATACGGCATTGGCAATCGCCTCTGGGTGGGACTCAGTGATTTGCGCGGAGTATCGTGGTTAATTAAACGCGCGCGGCCAACGGCAGTTGAAGAAATCTAAGCCCCACGCATCTGATTAACCTCAATATTCATTCAGTTACGGCTAATTAAGTTGCCAAATACTTGAAAGTCTGTTAAAAAGTGCGGCTCGCTATCCGTAGCCGAAGGGTGCGTTGTTTGCGCACTACTCGAAGCCATCCGGTCAAAGCACGATGTCGACCGGTTCGGACCTTACTCGCTGCGTTAGCGTTTCCCCGCATTGTGAGCGGCTTATGCCGCAGGGCCGATACCGTCCTGGCTAAGGATGGCAACCGTTTAATCGAGGTGTGTGATGTCTAGAGTGTGTCAGGTCACCGGTAAGCGTACGCAAACCGGCAATAATGTTTCGCATGCGAACAATAAAACCCGTCGCCGTTGGCTGCCGAATTTGCACGAACGTCGTTTCTGGGTCGCCAGCGAAAACCGTTGGATTAAATTGCGCGTATCCACCAATGCCCTTCGCACCATCGATAAGAACGGTATTGATGTGGTATTGGCGCAGCTGCGCGCGCGCGGCGAAAAGGTTTGAGGAGTAAATCATGGCATCCAAACGCGATAAAATCCGCTTGATTTCATCGGCCGACACCGGTCATTTTTATACGACCGACAAGAATAAGAAAACCACGCCAGATAAGATGGAAATTAAGAAATACGATCCAGTAGTGCGTAAACACGTCATTTATAAAGAAGGCAAAATAAAATAAGTTGGACTGACGATAGACCATAAAAAAACCCGCCGTAAGGCGGGTTTTTTTATGCGCGAGAGCGGAAGAAATACTAGGCTTGCACCGGCGCCAACGTATAACCTTTCAACCGTGCGGCAAAAACTTGCAAAGCGTGAATGCCGGAAGCTTCTGCCTCATGGCACCAGTTTTGAAGATTTTCCATCAGCGATTCAGAGCCGTGATTGCCACGTTCGAGCAACGTATACAAGCGGTTACGATAATCGCAAACGGTGGCTAATAGAGGGCGTTCGCTAACCCAGTGACTGAGGCGCTCGCGTGCTTCATGATCCAACCACCGCCCACCATTGGCTAAGGCCTTGCGCATGCGCTTGGGCAATTCGCGCCAACTGGAACTGGTGTGCGTGGATTCTTCACGCAACGTGGGAGCAATGACACCGCTGAAATAATCGGTCATGACTTGAAAGCGGTGGGCCAATACGGCTTTCAAGGTTTCGGCATCGGGTAATGCGATATTTGGACGAATGTCCAATGCAGGCGCCACACGCAAAATCTTGGCTAGCCCCACCTTTTCCATGCCGCGCAGTAGCGCCCAGCCGATATCGAATTCAAAACGGCGCAACGCGAATTTGGCCGAACTTGGGAACGCATGATGATTGTTGTGCAGCTCTTCACCACCAATAAAAACGCCCCATGGGGTCAAATTGGTTGCGGTATCACTGGTTTCAAAATTGCGATAACCCCACCAATGACCTAAGCCATTGACCACGCCGGCGGCCCAAAACGGAATCCAAATCATTTGCATGGCCCAGATCGCCATACCCCAAACACCAAATAAGGCGATGCTAATGAAAGCCAGTAAAGTGGGGCCCCATGTGGCGTGGCGTGCGTACAAATGCCGCTCGATCCAATCATCCGGGGTGCCGCGCCCGTATTTCTCCAAGGCTTCCGGGTCATTGCAGGCGATGTGATATAAATCCACGCCTTCCAGCAGCACTTTTTTAATGCCGTGAATTTGCGGACTGTGCGGATCGTCCACGGTTTCGCATTTGGCGTGATGTTTGCGATGCACGGCCACCCATTCTTTGGTTACCATCGCCGTGGTAAGCCAAGCCCAAAATCGAAAAAAGTGGGCCGGTACCGGGTGCATATCCACACCGCGATGCGCCTGGCAGCGGTGCAGATACAGGGTGACGGAGAAAATGGTGAGCTGGGTAACAACAAGGAAGTACACCAGTTTGGTTACCCAAGTTGCATGCAACAACCCGGTGTTCAGGAAGCTAAGCACAGCGTCAAACATAAGAGGTTTATCAATAAGAGATAGGGGGGATCAGTATATGCTAGCTGCCTGCCCGCGTCACTGATTATTGATAAATCAATGAGATACCAGAAAAAACCGCTCGTTAATAGCAAAAATTGGCCCCGAACCCGCCAGATGTGATCCCACCATGCCGGAATTGCCCGAAGTTGAAACCACCCGCCGTGGCTTGCTGCCGCATTTATTGGGTCGACGCGTCGTCGGGCTCACCATCCGCCAACCGCAATTGCGTTGGCCGATACCGAGCATTTTGGCCCAGCGGGTGACCGGTCAATCGATTACGGCGATTGAGCGCCGGGCAAAATATTTATTAATGCATACTGGGGCCGGCTCGGCGCTTTGGCATTTGGGGATGTCCGGGTGTTTGCGTGTGCTTCCCGAGATTACTCCAGCGCAGACCCACGATCATGTCGATTGGCGGCTCGATTCGGGGCGGATTTTGCGTTACACCGACCCACGCCGCTTCGGTTGTTTATTGTGGCAACCGCTAGGTACAACGCACCCGCTGCTGGCAAAACTGGGCCCGGAGCCGTTAAGCGACGATTTTCAAGGCGATCATTTGTGGGCGATGTCGCGACAACGCAAAGCGCCGATTAAGCAGTTCATTATGGACCAGCAGGTGGTGGTTGGGGTCGGGAATATTTACGCCGCCGAAGCTTTGTTTGCAGCAAAAATCCATCCTATGCGTGCCGCCGGGTCGGTCTCGCGTGAACGCTATCAACGGTTGGCGGATGCACTACGACAAATCCTGTCGTGGGCGATTGACCGCGGTGGCACTACACTGCGCGATTTTCTTAATGCGGACGGAGCGCCGGGGTACTTTGAGCGCGAGCTGTATGTGTACGGGCGCGAGAATGAACCGTGCAGAGTCTGCCGCAGCTTGATCAAAAGCATTCGCCTTGGTCAACGCAGCACCTTTTATTGCCCGCAGTGCCAACGTTGAATAAGCGTCGTCATTCCCGCTTTCGCGAGAATGACATCTGACATAAAAATGGAATAATTCGTCAGTCTTAATCGTCGTGAGTCGTTATTGTACCCGCAGGTGGTATTAACGAAAGTTCCGCTTGCTTCAACTCGATCCAACCTTCGCCAGAAAAGATTTTTTTGAATTCAGCTCGGCTAACCGACACATAGCGCTCGTTCCCACCAATTTCCACCTGTGCGCCATGCGTTAACGCGCGGCCGTTTTCATCAACGCGCACAACCATTGTGGCTTTTTTGCCGCTATGACAGATGGTTTTTACTTCGTTGAGGTTATCGGCCCAAGCCAGTAAATACTGGCTGCCTTCAAACAACTCTCCTTGGAAATCGGTACGCAAGCCATAGGCAAGCACTGGGATATTCAGCAGATCGACGACATCGGTCAGTTGCCACACTTGCTGCTTCGATAAAAACTGGGCTTCATCAACCAATACGCAATGCAATGCGCCATGGACATTGATGTCGGCACGTGTCATCGCGTGCAAATCATCGTTACGCACGAAGGTTTTTCCAGGCGCTTTCAAACCGATGCGCGATTGCACCAGGCCTTCGCCATGGCGGGTATCCAGCTTGGGCGTGTAAATCAAAGTCCGCATGCCGCGCTCGTGATAATTATGCGCGGATTGCAACAACGTGGTGGTCTTGCCGGCGTTCATCGCCGAATAATAGAAATACAATTTGGCCATAGCGCTATACGGGTTTTGGATACCGTGCAGCTTGGCCAAGTGTGCGCGGGAATGCAAATTCGAATGATGAGTTCATCCGACATTCGGTACGCTGTTAGAATGAGCCGCCCTGCTTTTTGATCGCATCTTAGATGAGTCTCAATCCCGCTCAACGCGCTGCGGTGCGCTATACCGCGGGACCTCTGCTGGTGCTGGCGGGTGCCGGATCGGGGAAAACCCGGGTGATCACGGAAAAAATTGCTCATTTGATTGACGAGCTTGGCATGCCCGCGGCGAAAATCGCTGCCATTACCTTTACCAATAAAGCCGCGCGGGAAATGCGCGAACGAGCCGGCAAATTGCTATCGAGTGCCGCTGCCGATGCTTTAACCGTAAGCACCTTCCATGCGTTAGGCCTTAAATTTCTGCAGATAGAGCATGCGGCGGCGGGACTAAAACGCGGGTTTTCCGTATTCGATATCGACGATGCGCAGGCCATTCTTAAGGACTTGGTACCGAAGACTACCAAACCGGATGAGCTTAAAACGCTGCACGCATTGATCTCACGCGCCAAAAACGAAGGGTTTACACCGATGCAGGCGCAAGAACGCAGCTCAAATCCGCGCGAGCTTGAAGCGTCTGAGTTGTATGCGGATTACCAACGCCGCCTGGAAACCTTCAACGCGGTGGATTTCGATGACTTGATTCGTTTGCCTTTGCGCGTGCTCGAAGCAAGTTCGGACATACGCGACGCTTGGCGCGAACGCATTCGCTATCTGTTGGTGGATGAATATCAAGACACCAACATTGCGCAATACCGGTTGCTGAGCATGCTGACCGGCGAACACGGCCGCTTTACCGCGGTCGGCGACGATGATCAATCGATTTACGGTTGGCGTGGTGCCAATCCGGGCAATTTGAATCAATTGATTAGCGATTATCCAACGCTAAAAGTGCTTAAGCTGGAACAAAATTATCGGTGTGCCGCACGCATTTTGCGGGTGGCCAATAACGTGATTGCAAACAATCCGCATCAACACCCGAAAAAACTGTGGAGTGAATCGGGAGAGGGAGCTTTGGTGCGCGTGCTGGAAGCGCGGGATGACGAACATGAGGCCGAGCGCATCGCCGGTGAGATCCTGCATCTGGCCGGAAAATACAAAGCGCGTTGGAACGAATTTGCGATTTTGTATCGCGGCAATTTTCAATCGCGTCCACTGGAGAAGGCGCTGCGTCTCGCGCGCGTGCCGTATCACATTACCGGCGGCACGGCGTTTCTCGAGCGCGCGGAGGTCAAAGATTTGCTGGCGTATCTGCGTTTAATCCTCAACCCCGATGACGACGCGGCGTTCTTGCGCATTGTCAATTTGCCGCGTCGCGATATCGGCGCGACGACACTGGAAAAATTGGCGGCCTTGGCCCAAGTTCGACAAATGAGCTTGTTGCGAACGGCAGCCAGCGATGCCGTATTAAAGCAATTGCCGGCCAAACCGGCAGCGGGGTTGGCCGAATTTTGCAAACTGATTTGGGATTTGAGCGATTTAAAGCGGAAGTTAACCGCCGCCGATCTTTGCGCCGAGTTGATTCGACGCACCCGCTATGCCGAATATTTGGCGGAACAAATCAAGGACCAAGCCGCACGTGCCCGACGCTTGGAAAATCTCAACGAACTCGCCGAGTGGTTCCGCGCGATGCAGCAACAGGGCACCTCCACCGGCGATTTGGCCGCCCAGCTTGCGCTGCTAACGCACATGGATCACAACGAACCGGGTAATGCGGTGCGCTTGATGACGTTGCATTCGGCAAAAGGGTTGGAGTTTCGCTTTGTGAATATCGTGGGCCTGGAGGACGGGACGTTGCCGCACGAGGGCAGTTTAATGGAAGGTCGGCTCGAAGAGGAACGGCGTTTGCTGTACGTTGGCATTACGCGCGCGAAAGAGCAGTTGATGCTGAGCTATGCGGCGCGCAAACGCCGTTTTGGCGAGATCGTGAGAAATACCCCCAGCCGTTTTCTAAAAGAACTGCCACCAGACGATTTGCATTGGGTTGGCCGAGATGCCGAGCAGGATCAGGCGCATACGCGCGAATTAGCTGCCTCGCATATCGCCAGGCTCGCCAGTTTACTTACCGATTAATCGCGGCTTTATCCTAAAATACGCGTTCGACACCGTTCACACTCCTTTGAGGGAAGCAGATGCCAAGCTATCAGGCTAAATCGATCGCCACCCATGAACGTTTGATCTTTGCGCTTGATGTTTCCAATAAAAGCGAAGCGTTGCAATGGGTACATAAGCTGGGTGATGCGGTCAGTTTTTATAAAATCGGCATGGAGTTAATCACCAGCGGCGATTATTTTGACGTGCTGAACGAGTTGCATGATCTGGGAAAAAAAGTATTCGTTGATTTAAAGTTTTTCGATGTTCCGGCAACCGTGGCAGCGGCGGTGAAAGGCTTAACCCGTCATCCGGTGACGTTCTGCACCATTCATGGAAACGATGCCATGATGCAGGCGGCCGCCGCGGTAAAGGGTCCGATCAAACTGTTGGCGGTTACCGCCCTAACCAGCCTGGATCAACACGATCTGACCGATCTTGGCTTTCAATGCAATGCCGATCAATTGGTGCTGTCGCGCGCCAAAGCCGCATTAGCGGCCGGTTGTGATGGCGTGGTGTCCTCGGGCCTGGAAGTGCCGGCGTTGCGGGCGAGTACCGATCATAAATTGATTATCGTTTGCCCGGGCATTCGACCGATTGCCAACTGCGATGATCAAAAACGCACCGTGGATGTAGCTCAAGCCTTCGCATCGGGGGCGGATTACATCGTGGTGGGCCGTCCGATTCGCCAAGCCGCGCAACCGCGCCAAGCCGCCCAACTGATGCAACAGAGCATAGTGCAGGCATTGGATTCGCTATAAGACGGTGATTGCATTTTTGCAACAAACAACAATAAATTCAATGCATTACCATACATAATTTAATGTATTGCATTAGCTTTGTTTCTTAACTATAATTTCTTCATACAGTGACGATTACCTGCGCAAACCTATAAAAACGACGCGCAAAACTTCAAACGTCAGGGTAAAATTTCCCCCTCCGGCTTCTGCCGGAACTTTACTCAGATGGCTCGCAAGAGCCATCTGAGAATTTTTCCCCTGGATCGTTCGGCATTATCGGCGCGAATTGAGCTTGCCAAGCCTGCAACGGCTGTCTAAATTGGACGGTCTAACCCTCATTACCCTACTTGTTTAAGGAAAGAAGCATGTTCACCAAATTGACGCGTGTCTCGTTAGCGGCGGCACTGTTATGCGGCGCGGTGGGTTGTCAGAACCAAACCGGCCAATCGACCGCGGTAATAGCACCGGCCAGCAGCGCCACACCGGACGCCACCATTGCGGCCACCATCAAGAGCCTACGAACCAATAACATCGGCGCATTTCTCGATACGGCACTTCCCGCCCCGGTATTGGCGAAGGCGAAAGCCGATTGGAGCAAGGATTTCAACCAAGGATCGATCAGCGATGAAGATCGGAAAAAATTTGCTGATTTAGTCACCAAACTAACCGCGCCCGACGCAGAGACGAAGCTTTATACGGAGGTCGAGCCGCAACTGAAGCAATTTGATCAGCAGATGGCCCAGCAGATGCCAATGATGATCGCCATGGGCCAAGGTTTTATACAAAACGCCGTCCAGCAAAACAAAGACCTTGATGAGCAGCAGAAAAAACAGACGTTGGATGCAATGAATGCAATTGCGAAATGGGCCGGGACGGTTAAATTCACCGATCCGGCACTCGTGAAACAAGTGATCGCCGTCACCTGCAAAACTGCACGCGACCTAAATCTAAAAACCTTGGACGAAATGCGCGCCATGAGCTTTGACCAAGCAACGCAAAAGGCGGGTATTGCCATCGGCGGGTTGAAGAAAGCGTTGGATGTTTATGGCTTTTCCATCGATCAGGCTTTGGATTCAACCAAAGTGGAGGTGCTTTCGATGGAGGGGGACAAAGCCAAGGTTAAAATCAACTACAGCTTATTAAATGCCCCACTCAGCACCGAAGGCGACATGGTTAAGCTCGACGGCAAATGGTACGGCAAGCAAGCTGTCGATCAGTGGACTAAGAGCCAACAAGTTTCTGCGCCGGCCGCTGCCGCAAGCCCGACCGCCGCACCGGATAGCAATGATGAAGATGGCGATGGCGACGACCAGTAATTTGCGGTTCTCGTTTATCTAAATGCACTGGGGGCCCCGTCACGGTCAGCGATGAACCGTGACGGGGCCTTTCCTTTTATAGCAACGGGCGACAGCGAAAATCTTGATCAACTCTTTTGTACAGTGAATCCATGAATCCAATCGTATCCCCCCCCGCAACCGATGCCGCGCGTATTGCGTGGTGGCTGCGTTTGCTCGGCGCGGTGTTGAAATCGTGGATTCGCATTCGCCGTGAACCTGCAGGAACGGCCCCAAGTGGCCTATACAATCCCGCTTTACCGGTGTGCTATGTCACCGACCGCTATGGTTTGTCCGATACCCTCATTCTTGAACAGGCGTGCCGCGAAGCAGGATTGCCGTCTCCGCTCGCTCCGTTAACCTTGGATCGGTTGCGCAAAAAACGCACGGTGTTTGCGTTATCGCGGCGTAAACGGTGGTTTTTCGCCCGGCCGCGTTCCCTCACTCATTCGCAGACGTTGGCGGAGTTGCTGCAGGTGGTGCGGGTCAACCCCGGGGTGGATTTGCAATTGATTCCCGTCTCGATCTTTGTCGGCCGTGCGCCGGACCGGCAAAGCGGTTGGTTTCGGGTGTTGTTCTCGGAAAATTGGGTGGTGGTTGGCCGTTTCCGGCGCTTGCTGGGTTTGTTATTGAACGGGCGCGGCACGATCGTGCAGTTTTCTCCGCCGATCAGTTTACGCCAAGCATTAGAGGGCGAGCCAAACGCAGCCAACACTGTGCGCAAACTCTCGCGTGTGCTGCGCGTTCACTTTCGGCGCTTGCGCACCGCGGTTATTGGTCCTGATCTCTCGCATCGGCGCACATTAGTGGATGCGGTTCTGAATGCGGATTCGGTGCGCAACGCGATTGCTGCCAGCGCCAGCAAAGAAGGCTTACCTTTAACCAAAGCCCGAATCAAAGCGCATGGCTATGCGATGGAGATTGCCGCGGATTATTCGCAAACCGTGGTGCGCTCGATATCGTTTTTATTGCGCGGGTTATGGAACAAGCTTTATGACGGCGTGCAATTGCACCATTTTGAAAAATTGCGTGCAATCGCCCCGGGGCACGAAATCATTTATGTGCCATGTCATCGCAGTCACATGGATTATCTATTGTTGTCGTATTTGCTCTATACCAACGGCTTGGTGGTCCCGCACATTGCCGCTGGCGTGAATTTGAATCTACCGCTGATTGGGCCGCTGCTACGCCGTGGCGGGGCTTTCTTTTTACGCAGGACGTTCAAAGCCAATGCCTTGTATTCGGCGGTATTCAGCGAATACGTCAGCCAGCTGTTCGCGCGCGGCGTGTCGCTGGAGTATTTCATCGAAGGTGGGCGCAGCCGCACCGGCCGTTTGCTGAAGCCGCAAGCCGGTATGTTGGCAATGACATTGAAGAGCTTCCTTAACGAAGCACGCCGGCCGGTGGTGTTCCAGCCGGTTTATATCGGTTACGAAAAGTTGATGGAGGGTCAATCGTACATTGGCGAGCTATCCGGCAAGCCGAAAGAAAAAGAATCGCTTTTTGGCGTTCTGCGGTCGTTTCGTGTTTTGCGCCAGCGCTATGGCAAGGTGGCCGTGAACTTCGGCGAGCCCATTTTCTTAAACCAATTGCTGGATACGTATGCTGCAAATTGGCGTGCAGACATGGCCAGCCGCGAAGAAAAACCGGGGTGGTTCAATCCGGTTGTCGACATATTGGCCGAATCCATCCAGATCAACGTCAACCGCGCCGCTGACGTTAATCCCGTGAACTTGTTGGCGATTGCGCTCTTGTCCATGCCTAAGCACGCTATGGCCGAAACCGACTTGATTTCGCAGCTGCAGCTTTACAAGGCGCTGCTCAGTGAGTTGCCCTATTCCGATCGGAATACGTTGACCCAATTAAGCCCGGCGGAAATTATTGACTACGGCCTTAAGATGCAAGTGATTCAGCGAATCAGCCATCCATTGGGTGACGTTATTACGTGTGAAGGCAAAACCGGCGTGTTGTTGAGCTACTTTCGCAACAACGTGCTGCATTTGTTTGTTGATGCCGCGTGGGTGGCGTGTTGTTTTCTCAATAACCGGCGCATGGCGCGCGGCTCGGTCGTGCGCTTAAGCAAAATGATTTACCCGTTTATTCAAGCCGAGTTGTTTTTGCCTTGGAGTGAGGACGAATTTGCCGCCCGGACACAAGCCACCATTGGGTTTTTCATCGACCGGGGTTTATTAAAGACCGATGCCGATGGGCGGGTATTAAACCGCGGGCCTGGCCAATCCGATGGGGCATTTCAATTGGCGCGCATAGCGCACAGTTTGCTGCAGGCTTTTGAACGCTACTACATTGCGATTTCCGTGTTAGTGCGTAACGGTACCGGTACATTGTCCGCCGCGGAATTGGAAAGTCTTTGCCATCTCACCGCGCAACGGCTGTCGTTATTGCATGAGCTTAACGCACCGGAGTTTTTCGACAAAACCCTGTTTCGCAACTTTATTAGCCAGCTTAAGGAAAAACGAATCGTATGGACGAATCCGGCCGGAAAGTTGGATTTCGATGCCGTGCTGGAGGAGGTTAGTAAAGACGCGCGCGTGATTTTAAGCCGTGAAATCCGCCACGGTATTTTAAAATTAACGCCGGAAAAAAAGCGCCAACTGACGCAAGCCGTGGCTGTTGTTGAAAATTAGTCCGATATCAATCCGCGTTACGGAATTTGCCTTGCCACGGCGCGTAAAATGTGCGGATACGCTGCATATCAGCGGCCAAATCGCCGGTGGTTTCAATAATTTCGCCGATGCCAATGGTTTTTTCTGGGTAATGAAAGTAGATCGGTAAAATCGGCACGCCAGCCCTGTGGGCAATATGCCAAAATCCGGATTTCCACTTAACTACTTTTTTTCTGGTGCCTTCGGGAGCGAGAGCCAGCCAAAAGCGATCTTGCGTTTGGAACTGGTGAACCATCTGGGTGACTACCCCATGTGGGGCGCTGCGATCGGTGGCGATGCCACCCATGCGCCGCAGCAGAACACCAAACGGCCACCAAAACAGTTCACGCTTTCCCATGAAGTGAATACGCGCTCCCAGCGCTACTTTCACCAACAAGCCCCAAAACCCATCCCACCACGAGGAATGCGGCGCGGCGATCAAGACGAGTTTCGGTAAGTTCGGCAGCTCACCCACCAAACGCCACCCGCTGCATTTAAACAACCAGCGGCAAATTCTTTGGTGCAACGTTGGGCCAAACTGAGGCGCCAGCGGTGGCAGATGGGGCGGGACCGGTGTGGGTGGAGGCGTGCCCGGGGAGCTGCTCATTCGCTACCCAAATTGGTCCGCGTACGCGTGCGTTTGCGCTCGCTCGTAACGCGTTTATTACCGAGCCTACGCTCTTTTGATGCGCGCGTAGGTTTAGTTGCGACGCGCTTTTTCGGCACCAGTGTTGCGCTGTGAATCCATGCGGCCAAGCGTGTTCGCGCATCTTCGCGATTGCGCGCCTGATCGCGAAACCGATTGGCGTTGATGATCATAACTCCCGCGGCGGTAAGCCGCCGGTCGGCGCGGGTAAGCAGCCGCTCGCGGATCGGCTCTGGTAGCGATGGCGAGTGCTTTACGTCAAAACGCAATTCGACAGCTGATGAAACTTTATTGACATTCTGCCCGCCGGGACCGGAGGAACGCACAAAGCTTTCGCTTAGCTCGGATTCGGGAATACGCAGGTTGGCGGTGATAACAATTCCAATTTGCAATGGAAGTTCCTCTTTTCCGTTCGCCCTGAGCCTGTCGAAGGGTGGATGGAAAGCCTCGGTGCTTCGACTCAGCTCAGCATGAACGGGCTTCGTAAGACCACCAATTAATACCGTTTCTATAGAAAACTGGAATAAGCACGCACGCTAACGTTGTCGGTATGTCAGTCGCGGAAATTTTCGTACTGCAACGGCATTTTGATTTTGGACGCGCGCAGTAATGCAATCACGGCTTGCAGGTCGTCGCGCTTTTTTCCGGTAACGCGCAATTTTTCGCCCTGAATTTGGGTTTGCACCTTGCTCGCGGATTCCTTAATCAGCTTAATGATTTCTTTTGCCAACGGTTGATCGATGCCTTGTTTCAAAGTGACTTTTTGGCGCGCGGTAGCAAGATTGATTTCCGGATCGCCGATCTCAGCACAGGCGATATCGATGCCGCGGCCGGTTAGGCGGACTTTTAGAATTTCCAACATTTGCTTTAATTGAAATTCGGCTTGCGCATGCAGCGTAACGATCGATTCGTCCAATTCAAATTTGGCATCGGTGCCTTTGAAATCGAAACGATTGTTGAGCTCGCGCGACGCTTGGTCCACGGCGTTGCTTAATTCGTGCAAATCGATTTCAGAAACGATGTCAAAAGAAGGCATAGCAGGGGCTCTTAGTAGGCACAGCGTAATTTTAGCGATGTTATCGGTTAACGGCGATTTAGTTTTTTGGCCAGATCCGCCAGAAGCAGAATAAGCCGCCCAAGGCCGTCAATAAAGCCAACGCCGATTGTCCAGCAAAATGAGGGCCACGCGCATCAAAGATATACAGCGCCGATGCCGCAAGCAGCAGTGCGACACCCAGCAAAGCGGGTACTAGGATCGCCTGGCTGTTGTGTGAGCTTTCGGCCAATTTGCGTAGGTCACTCGAAGCCAGCCGCACCTCAATTTCCCCGGCCACCGATTTCTTTATGTAAGTATGCAGCAATTGCGGCATCTCCATGGCAGCAGTCGCCCATTCCGGTCCGCGGGTGCGTAACTCTTTTAGCGCTCGCCGCAGGCTGTAGCGCTGGCGCAAAACTTGGTCTAGCACCGGTTTTGCGGTAGCGAAGATGTCGATATGCGGGTGTAGTTGGCGGCCCAACCCTTCGATGTTTAGAAGCGTTTTTTGCAACAAAATAAGCTGCGGCTGCAACGTCAATTCGTAGCGGCGCGCAACCGAGAACAGTTTCAATATCACTTCACCCAACGAGATTTGACTTAACGGACGCGTGAAATAGGGCTCGCACACGGTACGTACCGCCGTTTCCAATTCATCGGCGCGCACGTACGAAGGTACCCAGCCGGCTTCCAGATGCAGCTCGGCGATGCGGCGGTAGTCTTGATTGAACAAGGCCTTGAAGTTCTGCCCAAGCCAGAACAAATCGGGCCGCGACAAGGTGCCCATGATGCCGAAATCCAGAGCAATGAAGCGTGGGTTGTCTTTGCGTGTAGGGTCGACCCAAATATTGCCGGGGTGCGCATCGGCATGGAAAAAATTGTCGCGGAACACTTGGGTGTAAAACAAACGCACGCCTTTTTCGGCTAAAGCAACGCGATTAACGCCCGCAGCATCAAGCTGCGCCAGATCATCGGCCGCGATGCCGCGCACGCGCTCCATCGTCAATACCGATTCGTTGCTTTGCAGCCAATGCACTTCGGGAACGTACAAATCCTCGGAGTGCAGAAAATTGCGCCTTAATAAGCTCGCATTGGCGCCTTCGCGTTGGAAATCGAGTTCATTTTGCAGCGTATTTTCAATTTCAGCGACCACATCGCGCGGGCGAATTTTGTCCGCATTGGGGTGATAGCGTCCCACCAGCTTTGCGATCGCTTTAAGCAGTTGGATGTCTGCATCGATGCGCGAAGCGATATTGGGCCGCCTTACTTTGACGACGACTTCGCGTCCGTCGTGCAGGCGAGCGGCATGCACTTGTGCGATCGAGGCCGACGCCAACGGTACCGGGTCGAACGATTGATACAGCGTTGCAATCGGTGCGCCCAGCGCTTTCTCGATCAATGCTTGTGCGTCGGCACCGGGAAACGGCGCGACTTGGTCTTGCAACAATGCGAGCTCGTCGGCGACGTCCATCGGCAGAAGATCGCGCCGAGTCGATAAAATTTGGCCGAATTTGACGAAAATCGGGCCCAATGCAACCAAGGCCAAGCGCAAACGTGCACCGCGCGACAGATCGGCGACATCGACCTTGGCTCGCGGTAGCCAACGGCGCAGCATTTTCAACGGCCGATACAAGTGCGCGACATCGATGAGCTCATCCAGCCGGTAGCGCACCAAAATTGCGGTAATTCCGAGCAGCCGCGGTAATTGTTTCAACGGGGTCACGCGGTCGGTTCCTTGGCGAAAGACAGGATGCGGCGCACTCGTGCCTCCAAGCGCTCGGTCCGCTCATTGAGCGTATCTACGTCATCCAGAAACGTCTCCATTTCAGTTGGCGCGATTAAATCGCGGGATTCATCACGCAGGTAATCGGCACAATCGGTAAGAAAAAATTTAACACCATCGCGTCCCCCGTTAAATGCACGTTTTAAGGTTTGTGCGATTTGGTACCCGATCACGTCGCCAAATGCGTGCGTAAGGGCCTCTTCGAAATCGGGATCAAAACGGCTTAGCAATTGTTCAACTCGGCGCGCCAAGTCCACGTCGCCGGACATTTCGATCTTTCCAACCGGCCAAGCGCTGGTCTCGTCTCGGCGTAATGCCATGGCGACAAAACTGGCGGGGGTGGCGCGCAGCGTAAGATCACTATCGCCAATAGGACCAACGCGCAATTGCGCACCTTCAACATGCACACGCAAGCCCATAGCCATTCCACGAAACTCCATTGCAATGGCGCGGCCCTCCAACGCCGCCACGCGAAGCTTTGACTCTTCGTCCAAGTTGAGTGCGCGATTGAGGAGCGCTTCCAAAGCGCGTCCAAGCAATGCGAATAAAGGATTGGGTAGGGGTGTTTCAGGCATCGTGGTTAATTGTAGCGGAGCCAAGCACACGCGTGGGGAATGATCGTTTGGCGGTGAATCGGGACCTAATGCGTTTTTTGTGCAAGCCGTTCACGAGCAAGCCACGCGCTCAAACGCGCCATGCCTTCGCTCATGCTGACGTGCGGTGCGTAGCCCAGATCACGCCGAGCGGCATCGATGTTAAACCAATGCGCGGTACTCAATTGCTCAACGATAAAGCGCGTCAATGGCGGTTCGGTCTTGATATTAAGCACGGTATAGATCGATTCCAGCGTCGTCGCTAGGAATCTGGCTAAACCCAATGAAATGCGCCGGGTTTCGGGAGGGTAACCTGCGGCACGCAGCAAGGCGTTGATCATGGCTTCGATCGTAATCGGGTCGCCTTGCGTGATGAAGTAGGATTTGCCGGCGCACGCGGCATTGGGTTCGAGTTTTTCCAACGCCAGAATATGCGCTTGCGCCGCGTTATCCACATACACCGCATCGATTTTTTTTTGCTGATCGCCGATCAAGCGCAGCCGGCCGCTTTTAAGGCGCTTAAGAATGCGCGGCAACAGGTGCGGATCGTTAGGGCCCCAAATCAGATGCGGACGCAGCGCCACCGTTGCCAGTGCCGGACCATTCGCGGCCAATACCCGCTGCTCGGCTAAGGCTTTGGTTTCCGGATAGGCGGCTAAAAACCGCTTCGCATACGGGGTGGATTCATTAACCCCGTTTAAATCTTGGCCGTTGTGCACCACGCTTGGGCTTGAGGTGTATACGAGCTTGGTGATGCTCTGCATATCGCAGGCGGCAAGGACGTTGTCGGTACCGCGCACATTGATTTCGTAAAACTCTTCGAACGGACCCCAGGCACCGGCCTTAGCGGCGCTGTGAATGATCGCATCAACCCCAAGCGCCGCATCAATGACAATGTCGAGTATGCGAATATCACCGAGGCGTTGATCAACATCCATCGCGCTAAGCGTTGGATAAGCCTGGCGATTGAGGGTGCGAACGGTATGGCCATGGGCAAGCAGTTGTTTGCAGATGGCAAGTCCTAGGAAACCGCCACCTCCTGTAACCAGAACCTTCATTGCGGGCCTCCGGTTTGATGCAGCTCGCGCGTTGCCCAAACGCTCAACTGTTCGCGCGCGATTTTCGCATTATGCCGGATATCAACGGGAAAACCGCGATGAAACAATACTTGCTGGATAAGGCGAGTGTGCGGGTATGCCGCGGCGGTGTTTAGCAACTCCGCGGCAATGCGCTCGCGTGCCGCAAAGCCTACTTTGGGAGCGAGTTCCACGCACAAAACCGGTATCTGAGAACCCCACGGTCCAACGCCAACCAGGGCGGTGCGTTTTACCTCAGGGTGTGCATTGAAAATAGGCTCCACCTCTTCAGTATACAACGATCTTTGCACGGTAATGACACGCTGCGACTTTCGCCCACAAAACCACAATCGGCCATTCTCATCAAAATAACCTAGATCGCCCATGCGATGGATGATGCCCGCGTCGCTAGCGATTTTCGCCAACGCGGTGGCAAACGGGCGCGCCTGATAGGCCTCACTCGTGGTAGGCCCGATGACGGTGATTTCACCCACTTCACCCGGCGCAGCGAGCAAATCGTCCGACCAGTCCGGGATGGCGGTGTCGTTGATGCCGATGATGCGCACTGTATTGCGCGCTGCCGGGCGGCCGACACAAGTACCTGCGCCGCGTTCGCTGTTGATGCGCGTGTCGTCGAGTATCTCACGACTTTCAATCACGCTGACCGGCAAGCACTCGGTGGCTCCATAGGGCGTATAAAGGCGGCAATCGTCGGGAAGGATTCGGCGCATGCGTTCAACAATGGCGGGGGCCACCGGTGCGCCGGCCGAGATCACCCGTTGTACCGTGTGCAGTTTGATCGCGTGTGCAACACCGTAGCGCGACAGCGTGTCGAGCAAGGCCGGTGATCCAAACAGCATGTTGACTTTGAAATGATCGATCGCTGCGATCAGTTTTTGCGGATCCGCCGTCGCCGGCCGGGTCGGGTCCATATCCGGAATGACCGAAGTCACCCCGAGCGCCGGATCAAATAAGGCAAACGGTGGGAACGTCGGCATATTGATTAAGCCCGGCAAAATATCGAACCCGTCGCGCAGCATCTCAACCTGGGCTAGGAAGTGACGGTGTTGGTATTGAACGCCTTTTGGCGTACCGGTGGAGCCGGAGGTAAACAGGATGGCAGCCAATTCGTCGGCGCGCGTTGCCGCCGCAACGAATGCGCTCGAAGATGTCTTATTTCGTAAGGCATCCAGGGATAAACCGCCAAAGAACCATCCTTCACCCACGTTGATGACACAACGCACACTGCGTCTGGCCCAACCGAGCACCATTCGAGCGGCTTGCGCCAAGGCAATGCCGATAAAGGCCTCGGGGGCGGCCTCGTCCAAACACGTTTTAAGCGCGCGACGGTTAATGCCGGGATCGATCAATACCGGCACGGCGCCTAACTTAAACAAGGCATAGATCAGCAAAAACAAATCGCGCCCCGGCCGCACCATCAAGGCGGTGCGCAATCCACGGGTAATGCCGGCATGGGCGAGCGCCGCTGCGGTGTGATCGCTAAGCTCGTCCAACTGCGCGTAGGTTATCTCGACATACGGCGCAAGCCCTTTGCGCGCCTTTTGTTTGGGGTAACGTAAGGCTATGGCCGTGGGTTGCAGTTTGGCCATCCGAGTCAACGCTGCGGCGATATTGCAGGTATCCGTCATACGGGATTGCGGGCTAAAAAGTTTTGTACCAAAGGTCCTATTCGTTCTTGCGCATCTTCCAACACGTAATGGCCGGCATCGGCAAATTCGTGCGATTGCGCGTGGGGTAATTGCTGCTCCCAGACCCGCAAAAAGTGCCGATCAAAGACGAAATCGCCAAGACCCCAGCAGATTAATGCCGGCCGATCGGCGAATTGAGACAGCTGGAAGCCTGTTGACTGCACCAAGTCGAAGCCCAGGTCCGCAGGGCTTAGCGGGATGTCTTGGACAAAGCGCAGCGTGGCGATGCGATGCTCCGGTGTATCGTAGGGGGCAAGATAGGCGGCACGTACTTCCGGGGACATAGGCCGCGTCACGCCGAAACGCGCTGCCCCGCGGGCAAACGCATTGTGCTTTAGGATCAGCCAACTGCCGAGCGATGAATCGCGCCCAAAGCGCAATGCCCATGGTAGATGCGATCCTTTTGGGTTTGGAAAAGCCGCGGTGTTCAATATCACCAAACGTTTGATTCGTTCAGGATAACGGCACGCAAGAGCCATCCCAATCATGCCACCCCAATCATGCAGAACCAAGGTCAGTTTGGCTGGATTGCCAAGGTGTTGCAGTAAGGCATCCAGATCATCCACGCGTTGTGCCAGATGATAGCCGTAACGATCCGGTGACGGTTTGTCGGACAAACCCATACCGATATGGTCGGGCACAATGCAGCGATAGGAAGGACGCAAGCGTTGAATCAGATGTCGGTAGTAATAAGACCAACTGGGGTTGCCGTGCAGCATAATTATCGGATCGCCCGTACCCTCATCAAGGTAATGCTGGCGCAAACCCATGTGTTTAAACCAACGCGAAGTAAAAGGATAATCGGGAAATGGGGGCATGGCTGGTCAGTGTTTGAATAGGCCGCTAGTGTCGCACAGCGGCGACGCTGATAAGATGGGGCGTTTGTCACTTTTGTTTATCATCGAATGACGGATCTCGATACCCTACTTGCCGCCTTTACCATTAGCGAGTGGCACACCCACTTCGATGGGAAAACCCTGGCACGGGCACGCGACTGTGTACGGCGTGGCAACGTACTTAAGTATGCGTTTGAAACGCGCGGGGATGAAGGGGTGTTGGTTGGTTCGGTACGGGGTGTGCAACTAAAAGAGCCGTACGAATGCCGGGTCGAGTATTTTCCGAACCTTCATCCGCATTTTAATAGCCACTGTTCTTGCCCAGTGGAAACGTGGTGCAAGCACGTAGCAGCTTTATTGCAGTGTGCGGTAACTCGTCCCCAACACACCGCCGCGGCAGTGCCTACGCAGGCGCTGGCCACAGTGGTTGTCGGCGATGCGCAGGCGCAGCGCTTGGATCGCACTCCCAGCGTAAAGCCAACGCCGGAATTACCTAAGCGAGAGGATTTGCGTCCCGCCCCGATTCCGGTGATGACTTTGCGTGCAATGACCCTTGCCAATGGTGCCGGTGCAGTTGAGGTTGGCTGCGCCAAGCTCGCATTCGATTACGATGGGGTGCGATTGCGGTTTCCGCCCGATGTTCGTCACGAGCGTGTGCATCACGCCGGCGAGTGGCTGGTCATTCGCCGCGATCGCGGCGCAGAATTTGCCGCGTGCGAATACTTGTACGACCTTGGGTTGCACGAAGCGCACACCTGCGAGCAATTGCCGCAGCGGTTGGTTAATCTCGTTGGCGAGGACGACTGGTTGTTGCCGAATAAGATCGGCGTCGGCACCCCGACCCAGCTTCTGAACTTATTGCCACAGATAAAAGCGGAAGGGTTTCGAATTGAGTTCGATGCCAGTTTTCCGGTTGAGTTATTGGCAGCGCCGAGTATTTGGTACGCCGAAGTGGTCGAGCAGGGCGAACCCTGGTTTGATCTTGGCATCGGTATTGAAATAAACGGCGAGCGAATCCCGTTGCTGCCGATTTTGCACCGTGCTTTGTTGGACCGCACCCTGTCGATGGTGCCGGCACGCAATGAAGCAAAAGGCGCGGTTTGGATGGCTCCGTTGGACAAACGCCGGCGTGTGCCACTGCCACTTAAACGGGTGCGGGCATTGTTGAAGCCGCTGCTGGAATGGCTCGACGGCCGGTCGATTAAGATGTCCGGTTCGTTGCGCTTATCGCGGGCGCAGTCGTTTGTCGTTGAAGATTTGGACAATGCGACGCCGGCGTTGCGCTGGCGCGGTAGCCATGCGGTCCATGATTTTGCCAAACATTTACGTGTGGCTTCCTCTGCCACGACGTTGGCGCCGCTTGGGCTCAATACGGAGCTGCGCCCATACCAGCGCGATGGGCTAGCGTGGCTGACTTTTCTGAGTAAATCCCAGCTTGGCGGCATTCTTGCCGACGACATGGGCCTAGGGAAAACCGTGCAATTGCTGGCGCACTTGCTGGCCGAAAAACAATCCGGGCGGTTTGATGCACCCGCCCTGATTATTGTCCCAACTTCACTGGTTTTGAATTGGAAAACGGAAGCTGCGCGTTTTACTCCGCAGCTTAAAATGCTGATATTGCAAGGCCCGGAGCGACACAGCCATTTTGCCGAGATGGCCAATAACGATCTTATCGTAACCACTTATCCGCTGTTACCGCGCGACCGCGATGTACTTGTGGAGCAAAATTTTTCCGTGTTGGTATTGGACGAAGCGCAGACGATTCGCAATCCGCGCAGCCAAGCGGCACGAATCGTACGCGAGCTGCGGGCGCAACGGCGCATTGCGATGACCGGCACCCCTTTGGAAAATCATCTCGGGGAGTTGTGGGCGGAGTTTGATTGCGTGCTGCCGGGTTTATTGGGCGACGAGCGCCGGTTCGTGCGCAATTTTCGCACCCCGATTGAAAAGCACGCCGATGGCGAAGCGCAGGCGCGCCTCAATCGGCGCATCGCGCCGTTCATGCTGCGTCGCACGAAGGAGCAGGTGCTGCATGAACTGCCGGCAAAAACGGTTATTACGCGCACGGTGGAGCTCATTGGCCGACAGCGCGATTTGTACGAAAGCTTGCGCTTGACCATGCACGACAAAGTGTATTCGGCGTTGCAAAAGCACGGTTTGGCGCAGTCCGGCATTCTCGTTCTGGATGCGCTGTTAAAACTGCGCCAGGTGTGTTGCGATCCGCGTCTGGTTAAGCTTAATACCGGCCGCAAAGTGCCGGAGTCGGCAAAGCTGGAGTTTTTGCTGCCGATGATCGAGGAGTTGCTGGCCGAAGGGCGGCGTATCCTGGTGTTTTCACAGTTCACCGAAATGCTCGCTTTGATCGCGAAGGCGCTGGATGAAAGCAAAATCCGCTATGTCACGTTAACCGGAAAAACGCGCAATCGCGCCACGCCGATCGAGCAGTTCCAAAGTGGTGCGGTGCCGTTGTTCTTAATCAGTCTGAAGGCCGGTGGGGTCGGATTGAATCTTACCGCAGCCGATACCGTGATTCACTACGACCCGTGGTGGAACCCTGCGGTTGAAACGCAAGCGACGGACCGCGCCCATCGCATCGGGCAAAACAAGTCGGTGTTTGTCTATAAGTTGATTTGTTCTGGAACGGTTGAAGAGAAAATCCAGGTTTTACAGCAACGCAAGGCGGATTTGGCGGCAGCGGTGCTCAAGGGTGGAACGACGCAGAAAGTGCGTTTTGAAGAAGAGGACATCGAAACGTTATTCGGCACAGATCCGCCTTAGTCTTAAGTCCAATTTACCACTGATCTTCCGTTCGCCCTGAGCTTAAGTCGAAGGGTGAACGGAAACGCTGCCCATACTTCGACTTAAGGCTCAGTACAAGCAGCGTTTCTCAACACCTTGAGATGGCGAATTTGGGTTACCAAACCACTTCCGCCATCGAACAATTCAATCCCGATCCAATGCCGAGCAACGCAATGCGGTGGCCCTTTTTTAAACGCCCCATTTCTTTTAATTTCGACAAAACAATCGGTACCGAAGCCGGACCAATATTGCCGTGCTCGGGGAAAATCGTCAGCACTTTGCTGGGATCGATGCCGAGCAGTTTGATGAATTCTTCGGTGTGCACGCGGCTGATTTGGTGAACGACGAACTCATCGAATTCTTCAATGACCCAACCAAGCGCGGCGCGGGTGGCGTGAAACGTTTTGGAAGCCAGGCGTAAGCCCTCTATCAGCAGGGTTTTGGTGTCGGTCACCATGCGATCGATATTGCCGTAACACAGGCGGCTGAACTCGGTGGCGGCGCGCGTAACGCTGCCTAAGAAACGATGTCCATTCGGTAGCAATTCGGCACGACCCATCACCATTGCCGCGGCTCCGGAGCCAAGCGTCAGCGCAGCAAATTCGGCACGGAAGTCGGCTTCGGTGATCTGTGGTCCAAGTAAGCGTTCGATGGTTTTTTCAATCACCGCGTTACTGGTTTCCCCATCCACGATCAATGCGTATTCAATATCGCCGCGCTCGATCATGCGCGCCGCTATGTCCATGCCATTGAGAAAAGCCAGGCACGCGTTGCCCACATCGAAATTTTGGCAGGTGTCGGCAAGACCAAGATTGCCATGGATAATGCTGGCGGTGGAGGGTTCCAAGTAATCGCGGCAAACCGAGGTGTTGACCAATAAGCCGAATTTTTCATGCGGTACGCCGGATTCGGCGATCGCTTTTTGTGCGGCCATGGTGGCCGATTCCGACGGCATGGTCGGTCGGTCCCAGATACGGCGCGCATGAATTCCAGCAACATCTTCCAGCACGTTTTGCCGGATGCCCAAACGCTCGGTTACCGGTTGTAGACGCTCGTTAATCTCAGCCGAGGTGACGCGCCGTGGCGCATCGATGTGGGCGACGCTTGCGATGACAACGTGGTTGTATAGCATGATAAGGCTTATGGATTGACGGAACCGGCGACCCTACCGGTTTCGGCGTTAAGCTGCAACCGTGCTTGCGTGGTTAGGCAATGGCTTTCTCGTGCATCAACGCAAATAGGTGGCCATCCGGGTCGCGAAAAAATGCCATCCACAATTCTTTGGATGCGAATTTCGCAATGAAATGAGGTTCTTGTTCGACCGGAGCCCCGCGCTCCTTCAGATTTGAAAAACTGGCATCAAGATCGGCTACCTCATAATACAGCACCGTGCCCGCCGGTTTTAATTCACGCGTTTCGGTCTGGCCCAGCATCAACCGTTGCCCACCGATGTCGAAAAAGGCCACGTTTGGCGCTTGCAGCAAAAATTTTAAGCCAAGCACATCGCGATAAAACACCACCGCGCGCTCCAAATCGCGCACGCTCAGCGCAATTTGACCGATGCGGTTTAACTCAGCCATGGCTTAACGGCACGCATAAGCGCCGAATCGTTGTTCGCCATGCTGTGGATCCGCCAACGGTTTAATGGTGTCGGCGTGCATCGTTGCCGCTTCGTTGCGAGCCAAGGTTTCCAACTCATCGCGCACCTTAAGGTTATTGCGCTCCATGCCGGCGATATCGTGTTTTACCGACACTGTCACGGTTCCAAGTTCGCGGCAATTGGCGACGTGGCCGTCATAGGCAACTCGTACTTTCTCAGCGGCTGAATCGAGCTTTACCCATGTGCAAGAACTCGAGGTCAGTGCGATGACGGCAATAATAATGGCTTTGTTCATAAGAATTGGCGTCGAAGTGATGACATAAAATAAAGGAAGGAATTATTTTTGCACGAATTCACCGCTACAGCATACCTTAACAAGGGCGTTACACTATAGCGACTGCGCTTTAAGGGGTTCCAACATGCAACGCATACTTATTACCGGCGCCAACCGTGGCCTTGGATTGGAGTTTGTACGACAGTATTTGCAGCACGGCGCGCAAGTGATCGCTGCATGCCGGCATCCTGGTAAGGCGTTGAAACTGACGGAATTGGCCGCAGCCCATCCCGGGCGGTTGCATGTGTTGCCATTGGATTTGACCGACGAACGATCCATAGCGGAACTCGCACGTGAAGCGATTGCGCTTACCGGCGCCATCGATCTATTAATCAACAACGCGGGAATGTTGGTTTCGGGCGAGAAATTTGGTGCGCTTGAGGCAAAAACATTCAAGGACACCTTTGCCGCGAATGCCGTTGGGCCGTTATTGCTTACGCAAGCGCTGACCGAGTGTTTGGCAAATGGAACAAAAACCAAAGTGATTAATGTGTCCTCGGGTTTGGGTTCGATTGCACGCACGATCGAATTTGGAACTCCCAGCTATAACATGTCCAAAGCCGCATTGAATATGGCCACACGATTGTTGGCAATGGCGCTGGCCGAGCGTGGCGTGACGGTTGTGGCGGTAAGCCCCGGTTGGGTGAAGACCGACATGGGCGGTGCTGGCGCCACATTGACGGCGGAGCAATCGGTAGCAAGCCTTATATCAATCATCGCAAAGTTGCGTCCGGCCGATAACGGACGGTTTTTAAGCTACGACGGAAAAGAGTTGCCTTGGTAAAGGTGATCCGCACGTCGGCTCGATTGAATCAATAATCCATGCTGCACATTGTGCTTTATGAGCCCGAGATTCCTCCCAACACCGGGAATGTGATTCGGTTGTGCGCCAACACCGGAGCGCAATTGCATTTAATTCGCCCAATGGGTTTTGATTTGGAGCATGCCAAATTGCGGCGCGCGGGGCTTGATTATCATGAATACGCATCGATTCAGATGCACGACAGTTTCGCCTTGTTTCAAGTAAACGCGAAGCCCACGCGGGTGTTTGCCCTGTCAACCCGAGGTTCGACGTTGTATACGAATCCGACATTCATGAGCGGGGACGCGTTGTTATTTGGCCCTGAAACGCGTGGATTGCCGCAAGCGTTGTTGGAGTCGGTACCGGAAACGCAACGCTTGCGATTGCCGATGCTACCGCACAACCGCAGTTTGAATTTGTCGAACGCGGTGGCCGTGGTGGTGTTTGAAGCGTGGCGGCAATTGGGTTTTGTCGGGGCGAGTTAAGCACCGCTTAAATTAAGGCGTTACGGGAATTCAGGGCCTTGCTCGCGAGCTAGCAATAATCGCAAAGCGTCGGCCGGCGTGAGGTCTTCATGCAGCACGCGTTGCACCAATGCGCTAATCGGCAGCTCAACGCCATGACGCTTTGCCAAACGCATGATTTCATCGACCGTTTGCACCGATTCGATCACTTGGCCAATTTCGGCAATCGCTCGTTTCAACTCCACGCCGCGGCCAAGTGCGAGCCCCAACCGCCGGTTGCGCGATAAATCGCCAGTGCATGTCAGCACCAAATCGCCAAGCCCGGCCAATCCCATCAAGGTTTCGGCGCGGGCGCCCAGTGCTTTGCCCAAGCGCAGCATTTCGTTCAAGCCGCGCGTAATCATGCCGGCTCGCGCATTGAGGCCCAATTGCATGCCATCGGCCACGCCGGTTGCAACCGCCAGTACGTTTTTCATTGCTCCGCCAAGTTCAGCACCCAGGACATCGTTACCGGTGTAGGCGCGAAAATAAGCAGAATGCAGCAATTGCGCAATTTGTTGTGCAAAATGGGTATCGGTCGAATGGACCGTGACGGCCGTGGGCAAGCCTTGCGCCACTTCACGCGCAAACGACGGGCCGGTAACGATCGCGGCCGGCCGTTGTGGCATTCGCTCTTGCACCACCTCGTGCAAAAAATGCCCGGTGCCGGGCTCAAACCCCTTGGTTGCCCAAGCGATACCTACGCTTACGGGTGTAAGTGTCGTAAGCTCGTCAATGACGCTTTGAAAAGCGTGACTTGGGGTCGCGATCAATACGATTTGAGCGGTGTGAACGGCTAAATGAAGCTCATCGGTCAGAACCAACTCGCCAGGCAACGCGAGCTCAGGCAAATAGCGCACGTTGCGGCGCGCCATCTGCATTTGCGCAATAGCGCTGGCGTTGCGGCCCCATAATAGGGTCGGCACGCCATTGCGTGCCAAAAGCGCTGCCAGTGCCGTTCCCCAGGAACCGGCACCGAGGACCGCGACCGTGGGCCGCTCGCTCATGCGTGTTTATGCGTTTGCGGTAACGCCTTGAGCGCGTCGCTGCGCTTGTTCGGCGTAGAGCGCTTCGAAATTGATCGGTTGCAGCAAAAAGGGCGGGAAACCACCATTTTGGATCAGGTCCGAGACCACTTGGCGGGCATAAGGGAAGAGTACATTTGGGCAATAGGTCGCCAATACGGTGTCGCGGCTTTGATCATCGAAACCCATCAAACCGAACACGCCGGCTTGTTGCACTTCCGCCAAATACGCGGTTTTTTCCGCCAATTTGCAGGTGACGGTTACGGTGAGAATGACCTCGTAGATGCCTTCACTTAACGTTCCCACTTTCTGCGCCAGGTTCAACTGCACTTGCGGTTGGCCTTGGTCTTGAAAAATCTGCGGAGCGCCCGGGACTTCAAAAGAGGCGTCTTTTACATAGACTTTCTGCAAACTAAGCTGAGCGGGCGGTCTGCCGGCGCTGGCGCCATTGCTGGAACTGGATTCTGCCATGGTTGTTACTCCAAAAAGGAATCGGTAAAGAGAAAAGGGCCGCGATTATCCCACGACGCGCGCCGCCGTGCACTTAGCTTTTACGCTGGTGTGCCCAAGGGGCGCCGTAACCGAGTGACAATTCAAGCCTTGCTGCTGGTCAGCGGTAGGTCGGCTTGTATCCAGGCGGCGGTTCCGCCGTTTAACCAATACACGTGTTTGAATCCGGCTTTTACCAGGCGGGTAGCGGCCTGCGCGGAGGTTTGGCCGGTTTTGCAATACACGGCAACCGGAAGCTCCTTGGCTTTAGCCAAATCCTTATTTTCCGGGTCGAATTGGCTTAAGGACACATGCCGGGCGCTGATGATATGCCCCTTTTCGTAATCCTGAATGCTACTAAGATCGACCAACAATGCGTTTTCGCGATTGATCAGCTGAGTTAATGCGCCGGGGGTCAGTTCTTTATAGCCGCGGAATAGACGTGCGGCCTCGTTGCCGATCAAAGCCACCACTAAACCACCGAAAATCAGGGCCAAAGTTAGGTGGTTATTAATGAATTCCGGGAGGCGATGCAAAATATCCGACATAAATATTCAAAATGGAGGGTGCGGCTGGGGCGCGAATTATGGGCGAGATGGGCCAGTGTGTGCAAAAAACTTAATAATCGCACCCATATGGTTAGTGTTTCCGCATGGCTAAACGGATCAATGCGTCCCTTACAGGATTCATTTATCAGGGGAAGCTAGCGCCGGTGGTTCGCCGGTTGGATGGGTTTCAGGAATGCAGCTGTTAGCACCAAACAGGGTTTCATCATAGGCCGCCAAGGGGCTTTTGCCTGCATGCCGCTCTTTCTCGTAACGTTTCCAGCATTCGTCTACGCAACATTCTGAATTTTCCTGGGCTTTATCTTCCCATGGGCGACTCGAGGCGCAGCGCGGCGCGGACATAAAGCACGCATCCAGCGAGCGTTCGCCGGGTTTATAGCAGCGGCTAACCAATGCCGAACATCGAGCCAGGAAATTGATGCTGCCGGTTTTTTTTCCCTTCTCAACAACCAAACTGGCTTCGCCCGATTGAATTAAAACCGGATTGCCGTTGGCATCTTTAGGCAAGCCAGATAAATCCACTTTTGGCAAAGGCGACACCACGACGGGTGCGGGGTGTTTATAGACATCGGGTGCGGGTGGCGTATTGCCAGCCTCCGGGGAGGATTTATCACCGGCCCGAGGTGGCGGGCTTTCCGGCGCGGCGGGTGCGACAGGTGTCGGCGTTTCGTTGACGTCGGATGCCTTGCATGGCTGATCAGTAAAAGTCAGGTGCCCCGTCGCATCGCGGCATTTGTTCACGGTGCTGGCTGCGTTTAGGAGCACCGGCATGAGCAATACGGGCATTAATAAACACAAACGAGCAACCAGGGGGTTCAAAATCATGCAGTTCTCTTAACGCTTCAGGCAAACATCGACAAACCGTGATTCTGCCACATTCGGTTATAGGTTGGGGTGAATCCTTCGTCAAGCTCAGGACAGGGCTTGCGAACCTCAATGCGCTGTGGCGCGGATTATCGTCAAGATAAAACGGAACTGGATTGCTGGCTTAACCGCAAAGCTTGTTCAAAATTTGTCGCAAAACGCAAGGATGGCGGGGATTCATGTACGTCCATAGCCTGCAAAATTTCGCGCGGCTGTTCTCGTAATCCAGAAAAAATCACCTGGATTCCTAGGCGTTGGCAACGCTTTAACATCTGTTTTAATGCGGTTACGCCTGAAGTATCAATCAATGGCACCAGGCGCATCCTCAGGATAAAAATACGCGGCGGTGTCGGAAATTGACTCAGCACATCATCCAACCGATTCGCCACCGCAAAAAACAATGGCCCAGAAAACTGAAATGCTTCCACCCCCGGCGGTAATTGAGCGCGTTGATTCGGTTCCGCCTCGAGGTTGAAATCGTCCTGATCTTCATCCAACAGCGTTCCATTGGACCGTACGGCAACAACCTCGGCCATCCGGTGCATAAACAAAAATGCGGCTAATACCAAACCCGCTTCGATAGCAACGGTGAGATCGAATGCAACGGTCAGGGCAAAGGTAAGCAGCAACACCACTCGATCGCCAATGGGTCCTTTCATTAGGTGTTTGAAGTGTTCGATTTCGCTCATATTCCACGCCACGATCAAAAGCACAGCTGCTAACGCGGGTAATGGCACATAACTCATCAACGGTGCCAGCACCAGCACGAACAACAGCAAAAACCCAGCATGCAAAATGCCGGCGATAGGCGAGCGGGCACCGGATCGCACATTCGTTGCGGTACGCGCGAGCGCACCGGTGGCTGGTAATCCGCCAAATAGCGCTGATGCGGCATTGGCAACCCCTTGTGCTACCAACTCGCAGTTCGATCGATGCCGCCCGCCCATCATGCCATCCGCAACCACAGCAGACAGGAGTGACTCAACGCCGGCCAAAAAGGCAATCGTTAGCGCACTCGGCAACAACTCCGCCGTACGTTCAAATGGGATGTGCGGAAAAGCAAAATGCGGCAGCGTGGCTGGAATGCCGCCGGGAAAGCGTATCGCGATGGTATCCACCGGCATTCCAAATGCGGCGACCGCAATGGAGCCGGCAATCACCGCTAGCAGAAAACCTGGCCAAGTAGGACGATAGCGACGCAGTAACACAATTAAGATGAGACAGCCCACCGCCAGCACACAGGCGGCCGGGGTATAGCTTGAAAAATGCTGCCAATAAGCGGTCCAGCGCGCCACAAACTCGGCCGGTACCTTTTCCATATGCAGGCCAAACAAATCCTTTATCTGGCTTGAAAAGATGCTCACGGCGATACCCGCCGTAAACCCGGTCACCACCGGTTGCGGCATGTATTTCATTAATGTACCAACGCGCAATACGCCGGCAAGGATCAAAATCAAGCCAGCCAGTAGGGTGCAGAGAATCAGCCCTTCGTAACCGAATTTATCGATCACGTTGAATACCACCGGAATGAATGCGGCGGTGGGTCCGCCGATTTGCACGCGAGAGCCCCCCAAGGCGGAGATGAGAAAACCGGCGACGATCGCGGTATGCAAACCCTTTTCAGGCCCCGCTCCGGAGGCGATCGCCAGCGCCATGGCCAGCGGTAGCGCTACGATGGCAACCGTCAACCCAGCTAACGCGTCGTGCCGAAAATCGTTCCAACGATAGCCTTGGCGTAACACCGTAACGAGTTTGGGGATGTACAAATGCCAAGGAACGCGAGCGGGGGTAGGCACGGACATCATGTGTGCTGCCGTATTGGATATCTGGCGTTACTCACGGTTTTGCGGCATGTCAAGGGTGGTTACGAGTGGATTTTTACAAAAAAAGCGCCTTGCGTTAATTATAAACCAGTTGGTGCCCGGCGCGCAGGGTGCGCGCCGGGTATCGTTTATTACTAATGGCAGTCGATGGTCTCACCTGCAGCGTTCTTGCAGGTTCCAGTGTGACTGACACCCTGGCCGGTTTGATAGGTTGTGTCGCCTTGGTAAGTATTGCCTTTGGCGCCGGTGGCACTGGTTGAGCGGCCTCCGCTGACGCTGCCGTCGGCGTTTTTGGTGGTGTTGCTCTGGGTGGCGAATTTACCGCCGTTGGCGCCTTGACCAGCAGCGCCGCCCTTACGCGTCGCGCTGCCGTCTGCGGACCGTGTGAAACCGCCCGCGCGTGCAGCGCTACCGCCATTTTTTCCGTGCACAGCGGTGCCTCTGGCGCCGGCAACATTGCCTTGTCCGTCACCCGCGACCACCGCCCCGTGAGCGGCCGAACTGCCATTAGGGCCTTTGACTGCAGTCCCTTTCGCCGCGGTAACGCCGCCCTCGGCGTTTTTCTTCGCGCCGCGCGCATGCACCGCACCGGCGGCCTGCGCCGACGCCATTTCGGTTAAGCCAAAGGTAAGAACGCATAACGTGCAAAGTAATAAACGTTTCATTGCTTTATCTCCTCGATGAGTCGTAAATGAAAGGTTAGCCAGGGTATTCGGTCAAGCTTAAAAAAGCGGCTCGAACACGTTTGAAACGCGCTAGACGTTGCCGCAACGTATCACGCAAAACCAATTGTTGTTCTGGTGTCATTTGCTCATACAAATCCAGTTTGGCGTCACGTAAATTGCGCGCCTGGATTAAATACGCATCGACCTGCTGCTGAAAAGATTCGGCCAATGTCCGAAGATTGGAGTTCGAATCGGCTAAAGCCTGGTCAAGATCAATAAGGCCTTGATCAAAATCGGCTCGGGCTGCCACACGCAGGTTTTCCTGTTGCGTGTTCAATGTGTCCCAGGCTTGCGCGCTAGGATCGCTTAAGCCAATTTGCGCGGCATTGGGTGGCGCGATCCGCCACGGATGTGCCGCATGCACCCAGCTGGCTCCGGCCAAAGCCAAAGTCAGTGCGGTAACGGCAACTAATGATGTGCGTTTCATATGCGTGCCTCTTCAACAAGCGTCCCCGATTGGGACGCTGCCAGTATCGGCATGGACGGCGCTCAAGGTTGGTCGCAAATGTGCAAAATTGCAAGTAAATGTAAACGGCGCGGCGGGTTGAAACATTTGCTTACACTTTTCTTGAATTGCGCATTGCTCAATCACCGGTGCTGATGGAAACTGTGATAAAGCGCACAAATAGGACAATAATGGACAATCCCCATTTGGTCATCGTCGACGACGATCCACGCTTGCGTGATTTGTTGGAACGCTATTTACGCCAGGAAGGTTTTCACGTGCGTGGCGTTGCTAATGCCGCCGGCTTGGATCAGGCCTTGGCGCGCGGGCATGTCGATTTGATTGTATTGGATTTGATGCTGCCCGATGAAGATGGCTTGTCGATATGCCGACGTTTGCGCGGCAGTGGCGTGCGCACGCCGATCGTAATGCTGACGGCTAAGGGTGATGAAATCGACCGCATCGTTGGGCTTGAAATCGGCGCCGACGATTATTTGCCAAAGCCGTGCAATCCACGCGAGCTGTTGGCGCGAATTCGCGCGGTATTGCGGCGCCAAGCGCAAGTTGTGCCCGGTGCGCCGCAGGTACAAAGTGAAATCATCCAATTTGGGGGCTTTAGTTTTGACCTTAGTACACGCATCTTGAGGCGGGGCGGCAAACCCATCAAGTTAACCAGCGGCGAATTTGCATTGCTGAGCGTCCTTGCTACGCACCCGCATCAACCTTTATCCCGCGACCATTTGATGAACCTGGCGCGTGGGCGCGATCACGACGCGTTTGATCGCAGTGTCGATGTCACGATCTCACGCTTGCGCAAATTGCTCGAGGACGATCCGAGTGAGCCACGCTTGATTCAAACCGTCTGGGGCCACGGCTATGTGTTTGTGCCGGAGGTGCCAGCGCCATGAGATGGCAGCCGCGCAGCGCGTTCGGTCAGTTGGCGGTGTTGCTGATCCTGGTGGTTGCAGGCGTGTTGGGCATTGCGTTGGCCTTGTTGCGCGCGCAAACCTTGCGGCCCGGCGCGGAACAAATCGCGCGCATGTTGAGTGGCGAGGTGCTGCTAAGCGAAGCGTTGTTGCGAGTCACTCCGGCTGAACAGGCGGCAACGGTGTTGGTCCCGGGGATGATCTTGGCCGCGGAGGCGGCTCCGCAACAAGCGTTGCCGTTATTGCCGATTTTAACGGCGGTGGTGGAAGCCACCCAAGCGCAATTGGGAAATGAGCGCGAAGTGCGCGTCGAAATGTCGCAGCCACCACGGATTTGGATACGGCTGGCCACACCATTGAACCCATGGCTTGGCATTCCGATTGGCCCGTTTCAATGGCGCGTATTTGAATATTCGGTTTTGGTATTGGCGCTGGCCGGCGTATTGGTGTTGCTGGCGGCGTGGTGGTATGCGCGCGGATTGGTGCGACCGCTACAGCGATTGGCATTGGCCGCGCCGGCTTTGGCGCGTGGAGAAATGGTGTCCGACTTGGATCAAGCGGGGCCGCGCGAAGTGCGTGAATTGGCCACGCAGCTCAGTGCTGCCGCCGAGGCAGTGCAGCAGGCCGCGCGCGAGCGACAACTGTTGCTGGCCGGCGTTTCACACGACTTACGCACGCCACTGGCGCGTTTGCAATTCGCTTTGGAGATGATTCCCATCGACGATGCCAAATTGGGGCAGGGCATGCGCCAGGACATCGCCGAGATCGATGCCATTGTCGAGCAATTTATCGCGTATGCGCGCGATGGTCGCGATGAGCCGAGCCGGGAAGTTGCGATTAGTGCGTTGTTGCAATCGGTGGTTGCCGCGACGGGTCGTGCGACGGATTGGCAAATATCAGGCGTGGACGCATTGCCCACGATGCAAGTAAAGCCATTGGCGTTGAAACGTGCACTAGAGAACTTGGTAGCAAATGCAATGAATTACGGTGCGGCGCCCTTCGTTATCAAAGCGGATGTTCTACCCGATGCCGCCGTGTGCATTCGACTGCACGATCACGGTACGCAATTAAGCGACAACGATCTTGAAAGCCTCAAGCAGCCGTTTGCACGCGGTCATGCGGGGCAACGGCATGCGGGTTCTGGTTTGGGTTTGGCGATTGTGGCGCGCGTGGCGCAGTTGCATCATGGGTCGTTGGCGTTGCGTCGTCATGATCAAGGCGGATTGGAGGCTGAATTGATTATTCGCAAAGCCTAATTCACATGCACAACAGAAACCTCGCGTTTTCCGTTCGCCCTGAGCCTGTCGAAGGGTGAACGAACAAGGCACCATGCTTCGACAGCCTCAGCATGAACGGATTCTTAAGCATTCCCAGTGCAACTCAATGCCGCGTGATATCCGGCAACCCCGTCGTCAACCACCACCGCTTCTGTTTCGCATCCCACTTCCAAATTTGTTTATCGACTATGCTGCGTCCGGTTTGGGTATTGACGTTGACCAGCCCGATTTCAACCACAACCTGTACCTCGCCAGGTTTGATTGTGACTGGATCGCTTTCACTGTACGAACCGACTTGTACCTGACGATAGCGATCAAGCTCCAATGCACTGACTGGTTTATTCTTCAGCGTTTCCGGATCAACAAACGCCAACGCTTGCGCAAAATCCCCCCAGCGAATCGTGGCGGCATAAATGCGCAAGGATTCGGTCAGCTTTTTCATATCGGATTTATCGGTAGCGCAACCGCTTAGAGCGATAAGGAGGAAAAGCGAAAGCAGGTGGCGTGGCATCGGCGGTGCTCCTAAATGAAATGCGACCAGGCGGTTTGCGCCATTCTGCCGCAAACTGAAGCGAGAGTCAGCGCAGCTGAGTTTGTTGTTATGTCAACCAACAATGGAAACTCACTTTTCCCGTTCGCCCTGAGCCTGTCGAAGGGTGAGTGGGAAAACCGTTCATGCTTCGACAGGCTCAGCACGAACGGCTTTCTCAAAGTTGCATTTCTATGGCCGTGGAATTATCCCGCCAATCGCGCTTTAGCAACAAACCGTGCCGTTAACCTCGCTGCATCCAATCCCGGCGCCAACGGTACGCGGCAAGCAAGACTTAAGCGCCCACGCCCACGCGTTTGTAGGCTGTTTAAAAAACCATCCCAATTCTCATTTTCCGCAAGAGCGGCGGCCACAGAAAAATCCGCCCAAACCGGGGCAAGATATTCGATCGTCGAATCCTGCACATAAATATCGCAAGCGATGCCAACCCGTTTCAGTTTCAACACAACCAGCCCCCACCCGGCCAACGTCAACAAACTGGCCAAGCTGCCACCAAATGCGCAGCCTTTGTCGTTGATGTTCGGCGCAAGCGGCGCGGACATGACCAACGTATTGCCATCGAACCGAGTCACCGCTAATTGCATGGCGCGCGCCAATGGAATGTCGTGCAGCAGTTCACGTTCGAGTTCAGCGCACAGTTGTGCGTCGCTTGGTGCAGTTAGAGAAGTGGATGGCATGAGATTCTCATTAGCGCAGGTTCGCGAGTGTGCGGTTCGGTATCGAAAGAGGCAAGCATGGCGATTATCCGCTTCGCGCAATCTATCAAGCTCAGGTAGGATGGAGCAGAGGTGTGTCATGCCCCAAATAACCACAGCCGCTAATAACTGGTTGCACAACTCCCTCGTCGGGGTCTGCGTGATTGTAACGCGGCCCGCTGGCACGGGCGATTCATTACTACGGCGCATTCGCAGTCTCGATGGTCGAGCCATCGCGCTACCGGGTTTAAGTTTGCGTGCAGTCGAGAATCCGAAAACCGCAATTGCGGCGCTGAATCGATCGCGTCGTGCCGATGGCATAATTTTCGTCAGCCCCGCTGCGGTGCGTTTTGCCTGGCAATTACGGCCCAATCTGCGCTGGCCGT
The DNA here is from genome assembly GCA_964466115.1 of uncultured Rhodanobacteraceae bacterium. Classification (GTDB taxonomy): domain Bacteria; phylum Pseudomonadota; class Gammaproteobacteria; order Xanthomonadales; family Rhodanobacteraceae; genus Pseudolysobacter. The sequence goes on along the minus strand of CAYXMH010000003.1, from coordinate 52,826 downwards.
CGAAGACGCGGGTGTTCGCGGTTGGTACGGCGACGGCGCGTGCTTTGATGCGCCACGGGGTGCGCAGCGTTTGTGCACCAACGCAGCGTCAGGACAGCGAAGGCTTATTGGCATTGAAGGAACTGCATCGAGTGCGCGGACAACGCATCCATATCGTTGCTGGTGCAAACGGACGCGATGCAATCGCAGCAACTTTACGTCGTCGCGGAGCGGTGATCGAGCAGGTCGAAGTGTATCAACGGCTGCTACCCCGATTGACCAAACGCCACTTTGCAGCGCTGGCCGGCAGCACAAACCCATGTTATCTGCTATTGAGTAGCGCCGCCGCCCTAAACAACCTTGAGCGAATCCTGCCGCTCGAAATATGGCGGCGGTTACAGCGCAGTGAAGCAGTAGTTAGTAGCCAGCGATTGGCCGGCTTAGCGAAGAACAAGGGTTTTGCCAGCATCATCCAAGCGCGTTCAGCCAATGCCCCGGATATGTTGGCAGCCGCGGCCAGAGCATTGGGACGCCACAAGCTGTAAGCTTATACCTGTGCGCGAGACGGCGTTTCAGCTAGCATTCGGTTATGAACGAAACCTCCGGAAATCCAATGGTCCCTACTGCGCCTGCGAACCCGTCCTTTAAGGCGGTACGACGCAATGGGTTTTCGCTGCTTCTGACAGCCGGCGCCATCGTTGTCGGCGGCTATGCGCTATGGCGCACGTACGAGCTGGAATCGTCGCAAGCTCAAGATGGAAATACCATCGCGCAAGTCGCCCGCTTGCAAACCCAATTGGAAATCACCCAGCGCGGCATCGAACAGGAGCGCCACGAAGCGGAAACTTTGCGCGGTCGGTTAGCCGATCACGAAGCGGTCAACAAATCGTTGCGCGAAGAAGTATTAGGTGCGGTTGAGCGTACGCGCATGCTCGAAGAAGCGGTCGCCAACTTAGCCGACAAGCGCATGACCGGTCACGACGCCTTGTTGTTAAATGAAGCGGAGCTGCTGTTATTGATGGCCGAACAACGGTATCGCCTGTTTCAAGATGCGGGCACGGCGATCAGCGCGTATCGATTGGCCGAGCAGGTGCTTGCGGAATTGGACGATCCCGCGTTTACCACCGTGCGGCAAAGCGTGAATGCCGAGATTGACGCCTTGGCCGCATTGAAAACGGCGAGCACCAACGCAGCCATCGATGAACTTGAGCGTTTGCGGGCGCAGCTGAGCGAATTGCCAAAATTGACGTTTGTTGCATCCAAGCTTGGATCACAAAATCACGAAGACTCGCGTCTGTGGCAAGTGCTTGGCCAGTTTGTCCGCATCAGCCATGGCGAGGATAGCGCCGGTTTGCTGCAAACCCATGATGCCGCCTTAGCGGAAACCCTAATCGCACTTGATCTGCGTGAAGCGCAGGCGGCGTTGCTGGTGCGTGATGCGGTGCGCTATCGCAAAGCCTTAGTGCAGGCGCGCGCCGCTTACGCGAAGCGGTATGACGCCACGGCCACTTCAGTCATCGCGGCTCTGGCAATGCTGGATCATCTTATTGCGGAACCGCCCGTAGCATCGGCACCGCTGTTATTGGGCACGTCGTTAAAAGAATTGCGCACGCTGCGGACCACGCACGCCTTGCGCCATGACAGCACCCCCGCGGCGAAAGATACCGAGCCCAAGCCATGAAAATCTGGATATGGCTGTTGTTATTGCTTGGCATTGCCGTTGCGGCGGCGTTTGGCTGGCAGGCGTTGGCGCTCGATCCCGGCTATGTATTGATTCGGTTGCGCGACACCTCGCTTGAAACCACGCTGGTGTTTGCGGTGGTCGCGCTGATATCGGCTTGGGTTGTTTTGGGCTTGACGTTGCGCGCATTGCGTTGGCCCTTGGCCGCATGGTCGCAGCGCCGGCATCGGCGCAATCGCGGCCGGTTGGCGCAAGGCTTGCTCGCTTTGGAAGAGGGCCGTTATCAACAAGCGCAGCATGAGTTGGGGCGCGCCGCGCATAGTCCGGAATTAAAAGCGCCCGCATTGTTGGCGCTGGCGCGCGCGGCGCATGCGCGCGGTGACGACGATCGGGTAACGCGAGCGCTCAATCAAGCGAGCGCGGATGCACCTGCCGCGGCCTTGGTATTGCGTGCGCGTTTCCTATTGGAGCAGGGCAAACCGCAAGTTGCGCTGGCGCAATTAAAAAACCAATCCGACAGTGGAAAATTAACCCCCAATGGCTGGCGGTTGCTGATCGAATCGGCATTGCTGGCTGGCGACCCTACTTCGGCGCTTGCGGGTTTGGCGCCGCTGCAACGCAGCCAGTCGCTGGCGCCTTTCGCTATGGATGCTCTGGAAGCGCGCGTGTTGGCCGCCGCACTGATGGTCGCCGCAAACGTTGATCGGCTGAACGCGTTGTGGTCGGATTTAAGCCGCACGCAACGGCGCATTCCGGAAGCGATCGTCGCTTACGCCACGCGTGCGGCGACTCTCGGTCAAACGTTGGCTGGGATGAGTGAGGTTGAGGCGGGATTGCGCAAGAGCTGGTCGGAGTTATTGGTGCGCTGCTACGGTGCGCTCGGTCCGGATGAGGCTTCAACTCGGCTACGCAATGCCGAAGCCTGGCTGAAATCGCATCCCAATAGCACGGCCTTGCTGCTTACCTTAGGCCGACTTTGCCGTGATCAAGGGCTGTGGGGCAAGGCGCACGAATATTTGGAGCGCAGCTTAAGCATTGAAGAAACGCCATCAGCTTGGGAGGCATTGGCGGACTGCTATAACGGAGAAAACGACGCGCCCCATGCGGCGTTGTGTTATCGCAATGCGCTGCATGTGGCGCGCGGTGAGGCGAGCGTCGCGCCGGGCGGCCGTGCCTCGCGCAGCGGCTTAAGTACCATTGCTGCGGTGATCGAAGAGCGCAGCGAGCATGGAGTGCCGCGATTGCCGGATTCGGTGCATTAATTAGAACGTCGAACTCACAATCCCTGAATCCCCGCCCTATTGCGCAAAATCTGCGCCAATACATCGGGTGCGTAATCGAACGAGTCATAATACAAACGGTCTTCGGGCAAGCCGGCGGCAATAAAAGCGCGCCGTGCGGTGTCGATCATGATCGGGGGGCCGCTCATGTAGACATCGAAATCGCCAAGCTGTGGATGATCTTGCAAAACCGCTTCGTGCACCATGCCGGCGCGCAAACCCGTGTCTGCGGATGACTGCGACACCACCGGTATAAAACGCAAAGTGGCCACATCGCGCGCCCAGGTTTGCGGTAGCTCAAGCAGGTAAAGCTCGGCGCGGTTGCGCGCGCCCCAGTACAAATGAATTCGGCGGCGCGACCCTAAATGCAGAAAATGCTCGATAAGCGCCTTGATCGGAGCGAAGCCGGTGCCACCGGCCATGAAAATCATCGGCCGTTCGCTGTCTTCGCGCGGCACAAAGGTGCCCAGTGGCCCCTCCACGCGCAAGATCGCTCCCAACGGCAATTCATCGAAGACATAGCTAGTAAAACCGCCGCCGCTAACGTGACGAACGTGTAATTCGATGGTTGCGCTAAGATGTGGCGCGTTCGCGATCGAAAACGCACGGCGTTTACCGCCGGCGAGCAGCACATCGAGGTATTGGCCTGGCAAATACCGCAAGCGATCGGCTTTCGGTGTAGCAAGCTGTAAGCGCATCACGTCGGGTGCCAATAATACCTTGCCCACCACCTTCAATGGCATGACCCGCTTCGGAATGTCCGCAACCGAAGTCACTTCGCGCACTGCGATGCGCAAATCGCTTAATGGCACGGCCTGACACAATAGCGCCTGATGGTGTGCCAGCTCCAACGCGTTCAAGCCGCTCGGCGGATTATGCGGGTAATGGCAGGTACCGGTCAGCACCGTGGCTTTACAGCTGCCGCAAACACCCGAAAGGCACGAGTAAGGCAACGCCAAACCCGCGCGCCGTGCCGCTCCAAGCACGGTTTCACCGGTTTCGACGGGAAATTGCTTGCCGTTGCTTTCAAGCGTAACGATGTGGGGCATGCGAAAGCCGTGGCGAATGACCGGTCGATTGTCGCCGATGCCCCTCGATCAGGAAAGCGGCAGACGCCAAAACAGCGGAAAACCTCTATGCTATCGGGCCTCCTCGCCCACTAACTTGGAAATCGATATGCGTTATAGCTTGTTCATCATCGCAATGATCATGTCCCTTGCCGGTTGCCAGAATAAAGAAGAGCCCGTATCGCAAAAGACGATCGCCGCAACCGCACTGGTCGCCGCCGATGCCATGGATGCAAAGTTTGCCGATATATCCAAGCGTTGGTTGGATGGTTGGTTGCGTTTAAATCCGACCAATGCCACGCAAATCGGGGACCATCGTTTCGACAGCGAAATAGACGATGTCAGCGCCAGCGGACGCCAAGCCGGGGTCGATTTCAGCAAGCAGTTTCTAACTGAGATTGCGGCGCTGGACATTGCGAAACTGTCGCGCCAAAACCAGATCGATGTCGCCATACTGCGCAACCAATTGCAATACGATATTTGGAGTACTGAGACGTTGCAGAGTTGGGCGTGGGATCCGCAGATCTATGGCGGCTTGGCCGGCGGCGCGTTGTATAACTTGATGGCGCGCGAATTCGCGTCGTTGCCGCAACGCTTGAATTCCGCGGCCGCCCGCATGGAAAAAATCCCGGCGCTGCTCGCACAAGCGCGCGCGAACTTGGATCCGGCACGTGTACCGAAGGTGCATGCCGAAACGGTGGCGAAACAGAACAAGGGCATTCTCGATATTGTTGACACTTTCGTCACCCCGCACTTAAGTGAACTGCCGGAAGCGGACCGCAAGCATCTGGAAACGGCGACCGAAACACTGAAAAAAGCCGTAGCCGAACATCAGACTTGGCTTGATCAAACCTTAGTCCCGAACGCCAAGGGCGATTTCCGTATCGGCAAGGCGTTGTACGATCAGAAATTGCAGTTTGCGTTGCTGTCCTCCTTATCGCGCGATGAAATCAAGCGGCGTGCCGAAGCGGAACTTATCCGTGTGCGCCAGCAGATGTATGGCATTGCCCGTGCCGTTCTGAAAGACCAACCCAACGCGTCGGAAATGCCCGATGCTCCGACTGATGAGCAACAGCAGAAGACCATAGAGGCCGCACTTGAGCTCGTTTATGCGGATCGTCCGGCACGCGACCAAGTGGTGCAGGATGCGCAAGCCGCACTGAAATCCGCGACCGATTTTGTTCGCGCCAAAGATTGGGTTACGTTGCCGGATACCCCGGTTAAGATCATTCTGATGCCCGAATTCCAGCGCGGGGTTTCGGTCGCGTATTGCGATTCACCGGGACCGCTCGACAAGGGGCTCGATACGTTTTATGCGGTATCGCCGATTCCCGACGAATGGACCCAGCCGCAAGTCGATTCGTTTTTGCGCGAATACAACTCGCGCATGATCCATTTGCTTAGTATTCATGAGGGTATGCCAGGCCATTACCTGGAGGGCGCGCACTCGGCCAAATTTCCGTCAATGCTGCGCGCCGTGCTGCGTTCCGGCTTATTTGCTGAGGGTTGGGCGGTGTATACCGAAAATACGATGACCAACAGCGGTTACTACAATAACGACCCATTATTCCATTTGGTACAATTAAAATTCTATTTGCGCACGATCGCCAACTCGATACTCGATCAAGGCGTGCACGTGGACGGCTGGACGCGCGAGCAAGCGATGGACCTGATGACACGCCAAACCTTCCAGCAGGAACGCGAAGCCGCCGGCAAGTGGACGCGCGCGCAGCTGACGTCGGCGCAGTTGCCAACCTATTTTGTCGGGGTGCAGGAACATCTTGACCTGCGCAAGGCGATGGAGGCGAAACTTGGCAGCCAGTTCAATTTAAAGGCTTATCACGATCAAGTGCTGTCGTATGGAGCGCCGCCGGTGCGGTTTGTTCGCGAGCTGATGTTGGATGAGCCGATTAAGTAATTTTGCTGGGTGGGTAATGCTATGAGTTTATGGAAGCAAACGCCTGACCTTGCGCAAATCAACGCGTGGAGCCGCAATACGCTCGGCGATACGTTGGGTATGGTCATCACCGAAATTGGCGTCGATTATTTACGCGGCACCCTACCGGTAGATCGGCGCACGCATCAGCCGTTTGGCCTACTGCACGGAGGCGCTTCGGTGGCATTGGCGGAGACGTTGGGAAGCTTGGCGGGCAATCTCTGTCTGGATCCCGCCAAGGAGTGGGCGGTAGGTTTGGAAATCAATGCCAATCATGTACGTTCGGTGACGAACGGGCTGGTAACTGGGACCGCACGCTCCGTGCACTTGGGGAAAAGCACACAAATTTGGCAAATTGAAATTGTCGATGAGCAACAACGGTTGGTGTGCATATCGCGAATAACCTTAGCGGTGGTGCCAAAGCGCGACGCGGGATGAGCGCATTAACAGCGCCGTATGCGGGGCTTTCACCGGATCTGGTGCTCGGTGCGGTTGAATCGCTTGGATTGATAACGGACGGTCGACTGCTGGCGTTGAATTCCTACGAAAATCGCGTGTATCAAGTTGGCATTGAGGATGCCGCGCCATTGATCGCGAAATTCTATCGCCCCGGGCGTTGGAGCGACGCGGCGATCTTAGAGGAGCACGCGTTCGCCAGGGAGCTCAACGAAGCGGAGTTGCCGGTAGTGGCGCCATTGGTTTTTTCTGGTCGCACGTTGATCGCTTTCGCCAATTTTCGTTTTGCGCTATTCCCGCGGCGCGGTGGACGAGCGCCGGAGCTGGAGTCGCAGGAAAACTTGGCGCGCGTTGGGCGATTGCTGGCGCGCATTCATGGCATCGGCGCGCGTTGCGCTTTTCGTGAACGCGATCGGCTGGATATCGAGACCATGGTGCGCAAATCGGCACAGCAGGTTTTGCATTCAGCGCTGTTACCGGAGGCGTTGCGTGATCGGTACCAACAGCGCATCGATGCGCTGGATCGTTTGCTAACAGCACATTTTCTGGCGGTGGATGGATTGGTGACTTTACGCTTGCATGGCGATTGCCATATCGGCAACGTCTTATGGACGGATACTGGCCCGCATTTGGTCGATCTTGACGATGCACGCATGGGTCCGGCGGTGCAAGATCTGTGGATGTTGGCGCCCAATCAGCGCGCAATGGATGCGTTGTTGGAGGGGTATTGTGAGTTTCGCGATTTCGACTATCGCGAATTGAAGTTGATTGAACCGCTGCGCGTGATGCGTCAAATTCATTACGCCGGCTGGTTGGCCGCGCGGTGGTCCGATCCGGCTTTCCCGCGCAGTTTTCCCTGGGCCGGCGAGGCGCGGTGGTGGGAGCAGCAGTTGCAGGATTTGGCCGAGGCGGAACAATTACTGGAAGAGGCCTTGTCCTCGTAAAGCATTTCCTTTTCAAGACTTCACTATCGTCATTCCCAGCGAAAGCGGGAATCCAAGGAAATCGAGATTGCCATGAATTTCCGTTTTCGCCGGAATGCCACTTGGTATGGCGGGCAGTGGGATAAAGGTAACGCTAGCGAGTCAGCGGCGCGTTGGTTACAGTAGTCATTATCTATGGAGCAGCAAGCACCCACCACGATGGAAAGACCCGCGCGCAACCGCGATTGGCTGCGTCCGTTGCGTTATGTGGTGCGTGTGCCATTATTGAGCTTGCACCTGATCATTGCATTACCCTTGGCTCTACTGGTAATAAACCCATTGGGCTCGAGGCTGCATATCGGTGGCGAACGGCTGGATCATCGGACCACGCGTTGGTGGTCGGGTGTATTGGTGCGTTTGTTTGGTTTTCGCATTCGGCATTTTGGCAAGCCTTTACCGCAAGCGGCGTTGTTTGTCGCCAATCATGTGTCTTGGTTGGACATCGAATTGCTGCATTCGCAGCGCATGATGTGTTTCGTTGCGAAAGCCGAGATCGCGCGCTGGCCGTTGGTCGGTTGGTTGGCGTCGCGCGCCGGTACGATTTACCACAAACGCGGCAACACGCATTCGCTAAGCGCGGTGATCCAGCGCGCGGTTGAACGGCTGCAGCAAGGTTTTGCGGTGGGAGTATTCCCCGAAGGCGGCACCGGGAATGGGGATGAGGTGCGCACGTTTCATGCGCGGATTTTTCAAGTGGCCGTGGACGCCGCCGTACCGGTGCAGCCGGTGGCGCTGCGTTACGGCCGCAATGGATGCCAAGATTTGGATTTAACGTTTGCACCGGGCGAAAGTTTTTTCGGCAATTTCCTGCGCGTGCTCGGCGCACCGGGAATGGACGCGGAGCTGCATTTTCTTGAGCCTTTGTCAGTGGTCGATGAGGAAGGGCGCCGGCGCTTGGCGCAGGCGGCGCGCGAGCGCATTATGCGAGCATTGAATCATGTCCAATAACCGACTTTGCGACGCAATTTCATGCCGGCTATGAGCCCATCCAGGAACGACTTCCGTCCCCGCAAGCTGTTACGCAACCCGCATCTGCAATCGATCTTGGCGTCCAGTGGCTTGCGCCGGTGGTTGTTCCGCCGCCGCCGTGATTTGCTTGATACCGCCGTTAGCGAACACATACTCGACTGCGGCGGCGGGGTGCGGCTGCAAGGCTTCTTGACGCAACAAACTTCCGCAGCGACAGCGCGCGGGCTGGTCATGTTGCTGCATGGCTGGGAAGGCAGCGCGCATTCCAGTTACATTGTGCATACCGCGGTTCGTTTATTGCGTGAAGGGTATGACGTGTTTCGGCTCAATTTCCGCGATCACGGCAACACCCATCATCTTAACGAAGGGTTATTTCATTCCTGTCAATTGGATGAGGTGGTCGGTGCCGTAAAGGCCATCACCACTCAATTTCCGGCGCGTACGCTCGCTTTGGTGGGGTTTTCGCTGGGCGGTAATTTTGCCTTGCGCGTGGCCTTGCGCGCCCCGGACGCGGGCATTGCGCTCAGCCGCGTGGTTGCGATATGCCCGGTCATTAATCCTCATGTGGTGCTGGAGGCGATCGAACGCGCCCCTTGGTTTTACCAGCGCTATTTCACGCGCAAATGGCGCGGGTCGTTGCTGCGCAAGCAACGCTTGTTTCCGCATAAGCGCTATCTCACCAAGCAAGAGCTGCGAGGGGGATTGCGCGAAATGACCACGCATTTAGTGCTGCGGCATACGGCGTTTGGGTCGTTAGACAACTACTTAAACGGGTATTCCATTGCGCAAGATCGCCTAGAATGTCTTAAGCCGCCGGCGAGCATTCTTACGGCGCAGGACGATCCCATCATTCCGGTTGCCGATTTTAAATCGCTTAAGCTTTCGCCGAATATTGAGTTGCAAATTGCAACCCATGGCGGACACTGCGGTTTCATCAGCAATTGGTCCTTAATCAGCTGGGCGGAAGATTTTATTGTGACGCGGTTGAATCACACACATGCTTGAAAAAATCATTGAATTACATAAGAGCGGACAGCTCGATGGGGCCGAAAGCGGCTATCGCGAGCTACTTCAGTTCAATCCGGATGATCCGGAGGTGTTGCATTTGCTCGGTATTTTGCGCCGCCAGCGCAACGATTTTCAGGATGGAATGACGTTGGTTGGCCGCGCCATCGAGCTTGCACCTGAGCGCGCCAATTTTCATATGACGTTGGGAGGCATGCGCATGCATGCGCAGCTTTGGGATGCCGCGTACGAAAGCTTTAGCACGGCGATCAGGCTCAATCCCAACCTCACCAGTGCATATAGCGCATTGGGACAGATTGCAATGCAACGTGGGGACGCTGCCGCTGCCGAAAGCCATTTTACCGTTGCCCTTAAGGCCACCGAAGACGACCCGCAGGTGCTGACCAGCCTCGGCAATTTATACATGAGTCGCGGCGACAGCGGACAAGCTCTAAAGTACCTAACTCGAGCTGTGGAATTGCGCCCGAATGACGCGGCCGCCCAAGCCAGTGTTGGGCGCGCGTTCTATGCACGCGGCATGATTTCGTTTGCCGAAACGGCATTGAGCAATGCCTTAAAGCTGCAACCCGACTTTGCCGTTGCGCGTTTGTTGTTGGGTGAAATCCACCTGAAAGCGGGTCAACACGTGCAGGCGCAACTGTGCTTCACGACATTGGTGGAATCCGGTAAGCAACTCGCGCCTGCACAGGCCGGGTTAGGCGATATCGCGCGAGCCCGGGGAGATTACAGTGCCGCGGTCCGGCATTACCGCGCTTCGTTGGCCGTGCAATCGAAACAGACCGAGGTGGTTCTTTCGCTCGGATGGTGCTTGCAGCGATTGGGTCAAATCGATGAGGCATTGTCCTTGTATAACGAGGCATTGGCTGCGATGCCGGGCCAGACGGAGCTTTGCCTCGCCCTAACCGGATTGCTGGCTAAGCTGAATTTGCCGCAGCAGGTAATGGAGGTTTGGCGCGAATGCCTTGCTGCGCAGCCAAACAACGACGCGGCACGTGCCGAGTTTGCGTTAAGCCTGGAGTCGGCAGGTCAATGGGATGCGGCCTTAGAGCAAGCCGAGTCCGTCACCGCCGTGCGCCCCGATATCGGGTTGTTGCTAGCGCGAGCGGCGCTGCGCAAGGGCGTGAATGATCAGGCCCTACAGCACTTGCAAGCGTTTGACGTGACATCCTTAACGCCAATGCAAAGGCAACTGCATTGGCATTACCTTGGAATAACGTTGGATCGGCAAGGGCAATACGAAAGCGCCGTCAACGCCTGGCACGCGGCGCATCGTGAACACAAAACCCCCAATCAACTACCGAGACTTGCCGCATTAACCCATGCATTGCGCGAGGACATCATTGCCCGCATGAAAGCGGAGCAAACCGGCGAGCGAAAAAACATCGGGGAGGAATGGGCCGATCAGCAGCCGGTCTTACTCATCGGAGCACCCGGCAGCGGTGTGGATCGAATTGCCGCTATGCTTTCGGACCAACCCTCGCTCGCGGTGTTGCGCGATCGTTTTGGCCCCAATGCCCGACACGATGCGTTTGTTGAACAGCCGGATTTCGATTTGTACGATCTGGAAGCCGATGGCGCTCGTCGTTTCTTGCGCCACTATCGCCGCGCTTTGGATCGCTTGGCGATCACCCGCGATCGTCGCGTTGTCGATTGGCTACCCTATTTTGATGCCCGTTTTCTGCCGGTGCTGCAAGCCGCATTGCCCAGCATGAAATGGATTGTGGTGCAGCGCGATCCGCACGATTCTTTACTCAATTGGCTAAGCTATGGTTGGGCGGCAGGCTACGAATTAAGCGACCTTTCCGCTGGCGCGCAATGGTTGGCCCTAACGCGCCAGCATGAAAAGCTTGCCACGACGGTGGGCAGTTGGGAGCGGCTGGTTATTACGAACGAGAAACCCTTGGTGGAAACACAGCAGGAATTGCAGCGGTTTTTGGGATTACCTCAGATGGTGGAAGGTCCCGGCACCCGCAAAATAGCGCATGGGGCGGGAGGTCTGCCCAACGCATTGCCGAACGGGCATTGGCAAGTCTATGAACCCGCGTTGGCCGAGGTGTTTGTTCATTTGAACCATGCTTTGGATTGATCTGCACCAAAACAGTTCTAGTGCGTGCTTTATCGCACCAAAATGGTGCAATAACACTAGGACTTGAAAAAGACATATTTCTAAACAATTGTTTTACAAATCTATTTTCGCTAAATAGAGTTTGGCACGCAGGTTGCTCTGGGATTTGGGTTCAATTCAATCCTAGGAGCCCATCATGCCCATCGCCAATGTGTCCAAACTGATTAAAGACCATGCCGTCCAGTACGTCGACCTGCGTTTTGCCGATATGCTCGGTAAACACCACCATGTAACCTTCCCCGCACAAATCGTCGATGAGAGTTTTTTCGAAGAGGGAAAAATGTTCGACGGCTCCAGCATCAGCGGCTGGAAAGGCATCAATGAATCGGACATGGTGTTGATGCCGGATCCGGCCTCTGCCGTGTTAGATCCATTTACCGAGCACGCCACCTTGATCTTGATGTGCGACGTGCTCGAACCTTCCACCATGCAGCCGTACTCGCGTTGCCCGCGTTCGATCGGCAAGCGCGCCGAGGCGTTTTTGAAATCAACCGGAATTGCCGACGGTGCATTTTTTGGTCCGGAGCCTGAATTTTTTATTTTCGACTCGGTACGCTGGCGCAATGAAATGTACGGCGCATCGTTCGAAATCGATTCCGAAGAAGCCGCTTGGAGCAGTCATCGCAAGTTCGATGAGGGCAATTCCGGGCATCGTCCTGGCGTAAAGGGCGGCTATTTTCCGGTGCCGCCGGTCGATTCGTTGCAGGACATCCGCAGTGAAATGTGCCAGCTATTGGCCGCGGCGGGCCAAGTGGTGGAGGTGCATCACCACGAAGTGGCCACCGCCGGGCAATGCGAAATCGGCACTCGTTTTAACGCATTGGTTAAAAAAGCCGATGAATTGATGATGATGAAATACATCATTAAAAACGTCGCGCACCGCAATGCGAAAACGGCGACGTTTATGCCAAAGCCCATCGTGGGTGACAATGGCTCTGGCATGCATGTGCATCAGTCACTGACCAAGAACGGCAATAACTTGTTTAGCGGTGATTTGTATGGTGGCTTGAGCCAAACGGCGCTGTATTACATCGGCGGGATATTCAAGCATGCGCGTGCGATCAACGCGTTCACCAATTCAACCACCAACAGTTACAAGCGTTTAGTCCCGGGTTACGAGGCGCCGGTGATGCTGGCGTATTCGGCGCGCAATCGTTCGGCAAGTTGCCGTATCCCGTTTGTCACCAATCCGAAAGCGCGGCGCATCGAGATTCGTTTTCCCGATCCGGTCAATTCCGGGTACCTGACCTTCGCCGCGCTGATGATGGCGGGCCTTGATGGCATTTTAAATAAGATCGATCCGGGCGCCCCGATGGACAAAGACCTCTACGATTTGCCACCGGAAGAAGAGCACAACATCCCAACCGTTTGCCACAGCCTTGATCAAGCGTTGGAGTGTTTGAATAAGGATCGCGGATTTCTCACCGCTGGCGGGGTCTTCAGCAACGATTTCATCGATGCGTATATTGAGCTGAAAATGCAGGAAGTCACGAAATTCCGCGCCAGCACGCATCCGTTGGAATATCAGATGTATTACAGTATTTAAGAAGTAACGTTTTATAAGGAAGGGAGCGCACGCCTGCGCTCCCTTTCGCGTATTTTATGATTTTGCACTAAACTGGTGCAATGGGTGCAAGCACTGAAACACTGTCTGAAGCATTTAAACCACGGGCCGATCACTTGGCCACGGGTTTGGCGGTGCTCAACGATGAATCGCGCTTGGTTTATCTTAATCCTGCACTGAAAAATTTACTGGGTCTGGAAGCGGTTGGCTTATTAGGCCAACCATTAACCGTGCTTGGCCCAACGGGATGGCGCCTAACCGAACTTGCAGAACGATCGCGCGCTACGATGAGTACTCTGCGAGTTCGAGATCATGCATTGAGCCTGAACTCCGGCTTGGAATTGCGCGTCGATCTTAGTTTTAGCCCAATGACGGAATCCGACGGCGCATTGCTGCTGGAAGTGCATCCATTGGCCCATGGTGGCGAGACAGCCGATGCACCGCGACTATCGGAAACCCTGCGCGGGTTGGCGCATGAGGTGAAGAACCCGTTGGCCGGCGTGCGTGGTGCGGCGCAATTATTGCGCCGACATGTGGTGGACGCGGAACTGATCGCGCTGACCGACATCATTTTGCAGGAGGCCGATCGGCTGGCGAGCTTGGCCGATCGGTTGTTGCGCAGCGCAAACAAGCCGCACCTTACTTCAATCAATCTGCACGAAATCGCCGAAAGGATTCGTGCGCTCGCGCTGGCCGAGGTAGGGCCGGTGCTGAAGATTGATCGTGATTATGACCCCAGCCTTCCCGGGTTGCACGGTGATGCAAATCGATTGCAACAATTGCTGCTGAACTTGATGCGCAACGCGATCGAGGCGGACGCCAAACAGATTGTCTTGCGTACTCGCGTCGAACACAACGCATTGATCGGTGAACGAACGCTTAAGTTGGCCTTGCGATTGGAATTAATCGATGATGGGCAGGGCGTACCTGAAGAGTTGGCGCAAAGCCTATTCTTGCCTTTGGTTTCCGGCCGCGCGAATGGCAGCGGACTGGGATTGGCGCTGGCACAGGAAATAGCACGTGAACACGGCGGGGCTTTAAGTTACCGCAGCCGGCCTGGCCACACGGTGTTTGCCTTGTTATTGCCGGCGGGAAATCCGCATGGCTGAGGTATGGATTGCCGATGACGATCGCTCGATACGCTTTGTCTTAAGTCAGGCGCTGCGTGAAGCTGGCCATCCAGTGCGTGAATTCAGCGATGCGCCATCGCTACTTGCCGCATTGGTGACGAGCAAGCCGGCCATCATCATCACCGACGTGCGAATGCCTGGAACCAGCGGGCTTAAGCTTCTGGAAAAACTGCAAACCGATGGGGTGGATTGTCCCGTCATTGTTATGAGTGCCTTCACCGACGTGGCCTCGACCGCGGCGGCTTATCGTCAAGGCGCGTTTGATTACTTACCGAAGCCGTTTGATTTGGATCAGGCCGTTGCCGCTGTTGCTCGCGCGATTGCAATAGAACCAGCGGCTGGGCCATTACCAGTACGCATAGAACAAGAAACGGAGCTGATTGGCCAATCGCCAGCAATGCGTGAGGTGTTCCGCACCGTTGGCCAAGTAGCGGCCACCGATCTGAATGTGCTGATCACCGGTGAAACCGGCACCGGTAAGGAACTGGTTGCGCGCGCGTTGCATCGGCACAGTGACCGCTATGCACGGCCTTTTATCGCGCTTAATACGGCCGCGATACCGAACGAGCTTTTGGAATCCGAACTGTTTGGACACGAAGCCGGTGCCTTCACCGGAGCGGTCAAGCGACATCTGGGTCGTTTTGAGCAGGCCCAGGGCGGCACCCTGTTTCTGGACGAAATTGGTGACATGCCGCTTAATTTGCAAACTCGATTGTTGCGCGTGTTGGCGGAGGGTGAATTCTATCGGGTCGGCGGTCGCGAGTTGATCAAGACCTCGGTGCGCGTGATTGCCGCGACCCATCAAGAATTGGAGGCGAAAGTCGCGCGCGGTGAATTCCGCGCCGATTTGCTACACCGTTTGGATGTGGTGCGTATCCATTTACCGCCGCTGCGCGAGCGGCGTGCGGATATTCCGGTATTGGCCGCGCGCTTTCTTGCGCGCACGGTCGAGTCGATGCATCTGGAATCGAAGCGCTACTCCCAAGCCGCACTTGATGCATTGGCGAAGTGGCCTTGGCCTGGCAATGTGCGACAGCTGGAGAATTTGTGTCGACGCCTTGCGGTGATGGCGCCCGGTCGCGAGATCCGTGTCAGTGATCTGCCAGTACAGCCCGATCAAGATAAGCGGGCAGCGCTGCCATCCGAATCAAGCTGGCAGATGCAATTGCGGATATGGGCGCGCGATCAGCTGAACCAAGGAGTGCTGCGACTCTACACGCACGCACGTGATGAGCTTGAACAAGCGCTGCTCGACGTAGCATTGGAGGTTAACGCCGGCCATCGTCAACGCGCCGCTGAGCAGTTGGGGCTCGGTCGCAACACGTTGACACGCAAGCTCGGTAGCTCGCGTAAACGGCGCAGCTCCGGCTAATCGCGTGCCGCTTAAGAAGGGCGGTAGCGCTCGATCTACCAGCCCGCCTGTGTGCAGTGTAAGATGGCTTTTTTCTTCACAATGCCCGCTCAATGCGGGTTTGCTAAGGCAGTAGCAGAACGATGGATTTTCAAAATTACAAAAGCCTTTGGGACAGCAAGGCGCATACCATGCAGGATGCGCTGATTGCCGTTGATGGCAGTGGTGATGAAACGGTGGCCCGCATGACGGGTGCCTACAGTGCGCGTCAGGTAACGACAGCGCTTGAGTTGACTTCGACCGACCGAGTGCTGGAGCTTGGTTGTGGCGTCGGCCGCATCGGGCGTGAACTGGCGCCACATATTGGGTTTTGGCAAGGCGTTGATATCTCCCCGAACATGATTGCGCAAGCGCGCGAGCGGCTGCGCGAATTCCCGAACATCGGTTTGGCCGAATTATCGCGCAGCAGCCTCGATGCGTTTGCCGATGCGAGTTTCGACAAGGCCTATTGCATCGCTGTTTTTATCCATATGGATAAAGAGGATTTCTTTCTTTATTTGCGCGAGTTGAACCGGGTGCTGAAGCCAGGCGGCCGAATTTTTTTCGACACCTGGAATTTGGTCAGCCCCGTCGGTTGGCGGCGCTGGTTTTTGGAGGCGCAGAAAAACATCGGCGCGGATCCCTCCGTGCGTAAAGACGTCGCGCGTAACCAATTCAGCACACCACAAGAAGTTTCCATGTTCCTGCAGCATTCCGGTTTTGAACAACTCGGGATGTGGAGTGAATCACCGTGGCTGCAGGCGCTGGCCGCCAAACCCGGCGCGGGGTTGGATATTGCCAAAGCACGTACCTATGCGACTCAGCATGCTGCGCGTATCGTCTATACGCCGCTGTGGACCGAATTGTTCGATCAGCTCATTACGGTAACCATCGGCGAAATGACCCCACAGGCGATGCTGGAGCGACTTAAAGACGAGAGCCGCGGCGAAGAAATCGCAATGTTCCGCGCCTGGTTTATCGCACTGTGGCGCAGCCTGGAAGCAACTTGGGGACCGGTACCGGCGGCGGCCTGAGGTTTAAACATAAGGAGCGGCGATGGCGATTCAAGCGCAGCAACGAAAGCCGGTTGGTGTGATTGGTGGCGTACGCATTCCGTTTTGCCGCAGCAACACCGCTTACTCCGAAGTCGGTAACCTTGGGATGGCGATCAAGACCCTGGGCGCCATCGTCGAGCGCTTTGATTTGCACGGAATGGCCTTGGGGGAAGTGGCGTTCGGCGCCGTCATCAAGCATTCGTCCGACTGGAATCTGGCGCGCGAAGCAACGCTGTCTTGCGGTCTATCGGCGCAAACCCCCGGCATTACGCTGCAGCGCGCTTGCGGGACCGGGCTTGATGCCGCGATCATCATCGCCAATAAAATTGCCACCGGCCAAATTGCGGCGGGCATTGCCGGGGGATCGGATACCACCAGCGACGTGCCGATCGTGTATGGCAAACAGTTGGCCAATCGCATTCTTGCCACCGCGCGCGCGCGCTCGTTTAGCGCCAGGCTTAAAGCCTGGAAAGGCTTTTCGTTGGCGGAATTAAAACCGTCGTTTCCGGGTGTTGCCGAGCCGCGCACCGGCATGTCGATGGGTGAACATACCGAGTTAATGGCCAAAGAATGGAAAATTTCGCGCGAGGATCAGGATCAGCTTGCTCTGGCCAGTCACCAAAACGCCGCTGCCGCCTATGCGCGCGGTTTCTTTAACGAGTTGGTTGTCCCGTTTCGAGGCGTGGAACGCGACAACATTTTGCGCGCCGACACGACTTTGGAAAAGCTCGCCAGCTTAAAACCGGCGTTCGATAAAACCTCAGGCCTTGGCACGCTGACGGCCGGCAATTCCACTGCGTTGACCGATGGCGCCTCCGCCGTATTACTTGGCAGCGACGACTGGGCCGCGGAGCGCGGCTTTACGATTCAAGCGTATTTGACCCACGCCAAGGTCGCGGCAGTCGATTTTACGCACGGGGAAGGTTTGTTGATGGCGCCGACGATTGCGGTGTCGCAGATGCTGGAAGAGGCCGGTTTGTCCTTGCAGGATTTCGATTTTTACGAAATTCACGAAGCGTTCGCGGCGCAAGTGTTATGCACTTTGCGCGCATGGGAATCGGAATCGTATTGCCGTGACCGGTTGGGCCGCAATCAGCCGCTTGGCCGTATCGATTCGGCGAAGATGAACGTCAACGGGTCCAGCCTGGCACTGGGGCATCCGTTTGCCGCAACTGGCGCGCGCATTGTCGCCACGCTTGCGAAATTGCTCGAAGACAAAGGCCGTGGCCGCGGCTTAATTTCGATTTGCACGGCCGGCGGTATGGGCGTGGTAGCAATACTGGAGCGGCCGTAACGATGATTAAGCGAATTTAAACAAGGCCGGTTGCCAACCGCCTTGCCCGGAATAGGATTCGCGACGGCGCTTGCGCATGCGTTCCATCAATTCCGAACGCCGGCCTTCCAGCCACTCAACGCGCTTAAGCTGCAATCCCGCGGTATCCTCGCCGCGCCGTAGCGCTTCGGCGTTGCGGTAGGCGCAAAAATCCTCATACGCCTCGACTTCATGCTGCAACTCGCGTTGGCAAAGCTCAATCATGATGGCATCGTCCAAGAAACCGAGTACCGGCACATGGTCGGGAATGACATCGTCAGGATCGGCAAAATAAGTCAATGCCGATAGCACGTGTTGGCGATCCTCATCGGATAAACCCCAGCCGGTATCATGGACCATGGCAATCATGCTTTTGAGTTTGCTTAGGCGCTCGGCGATGAAATTAGGTACTTGTATATTGGTTGAGTCGACCAGCAGTTTTTGCGCGGCGTCGGTAATTTGTTGCGGGGAAAGGTGCGCGGCTCGAGTTTGTGCGCGCTGCATGGCGTCAATGAAATGTTGCAGGTCGGCATCTTTAAGCTCGATGGTGATCTGTAAAGACATAGCACAGTTTCCGAAGGGTTCTTAAGGTTAAGTAGTTAGCGCAGACTAGCCAGGGAGCGCAGGCGCGTCAATTGCGCCTACAAAATCGAAACCAGAGTAGCACCAAATGCCGTGGCGATACGAGTATAAATGGTCTTGAGCGGCAGTTCGACTTCGGGAAAATCCCCTACCGCGGTATGGCAGCTGTAGAAATCGGGATCGTTCGGCGGCAGTGCCGTGCACCCGGGATTTAATTCGTAACTGGTGGCGTAGCGGAACGGCCAGAGATCAAACAGCGGCAATGCGGTTGAGAAATCGCCGATAAGACCATTGAGCCCGGCAATCCACTTTGGCCGCGGGCGGCGTGCAATAACCCAAGAATTTTGTGGTTGCGCATCACGCAAAATGGAGGCGCGCACCAATTGCGCAAAGGCGGCATCGTAAATGATGAACCCGGATTCAGTATTGTAGGCGTCCGAACGCGGATCGAAATTATGCGATCCAATCAACGTGGTTGCGCCATCAATGACAAACGATTTGCTGTGTATGCCTAAACGCACACCGGCTTGATGAAGCGGGGCGCGACCATATCGGCGGTAAGTCCCGTCGTTGTTGCGAACCGGTTTTGCGGCCGACAAATCGTCATATCCCGAAACAAAGCTGGCCGCGTCGGCTGGAAATGGCTTGAATTCGTGTATCTCGAAACCGAAGCGTTTGAGGTACAGTTTTTTATACTTATATGAAAGCGCGTAAACGAAAAAAGCGTCGGTAGCGGCCAGTGAATTGGTGGAGATCACGATGCGCATTTGCTTATGGGTTTTGTGCAGTTCCTCGAAAATCTTTTGCGCGGGTTTACTGATCACCAGATACGGGGTTTGCACGATGATTTCGCTGCGCGCGTTTTTAAGCAGCAGCGAGATGCGTTCGGTCAAATCACGCGCCGCAGCGTATTCCGGGTGTAAAGGTTTGTTGGGCGGGTCGGAAAAATACTCCACCCGGCCGACCTGCAGCGCTAAGCGCGCAAATCGTTGGTCGATCAATGCTCGATCCTGCGCTTGTAAACGCAGGGCCGCCACGCGCTCGGGGTTATGAAACGACGGGGCTGTGTAGGGCGTAGTGATTGGCAGTGTGTTCAAAATGCGCGGGACGATATCGCGCAAGCGGGTCAATTCGGTGGCCCTTGGGTGCTGCCAAAATTGATCGAACGAGGCGCGCATTTGGGCTGCCGCCGGCCCCGCCACCAAGACATCGCGGTCGTGATAGTCGTACTCGCTATCCCAATCGTAATAGCTGTTTTCATAATTACGCCCGCCCGTGATGCCGATGGTCTCATCGATCAATAGCAATTTGTTGTGCATGCGTTGATTGAAATTCAAGAAACAGCACAGTACCCCTGCAGCGAACTCCAACGGTTGAGTCGTTGCCTTGTCGAAGGTTGGGTTATAAACCTTTAACGCGAAATTGACGTGCGCGATCGCCAATTGGGCTAATAGCTTGGCGTCGGACAATGAAAACAATTGATCCGCAAGTACCCGCACCTGTACGCCGCGCCGCGCCGCTTGGATCAACTCATCCAGGATTAAAGACCCGGCGTCGTCTTGCGCAAAAATGAACGTTTGCAAATCGATGCTTTTCTTCGCTGCGCGAATCAAATGCACGCGTAACAATAGCGCGTCCTCACCTCGATCCAACAGGCTGACATAATGCACTGGGTGTGTTGGCGCAGAGGCCGTTAGGGCTTTTGCCGCTAGGTCGGCATAGGGCGAGGAAATCGCACAAGCGCTTGCGTCCGAGCACGTTAATCCGCGCTCTTGTTCGGTGCGGACCATTTCTTTAGCGCGCAGTGCTTGCGTGCGTTCAACGGCGCAACTATTGAGCGCAATAACGCACGGGAGAACAAAGGCACCGAGCAACCCACGAAAAATTTGTTGCATGAAGGTATGGTGACATGGCCGCCGCTCGCTGCCAACGATGGATTGAGAGCGTTCCATAAAGGTTAATGCGCCAATACTTCGGAGCTGGCATAAATCATCAGGTCAATTTCCACTTTATCGGATAAGGTGCTGCGGCGGGAGTGCATGCCAAAGTCGGAACGGCGAATCTGGCCTTGCGCGCTGCCCGGGCAATGGTAGGTAGCGTGGCCCAGGCATGCGGAAGGCTCCAATACAAAATACACGGACTGTTTACTGCCGCGCATTTCCAACGTGCCGGTTACCTCGCCGCCGGTATCAAGACGAGACAGGGCGAATGGATCGGAGAGGAAATGAATTTCCGGATAATGCTCAACGTCAAAGAACTCGGCGGATTTAACCCAAGTTTCGTAGTCTTCGTCGCGCATTTTTACAGCGTCGGCGGCGATGCGCGCATCCACTTGTGCGGTGGAGCGAAAATGATCGATGCTGATGGTTCCGTTTACGGCGCCAAAACGCCCCGTCACGGGAATAACCCACATGACATGGACATGGAACTCCGCATGAGATCGCGCGGAATCCAAGGGGATTACTTCGATCATCGGTGTTGATTCATCGGCCAATACGGGGTTGATGAACACCGTAACCAGACATACGCCTGCAATAAACCGAACGCTCATTGCGGCAAGCAAATGTCGCTGGAAATAAGGCCAGGACATGGGGCTTGACGGTGCCGTTCAGGGCGACCAGAAATGTTTCAACCGCGCAAGTCCTGGTTCAAGGGCCGTGTTTGCTGGCAATTCGAACCAAGCAATTCCTGCCGGAGCCATTCCACGGTAATCACTGGATTGGCCGGTGGCGAGTAAGGCCGCTAACCGCTCCAAGCCGGGATTGTGCCCCACTAAAATCAGATGTTCGGCATCGGCGTGTTCACTGAGCACACTGAGCAAATCGCCGGGCGTGGCCTCGTAAATGCGTGGATCGTTGCGCAGGTCGCTATAGCCTATAACGGTAAGCACCCGCTGCAGCGTTTGCTGTGCACGTACCGCGGGAGAACACAAAACGCGATCGATAGAAATGCCTTGCGCTTTAAGCCAAAACCCTGCCGCATCGGCCTCGGCTTCACCGTGTGGGGACAAGGCGCGCTCTTGATCCGTGCCGGTGAGAGTTACATCGTTCGCTTGGGCGTGACGTAATAAAATGATTTCGCGGGTGCTCATCGGATGCTCTCGTCAGTTCAGTTTTTTCAACCAGCGTAATAATTTGCCCCAGTCTTCCTGGTGGCTGCGCACAATTTCTGAGTGGTAGTCAAATATGCTTTTTCCCATCGATGCGACCAATACATAACCTTGGGTGTCGCGCAGTTGCGCAAGAATGGGGAAAGGCAGCTTTTTAAGATCCTCCACCGCTTGCTGCGAGGCGGTGGTCCACGGTTTCAGCCGGTTGGCGATCAACATCACCGGGGTTTTGCCGCGTTTGATTTTCGGCAGCTCTGCAATCTCCATCAGAAAATTCTGCGTGGCGTCGAAATCAATCGCCGAGGGCAAAACCGGGATCAGCACCGCATCGACGGTTTCGAGCAGTTCATTCACTTCGCCGGAGCGAATGCCGGCCGGTGAATCGATTACGACGCGCTCTGTGTCGGGTGGAAGTTTCTCCGTCCAGCGCGAGCGTAAACCGCTGATCGGCAAGACCCCCGGAACCGAATCCGGACGCTTTTCGCACCAGTGTTGACTAGAGCCTTGGCGATCGGCATCGACCAGGACGGTGTTTTTACCATCCTGCGCGTAGGCGGCGGCGAGATTGGTCGCCACGGTAGTTTTGCCGCAGCCGCCCTTGGAACTTGTTATCAACACCTTCAGCATCGCAACCTCCGCGAATAAACCAAAGCTAGTGCCCAAGCGTACACCGGCGCGCCGGGTAAGTGGAAGAAACGCGCGAAAAGCCAATGCGAGGGGTAACCCAAGCGGCTACAATTGACCAAAATAGCTCTGGAATCTTGCTGCTTTATGCAAATCACACCTGCCTTCGCCGTACCTTTCGTTCATGCGCAGCACCCGGATTGCGCTGCGCTTAATGCGCAATTGCGCGCGTTGTTTCTTCAGCGTGAAGCGGCCGGTCCGGCGTATCGAAACCCTTCTCCGTCAATGCGCATTGGTAATTCGCTGTTCGAGAGCGACTTTAATTTATTCGCTTGGCCGGAACCCTGCGTGCAACAGCTAAATGAGTATTGCTGGGCGGTTTTGTCGCAAACGATTGCGCAATTGAACGGCTACAACGCGCAGGAAGTGGCGCGAATCGAGATATTCAGCCATACCTGGTTTCATATTACCCGCCGTGGCGGTTACTTCGGTGCGCACAATCACCCGATGGCATCGTGGTCGGGGGTATATTGCGTCGCGTCGGGCCAGGATGATCCGGATCGTCCGGAAAGTGGATTACTGCAATTTTCAAATCCGCATCAGCTGGCAGGTATGTTCCTCGATCCTGCCAATGCCCGAATTCGCCAGCCGTATGGGTTTCACAACCAGGGCTTTAAGCTCGCCGCCGGGCAATTGGTGCTGTTTCCTTCGTGGTTGTTTCACGAAGTGTTGCCTTTTCATGGCGAGGGCGAGCGCATTACGGTGGCATTCAATTGCTGGTTTAAAATGCGCGATGCTTAAGTAGCAAAGATTTAAGAAACCCGTTCACTCCGAGCTTGTCGAAGCGCTCAACGACTTCTAATCCTAGGAATAACTATTCCGACAGGGCTTCCTTCATAAATTCCGGCATGGCCAGCGCCGCTTTATGCGTTTCGACGTTGTAATAACGAGTCGTAAATTGTTTGGTGGCGGCGCCGCGTTCGCGAAACGACCCAAGATCAACGCCTTTGCGCGCCATGGTGCAGCTCCACCAACCGGTTGGATAGCACGGCTGTGGAAACGGCAACGTGCGCACGGCATGAAAGCCAGCCGCGCGCATTTGCGTGCGCATCGATTTAATTAGGGGCAAGTGCGCTAACGGCGATTCGCTTTGTTGCACCAATAAGCCACCGGGGCGTAGCGCCCGCAAACACGAAACGTAAAACGCTTCATTGAAAAGACCCTCCGCTGGGCCGATGGGATCGGTTGAATCGACGATGACCAAATCCAGGGATTCCGGCTCGCAGTCCGCCATCCACTGGATGCCATCGATGAACAGCAACTGTGCCCGCGGATCGGAATTGGCTTCGCACAACTCGGGGAAATAGCGCTCCGCCAAACGAGTGACGCGCTCATCAATCTCCACCTGGATGGCCGATTCCACCTCTTCGTGCTTGAGCACTTCGCGCAAGGTGCCGCAATCGCCGCCACCGATAATCACGACGCGTTTGGCGCGCGGATGAGTGAACAAAGCCGGATGTGACATCATCTCGTGATACAAAAAATTGTCGCGCGTGCTAACCATCATGCAACCGTCGATCACCATCAGATTGCCCCAATCCGTCGTTTCGTAAATCTCGATGGTTTGATAGGGGGTTTTTTCCGAGTGCAGCAATTGCTTAACGCGAAAGCCGATCGAAGATCCGGATGGCGCGTGTGCTTCGGTGAACCAGGTAAGATCGGAAGAGGGCATGAGGTAAACCTGTAAGCTAAAAATACGGTTGGGGGCGCGATTGTACCGAGGTTGTCGCGCGCTTACACGCGGGCATAAGGGATTTGCGCCGAAGACCGTTACAATACCGGCTTTCTCCGCGCCACTTTGGGGTGAATCTGCTATGCAATCAGCTTGGACCGTCGAACGCGCTCGTAGCGCCTATGCCATCCCCCACTGGAGCGAAGGCTATTTCGATGTCGATGCGAAAGGCCGGCTGGTGGTGCTCGCGCAAGGTAGCGGAGGTCCGGCAGTGGTTATGGACGATGTTGTGGGAAAGACCCGGGAGCTTGGGCTGCGCCTGCCTTTTTTGGCGCGGTTCCCCAGCATCCTCGCCGATCGGCTGAAACGGTTGCAAGGCGCGTTTTCGAATGCGATGAAAGGCTGCAACTACAGCGGCGGATACACCGCGATTTATCCGATTAAGGTGAATCAACAGCACGGCGTCGTTAGCGAACTGATAAACGCCGGCACCAGCGGTTTTGGCCTGGAGGCCGGCAGCAAACCGGAATTGATGGCGGTCTTGGCGTTGGCCAAAGCCGGAAGCACGGTAATTTGTAACGGGTATAAGGATCGTGAATACCTGCGCTTGGCTTTGATAGGGCGCAAGCTCGGCTTGGACCTTTACATCGTGATTGAAAAGCCCACCGAGTTAAAGCACGTGATCGAGGAAGCCGCGCTGTTGGGGGTCGAACCGCGATTGGGGGTGCGCTTACGGCTGGCCTCGCTCGGGGCTGGTAAATGGCAAAACACCGGTGGCGACAAGGGGAAATTTGGTCTTAGCCCGCATCAAGTATTGGAATTGATTGCCAACCTAAAAAAAGAAAATTTGGACCACACGTTGCAATTGTTGCATTTTCACATGGGATCACAAATTTCCAACGTGCGCGACATCGCCAACGGCATGCGCGAGGCGGTGCGCTATTTTGTCGAATTATCCAAGCTTGGGCTCACGATCAAGCACATGGATGTTGGCGGAGGGCTTGGTGTCGACTACGAAGGAACCCGCTCGCGCAGCGATTGTTCGATCAACTACGGCTTGGACCAATACGCCGCCACCATCGTGCAGCCTTTGGCGGAGGCCTGTGCCGAACACGGCCTGCCCATGCCGCAAGTATTGACGGAAGCGGGGCGCGCTATGACCGCGCATCACGCCGTATTGGTGGTGAACGTCAGTGAAGTGGAGCCGGCTCCAAGCGGAGAAATGGGGTCGAGCCGTGCTGGTGAGCCGGCGGTGCTGAGGCATTTGCGTGAGATTTATGCGGAGCTGAATAAACGCCCGCCGCTGGAAATCTACCATGAGGCGCAACAGCATCTGGCCGAAGGGCAGGCATTGTATGCGTTGGGGCAACTCGGACTTGAGGATCGCGCGCGGTTGGACGATTTTTATTACGCCACCGTCCGCGCGGTACACGCGCGACTTAAACCCGATGAGCGTTCGCATCGTCAAGCGCTGGATGAGCTAAATCAATTGTTGGTCGATAAATACTTCGTCAATTTTTCGGTATTCGAATCGATACCAGACGTTTGGGGCATCGACCAGGTTTTTCCGATCGTGCCGTTGACGCGGCTTGACGAAGCGCCGCAACGGCGTGGCGTACTGGCCGATTTGACGTGCGATTCGGACGGTCGGGTCGATCATTATGTGGGCGCCGACGGCGTGGGCGTCAGTTTGCCGTTGCACGCGCTTGAATCCGGCAGCCGGTACCGGCTTGGCATTTTTATGGTCGGCGCTTATCAGGAAACCTTGGGTGACATTCATAATTTGTTCGGTGATACCGATGCCGTCAATGTGCGTTTAACCGCTACGGGGTTTGAGCTCACTCATCTGCGGCACGGGGATACGGCGGACAAGTTGCTCGATTACGTCGGCTACGATATTGCGGTATTGCGTGCGCGCTATCAGCAAAAAATCGAGCAAGCGAATTTGGATGTGAACACCGCGCAACGATTGCGCGCGTATTTAGAAGCCGGGTTGACGGGATATACGTATCTTGAGGAAGCGCCCCATCCCTAAGCCGTTTCCCTGACTCAGAAACTGTTCTGCGCGGAGCATAAATCGGATGACCCCACTGTCCGTTGGATTTATCGGTTTGGGCGCCATGGGCGAACCAATGGCGCACCATCTTCATCGCGCTTCGCTACTGCGTGCCGTGTGCAATCGAACCGCGATCAAGGCGCAGACGTTGGCGGCGGAGCTGGGAGTGGCAGCAGTTGCCGCCACCAAGGATTTGGTCGATCTGTGCAACGTCATCGTGCTTTGCGTTTCGGCCGATGCCGATGTACTGGATGTGACGCGCGCCATCGCCGCGCAGGGCAAAGCCGGTATGGTGGTCATCGACCACTCAACGGTTTCCTCCGCAACGGCGCGAAAAGCTCAGGCTCTCATGGCGGCTGTTGGCGGGGATTTCCTCGATGCGCCGGTGTCAGGCGGCGTTGAGGGCGCAAAAGGCGGTAAATTGTCGATTATGGTTGGCGGCAATGCCGCAACGCTTGCATGGGTGCGGCCGGTGCTTGAAACCTATGCCTTGCGCGTTACGCACATGGGGGGTAGTGGCGCTGGGCAAAACACCAAGGCGGTTAATCAGGTGTTGGTTGCTGGCATTGCCCAGGCGGTGTGTGAAGGTTTGGCCTTGAGTGAGAAGCTTGGTTTGGAGCCCGGCGTTCTTTTGCCGACGTTGGCCGCCGGCGCTGCCGGTAACTGGTTCTTGGACAAACGCGGTGCAACGATGCTGCGCAATGAGTTTTCCGTAGGCTTCAAGGTCGCGTTATTGCACAAGGATTTGAAAATTGTGCGTGAGTTGGCAGTTGCCGCCGGTACCGATCGCAGCGTTATTGAACGCTCTTTGGACGACTATGCTCGGTTGATGGCACAAGGGCATGGCGCTGAGGATATTTCCGCCCTGATACGGTTAAAGCGGTCCAGTAAACATTAGCAAAACAATCGTTGTGATATAACAACCAACAGGGTTATTTAGTGGGAGAAAACTCGTGCGGATGTATAGATGTTTATTTGCGTTGACCATGGTTTCAGTAACGGCAGCGGCGGCTTTACCAACGGATCTTGCGTTGACTCCCATAGCGGGAACTTATTCTGAGCCGGTTGCATTGCGCGCTCCGCACGACGGCAGCGGGCGACTTTTTATCGTGCAGAAAGGTGGCGTAATTCGAGTCGTTAAAAATGACGCATTATTGACTACGCCGTTTCTTACCGTTTCAGCAACCACTGTGAGCGAGAGCGGTTTGTTGGGATTGGCCTTCCACCCGAATTTTGGAAAAGCAGCGCAGGCGCACAATGACGAGTTCTATATCGCTTACACGCGACCGAGCGGTGATCCGCAATTGGGTGCGGAACCGGATCAAGCAATCGCTCGCTGCACCGTCCCGAGCCTAACGTCGGATGTGGCGAATCCCTCTTGTACGCTAGTGGCGCGCGTGCCGGATCTTGCCGACAACCACAACGGCGGCGACATCCATTTTGGTAACGATGGTTATCTTTATTGGTCGATGGGAGACAGCGGCGCGCAGGACAATCCGTATCACTTCGCCGAATGTTTGTGGAAAAAACCGGCGACCAGCGGCAGTTCGTGCACCCCGGGTGGCGGCGTGAATTATTTCCTGCTAGGGAAAATATTGCGCTTGGATGTGGACAATCGCGGCGGTTCCGTCACGGCCGATATGTGTGCCTCATCGGGAATCTCTCCGGCACAATATTCCATTCCGGCATCGAATCCGCATGTTGGCACCAGCAACACCTGCGATGAAATTTGGGACCACGGCTTTCGTAACCCTTGGCGCTTTAGCTTCGATCGTTTAACCCACGATCTGATCATTGGCGATGTGGGCCAAGATTCGTATGAAGAAATCGATGTTCATGCGGGTGGTACGACGGGTGGCCGTGATTACGGCTGGAGCCGCTGCGAGGGGCGTCATTACAAGGATACCGCGGGCAGCGGGACCACGTGCCCGGCAACGACATCGACCTATGCGCCGGTTATCGAATACGGCCATGGTGTTGGTTGTGCTGTTACAGGCGGTTTCGTTTATCGCGGGGCCATCGGCCAGATGCGCGGCACGTATTTTTATGGGGATTCCTGCTCGGGGACGCTTTGGTACGCCGACGCCACAGGCAGCACCTGGGACAGCGGCGGGCAATTGGATACCGGCCTGTCCAGTTCGTCCATTTATGGGTTTGGCGAGGATGAGGCGGGCAATTTATACGTGACTTTTGCCGGCGGTACGGTTTCGAAATTGACTTCGGATATTCTTTACAGCGACAGCTTTGAATAGCCAACGGTGTGTTTGTTATGTAGAAACGCCTGTTTCCGTTCACCCAACGACCAAGCTCAGGGTGAACGGGTTTCGCGATGCCACCTATGCGATTTTATCGCAAATGAGTAAGCGATAAGGCTCAGTGCTACTTCGTTTCCTTCAGTGCGATCGCATTAATGCCGTTTTCAGCCAATGACTTCTTTGCGGCTTCCAGTTCACTGGCGCTCGCATACGGGCCAACCCGAACGCGGTGCCAGGTTTTGTTGTCGATCGTAACCGGCTGCACGCGGGCAACAAAACCAAGCAAGGCGAGTTTGGCTTTGGTTTCATCGGCCGCTTTGGCGTCGGGGTAAGACCCCGTTTGCAACAAATACCTCACGCCGGTTTCGGGAGCGGGTGCAGCAGCCTGATTCTGATTCGCGGCTTGTTTAGCCGCTTCGGCGCGCGCTTTGGCGGACAACTCGGCATCCGGGATAACCACTTCCATTTCCGGCAGCACGCTGTAGAAATCGTAGCTTTTGCGGCCGCCATTGCTCTTGGTGCTGTCGCGCGGCTTGCCGTTCTCATCGGCCAATGCGGGCTCGGTTTCGCGCGGCGCCGTGGCTTCGGGGTTTGGTTGCGGCAAGTTTTTCTTGCGCAACATCGGCGCCCAGTCTTTCCACAACACCGCCGCCATTACCGCCATTCCCAACACCATACCAAGGCCAATCCACACCCACGCCGGCCAAGAGGGGCGAGTTGGGCCGCGTGTGGCTTGTTTGCTGCGTTTTGCCGCCATCACATGCTCTCCGGGGCAGATAAGCCTAAAAGATCCAAACCGTTCGCCAGCACTTGGCGCGTAGCCAGCGCCAATGTCAAACGAGCATCGCGCAAATCCGTTTCCTCCACAATAAATTGATGCGCGTGATACCAAGTGTGCAAGGCGTAAGCAAGGTCGCGCAGATATTGCGCCAGTAAATGCGGCTCAAGATTTTGCGCTGCGATCTCGATCAGCTCGGGGTAGCGCGACAATTCTCGCATGAGTGTTTGTTCGTGTTCGTTGTCGAGCGCCTGCAAATGTAGCAGGCCGTTGTCGCGATTAAAGCTCAGGCCGCGATCCTTAAGTTGACGCAATACACTGCAGACGCGCGCATGCGCGTATTGGATGTAATACACCGGATTGTCGTTGGATTGCGAGCGCGCCAGGTCGATATCGAACACCAATTGCGAATCGGGTTTGCGTGCGATGAGAAAATAGCGTGTCGCGTCGCGCCCGACCTCATCAATCAAGTCACGCAAAGTGACATAACTGCCGGCGCGCTTGGACAGCTTCACTTCCTCGCCGCCGCGCATCACCGTCACCATCTGGTGTAACACGTATTCCGGCCAGCCTTTCGGAATATTAAGCTCCAAGGCTTGCAAACCCGCGCGCACACGCGTGATGGTGCTGTGATGATCGGCGCCTTGCTCGTTGATGGCGCGCCGATAGCCGCGCTCCCACTTGCTGACGTGGTAGGCGATATCCGGCACGAAATAGGTGAAAGCGCCGTCGGATTTGCGCATGACCCGGTCCTTGTCATCACCGAAGTCCGTGGTGCGCAGCCACAGTGCGCCGTCTTGTTCGAACGTATGTCCTTTGGCGACTAAACCGGCGACGGTTTGCTCCACCCGACCCTCGGCGTACAGCGAAGATTCCAAGTAATAGGTATCGAATACGACGCCAAACGCACGTAAGTCCAAATCTTGTTCGTGGCGCAAATAGGCAACCGCGAAGCTGCGGATGGCGTCCAGGTTGTTTGGGTCGGCCGCGCCGCGTTGGCGTTTGCCGTCCGCCTCGACCGTGTCGCCGGCGAGATAAGCGCGGGCGACCTCGCGAATATATTCGCCTTGGTAGCCGTCCGTGGGCCAGCCAGGTTCATTTGGCTCGATCATGTTGCAGCGCGCTTGCACCGACAGCGCCAGGTTATTAATTTGTTGGCCGGCATCGTTGTAGTAAAACTCCCGCGTAACCTGCCAGCCGGTGGCTTGAAGTAAACGTGCCAGACAATCGCCAACTGCCGCACCGCGGCCGTGGCCGACATGCAAGGGTCCGGTCGGATTGGCTGAAACGAATTCGACCTGCGTCTTGCTGCCCGCACCGGCATTGCTACGACCGTATTCGGAACCCAACGTTAGAATCGCACGCACCTCGTTTTGATAGGCGGCACCGCTAAGAAAAAAATTGATGAATCCGGGACCCGCGATTTCGATTTTCGCGATGGTGGGGGACGCAGGCATTGCCGCTACTAGCATGTCTGCCAATTCGCGCGGTTTGCGCCCCGCGAGCTTAGCCAAATTCAGCGCCATATTGGCCGCGAAATCGCCATGTTCCTTACTGCGCGTGCGTTCGATGACAAAGCTCGGCTGTGCGTCGGCCGGGCATACATTGCGAAGCTTCAGCTCATTGAGCGATTGCAATAATAATTCACGTAGATGTTGTTTCACTGGGCATCTCAAAAAAACGGGCTTTAAGGATTGGGTGTTGGTTTAATGCGCAAAAAAGCGATCGCGAAAATCTTTTTTGCATCGGCCATTGCACGCATGCGTTCAGAAACATGGCAATAAATTCCAGAAAAAAATGTGCTTGTTGCGATCAGAGCCTGTGGATAACTTTGTTGGTAATTCTTTTGGAAGGTGCGCCAAGTGGTTGGCCATACGAATATTTTTTATTTGTGCGAAGTTGTGCTAGGAAGATTAATTCATTTTAATTCAAACACTTAAGCTGATAGAAGCCAAGGGTTACAAAATCGGTTCTTGGGGCTCGCACCCCCGTGTGCGATTGTGCATAAATTCAAAGGCAGTGGGCTCGAATTCTATCTCAGTCTGCGTTTGATTCCGTATCAGACAACGCCGCACGATAGCATTCCAGCACTTGATTGCCGCTGCGTGGCGGGCCGGATTCGGCGACGCGCTCACGCAATTTACGGCATAAGGTTTGTAACTTAGGGGCATTGGCGAGCTTATTGTGCTCGAACGCGGCGCGCCCGACATCGGAATTAAAGCGATGCAGTTCAAAGAAAAAGCTTTCCTGCCCTTCGGTGAGAAATTGCAAAACCGGTTGCGCCGAGGCGGCTTCATTGAATTGCCGGTGGCTGCGCATTTCGCGTTCGCGGCATAGATTTTCGGCACTGGCAGCGAATAGCGCAAACGGTTCGGCGACATTGGCGGTATCAAGGTCCGCAGCAATCAAGGCTAATTCCAATGCGTGCGGCAGGTGGGCATGGCTGCGCCAATCGGGGGAGTGTTTGTCCAGTTTTTGATCGAGCTTAAGCGCCAACGCACCTCCGCTGTGCACCAGTTCCGCCGAGTTGTATTCCAGCACCGATGCCGCGGGGCGAGCGTCGAAGGTGGATCCGGCGATCATCAATTCCAATGCCTGGAAGATATTGGCTTGATGAGTGGGTTCAAAGCCGCACACCTTTAGAATGCGAAACGCTTCTTCGATGCTGGCGCGCTCATTGCTGCCTACGCCTGCCGCAAACTCCGGCATTTCACGTTGGCGTAAATCATGACAAGCGGCAAACAATTCCAGTAACAGCCAATCGCACAAGGGCAACGCCGCAATACCGATCGTTTCAATCAAACGATCGATGCGCGTATCCAAGATTTCAAGAATGTGGTTTTCGTTATGATAGGCGTGAAAATCCGAACCCCACGATCCATGGCGAAACGCCAGCCGGCAAAAGGCGATTAAGATCGCATCTTCGACACGGGTTTTTAAATCTTCGGATGCACTGGCGAGTTGTGGGGCGAGCTGGCGGCGCCGGCGCTCGAGCAGGTCTAGCAGTGCTGGGGTTCGCTCACGTACCAATGCGCGCGCTCGACCCGCATCGGGCACATGGGCTTCAATGGCATCGGGAGGAAATGTTTTTGGAAATCCGAGTATCACTACAAGCGGCGCCGGCGTTATTCGTTGGTGGGTCGTAAGTATAGCTGGGAACGCAGGCGTGGCGGCCAGCCGTTTCGCGTTATAACCAACCCAATTGCGCCATCGATGTGGTGCTGCCACGACCGATAATAAAGTGGTCCAAAACCCGTACTTCTATTAATGCCAGGGCTTGCTGCAATTGTTCCGTGATGACGCGATCGGCCGGGCTTGGTTCGCTCATCCCCGAGGGATGATTGTGGGCGAAAATCAATCCGGTAGCGTTATGTACGAGGCAGCGACGCACCACTTCGCGCGGGTGGACGCTAGCGTTTAGGACCGATCCGCGAAACAACTCTTCAAATGCGATGACACGGTGGTGGTTATCGAGGAACAAGCAAGCGAATACCTCATAAGGATAATGGGCGAGTTGAGCCTGTAAATAAGCCGCGCAAGCCGAAGGCTCTGAGAAGGCCTCTTCGCGTTGCAGCGTTTCCCCGAGATAACGCCGACCCACTTCTAAACCGGCCAACAACCGACAAACCACCGCCATTCCAAGCCCTTTGACGCGAATCAGCTCCACCGGGTCGGTATCGAGTAAGCGCTTAAGCCCGCCTTGGGCGGATAAAATTTCCCGGCCAGTCTCCACGGCGTTTTGTCCGTGTCTGCCGCAGCCCAAGAAGAGGGCCAATAGCTCGGCATTGGATAAACGATGGGCGCCAAGGCTCACCAGTTTTTCACGCGGCCGCTCCAGTGCTGGCCAGTCTCGAATGCTCATAGGCGGTTCATATCGTGCGGCTGTATTCAAGGCTAAGGTCGATTCCGCTCCGAATACAACCGATATCGGCTTAAATTCCGGTAAGCTATTTGCTCGATTTTCGGTCGGCCATTTCCTACATGAATGTTTCGATGCTGCAAGATTGGCGAGTAATGCTGGGGGTTTGCGGCGGAATAGCCGCTTACAAAGCGGCCGAGTTGGTGCGGCGCTTGCGCGAGGCGGGTGCGGACGTGCGCGTGGTGTTGACTGAAAATGCCGCTCGTTTCGTCACACCGCTAACGTTTCAAGCGTTATCGCACCATCCGGTGCGGATGAGCTTGTGGGACGAAGCGGCGGAAGCGGCCATGAGCCATATCGAATTAGCGCGCTGGGCGCAATTGCTTCTGATTGCACCGGCCTCGGCGGATATGCTTGCCAAGCTGGCGCAAGGGCGTGCCGATGACTTACTTAGCACGGTTTGTCTAGCCAGCGCCGCTAAGGTCATGGTGGCTCCCGCCATGAACCAACAGATGTGGGCGCATCCGGCCACCCAATACAACCTTAAAACGCTTTCTGAGCGGGGTGTAGCGGTCATAGGGCCGGCAATCGGCGAGCAAGCCTGTGGAGACGTAGGGCCCGGGCGATTATTGGAGCCGGAGGAAATTATTGCGGCGGTAATCGCAGGCCGTGGCCCAAGGCGGCTTGAACGCAAATCGGTGTTGGTCAGTGCCGGGCCTACCTTTGAGGATATCGACCCGGTGCGGTTTATTGGCAATCGCAGTTCAGGGCGCATGGGGTTTGCCATGGCGCAAGCCGCCGTGGAGCAAGGCGCTGCGGTTACTTTAATTGCCGGTCCCGTCAGTTTGCCGACGCCCTCCGGCGTGGTGAGCCGCATCAACGTACGTAATAGTGCCGATATGCGATCGGCAATCATGCAACATGTCGATAAAAGCCACATTTTTATATCCGCTGCGGCCGTCAGCGACTATCAGCCGGTGCAGGCGGCGGCGCAAAAACTAAAAAAAACCGGGGCTGCGCTTAATCTGATACTGACGCAATGCCCGGATATATTGGCGGATGTCGCCGGGTTGCCGAAACGGCCGTTTCTTGTTGGATTTGCCGCTGAAACCGAAGCTCTGGAAGACCATGCCCGCGCAAAACTGGCAAATAAGAAGTTGGACATGATTGCCGCCAATCCGGTTGGTGCCGGTCGCGGGTTCGAAGTGGAACACAACGAACTTCACGTATTCTGGCCAGGCGGTGGCGTACATTTACCGGCGACCTCTAAATTGGCATTGGCGCGCTCATTGACGCAGCTTATTGCCGAGCGCTCTGGCGCCATGTGCAAATCATTCATCTAAAGACCCGTCATGACCGAAGTTGAGCTGAAAATCATCGATGCGCGCATGGGGCGCGAATTTCCTTTGCCAACCTATACCACACCGGGTTCAGCCGGATTGGATTTGCGCGCGGCACTGGAGCATGAGTTGACCTTGGAGCCGGGCACAACCCATTTGGTGCCGACGGGCATTGCCATTCACATCGGCAATCCCGATTTGTGCGCGGTGATTTTGCCGCGTTCAGGCTTGGGGCATAAAAACGGCATCGTACTGGGTAATCTGGTTGGCTTGATTGATGCCGATTATCAAGGACCGTTGATGATTTCGTGCTGGAACCGATCGGATACGCCCTTTACCATTGTGCCGGGCGATCGAATCGCCCAATTGGTTTTCACACCGGTGGTGCGCGTTGGTTTTCGGGTAGTCGAGAATTTCGAACAAAGTTTACGTGGAGTGGGTGGTTTTGGTCACTCGGGCAGTCGTTAAGTTCGCGTTTCATTAAACAGCGCATGCGCAAAACTAAAAACACAGGAACAACATGACCAAGCCCAGTGGCAAAGCCACCGCATTGCAACGCGCGCTGCAAAAACAGGAGCAGCGCGACCAAAGCAACCCATTGTTGAATTGGCATTTGTGGGCGTTGATTGGCGCGATGCTGTTATTTGCACTAAGCGCATTTTTTGTGTGGCAAATTTCGTTGGTTTGGTCTGAGATCAGTGGCGCGGCCCAAGCGGTTGAAGTGGTTAAATGGGAAGTTTCCACATTGACTAAATTGGTGAATGAAACGCAAACGCGGGTGCAAAAGGCGTTAGAAAGCCCAGCGGTGCTCGAAGCATTGAGCGGTAACGGCGATACGCACGTCAATGCTGCGACCGCCTTAAAACAACAGCTTCCAGAGCTGGTGGAGGTTGAGTTTTATAGCGCGGAATTGGTCGAGTTGATGCACAACGACCTGGCTCAATTCGGGTATGCCAAAGCATCGATGTTGATGCAGGCCCGCAGTGAGAGCAAGCCGGCTCCGCTGCAATCGCATAACGACGCAAAAGGTGCGCGGTACCTGATGCTGGCGCAACCGATTCACCGCGATAACAAAATCATAAAATATGCCGTGGTCCAAATGCCATTTGCTCCCATCCAAGAAAGCTTTCGTCAGGCTTGGCTTAGCGGTGCGCGCGTCGATTTGCGCCAAGGTGATGGACGCGGCGACATGGTGATCGACAGTATCGGCGTCACCTCCGGCGGCGACTCAAGCAGCAGCCTTGGTGTGGCGATAGCCGGCAGTGCGTTTCGGATTGCGACTGCGCAACCGGAACGTGTTATTTTCACCGCCCACAGCCTATGGGTGCTGCTGCCGTTATTTTTACTGACATTGTTGGCCGCTATAATGCTGGTTTGGACGCGTCGAGTTGGCGCTCGACACGTTGTGGCGGTATTGCGTCGCCAACCCACGATAGCGAAAGAGGAACTCACCTTGGCACAAACCCTTGGCCAACCGGCCGCATCTGCGATCCCGAGAGCCGGCCAGTCCGCAGGCGCTGCGAAACCACCGGCAGCGCAAAAAAAAGCCGAAAGCCCTGTCAATTTGGACCGCAGCATTTTTCGCGCGTATGACATTCGCGGTGTGCTCGGCCACACATTAAACGCGGATATCGCAAGAAAAATTGGTCACGCCATCGGTTCCGAGGCGCAAGAGCGCGGAGTACGCGAAATCGTCGTTGGCAGAGACGGGCGGTTGTCGGGACCGGAACTCTCCGCTGCATTGATCGAAGGTTTGCGTGCGGCAGGTTGCGATGTCATTGACGTTGGCGCGGTACCGACGCCGGTGGTGTATTTCGCCACGCATTTTCTAAATACCGGTTCCGGGGTCATGGTAACCGGTAGCCATAACCCTCCCGACTACAATGGATTCAAAATTGTGCTCGCTGGCGAAACCTTATCCGAGGGCGCCATTCAAAACCTGTACGCACGCATCGCCGAAAATCGCCTCAGCCAAGGCGCCGGGGCATTACAGGCGATGAATCTTCTGCCCGACTACATCGAGCGCATTACCGGCGATGTGCAAATCGAGCATAAAATTAAAGTGGTCGTGGATTGCGGTAACGGCATTGCCGGGGTTGTGGCCCCCGCGATATTGGAAGGCATTGGTTGCGAGGTCATGCCGCTTTATTGCGATGTCGACGGCAATTTCCCCAATCATCATCCAGACCCGTCCGATCCAGAAAACCTGCAGGATTTGATTTTAACCGTCAAGCAGATGGGGGCGGATGTCGGCATCGCGTTCGATGGCGACGGGGATCGATTGGGTGTGGTGACCAAGACCGGCGAAGTGATTTATCCGGATCGTTTACTGATGCTGTTTGCGATCGATGTGCTAAGCCGCAATCCCGGCGCGGCGATCATTTATGACGTTAAGTGCACCGGGCATTTGCAGCCTTTGATCCTCAAATACGGCGGCAGCCCGATGATGTGGAAAACGGGGCATTCGTTGATTAAGTCGAAGATGCGCGAAATCGACGCTGAGCTTGCCGGGGAAATGAGCGGACACTTCTTTTTCCGCGAGCGCTGGTATGGCTTTGACGACGGCATCTACTCAGCGGCGCGGTTGATGGAAATCCTTACCTCCGATGCCGCCGGGCGCGATCCGCAAACGATTTTCGACAGCTTACCGAAAGGCGTCAGCACCCCGGAATTAAAAATTCCGATGCCGGAAGGCGAACATTATCGGTTCATCGAAAAATTCAAGGAAAAATCCAGTTTCGAGGGCGCGCGAGTGACTACCATCGATGGCGTGCGTGCGGATTATGCCGACGGCTGGGGGCTGGTGCGCTGTTCCAATACCACGCCGTGCCTGGTGCTGCGATTCGATGCCGACAATGAGGCGGCTTTGAATCGCATCCAAGATTCTTTTCGCAACCAACTAAGAGCCTTGGAGCCATCGCTTACCATGCCATTCTAAAATGGCAGGCCCGCTCACATATTCCCGGTGAGCATTTCTGTAAAAAATTGCAAACTGCCTTGCTACGCCCGACACCGTGCTTCTTAGAGGCTTATAGTCGCCCTTAACCCGTGTAGAACGGTTTTATTGCGGTGAACACGACAGAAGAGGGTGCGGATATGTTGCGATGGGCCTTTGCTTTGTTGGCGCTGGTGTCCTCGTCGGTTTATGCCGGACAAACGGCGATACCCAGTCAAGGAAACTACGTGGTGCAGTTTTTCGAAGCGGGGATCTTTGACTACAACGGAGAGATAAAGGGCCTAGCGGCCACCGCCCCGACGAAACCCAATACCCCGCCCGAGTTTGAGTCCACTGCAGTAAAAAGTTACGAAGCGTGGCTTAAGGGTCAGCGTACGTATTATCTGCAAAAGCTGGCGGCGGAGCTTGGTCATAGTGTCGAACCGGCACATGTCTATGACGTGCTGCAGCATGCGATAGCATTGCCCTTGAACAAAGACGAAGTCGAGGCCGTTCGTAAGCTGTCGTTTGTCCGGTCCCTGTGGCAACCACAAAGGCAAGTGTTGAGCATGCACTCGACTTACGAATTTGTGGGTGCCGATTGGATATGGGATGGGACCTCCACACCAAATCATGTTGGAACGCAGGGACAAGGTGTAACGATCGCCGTAATCGACACCGGTGGCGATGACCGGCATCCTTTTTTCAGGCCAATGGGATCTGAATGCGGGTATAGCAGTCCGCGGCCAAAGATTGTGCTGAAGAACTGCAACCGCAGCGGCTGCCCCGTCGGCAATGAGCCCTTAGCCAGCTGCTTCGACAGTCCGGATGGGTTGGCGACCGATTGTGTCGGACATGGCACGCATGTTGCCGGCATTGCGGCAGGCGGCGCGGTATCCCATAGCAATGGCAGGCTTTATCAAGGCATTGCCAAATGCGCAGGGATTATTTCTTACAATGCCGGCGATGGGAATCCGTTTGAACCGGGTCTTTGGCCGGATGCCGTGATGCAAGCGATCGAGCAGGCGATACGAGACCGTGTCCAGGTAGTGAATATGTCGTTTGGTCCGCGCACCGGAGCGGAAAATCCATGGGGCAGCATTGCTGGTTCAGACATATCTCCGTTATTAACACTGGGCTTATTACGCAGTGGAATTGTGCCGGTTAGTGCCTCGGGTAACTTGGGAGTTTCCGATAGACCTCAACCAGTTGCAGGAGGAGTAGGGCATATCGCACCCTGGGAAACCGTTGTTGCCGCGGCAACCGGTGGTTATGCGACGCATCTGGGTTGGCCTGGTACCAGTTATCCCGCTTACCCTGATCAAATAGCAGATTTCAGTCTGCTTGGTCCGCCGCAAATGCTGAATGCCTCGCACAGCGCATTTGAAACCCTGCATGGCGTTACAAAGCCAGACTTGATTGCTCCGGGTATAAATATTGAATCGGCCCAAGCGGGCACCAATAATTTTGTTCCGCGCAGTGGAACTTCGATGGCGGCACCTGTGGTAGCCGGAGCCGCCGCCTTATTGAAAAGCGCCAATCCAACTTGGACCCCAAGCGAAATCCAATCGGCGATGCTGCTAACGGCCAAAAATCCGGGTGAAATTCAAAATCGGATGTGTGGGGATTCGTTCTGCCGGGCGCCGTGGCTATGGCGGCAATGGACGCCCGATGAGGGCGGCTCCGGACGCATTGCGCTTTACGATGCGGGTCTTGCGGGCTTTGTGATGAATGAAACGTACGATAACTTTTTACGCGCCGATCCGGCGCATGGCGGTGATCCTTCGACATTAAACCTGCCGTATGTGCGCGGCACGTGCGCCCCCACCTGTACCTGGACCCGCACGCTGCGGGCCACTCGCGGTGAGCGTATAAACTGGCACGTGAGCGTTGATGCCGATCCCGGCATTCGAATTACCGTATCTCCGGATACCTTCACACTAAACAGCGGCGGCTGGATTGACGCCAACGCAACCATCACCATTACCGCCACGCGAACGGCCGCAACCTCTGGTCATACCTACTATGCGAAGATTTGGTTTGATCCGGAGCCAGGCGTGATCTCACCCTACGCCGTTATTCCAACGGAGCATTTGACGGTTAGTGTCCTGGATCCATAAGCACACTGATGGGTTTTCGTTTTACCGGCTCATGGCATGGGGTGCGGGTAGCTAGCTAGCAGTCCCGCACCCTCAAACGTAGCGTGCCATTTGCAAGCGTAAGCGCAACCCATAATTTCTGGTTCGTTCGCTCCAACTCATTCGCGGCAATGCTTTACGCTGGCCTGAGGCGGCTAATAGTTTCAGAAAACGCTGCTTAGCGTACAGGTACAGGCAGCTGTCAAGCTCGGTGAGCTTGTGTAATTCCCATTGAATTTCGGGAGTGATGGGTTCTAATTCAACGTGTTCCAAAC
Organism: uncultured Rhodanobacteraceae bacterium; assembly: GCA_964466115.1. Taxonomy (GTDB): domain Bacteria; phylum Pseudomonadota; class Gammaproteobacteria; order Xanthomonadales; family Rhodanobacteraceae; genus Pseudolysobacter. The sequence continues at coordinate 13,190 of CAYXMH010000003.1, read as the reverse complement.
CAGGGTCTTCGGTAAAGCGGCGATGATCCTTTAGCTGGGGCATTTCGTCCGGAATCGGAAGTTGCAAGCGCTGAAAAAGCAAATGGATGAAATCCTCAAAATACTCGAGCAGGCCAAAACAGTCCATCGAATCAAGATGAGCGGCGGCTTGCGTCAACATCTTTTTAGGCGAATGCGAAAATTCGCCGTTAGGGTCAAGCTCCGTGTACCCGGACAAATAGCGGGTCATGTAATTATTGACATTTTCCGGTACCGAATCGGCACGGTGGCGCAGGAACTGAAGCAGCGGCATTTCGCGGGCGAGCTTGGCGGCGTAATGGTGTTCCGTAATCGATTCCTCGCGATGCGCGCGCCAGAAGCGGTAGAGTGAAATTATGCGCTCTTTGGGCCCGCGTAGTAGCGTGATAACGCGGACGGGTTTTGGGATAAAAAGAACATTGTTTCGATCGTAGTGTCCGGAATAGTAGCGATAATCGTCCAAACGGGCTTGCGGATAGTAAATCAGCTCATTAAATCGCTCCGGGCACACCCGTTCGGGCGGGAAGTGAGCTTGCAACAATTCATGCACCGACGTGCCACCGCATTTGGGGAGGTGCTGAAAAACCAAGGACGCATTGCCCAATAAATCTAAAATTGGATACCGCGTCTGCGTCTGCAACGGTGTCGTTTCGTTAGGTTCCATTGATGGATGGTCAAGCATCAATGTTGGTCTTTTGTTTTCTCCACCAATTCCCGGTAATGCACGAGCTCCGCTTCAAATTTGCTCGCGGAATCGATTTTTTCCTGTTGCTTTTGTGTAATAAAGGCTTTTTGGGCATCGATGTCGTTGCGCAAATCGCTAATCTGCTGAGTGAGCTTTGGCGGCAACGGTTTCGCGCTGCGCTCAAGCTCTGCGGCATGTGAAAGCAAATCGGTTAGATTTCTTTCCAGGCTGTGAATATTGATTTCCGCACCCCGTAAATTTTGCGCCACGATTTCCAGTTGCGCTTTTTGAGCGCGGATTAAATCGTTTTCAGTGGGATAGGCAGCAAGCATTTGTTGGTCCGCTCTAACTTGTTCTTCAGCACGGCGCAACACGTCCTCTTTTTGCCGTGCTTCGGCTTTTGCGGCTTTAATTTCTTCTGGGGTTTTCGCGCGCTCGACGTGACGAATGGTTAAGCCTTCGTTATTCAGCACATCGTAGCCAAATTTAACCGCGTCGGCGGGAACCGAGTCGCTAAAGTGCACACCGCCTTGCTCGTCAATCCATTTGTAGTGGACATGCCCGGCGGTGGATGTTGCCGTTGCCGCATGTACGGACTCAAGCAGCAGACTTGATGCCAGCAATAAGGCGATAAACCATCCAATCATCGAATGCATGCTGTGGGTCCTCCTTAGCGCTCAGTATAGGAGAAGTTTGGAAAACCTCCAGCATTAGTGAGCGTTTGATGTCCTAATAAGCGCCGGTTTTTTACTTCATGCAATGCCGTAACGTGTGCGATAGGCCTCAAGCTCGGCTTGGTACGGCTTAAGATCGGGATGTTCCGAGGTGAAAGCCAGCAGTTCAGTTAGCCTCGCAATCGCAATGACCGGGATGCCAAATTCGATCTGGATTTCCTGGGCCGCCGAAAGGGCGTTTTGTCCTCGCTCTTCGCGATCCAGTGCAATAAGCACCCCAACCGGGGTGGCCCCATGAATCAGAATCGTTTCTAGCGCTTCGCGAATGGCGGTGCCCGCCGTGATGACGTCATCGACGATTAAGACCCGACCGTTTAGTGGCGCTCCGATGATGTGACCGCCTTCGCCGTGCGTTTTTGCCTCTTTGCGCTTAAACGCAACCGGAGCATCACGTTTGTGATGGTTGGCCAATGCCACCGCGGTGGTGGTTGCAAGGGGGATGCCTTTATAAGCCGGACCGAATAGCATATCGAATGGAACATTCGCATCGATTGCCGCATGTGCATACACTTGACCCAACGTGGACAACGCTCGTCCGGAATTGAATAGACCCGCATTGAAAAAATAGGGACTTACTCTCCCCGATTTAAGAGTGAACGCGCCGAATTGAAGGGCGTTGCGGGCCAGGGCAAGATCGAGAAATTCGCGTTGGTATGAGCGCATGGCCTTAAAGTCAGTGAAAGCGAAGATTTGCAATTTTGCCTGGTGGTGCAATGGAAATGCACGCAATACTGAAAAAAAACCTCCCACTTGGCGTTATGCCCTCTTAACTTAAACGCCCGGACATCGTAGCCTTCCTAGACGCCAAACTTAAGCTACCCGATCCCATGAGAATCATCACTTTCAACGCCAATGGCATCCGTTCGGCCGCTAACAAAGGTTTTTACGAATGGCTGGCTGAGCAGCAAGCCGACGTGCTTTGCTTGCAGGAAACCAAGGCGCAAGAGCATCAGCTCAGCGATGCTTTGTTTCGACCAGCCGGCTATCAGGTGGTTTTTAATGATGCGCGCAGCAAAAAAGGTTACAGCGGTGTTGCCCTTTATATGCGAGGCAAGCCGGACGAGGTTCGTACCAGCCTTGATTGGGCGCCGTTTGATGATGAGGGGCGCTATATCGAGGCGCGCTTTGGCAATTTGAGTGTCGTATCGCTTTACGTACCTTCCGGCTCCTCCGGGGACGAGCGCCAACAATTTAAGTTTAAGGTGATGGAGTGGTTCACGCCGATTTTGAAAGACTGGGTGAGCAGCGGCCGTGACTACGTGATTTGCGGCGATTGGAACATCGTGCACACGCGCAACGACATCAAGAATTGGACCTCGAATCAGAAAAACTCAGGTTGCTTGCCGCAAGAGCGCGCTTGGCTTGACCACTTGTTCGGTGAGCTTGGTTGGGTGGACAGCTATCGCGCCCTGAAGCCGGATGCAGTGGAGTACACCTGGTGGTCGAACCGCGGGCAAGCGCGTGCGAATAACGTCGGTTGGCGGATTGATTACCAGATTGTTACTCCTTCTTTGCGCGACAAGTTAAAAGCTTGCTCGATATTTGCTGAGCAACGATTTTCCGACCACGCGCCGTACATCGTCGATTACAACTTGGGCAGCGCGTTTAAGTGAGCGCGCCTACCGATGCGGTGAAAAAAAAAGGTTTGAGGGGGATTGCTCAAGCCTTCACTCAGCCAGCTGCACGCACGATGTTCTTTTTCGGATTTTCATCCGGGTTACCGTTTTTGCTGGTGGGTGCGACGCTCTCCGCGTGGCTTAAAGATGCTGGCATCGATCTGACGATGATCGGCTTTGTCAGCTACGCCACGTTGTTGTACACCTTCAAGTTTTTATGGGCTCCCGCCGTCGATCGTTTGCCTTTGCCGCTCTTTGGGCGCTTAGGTCAACGTCGCGGTTGGTTACTGGCCGCGCAATTGGTGCTGGCCTTAGGTTTGGTGGGGTTGGTTTGGATGACGCCGCAGAGCTCATTAATCGGGTTTGTCGCATTGGTTACGTTGGTGGCGTTTGCCGGTGCGACCCAGGATATTGCGGTTGATGCCTATCGCGTTGAGATCGCCCCGATCGAAGCGCAAGCAGCATTGGCCTCCACTTATACGCTGGGCTATCGCCTGGCCTTGATTGCCAGTGGAGCCGGCACGCTGTTCTTAGCCGATCATGCGGGGTGGCAGATCGCATATCTAACCTTAGCGGCATTGCTGGTGGTGCCGATGATTGCGGTGTTGCGGGCGCGCGAACCGGAGCATGCTCCGGAAAAACGCCAAGCCAAGACCGCATTTGCGGCGTTGCGGGACGGGGTTATTGGGCCGTTTCAGGAGTTTTTTCAACGCTGCGGGTTGCCATTGGGCTTGTTGCTACTGGCGTTTGTCGGGTTGTTCAAGTTGCCCGAGCAAATGATAGGCGTGATCGCCAACCCGTTCTATCTCGATTGCGGTTATACAAAAACACAAATTGCGGAAGTGTCTAAAGTGTATGGCGTGATAGTAAGCCTTGCCGGCGCGTTCGCCGGCGGCTTTGCGGTAAGCCGTTTCGGGCTGCGCGGTCCTTTGTTGTTGGCGGCGCTGGGGATCGGTCTTGGCAATTTGCTGTATATCCTGATGGCGTTGAATCCGGGTGCGTCGTGGGCGTTTGTATTGGCGCTGAGCGGCGATAACTTGGCCAATGGCTTTGGGGGAACGGTGTTGGTGGCTTTTTTATCCGGATTGGTGAATCGCCGCTACACCGCTACGCAATATGCGTTATTAAGCTCCCTGGCCAATTTGCCGGGTAAGCTCATAGCGGGGTTTTCCGGGGTTTTGGTTAAATCGCTGAGTTATTCTGGGTTTTTTGCGCTGAGCTGTGTTTCGATATTGCCCACCGTATTATTATTGCTCTGGCTACGCCCGCGATTAGAATGGCTGGGTCGGGAAACTGAAATGTAAACAGACATGAACTCTATTGCGTGTGCTTCCCTCGAGAGAATGGCTGTGCCGGATATCTTGGTTCGTAATATCGAAGAGACATTGGCCGAACGCATCAAGGCAATTGCGCGTGAGCGCAACTGGTCGCTGAACGATGTGATTTTGCACATCTTGCGACAAGGAGTCGGTCTGGGTGGCGAGGACTTGATCAATCGTGTCACCCAGGACATCGCGATGCTGCCGGGGGCTTGGGATCCTTCTGAATCGGCGGCGTTTCGCTCAGCGGTGGACGCGTTTGAAAGCATGAATTCGGGCCCAACCTTCGTGGAACCGGATCCTAAAAAACCTTAACGGCTAGCGACCCGGATAGATACCGCCAAGAACGCAAGCGTGGCTTGCCCCGGTCACGGCCGGCACATTGCCCGGTTGCGCGTTCAAGCGTTGGCGCGCCAGCCAAGCAAACGCCATCGCTTCGACGTAGTCGGGATCGATTCCGCAGCGCGCGGTGCTGGCGACTTTAGCGGGGGCCAGAGTACGGGCAAGCGCTTCCATCAGCACCGGGTTGTGTACGCCACCACCGCAGGCCAAGACTTCGCAAGGTGGGCCCGCATAATCACGAATGGCATCGGCGATGCTGATAGCGGTTAATTCAACCAGTGTCGCTTGCACATTCGCCGCGCTTCGCGGGGTGGTTCCCAGCACGTTATCGAGCCACGTAAGATGAAATGTTTCACGGCCGGTACTTTTCGGCGCCGGTTTAGCGAAATACGGGTCTTGCCGCAACTGTTGCAATAGCGCGCTATCGACTTGACCGCTACGCGCAAAGGCGCCGTTGCGATCACAGGATTGACCCAAGTGACGTTCAACCCACGCATCAAGCAGGCAATTGCCGGGCCCGGTATCGAAACCAATAACCGGGTGAACCGCATCGATCGGCAATATCGTCACATTGGCAATGCCACCCAGATTCAAAATCACGCGGGTAGTTTCTGCTGATCTCAATACCGCGGCATGAAATGCCGGTACCAAGGGCGCACCTTGACCACCGGCCGCCATATCGCGACGGCGAAAATCGGCTACGGTTTGGATGCCGGTACGTTCGGCGATGATGTTGGGATCCCCAAGTTGCAGTGTGTAGGGTGGTGTATGCGCGGGACGGTGCCGCAGCGTTTGGCCGTGCGAACCCATCGCTAACACCGCGCTGGCCGGGATTTGGGCTTGGTGCAGCAGTTCAATTGCCGCGGCGGCAAAGGTTTCCGCAACCCATCCATCCAACGCACCAAGCTCATCCAGAGCGATCGGTGCCTCACCCTGGGCGAGCGCCAAAATGCGTGCCCGCAGTGCCTGTGGATAAGGGTGCATCAACGCGTGCTGCAAATGAAGCTTGGGGTCGAATGCCACCAATGCGGCGTCGATGCCATCGGCACTGGTGCCTGAGATTAAGCCCAGGAAAAAAACGGGATCGGCCACCGGAATTACTTGGCCGAGGCGAGCTGGGTCGCCTCCAGAGTGCGCAATTTAGCCAGCAACGGTTGGGTTTGTTGGCGAAAGCGGGCCAATTCGTTTACCTGCAAAGGTTCGGCCTTCGGCAGGGTTACCGTCAGTGGATCGCGATGCTCGCCATCCACCCGGAATTCATAATGCAAATGCGGGCCGGTGGCCAATCCGGTCATGCCGACAAAACCAATGGTCTGGCCTTGGCTGACGTGTTGGCCGACGTTGAGGTTACCAGCGAAGCGTGACATATGACCGTACAGCGTGCTGTAGCGGCCGCCGTGCTGCACCACGATCACATTGCCATAGCCGCTTTGCCAGCCACGAAAGGTGATTTTGCCTTCACCGGCAGAATGAATCGGGGTGCCGCTGGGGGCGCCGTAATCCACGCCGCGGTGCGCGCGCATGGTGCCTAAGATCGGGTGCATGCGGCCGGCAGAAAATCCGGACGTGATGCGCGTAAATTCCACCGGAGTGCGCAAGAACGCTTTGCGCAACGGCCGCCCGTCTTCGGTGTAGAACATCGTCGTGCCTTCGCTGTCGGTGTAGCGCATTGCCGCGTAGCGTTTGCCTTGATTGATGAAGGTGGCGGCAATGATGTCGCCGTCGCGCAAACGCTCGCCCTCGCGGTAAACGTCGTCGTAAAGCACAGTGAAGCTATCGCCCTCACGCAGGTCTTGCGCAAAATCGATGTCGTAGCCGAACGCGTTGGCTAATTTCAGAATCATCGCGTCACTCATACCGGCTTGCTCGCCGGCATCGAACAACGATCGCGTAATCACTCCATGGGCAACTTGGATGCGCCGTTCAATTTCTCGGTCCAGCGTCGTTTGTTGTACGCCGCTTACGCTGAAATTAAGCACCACCCTGGTGTGGTCATCGCGATCAAAACGCAGCGCGCGCAAATTGCCTTGTGGATCACGCGCAAACGCAAATTCATCCCCCGGATGAATATGGCGCATGGCGTTTGCGTTATCGCGGTCTTCCAGAAGTTGTTGCAGTAAAGCCGGACTTAAGCCTTGCTGATGAAAGATGTCGGCCAGTGATTGGCCAGTCTGAACGGTCGCGATCACCCATTGATCAGATTGAGTGGTATCCGAGGGGTTAAAGCTTTGCGCCAACTCAGCATCGGTATTTTCATCCGGTGCCAGCGCTGCGGGTACTGTGGGCAATTCAAGTGGTAAGGTCGTTAATGCATCGGGCGCCGGCGCATGGCGCATGGCGCTGGCCCAAGTTGGAATGACCAGGCTGATGATTACGGTCAGCACCAGCGCGGCACCGCCGAGCATCCAATGCTCACAGCGCCAGGAGATCGGGTTGCCGGAGACATTTTTTAGAAATGTCCAATTTGCGCAACGCGAGTAAAAGTGGAAGTGGCTGCGGTGCGCGCGGCGCCGAATCGCTAAACGACGGTCGCCTTTTCGCACTACGCTTGCGCTGTTATTGGTTTCGGTCACAATCCATTCTCGGCAAAACGCGGGGTACCATAGCGATTGTGGAAACCCGCGTCAACGCAAGCAAACACAAGGGTTTGCGCGAATCGAATAAACTAACGAATAATTAACGAAACCGTTCAGAATGGGGAGAAGTTAAAGTGGTCATGAGCGAGATGCGCGATGCGCTGGAATTGATTGGCCGCGGAGCGGATGAAATCATCAAACGCGACGAATTGGAAGCGCGCCTTAAACTTGGGCGCCCCTTGCGCATCAAGGCGGGTTTTGACCCGACCGCACCGGATCTGCACCTGGGTCATACCGTGTTATTGAACAAGATGCGGCAGTTCCAAGACCTCGGGCATCAGGTGATTTTTTTGATCGGGGATTTTACCGGTCTTATCGGCGATCCCACGGGTAAGAATGTGACCCGCAAGCCGTTGACGCGCGAGGATGTTGAAGCCAATGCGCGCACCTACGAGGCGCAGGTGTTCAAAGTGCTGGATCGCGATCGCACCGAGGTGCGCTTCAACTCGCAGTGGTTCGGTGCGATGAGCGCGGCCGATATGATTAAGCTTGCGGCCAAGCATACGGTGGCGCGCATGCTGGAGCGCGATGATTTCAACAAGCGCTACAAAGGCGAACAGCCGATCGCCATCCATGAGTTTTTGTATCCACTGGTGCAAGGCTATGACTCGGTCGCGCTGAAGGCCGATGTTGAGCTTGGCGGTACCGATCAAAAATTCAATCTGCTGGTCGGGCGGCAATTGCAGGAAGACGCCGGGCAGCCGGCGCAAATCGTGTTAACGATGCCGTTGCTGGAAGGCTTGGATGGCGTCAATAAGATGTCGAAGTCGCTGGGTAATTACATCGGCATTAACGAGCCTGCCAACGACATTTTCGGAAAGCTGATGCGCATTTCCGATGACTTAATGTGGCGTTATTTTGAACTGCTCTCATTTGATAAATCGCTGGTCGACTTAAAACGCATGCGTGAAGAAGTGGCCAATGGCCAGAATCCACGCGATTTCAAGATGCAATTGGCGGCGGAGCTGACCGCCCGGTTTCACGGCAAAGCGGGGGCCGACCAGGCGATTCAGTATTGGAATGAAATCATCCGCGGCGGGCAGGTTCCGGATGATGTTCCGATTCAAGAGATTGCTGTGCCACCGAGCGGCCTAAAAATCGGCGCGTTGCTAAAGGTTGCTGGATTGGCGCCCAGTACGTCTGAGGCGGTGCGTAAGATTACAGAGCGTGCGGTGCGTATCGATGGTGCGGTGGTGGAAGACCGCGAGTTCAGTTTTAAGCCCGGTACCGAGCATCTTTTGCAGCTTGGTAAGCGTGGTTTTGCCCGAGTTCGTCTGGTGGCCGCGTGATGGTGGAGAAGCCCTGCCGCAGTCGGTTAAATTTTGTAAAGTGTGGAAAATATCGCCTACTCTTGCATACAATCAACCCATGACCGAGATCACGCAACTGCTTGAGCGGGCCACGCGCGGTGAGGAGAGCGCGGCGAATGAGTTGTTGCCGATGATCTACGATCGACTGCGCTCCATTGCTCATCGTGCGATCGCTCTGGACGCATCGGATCGGACATTGGCCACCACCGGCTTGGTGCATGAGGCTTATATCGCGTTGTTTGGTGGCGACGTGCAGATGTCCTGGCGCGATCGCGCGCAATTTTATACGTATGCGGCCACCTCCATGCGCCGGATATTGATCGATCGCGCGCGATCACGAATGGCCGATAAACGCGACAGCAGTGGTGAACACAGGGCGATCGTTGCCGGGGACCTTTGCATAGCGGATGACAGCGTTGATCTGTTGGCGTTGGATCAAGTGCTGAAACAAATGGCCGCGGATCATCCGCGATTGGTGCAGGTGGTGGAGCTTCGATTTTTCGCCGGTTTATCGGTGGAGGACACGGCCGCGGCCTTAAACATCGACGCCCGCACCATCAAACGCGATTGGCAAAAAGCGCGCGCTTATATTAATCAGGCGCTGGGGCGGGTGGAATAACGATCGTGATCGGTGACGGTACAGCGGCATACTGTGGCATTGATGAAGCGAAAGCCGGATGACAAACCCCGTGAATCCACGCGTTGCACGTTTGGATCAACTGCTTGATATCGCCCTTGGTCTGGATGGTGAGGCACGCACTCATTTTCTCGATAGCGAAGAGGTGCCGATTGAGCTGCGCGACGATTTGGCGCAATTGCTTAAGGCGTCAGGGCTAGTCAGTCCATTGGATCGAACACCGCTGGATTTGGTGCCGGCGGCTGCGGCACTGCTGCAGCGGGACGCCACCTACAGCGCAATCAGCGCCGGTCAACGCATAGGCCACTATCGGTTGCTGCGTTTGATCGGCGAGGGCGGTATGGCCAGCGTTTGGTTGGCCGATCGCGATGACGGCGCGTTTAGCCACCAAGTGGCGGTGAAGTGCCTAAAAACGGGCCTGGCCACACCGGAAAGCCGCGCACGATTCCTGCGCGAGCAGCAAATCCTGGCACAATTGCAGCATCCGAATATTGCCAGGCTGTACGACGCCGGCATCAGCGACGATGGCGTGCCCTACATCGTGATGGAGTGGGTGGATGGAAGCCCGTTAGCCCGTTACTGCGATGAGCGGCGCTTGAGTGTGCGCAAGCGCATGCAACTGTTTCAGAAAATCACGTCCGTGGTGGCGTATGCGCATCAGAATTTGATTGTGCACCGCGACTTGAAGCCGGGAAATATTTTGGTGACCAACGCCGGTGAACCAAAACTATTGGACTTTGGCATTGCCAAACTGCTGAACGACGAAGCGCAGCCCGCGACGCGCACCGGGTTGTATCTTCTAACACCGGAATACGCCGCTCCGGAACAGTTCATCGGCGGGCCGATCACCACGGCGACCGATGTGTATGCGCTTGGTGCGGTGATGTATGAGCTCTTAAGCGGCCTTAGACCGCGCAGCCAAAGTGCGGGGCAAGCGCTGAACATGACGGCGCGGGTGCCACCGCCATCGGAAGCGTTAAAGCGCGCGCCAAAAACCAAAAACGCGGATCAGTTGGCGCAGGCGCGGCACAGTGCACCGGATCGATTACGCCGAACTTTGCAAGGCGATCTGGACACGATTGCATTGAAAGCACTCCAGAGCGAGCCCAATCGCCGCTACGCCAGTGCCCAAGCGCTCGGCGATGACATCGAGCGCTACCTGCAACAACAACCGATTCAGGCACGCAAAGATGCGTGGATGTACCGTGCCGGGAAGTTCCTGCAGCGACACGCACTGGCGGCGGCGGTGTCCACGATGGTGGTTGCATTGTTGTTGACGGCCACAGGTATCAGTCTGTACCAAGCGCGGCGTGCTGAAATACAAACGGCCTTGGCGCAAGCGCAGATGCAGCGGGCGCAAACAGAAGCCAACCGAGCGGGTGCGGTGGAAAGTTTTTTAACCAATTTATTTGAAGTGGCCGACAGCGGGGTGCCGCGGGATAAAGTCCCGAGCACGGAAACCCTGCTTGAGGACGGTGCCAAGCGAGTTCAGGTCGAATTCAAGGACGCACCGGAAGTGAAGTTGCGTTTGTTGCTATTGCTCGGGCGGGTGCAGACCAAGCTCGGCCTTTACGATTCCGCCGAGACATTGCTTAAGGAAGCGGTGTCGGTAGCCGATAAAAATCTTTCCCCAGCCACGGAGACCTGGCTATCGGTGCACGTCGCGTGGGCCATTTTATTGCAACGACGTTCCCAGCTTGAACCAGCGGAACAATACTTGATGACGAGCATCACGTCGCATCGTGACGCCGGGGCGGGCGACAGTAAGACATTGGCAGACGCACTGAATCAATTGGGCAACGTTTATCGACAACGAGATCGGTTTGAACAAGCTATTGCAACGGCGCAAGGTGCGCTCGCTATCTCCAAGCGTTTGTTTGGCGCGCATCACGCATCGGTACAACAAGCGATGGCGCGTTTGGGCGTTGCATTACAGGATGCGCGGCGATTGGGAGAAGCCGAAGCGACATTGCGTGCCAACCTGGCGTTAAGCCGAGAATTGTACGGCGACCACAAGGCTCAATTTGCCTTGAGCCTAAATTCGCTGGCCAGCGTGCTGGGCGAGCTTGATAAGAGCGATGAAAGTGAGCAATTGGCACGCCAAGCGGTTGCGATCAATGAATCTGTCTATGACCGGCCGAATGTTGATTTCATCGCAAGTCTCGGCATCTTGGGCCGGCAGCTGTTCAATCAGCGAAAGTTCCTTGAAGCCAAATCCGTCTACGAACGCATGCTTAAAATGCAGATGGAGCTTGACGGGTCCGACAACGCGATTATGTCAGACATCCTCTATAGTCTCGGCGATGTCGCGTTTTGGCAAGCGGACTATCCGCAAGCCGAGCGACTTAAACGTCAGTCTTTGGAATTAACCCGCAAACATTATGGTCCGCGCAACAGCCGAGTTGCCGCGACCTTAGGCACATTGGGGCAGGTGCTCACGTTTGAGCGCCGTCACAGTGAAGCCATTGCCGTGTTGGAAGAGGCCGCGGCGATCCAGCGCGAATCGTATGGGGAAAACAGCCAACCGCTTGGGTATACATTAGGGCAATTGGCGTTCGCCGAAATCAAGGCCGGTTATGCGCAACGCGCGTTGGATCATATCGAAGCGTCGCTGCAGATATTTAAGACCTTCTTGCCTGCTGATGATCCGTATATGCATTTAGCGACAATTGAGAAAGCGCAGGCGTTAAACGACTTATCCCGTTACGCGCAGGCAAAAGAACTGCTGGTACCGGTCATCGCGTCGGTGCGCGCGACCGACGCAAGCCCGTCGCTGACGCTTAGTGAAGGGTTGAGCGCGCTTGGGCACGCGCAAGCGGGTCTTGGCCAGACCGAGGAGGCGCGCTTAAGTTGGAACGAAGCGTTGGCTTTACTGCGCGCCAATCCCTCCTCGAATCCGCAAGACATTAAAGAGCTCGAAACCTCAATTCGCAAATCCCACACGATTTCGATCGGGTCAAATCCATCCACTCGCCCAACCGGGCGTTAATTGAACGACGAGAACTACCGCTCGTCGGAAACTTTCACTTGCGTTGTCCCCTCGCCCCTTCGTTTTACGTCTCTGTTAGTGCACTCCTCCTGTTCAGAAAGCATCGCCGGGGAGGGTCGTTTATTGGGTAACACAAAAACCGACGTGGAGTATGAGCTTTCAGAGGTTCTTATGAGCAACCGCTTTCGTAAATTGAATAATACGGAATTGAATCAGATCGCAGCGGATATGGAGCGGTGGTGGGATATGACTCACTTGTCTCCTTCCCACGCGACGCGCTTGGAGGCATTGTTCGATACCGCATTGGATTTAGATGCTGCGCAACGAATCGAATTTCTTGACACGGTGCCAGCCGAATTTCGTAAAGAGTTGGATGAGCTGTTAAAGACCTCAACCGTGGATAGCTTTTTGGATCAAGTCCCAACCGATTCGGTTGCGTTGGCAGCGCAGTCGGATTCACGTTAATTCCATTAAAGGGTTTAAGCCTAGCGGCTGATAAAACAATCTGCTGGATGAGTGGGTATGCAGCCTTACTTAAGTTATAAATAGTTGGAGGAATTGCTATGAATGACGCTATACGCGAATTGAATGATGCAGAATTGGAGCAGATTGCGGGCGGGTTTCCGATTCCGTCCGGTGGTGGTTCTCCCGTAGTGGGGGTTGGTGGTGGAGGCCGGGATTTTGTTGCTCCGGGTACGGGAGACGATCCTTATATTGGTGTCGGAGGCGATGGTCGCGACCCCAAAGGCCCAATTTTGGGCGGTGGTTCTGACTGGTGGATTTTGCCCGGTGATTTGAATCCGATAATCCCGGTGCCAAAGCCAGGTCCAGGCAAACCCTAGTCCACAATGACCCTCTCCCAATTTCAGTACCGACCTAAAGTGGAGAAATCGGCGCGTTTTGG